>CAJUIQ010000018.1:36576-40457 GCA_910586545.1 uncultured Eubacteriales bacterium
CCGCCTACTACTAAGATATTCATATAAATTGGATATCCTTTCTATTGTTGATCATGCTTCCACAACGCAATGGGCCGGACACAGGGATTTCCTGTGTCCGGCGGGAATATATTAAATTAATGATGGAACAACCGCATACCGGTAAACGCCATAGTGATTCCATACGTATTGCAGGAGGAGATAACGATATCGTCCCGCACACTGCCGCCAGGCTGAGCAATGTAAGATACACCGCTGCGATGCGCCCGAATGATGTTGTCGTCAAAGGGGAAGAAGGCGTCGCTGCCCAGAGAGACTCCACTGATTCCCGCAAGGTATTCTTTTTTCTCTTTGACCGTCAAAGCCTCGGGGCAAACAGAGAAAAACTGCTGCCATTTGCCGTCTGCCAACACATCGTCGCTGTCTTCGGAAATATACACATCAATGGTATTGTCTCGCACAGCACGCGGTACAGACTCCAGAAAAGGCAGATCCAGCACTTTCGGGTGCTGACGCAGATGCCAAATATCGGCTTTCTGCCCCGCAAGGCGGGTACAGTGAATTCTGGACTGCTGACCGGCGCCCACTCCGATTGCTTGTCCGTCTACCGCATAGCAGACAGAGTTGGACTGGGTATATTTCAACGTAATGAGCGCAATGATCAAATCTCGCTTTCCTTCCTCTGGAAGGATTTTATTTTCCGTTACAATATTGGAAAGAAGCGCCTCATCAATTACAAAATTGTTTCTTCCCTGCTCAAACGTAACACCAAATACCTGCTTTTTTTCTTTTTCTGCCGGCACAAAGTTCGGATCAACTTTTACAATATTATAGTTGCCCTTTTTCTTGGAGCGCAGAATTTCCAACGCCTCGGGATCGTACCCAGGAGCAATAACCCCATCGGACACCTCACGCTGAATCAACCGTGCCGTCGTCACATCGCACACCTCGCTGAGGGCAATCCAGTCGCCAAAGGAGGACATACGGTCTGTTCCTCTGGCTCTTGCATATGCACAGGCCAAGGGAGAATCATCCAGGCCCTCTATATCGTCTACAAAGCAAGCGCGCTTCAAAGAAAGAGGCAGGGGAATTCCCACTGCGGCAGAAGTCGGGCTGACATGCTTAAAGGAGGTAGCCGCAGGCATATTCAACGCGCCTTTTAGTTCCTTCACAAGCTGCCAGCTGTTAAAAGCATCCAGAAAATTAATATAGCCAGGCTTGCCGTTCAAAATTTCAATGGGCAGTTCACTGCCGTCTTCCATATAAATCCTAGATGGTTTTTGATTGGGGTTGCAGCCATATTTCAGTTCAAATTCTTTCATATTCCTATTCCTCACAGGTTTTTATTCAGAATACGGGTTTGGATGTCCCCGTCGGCAAGATCGATATACCGCACAAACAGCGATATTTTATTATCTGAATGGAGGTTTTCCCATATCTGTGTCGTGAAATCTTCGATACAATCTGGAATTTCTACCAATTTTGGCTCTCCCGCAAAAGACGGAGGAGGATTTCCATCACACTGGTAGGTATGGATAAAGTGGCCCTCCCCCGCTGCACCTTCATAACAGAAATACTGCCGTGCGCAATGGTTCCCTGCTGCATCAGCCGCTTTCAAGATGCTCATTTTATAGGAAAACGCATCAGCCGCAAATGTGAGCAACGCGCTGATTCTAGGAGTAAACAGTGGTGCGTCCGGCTCAAAGCACCGGGTAGACAGCGCATCTTCCATCGTTTTTCCTTGGGAAAGATAGTTAAAAATTGTATCTGTCTGATCTCCGTTGGTTACAATCAAATGATTTTGCAAAGTACGAACGGGATAATAGATGATCAGTGAGGGATCCTCTACTTTTGTCTCGTCGAAAGCCTTGGTTTTTAAATCTTCCCCTTCCGCCGCAAATATGCGGTTGCGGCTATTGGCGCTTCTGCCCATAATAAAATATGCAGCTACCGCTTTAGTGCCATCCGCACTCATACCGGTAATAATGCCCCGACCGGGGTATGCGTTATCCTTCAGCAATGTACTGATTTTATCCATGACGCAATCCTTTCTATTCTGTAGCAGGACGGGATCCGTCCTTTTTTTCTTTCTGCAGCTTTTTTGCGATCTGCTCTGTCGCACGGGGGAGAATATCCCATTCCGCTTGTTTCATAATCCGCTTTTGCAAACTTTCCGGGGTATCGTCCTGGCGCACACGCACAGCTTTCTGCAGAATAATTTTCCCACCGTCCGTCACTTCATTTACATAATGTGCAGTAGCGCCGCTGACTTTCACTCCATACGCCAGCGCAGCCTCATGTACATGCAGGCCATACATCCCCTTACCACAAAAAGAAGGAATCAGAGACGGATGGATATTGATGATACGGTCCGTAAAATGAGAGATAAAGTCTGCCGACAAAATACTCATAAACCCAGCCAGTACAATCATTTCAATCTGGTGCTTCTCCAGTGTCCGAATCAGCTGCGCTTCAAATTGATCTCCCGCTTCCTTTCTGCATACGGTTACTGCTTCGATTCCCGCATCCGCCGCACGATTGATAGCATATGCCTTCGGATTGCTGGACACTACAAGAACAATTTCTCCGCTGCGCAGACTGCCGTCCCGCTGGGCATCGATCAGTGCCTGCAAATTGGTTCCGCCGCCGGAAACCAGTACCGCAATTTTAATTTTATCGCTGCTCATCCTCTTGCCATCTCTCCTTAGCAAAGAACGATTCCCTCGTCCCCCTGCGCAATTTCTCCGAATATATATGCGTCTACGCCTGCGTCCCGGAGAACCGACACTGCTAGATCCGCGTCCTGTTTCGCCACGGTAACGCACATGCCCACGCCCATATTGTATGTGTTAAACATATCCCGCTGGGGCACATTACCCCGGCTCGCGATCAGATCAAAAATTGCCGGTGTACGCACCGCGCCTTTTTCCACCTTCGCAGTAAAGCCTGCCGGGATACTTCTGGGAATATTTTCATAGAATCCGCCGCCGGTGATATGGGAAACAGCCCGCACATCTGCCTTTTCAAACAACGACAGCATGGGTTTCACATAAATTCTGGTAGGCTCCAAAAGCGTCTCCCCTAGGCTAGCGCCACCAAGCTCCGGAACAGGATCAGTAAGTGTTTGGCAGTGCTCTAGGTCAAACACCTTCCGCACCAAAGAAAATCCGTTGGAATGCACCCCACTAGAGGGCAGCGCGATCAGCACATCTCCTTTTTCTACACGGCTGCCGTCGATAATTCTAGTTCTATCTACAATACCCACAGCAAAGCCTGCCAAATCATATTCGTTTTCTGGATAAAACCCGGGCATCTCAGCAGTCTCGCCACCAATGAGGGCAGCGCCGGACTGAACGCATCCTTCCGCAATTCCCGCCACTACAGAAGCAATCTTTTCAGGGACATTTTTGCCGCAGGCAATATAGTCCAGAAAAAACATAGGCGCCGCGCCACAGCAAATAATATCGTTTACACTCATCGCCACGCAGTCGATTCCTACCGTATCATGACGATCCAGCAAAAATGCCAGCCGGAGTTTCGTTCCTACCCCATCTGTACCGGATACGAGCACGGGATCCTTCATGCCGGCAAAGCTCGGACGGAAAAGGCCGCCGAATCCGCCGATGCCACTGACTACGCCGTCTGTCACCGTACGGCCGATATGCCGTTTCATTGCCGCACTCCGGGCAGATTCCTGTGTGCATGGTCACGCTCTGGCTGACCACCTTCCGGCCCTCCCGGTCGGCCTTGGCCTGCTCCCGGTAGACGTGCTCCATCTCGTGGCCCCGGACGGCGGAGGCCGCCTGCTCCGGCTTGATGTTGGTGGGGGTCTGGAAGGAAACGCCCATGTCGTCGGACCCGTCCTGGTACTTCCGGCTCTCGCAGGTCTCGCACTCGCCCGC
>CAJUIQ010000019.1:0-21284 GCA_910586545.1 uncultured Eubacteriales bacterium
GTCGAAAATGCAGTCAGAGCCTCGGAAATGGGCGTGGATATGGTGCTTCTGACAGTGAGGAATTTTAGCGATATCCCGTCCGCCGGATGTTGCGGAATCCGGTCGGCCACCGCCCTTACCGCCGGTCACTGCGGACACTTCTTTGAGCAGCATTCCCGCATGGGCGCCCGCCTGCACTGCATCTTTGCCGCAGCAGGATACAAAGTTCAGCCTTTCTCCATCCTGCACTGCCAACACCACTACAACAGCGCTATCCTGATCCCGCAGCTTGTCGCATAGGTTACGGGCTGTTTCCACAGACATATCTTTCATATGCGCTGTACAAAGCCTGACCGCCCCTACCGGTTTGGCGGATGCAAGAATAGCGTCCAGCTTCCCGCCGGCAAGACGTGCCTGCAGTCCCTCTATTTCTTTTTTCAGCTTTGCCACTTCCTGTTGCATGCCGGCAGCTTTTCCAGGGAGATCAGAAGGGCTATTTGCCCGCAGATTTTTGGCTGTCTGCGCAAGCAGCGCATCCCGTTCTGCTAGAAGCGTCAGCACACCCAATCCGGACACGGCTTCAATACGGCGCACACCTGCAGCCACGGAACTTTCCGACAATATCTTGAAAAGCCCGATTTTGCCCGTGTTGTCCGCATGGGTGCCGCCACAAAGTTCTGTGGAAAATCCACCCATTTTTACAACCCGCACAGTTTTTCCGTACTTTTCTCCAAACAGAGCCAGCGCGCCTGATTTCTTAGCCGTTTCCATATCGGTTTCCATGGTTTCAATGGGCTGTGCAGACAAAATGTTTTCATTGACCAATGCCTCTACCTGCGCCGTTTCTTCCGGGGTAAGTGCGGAAAAGTGGCTAAAGTCAAAACGCAGACGTTCTGCGTCCACATAGGAACCTGCTTGTTCTACATGGTCTCCCAGCACCTGCCGAAGCGCTGCCTGGAGCAGATGTACACTGGAGTGATTTCGCCGGATCGCCTGCCTGCGTCCTTCGTCAATAGCGGCGTGCACACAGTTGCCTTCCTGGAGAACTCCAGAGGAAACGCGGCACATATGCACATATACACCGCCCATTTTTTTTGTATCCAGCACGACGGCGCTTCCGTTGTTGGCTGTGATTTCGCCAGTGTCCCCCACCTGACCGCCGCTCTCTCCATAGAAAGGCGTTTTATTGAGAATAATGCTGCATTCTCCTTCAGAAACGGTCTCGCTCCGTTCTCCATCTACAAGAATGGCGAGGATTTCAGCATCTGCTTGTTCCTGTGTATAGCCCACAAATTCTGTAGCCGTGATCCCGGACAGTACACCATCGGAACCGCTTTCCCAACTGGACAGATCCGCTCTTGCTGCCCGTGCCCGCTGCTTTTGCTCCTGCATTAGATTTTGAAAGGCTTCTTCATCTACGGAAAGGCCTTTTTCTTCTGCAATTTCCCGGGTGAGATCCAGCGGGAATCCATAGGTATCATATAGCTTGAATACTTCCGTTCCAGCCAATACTGTCTTTCCTGCTTTCTGAGCGTCTTCCATCAGCTTTTGCAGTATAGCAAGGCCAGCGTCGATGGTTGCTTCAAAGCGCTCTTCTTCCATGGTAATGACTTTTTGGATGTATTCCTGCTTTTCCAAAAGCTGTGGATATGCGCCGCAGCTTTCTCCAATTGCCACTTTACAAAGCTCGCCCAGGAATATACCGCGAATCCCAATTCGTTTGCCATGCCGTGCGGCCCGGCGCAGGAGGCGGCGGAGCACGTACCCTCTGCCTTCGTTAGAAGGAATTACTCCGTCTGCAATCATAAAGGTAGCGCTGCGGATATGGTCGGTGATCACACGAACGGACATATCCGTTTGGGGCTTCACGCCATATTGTACGCCAGCAGTGGCACAGACTGTATCCAAAATCTTGCGGATAGTATCTACTTCAAACAGGTTGTCCACTCCCTGTATCACACAGGCGAGGCGCTCCAATCCCATGCCGGTATCAATATTTTTTCGTGCCAGCTCTGTATAATGTCCGTTTCCGTCGCTGTTGTATTGAGAGAAAACATTATTCCAAACTTCCACATAGCGGTCACAATCACAACCGGGGTAACAACTCGGTTTCCCACAGCCGTAGGCCTTACCGCGGTCGAAATAGATTTCCGAGCAGGGACCGCAGGCGCCGCTACCGTGCTCCCAGAAGTTGTCCGCTTTACCCAAGCGGACAATTCTTTCCGGGGCCACGCCGATTTTTTCTTTCCAAATAGCGTATGCTTCGTTGTCTTCCTCATATACGGAAGGGTACAGTCTGTCCGCAGGAATTTCTAAGACTTGTGTGAGAAATTCCCAACTCCATGAAATCGCTTCTTCTTTAAAATAATCGCCAAAAGAGAAATTACCAAGCATCTCAAAAAAGGTACCATGCCGGGAGGTTTTTCCCACGTTGTCAATATCTCCTGTACGAATACATTTTTGGCAGGTGCACACCCTGTCTCTGGGCGGCTCTTCTTCTCTGGTAAAATATCGCTTCATAGGCGCCATACCGGAGTTAATCAGCAGCAAAGATTTATCGTTTACAGGGATCAGGGAAAAGCTCTGCAGGCGCAAATGTCCCTTGGATTCAAAGAAGGACAAAAACTGCTCCCGCAGCTCGTTGAGCGAAGTCCATTTCATGGCAAAACACCTCATTATATCATGATTTTTGGCTGCACGAAGTGCAGTCTGCCGCGAAAGCGGAGGCAATAGCACCGCCGCTACGAATCGGCCGTCAATAGCTGCTCTCGCAGCTATTATTATACGTTGTTAAAATATATATCATTATAGCATTCGCCCCAGTCCCTGTCAAGGGAGCAGGGGGGATTCTGCATATCGATTGCCGGGGGAAAAACCGTGATATGCAAGCTGCCGCTTGTGGCGGCAATAGTAGTAACTAACTAGTTTTCGACCGCTTGCATCGTATACTAAGGGAGTAAGAGCTCCAACTAAAAAGCTTCCTGTTTTCACGTCCTCGGATTTGTGATATAATAGCCGCATAGCGGCTATTGATGACTGATTTGCACCGGCGCTGCCGCTGCACCCGCTGTCGCGGCAGACTGCACTTCGCGCAGTCTAAAATCATGATATAATAGGAAATTGAAAAATCCAAACCCGCAGCGGGAGAAAAATAAAAGGGCAATAAAGTAGTGGAATAGGGAGGATAAGTTATGTTTGACGAGATTATAAAAAGAAAAAAGCCCGTCCCGGAAAGGTTGCTGTCTTACGGCTTTAAAAGAGATGGAGATTATTTTCAATATTTTACGGAAATTTTGAATGGCGCGTTTGCGCTCACAGTTCAGATTGGCGCAGACAATACAATTGAAACAGATTTGATTGAAAAAGAAACCGGCGAAGGATATATTCTTTATAAGACCAACGCTTCCGGTGCATATGTAGGCAAAATCAGATCGGCAATCGAACAGGTGTTGTTTGATATTGTTCAGAATTGTTATGAAACCGCAATTTTTAAAACGGCACAGGCACAGATGGTTACGGAGTTTGTCAGAGAAATATATGGAGATGAACTGGAATTCCTTTGGGCAAAATTTCCAGAAAATGCTGTTTGGCGCAGAAAAGATAATAAGAAATGGTATGGCGCAATTTTAACAGTCGCAGGAAAAAAGATTGGACTGGAATCGGATAGGATTGAGGAAATTATAGACCTCCGCATGAATCCGGCTGAAGCTGAAACGATTTTATCAAGAGACAATTACTATCCAGGGTGGCATATGAATAAGAAGAGTTGGTACACATTCGTACTAAATGGGAGCATTCCTGATGAGGAATTAAAAGAACGGATTCGAGAAAGTTATAAACTGGCCGGAAAGTAGACGCCAAACTCCGTTTAATCTTATTTGGTAGAGAAACAGCAAAGCCGTGCGCCAAAGGAGTCCCTTGGAAATCTAAGTGAAAAAAGGGGGGATTATTCCCCCCTTTTTTTGATCTGTGCTACAAAAACCGATCAAACAACGCCCTGTGCCATCATTGCATCGGCTACTTTCAAAAATCCTGCAATGTTTGCGCCGGCTACAAGATTGTCTTTCATATCAAACTGTTCTGCAGCAGCAGCGCAGTTTTTATAAATATTTACCATAATATCCTTCAGCTTTGCGTCGACCTCTTCAAATGTCCAACTGTACCGCATGGAGTTCTGGCTCATTTCCAGTGCGGAAGTGGCTACGCCGCCGGCATTTGCCGCTTTCGCAGGTCCAAAGTATACACCAGCACTCTGGAATGCAGCAATAGCTTCTGGTGTACTGGGCATATTCGCGCCTTCCGCAACAGCAAACACACCGTTTTTGATCAGAGCCTTGGCAGCATCGCCGTCCAGTTCGTTCTGGGTTGCGCAGGGAAGCGCGATATCACAGGGAATCGTCCAGATCCCGCTGCAGCCGTCTGTATATTTCGCGTTGGGATGGGTCTGTACATATTCGGAAATACGGCCCCGCTTTACTTCTTTGATTTCCTTTACGGCGTCCAGATCAATTCCATTGGAATCGTAAACATATCCGGCAGAGTCAGAAAGCGCTACCACTTTTGCACCAAGCTGCGTTGCCTTTTCTGCTGCGTAAATAGCAACGTTTCCGGAACCGGAAATTACCACAGTCTGTCCTGCAAAGCTTTTGCCCTTTGCCTGCAGCATTTCCTGGGTAAAATAGCAAAGGCCGTAACCTGTCGCTTGGGTTCTGGCAAGAGAACCGCCATAAGTCAGTCCCTTTCCTGTAAGCACACCTACGGATTCGTTGCGCAGGCGTTTGTACTGACCATACATAAATCCAATTTCCCGGCCGCCTACGCCGATATCTCCAGCAGGAACGTCTGTATCCGCGCCGATATGTTTGGAAAGTTCTGTCATAAAGCTCTGGCAGAACCGCATAACCTCCATATCGGATTTTCCTTTGGGGTCAAAGTCGCTGCCGCCTTTTCCGCCGCCGATAGGCAGTCCGGTCAGACTGTTTTTAAAAATCTGTTCAAATCCCAAAAATTTGATAATGCCTTCATATACAGAGGGATGGAACCGCAGCCCGCCCTTGTAAGGTCCGATGGCAGAATTGAACTGCACGCGAAATCCTCTGTTAACCTGCACTTTACCGTTGTCGTCTACCCAAGGTACACGGAATTTGATAATCCGTTCCGGTTCGACAATAGACTCAAAAATACCCCGGTCAATATATTCAGGATGGGCAGCCGCTACCGGTTCCAAGGATTCCAACACTTCCTGTACTGCCTGGTGAAACTCTGCCTCGTCAGGGTTGCGCTTTACTACCCGATCCATTAAATCTGCAAAATATTGATTTTGAAACGCCATATAAAGTTTCTCTCTTTCTGTTTATTCAAATACGTGATGTTATTTTATCACACGTTTTGCAAGTTTGTCAATATAAAATTGCAAATTTTGCAAATTTTGCGATTTGCTGTCATTCTGGCGCCATATCAAAAATATTCCTTGCAGTCTATACAAATTTGTGATAGAATACCTCTGGTATTTTTATAGAGTATTTTATAGGAATAGGAGCAATAAAATGTCTGAAGTTTATTTTTCACCAATGGCATTTTCCAGATATGAAGCGTCTCAGACGCTGCCTGAAAAATTTTCCCGAATGCTTTTGGCGTGTGGATTGGGCGAGGCTGTTCGGGGGAAAAAAGTTGCAATTAAAATGCATGTGGGAGACGGCGTTTCCTACTCTACAATTCCGCCTGTTTTTGTGCGTAAACTGGTTCAGTTTGTTCAAGACAACGGCGGTGAATGCTTTATTACAGACCACTATATAGCCCACCGCCGTCCGCATGAGAGAGGGTATTCCGAATCTGGACTGGGCTGTCCTGTTCTGGATGATTGCGGGTATTTCGGCAAATATTTTTACACAGTAGAGGCAGACTATAAAAAGCTCCGGCATATTGATGTGGCGGGACTAATTTACGACGCTGATTTTATGATTGATTTTTCTCATGTAAAAGGGCATGGCGCCTGCGGATACGGAGGCGCGTGCAAAAATATTGCTATGGGCTGTGTTACCGATCGGACCCGTCATGAGATTCACTCCCTGGAGGGGGGACTTTTGTGGGATCCGGATAAATGCATTCATTGTAATAAATGTTTAGGTGCCTGCAACCATTATGCAAATCATTTCGGGGAGGATGGCGCCTATCATGTAAACTACCATAATTGCACCCTGTGCCAGCATTGCGTGAAAGTTTGCCCTACAAATGCTATCACACTGGATTCGCATGACTATACAGATTTCCAAACCGGCATGGCGCTGTGTACCAAAGCGGTTTGCGATACCTTTGCGCCGGGAAATATTTTTTATATAAACGTACTTACACAAATTACCGCTCTGTGCGATTGTTGGGGTATGACTACACCTGCGCTGGTTCCCGATATCGGAATTATGTCCGGATGGGATATGGTATCCCTGGAACAGGCGTCTGTAGACGCTGTCAAAATGGAAAATTTGATTTCCGAGGGGATTCCCGATGGAATGGAGCTGAAAAAGGAAGGACATCTGTTCTACCGGCTTCATGGCAAAGATCCCTATGTCCAGATAGAAAAACTGGAAGAAGTAGGACTGGGTACAAAAGAATACACGCTAACTTTGATAAAATAAAGAAAAATTCACCTAGAGGCGCATATGACGAGCAATCTGGAAATACTATATACAGAGCGGATCAATACGATCTTTTTTGATTTGGATGCAACCCTGGTTCCCTATGTACAGGCGGAGCTAACCGAGGCCTATTTTGGAGACCTGCATACATTTGCGGTAAAGCAGTTTGGCAGCAGTCAGGCGGAGCGGTTTGATGCGGCCGCTATGAAGGGCTTTCACGCTATGAAGCAAAACGATGGGAGCTTGTCCAATATCCAGCGGTTTCGTCAGGTGTTTTACCAGGTGTGGCCAGATTGCCCTGTCGATGTAGAGGCCTTTTATGAGAAATTCTATAATGGCCCCTTTGAAGATGTGCGGCGGGTGGTTCACTACCGGGGCAACGAGAAGAAATTGCTGCAGGGCTTACGTGAGAAGGGATACAAGCTTGTATGCGCTACCAATCCGGTATTTCCTCTTTCTGCCAATCGCAGACGCATGTCTTGGGCGGGCATAGAGCCGTCGGATTTCGACTATGTGACCAATTATGACAACTGCCGGTACTGCAAGCCCTCTCCCGATTATTTTCGTGAGGCAGCGGCGGCAGTAGGAGCACAGCCGGAATTATGTCTCATGGTTGGAAACGACACAATGGACGATCTTGGAGCGATAGATGCCGGCTTGCAGGTAATTCTTATTACCGACTATCTTCATGTAAGGGGAGAGCGGCCTACAGAGCAAGCAGACGCTATGGACTTTGCAGCTTTTTTGCAATTTGCGGATATGCTTCCAAGGGTAAAGTAAAAAATCAAAAAAAGAAAAAAGGTCCTTCAGGGCCTTTTTTCTTTTTTTAAAGACGTATCGAAAAGAGGTTAATCGGGGATGTATAATACTGTATTCTAAAAAGAACGGAGTAATAGTTGGGGGAATTTATGGCAGCAATGCAGCAGGACAATCAGGGGCTGTATCTGTTCCACGAAGGAACAAACTACAGAGCCTTTGAATATATGGGGGCGCATCGTACCGACGATGGATATGTTTTCCGTCTTTGGGCGCCGGGAGCTGAAGCGGTTTTTATTGTAGGACTGTTTAATGACTGGAGCGAGCAGGATCCTATGGTGCGTATTGATTCGGCAGGCGTTTGGGAAGGACACATTTCCAGCCAGCGTTTTGGCGAGGGATACGGATACAAATACAAGCTTCATACAAAAAAAGGAGAGCTGTATAAAGCGGATCCGTATGCGTTTTATGCAGAGCTTCAGCCAAATACCGCGTCTCGTTTTTCTAGTCTTTCCGATTTTTCCTGGAAGGACCGTGCCTGGATGGAATCCCGCCGTACAAGGTATACAAGAGAGGCCTGCAAAAGACAGCCCATAAACATTTATGAGCTGCATGCGGCTTCCTGGATGCGCCGCGCCGACGGTACTTTTTTGTCCTATCGACAGCTTGCCGAAGAACTGGCTCCTTATGTACTGCAGATGGGCTATACCCATGTGGAGCTGATGCCTATTATGGAATATCCCTTTGACGGATCTTGGGGGTATCAGCTTACAGGATATTTTGCTCCTACCTCCCGATTTGGGACCCCTCAGGATTTTATGGCGTTTGTGGATCATATGCACTGTGCAGGAATCGGCGTGCTGCTGGACTGGGTACCTGCCCACTTTCCCAAGGATGAAGCAGGACTTTTTGAATTCGACGGCGGGCCCCTATACGAATATCAGGGATGGGATCGTATGGAACAGGCCGACTGGGGTACCCGCTGCTTTGATGTTGGTCGACCCGAGGTACAGTCATTTCTTATTTCCAACGCGGTATTTTGGGCTTCCGAGTATCATATCGACGGACTGCGGGTAGACGCTGTGGCCTCTATGCTATATCTGGATTACGGCAAAAAAGATGGGGAGTGGATTCCCAATGTCCATGGAGACAACCGCAATCTGGAAGCGATTGCCTTTTTTCAAAAACTGAATTCCGCAATGGCCACTTATTATCCTGACGTGCTGATGATTGCGGAAGAGTCTACCGCCTGGCCGGATGTTACTACCTTTCAGCGGCAGGGACTGGGCTTTTCTCTGAAATGGAATATGGGTTGGATGAACGATACGCTAAGTTTCGCCGAACTGGATCCCTTATTTCGGAAACACAATCATGACAAGGTCACATTCCCTATGATGTATGCCTATGCAGAGGGATTTGTTCTACCGATTTCCCATGATGAGGTGGTTCACGGCAAAAAATCCTTTTTGGATAAAATGCCTGGCAGCTATGAAGAAAAGTTTGCCCAGGCACGGCTGTTTCTGGCATATATGATGACGCAGCCTGGGAAAAAACTGACCTTTATGGGGAGTGAAATCGGACAATTTAAAGAATGGGATTATAAAGGGCAGATTGAGTGGTTTCTGCTGGATTATCCAGCCCACGCTATGCTGCAGCTGTATAGTGCTCGACTCAATCACCTATATTTAGAGACGCCGGCTTTTTGGGAGCGGGACGATAGCTGGCAGGGCTTTGGCTGGATCGATGCGGATAACCGAAACATGAGCGTCCTCTCCTATCGCCGTATCGACCAAAATGGCGGGGAAGTGGTTGTACTGCTAAACTTTACGCCGGTGGAGCGTCCCCATTTTACGGTAGGTGTTCCGTACAAGGGCAGGTATAAAGAGATTTTTTCCTCTGACAGCTTGTGCTATGGAGGCGGTGGTGTAGAAAATGGCGTTTTGCAGACTACCGATGGCGCTTGGAGCACATTTGATCAGTATCTTACCCTTCCTCTGCCGGGATATAGCGCGATTCTTTTGCAAAAAATATCGGAAACAGAAAATCCTGCGAAGGAATGAATGTTCTTTTGCAAATCTCCAAATCTTCAAGAAAGGCGCTCTGTTATGTTCAAGAAAAAAGAATGTGTCGCTATGCTTCTGGCAGGCGGCCAGGGAAGCCGTCTGTACGCCCTGACACAGCAGGTGGCAAAGCCCGCCGTCCCATTCGGCGGCAAATACCGGATCATTGACTTCCCGCTGTCCAATTGTACCAATTCCGGTATCGACACTGTGGGGGTGCTTACCCAGTATCAGCCCCTGGTGCTGAATGATTATATCGGCAACGGTCTGCCGTGGGATCTGGACCGGGCTTGGGGCGGGGTGAAGATTCTTCCGCCCTATCAGGGTCAGCATTCTCGAGACTGGTACAAGGGCACCGCCCACGCGATTTATCAAAATATGCGTTTCATTGATCAGTTCGATCCGGAGTATGTATTGGTGCTTTCCGGCGATCACATTTATAAGATGGACTATTCCAAAATGCTTCGTTTCCATAAAAACAGAGGAGCGGAGTGCACTATTGCCGTAATTGACGTGCCTATAGAGGAAGCCAGCCGGTTTGGCATTATGACCATCGACTGGGAACAGCGCATTACAAACTTTGCGGAAAAGCCTAGGGAGCCGGAGTCCACAAAGGCTTCTATGGGAATTTATATATTCAATCGGAAAAAGCTGTATGAATATCTTATCGCGGATGCAAAGGATCCCGCGTCCGACAACGATTTCGGGAAAAATATCATCCCCGCCATGTTGGCGGCAGGTGAAAAGATGATGGCCTTTCAGTTTGACGGATACTGGAAGGATGTAGGCACCATTGCAAGTCTTTGGGAAGCCAACATGGATCTGCTGGGGCAGCGGCCCGTTTTTTCCCTGGATGACGATTCATGGCGTATTTTTACCCGTCATAGTCCCCTCCCACCACAGTTTATCGGAGACAGCGCCAAAATCAAAAATTCGATTATTACGGAAGGCTGTGAAATAGGCGGTACTGTGGAAAACTCTATTCTTTTCCCCAGCGTACGGGTAATGCCTGGCGCAGTCGTGCGGGATACGGTGGTCATGGCTGGGACAGTAGTTGAAGAGGACGCCCATGTACAGTATTCTATTTTAGACGGGAATGTGCATATCGGCGCTGGGGCCCGTATCGGCGGTGACAGAGGAGCGGGCTGCGGACTTACCGTAATCGGAGAGGGAATAACAATTGGCGCAGGACAAACGGTAGAAGCAGGTATAATGCTTCCCGACCTGCGATAAGAAGCGATATGACAAACAACAAGAAAGGCACGGTTATACGATGACAGCGGCAGGACTGATTTTTTCCAATATACACGATCAAAGTATTCCGCAAATGACAGCAACCCGAACGATGGCCTCCCTTCCTTTTGGGGGGAGATATCGGCTGGTAGATTTTGCTCTGTCCAATATGGTAAATTCGGGAATCACCAAGGTGGGGATCGTAACGCATAATAACTATCGTTCTCTGATGGATCATATTGGAACCGGCAAGGACTGGGACCTGGCCCGCCGGGGCGGCGGGGTTATTCTCCTCCCTCCTTTTGTTACTGCCTATGAAAATCCCCGTGCGGGGAATTTATATACTACCCGTCTGGAGGCGCTGATGGGGGTGATGGAATTTATTAAGCACTGCAGCGAAGGGGCTATTGTCCTATCCGACTGCGACGCCATCTGCAATATTGATTTGTCTGCTGTTTTGGAAGAACATGAGGAGGACGGAGCGGACCTCACAATTGTAACAAAAGAAATGCATTTAAGCCGCTCTGAAAGCGGCGGTGGCAACGCCATCGTATACGCAGATGAAGACGGTAATGTGACGGAAGTTGTAGAGCACACCAGACTGCTGCGAGGAGAATATGACGTAAGTACCAACATTATGGTATTTTCCAAAAGCTTTTTGATGACCCTTCTGCTGGACGCCTTGGCGCATGGGTATACAGCTTTTTATCAACAGGCTCTGTCCTACGCCATGGGTAGCGCCCGCATTAGAATTTTTCGTCACGACGGCTACTATGCAAAAATTGACAGCTTGTCTCACTATTTTCATGCAAATATTGCACTGCTGCGCGCTCAGACACGCGACGCCCTTTTCAATGTAAAAGACCGTCCAATATATACAAAAGTACGCAATTCTCCCCCTACCAGATATGGAGATGGCGCAGTGGTCGCAAATGCCTTGATTGCCGACGGCTGTCGGATTGAGGGCACGGTGGTAAATTCCATTCTCTTTCGCGGCGTACAGGTGCGGCGGGGTACTGTAGTCAAAAATTCTGTTTTGCTGCAGGACAGCGGTACCGGCGAAAATGTCACGCTGAATTGCGTGATTGCAGATAAAAACGTAATGATTCGGGATGCACGGACGTTGTCCGGACATGAATCTCTCCCGTTTTATATCGGCAAGGGAAAAATGGTTTGATAAGGGGAACTATGAAAAAAATATTATACGTAGCGGCGGAATGTATGCCCTTTGCAGCGACAGGCGGACTGGGGGACGTAATCGGCAGCCTGCCTGCCGCACTGAAGGGCATATACGGTAAGGCGGCGGACATTCGTGTAGCGCTCCCTCTGTATAGAGCCGTTGATACCTCCTTTCGAGAAGTGCTTTCTAAAGAAGCCGCTTTTACCGTCCGCCTTTCCTGGCGCAACCAGTCTTGCAGTGTCTGGAGTCTGCGCCGAGAAGGGATTCTTTATTATTTTATCGATAACGGATATTATTTTGATAGGCAGGACATCTATGGATATCCGGACGATGGGGAGCGCTTTGCCTTTTTTTCTATGGCGGTGCTGGACATGCTGGAGCACGTGGACTTTTGGCCGGATATTCTGCATGCCCACGACTGGCAGGGGGCGCTGGCCGTCTTGTACAGGTTCCTGCTATACGGTCGGCGCGCAGAGTATGATGGGATAAAAACGATTTTTACAATTCATAATATAGAATATCAGGGGAGGTTCTCCCTTCCTATGCTGGAGGATGTCTTTGCCCTCTCTCCGATTCATACAGACTTACTGGGATGGAAAGAGGAAATCAATCTTATGCAGGGGGCAATGATTCTGGCCGATCAGATTACCACGGTGAGTCCTACCTATGCCGCGGAAATTCTTACACCTGCTTTTGGACACGGCTTGGACCAGATTCTGCGGGAACACACCGCAAAGCTTTCCGGCATTTTGAACGGAATCGATTACGTCTATTACGATCCTGCAGATTCTGCTGTGTCACTGTCCTATACAAAGGAAACTATATATCGCAAAAGAGAAAATAAGCTGGCGCTGCAGAACAGCTTGGGATTGCCCACAAGTGAGAATGTTCCTCTCTTCTCAGTGATATCGCGTCTGGTGGGGCACAAAGGATGCGACTTACTATGTGCGGCAGCACGGCGTCTGCTTGCAGAGCAGGATGCGCAACTGATTATATTGGGCACCGGAGAAGCCCAGTATGAAGCGTGTTTTCGGGAGTTGGAAAAATCCTTTCCCGAAAAGATGCGCGCGCTCATACTATATGACAGAGACCTATCCAAAAAAATCTATGCAGCGTCAGATTTTTTTATAATGCCTTCTATCAGCGAGCCATGCGGCTTGTCTCAGATGATTGCCTGCCGCTATGGAGCGATTCCCATTGTCCGCGAGACTGGCGGGCTGGCTGACTCTATTAAAAATTTTCAGACTGAAAATGGCAGGATACAAGGCTGCGGCCTTGTTTTCCAGAATGATCATGCAGACGCACTATATGAAAAAATCGCTGAAGCGCTGGACATATATAGAAATACGACGCTGTACCGACAAATGGCAATACAATCCATGGAGCAGGATTTTTCCTGGAATGCTTCTGCCGGCATATATGCCGCGCTGTATCAAAGATTATGCTCGCCACAGAAAGGATGATTTTTCCATGAACGATACTGAAAAAATGCTGGAAGTCAAAAACGATATTATCAGAAAGCTGTCCCGTTATTTCGGCTGTTCCCCAAGAGAAGCCGCGCCAGAGCAAGTTTACAAGGCAGCCGCTCTTTCCGTGCTGCAAATTCTTACGGAAAAGCGGCAGGCGTTTAAAGAGAAGACCAACAGTATGCAGGCCAAAAAGGTATATTATCTGTCTATGGAATTTTTGGTGGGCAGATCGCTTAAAACCAATCTGGCAAATTTGGGGCTTACGCAGGCATACAAAGAAGCGCTGTCCTCTATCGGATTTGATTTGGAGGCGCTGTACGAATTTGAACCGGACGCGGGTCTTGGAAACGGCGGGCTGGGAAGGCTTGCCGCCTGCTTTATGGATTCTTTGTCGGAACTGGCTTATCCCGCTACCGGGTTTTCCATATGTTACGAATATGGTTTGTTTCAGCAAAAAATCGTGGACGGTATTCAAGTAGAACTTCCGGATAACTGGCTGCCGGGCGGAGACGTGTGGCTTGTGCCCCGCACAGACAGAGTTTTTCGGGTTCGGTTTGGCGGGAAAATCCGGGAGATATGGGAAAACGGGCGGTTGGAAATCGTTTATGACAACTGTGAAGAAATTGAAGCTGTCCCCTATGACATGATGATCAGCGGGGCGGACAGCGAAGGCGTTAGCCAACTGCGCCTTTGGAAGGCCAGAGACCTGTCCCACTTTAATATGGGCCTGTTCTCCAGAGGAGAATATTCTCGCGCACTGGAGCCAAGCATCAATGCGGAAATTATCTGCAAGGTGCTGTACCCTTCTGACAATCATTATGAAGGAAAACTGCTTCGTCTGACCCAGCAGTATTTTTTGGTGTCTGCCTCCTGTCAGAATATTATCCGGGATCATATTGCCGTGTACGGCAGCCTGGATCATTTTAGCGAAAAGGTAGCTATCCATATTAACGATACCCATCCGGCCCTGTGTATTCCGGAACTGATGCGAATTTTTATGGACGACCACGGCTACAGCTGGGAAGCGGCGTGGGATATGGTACAGCGTACAGTTACCTATACAAATCACACCGTCCTTCCGGAGGCTTTGGAAACCTGGAACGAGGATTTGTTCCGTTTGCGCCTGCCTAGAATCCATCAAATTCTCCGGGAGCTGAATGAACGTTTCTCCCAGGAAATGTGGAACCATTTTCCGGGGGAATGGAACCGGATTTCGGAAATGGCAATCCTGTCGGATGGGACAGTGCGCATGGCAAATCTTGCGGTTATCGCGTCTGCAAAGGTAAACGGTGTATCTAAAATTCACTCGAATATCATTAAAAATACCATTTTCAAAAATTTTTACAAAGTCTGGCCGGATAAGTTCGACAATGTTACCAATGGGATTGCCCACCATCGATGGCTGTGTTATGCCAACCCTGCGCTGGATAAATTGATTGCGGAATGTATTGGCGAGGATTTTCGAAAACATCCTGACCAGCTTACCTGTCTGCGCGATTTTGAAGGGGATGGGGAAGTACTGCGCCGACTGGGCGAGATAAAGGCGGAAAACAAAAGACGCTTTTCCAAAAAGGTATTCGATAAAACCGGTGTGCTTATAAATCCGGAATCCATTTTTGATGTGCAAATAAAACGTCTTCACGAATATAAGCGTCAATTGCTCAATGCTATGAATATTATTGGAATTTATTTAGATCTGCGGGATAACCGCGATGCGGATATCCTGCCGCAAACTTTTATTTTTGGAGCAAAAGCCGCGCCAGGGTATCGGATGGCTAAAGAAATCATCCGGCTGATTTGGTGTTTGGGAGAGGAAATCTCCTGGGATGCAAAAATCAGCGAAAAGCTGCAAGTCCTATTTTTAGAGAATTATAATGTATCTATTGCGGAGGCGCTGATACCTGCAGCGGAAGTATCCCAGCAGATATCTCTGGCTGGCAAGGAAGCTAGCGGCACCGGATGTATGAAGCTAATGATTAACGGTGCTATTACTGTCGGCACCGCCGACGGAGCCAACATTGAGATGCTGGAGCAGGCGGGTCACGAAAACATGTTTATGTTTGGTCTGGATGCGGACGAGGTGCACACCCTGTGGACAAATGGATATCACAGCACGGATTATTTTGCCGGAAGTGAGCGGCTGCAGCGCATTATCGGCTGCTTAAATACAGGATTTAACGGGGAATCTTTTTCTCATATTGCAGAGTATCTATTGGCGTCGGATCCTTATATGTGTATGGCAGATTTTGAATCCTATCATAAAGTGATGCAGGAAGCGCGTATGGCGTATCGGGATAGAGAAAACTGGAATCGAATGTCTCTTATGAATATTGCTGGCGCAGGTCAGTTTGCATCCGTTCGTAGCATAGAAGAATATGCAGATAGAATTTGGCATCTGCAGAAAATTGAGCGATAAGTATGCTGATACGATTATCCGACCAACTGACGACAGATAAAAATATAACGATACAAAAGTATAATGAAAAGGGAACCGATGTTTCCTTACAAGGCGCTTTTTCTATAGAGTCGTGTATTACGTGGGAGATTTCCCCGCACCGGGCATACGGTGTGCAGGGCGTCGTCATGCGTATTGCAAGGGATGGGGAAGAATCTTTTGATATTCCTTTTGTTTGGCGGGAGGACGGCAGCTTTATTTTGTCGCTGTCTATGCAGACGTTGTGTGGAGAAATAGACAATTGTCTGTTTTATTACCGCCTGGTGCTGTTGCGAGGAACGGATGTCCTCTATATGAATCCATTTGACAATGTGCATTTCTATATTTCTGCAAATGCAGAAAATTTATACCGACTATTGGTACACAACGCGGATTTTACCACTCCGTCCTGGTTTTATGGGGGCGTGATGTATCATATTTTTGTAGATCGTTTTTATAAAAGCGGCAAAGTTGTTCAGCAGAGAAAAGATGCCTTGTACGCGTCAAATTGGAACGGACCCATTACCCAATACGGCGCGTATCCGGGAGCCCATGTGCAGAACAACGAATTTTTCGGCGGAGATCTGTGGGGGATTATAGAAAAGCTTCCCTATCTGCGCAGCCTGGGTGTAACCGTGCTGTATCTTAGTCCTATTTTTAAGGCATATTCCAATCACAAATATGATACGGGAGACTATCGTACCGTGGACGACCAGTTTGGCGGCAGAGAGGCGTTGGATGCTTTGATTCGGCAGGCTAAAAAGTATGGAATGCGTATTATTTTGGATGGAGTTTTTAACCATACCGGCGACGATAGTCTGTACTTTGACCGGTACGGGAACTATGAAGGGGTTGGTGCCTTTGGAAATCCTTCCTCGCCTTATCGCGGCTGGTATTATTTTGGAGAGACAGACACAGAGTATGACTGCTGGTGGGGAATCAAAATTTTGCCGAAGCTCAATCATAACACATCGGCATGTCAGAATTTTTTCACCGGTGAGGAGGGTGTCGGCGCTCAGTACGTGTCTGCCGGCATCGGCGGGTGGCGGCTAGATGTGGCGGATGAGTTATCGGACACTTTTTTAGATGCTTTTCGCCGGTCTGTAAAGGAAGCAAATGCGGATGCTATCATTATCGGAGAGGTCTGGGAGAACGCAGCGGACAAAATCGCATATGGAAAGCGTAGACGGTATTTTTGCGGCGCGCAGCTGGATTCGGTGATGAACTATCCCTTGCGGCAGGGGATTCTTGCGTTTATGCTGGAAGGAAACGGGGCCGCGCTGGCAGGGACTTTGACGGAGATTTACAGCAGTTATCCTAAATGTGTATGCGATTGTCTTATGAATATTTTAGGTACACATGATACAGAGCGTATTCTTTCTGTGTTGGGAGATAGCGCCAGTCTTTCTCAGGATAATACCCTGCTGGCGACCTATAAGATGGATAACAGTGCGCGGCAGCGCGGGATTCGGCTTTTGCGTCTTGCCTCGATCATCCAGTTTACCGTATATGGTGTGCCTTCGGTGTTTTATGGGGACGAGGCCGGAATTGAAGGGGGGCATGATCCTTTCTGTCGGAAACCCTTCCCTTGGGGGAGCGAAGAAGAGGCGCTACAGGCGCATTATCGGCTGCTGGGAAGCATCCGGAGGCACCCTATTTTTGCCACGGGAGACTTTCAGGTTTTGGAAGGCAGTCGAAATTTTATTTGTTACACTCGTTTCCTGAACGGAGCGAGAATATATGTAGCTGTCAACCTGTCGGATACCACTCGCCTATTGTCTGTTCAGGGGCGGGATTTGCTTACCGGAAAGAATTTCACAAGAGCAGTGCCCCCTGAAAGTGGAGTAATTCTTCTGGAAGAAGGAGCGGCAGATTTTGTCATATAAGACATAGAAAGTCTTCTACTCTGGCGTTTAAAAGGAACGAAAAAAGAGGGGCACAGCCCCTCTTTTTTCATAATAAAGCTTATTTCTTGTACATTGGGCCGTATGCGGCACATGCACGGTAGTCCTGGCCTTCTTTGTCCATGCCAAACGCGTTAAAAGCTGCCGGGCGGAAAATATCTTCTTCCGGTACATTGTGCATGGAAACGGGAATACGCAGCATAGAGCACATAGTAATCAGGTCTGCGCCGATATGGCCGTAACTGATTGCGCCGTGATTGGCTCCCCAGTTGTTCATTACATCATATGCTGTAGCAAATGCGCCCTTGCCGGTAGTCCGCGGAGCGAACCAGGTACACGGCCAGGTATAGTCCGTCCGTTTCCACAGAATATCGTTCACCTGTTCCGGGAGCCGCACGGTCCATCCCTCTGCAATCTGCAGCACAGGACCGAGCCCATGAACCAGATTCAAGCGAATCATAGTTACCGGCATTTCCGCCTCGGTGCAGAAGCGGCTGGAATATCCGCCTCCACGGAAGTATCCCACATCTGCCGCATTCCAGGTTGTTGCTGCGAGAATGGCATCTTGATCCTCCGCGGTCACTTCATACCACGGCTTCATCACAGGATTGCCAGCCGCGTCTGTCGCCTTGCCGCAGGCGTCCAGGCAGGCGGCGCCGGAGTTAATCAGATGAATAAATCCACAGGATTCGGCGGCCCGGCCTTCAAT
This sequence comes from uncultured Eubacteriales bacterium, assembly GCA_910586545.1. Lineage (GTDB taxonomy): Bacteria > Bacillota > Clostridia > Oscillospirales > CAG-272 > Avispirillum. Next base: position 18,357 of record CAJUIQ010000019.1, read on the forward strand.
TTGATATCCGGTAGCTTCAAACACAGCGGCGGGACTCCAGTATGTACGAACATCCGCAAAAATTTGGGCCCGGCCCGTGAGCAGCTTCATAAACAACATGCCCAGTCCGTTGAGCACGTCATTTTCCGTTGCGAGAACATAGGGCTCTCTTGCGCCGTTCCAGTCAAAGGAAGTGTTAAGCAGCGCTTCTGCAAAGTCGGCGTTGGGATAAAAATCTGTCCACTGCCGCTGACCCTGGAATCCGGCCGCGATGGCGTTATGGCCTACCATTTCTTCTTCGCAGCCTGCCGGAAGTTTATCGTTGCCGCACATGAGATCCTTGATAATCACCATCATTTTGACAACAAATTCCCAGTCGGCGTCTTTTTGTTCTCTGGTTTTCTGCAAGTTTTCGGGGTTCTTATCAAAGCCTTCTTTGCACTTTTCCTTTGTCCATGCCAGCGCTTTTTGATATTCTGCCTCGTCATAGATACCCTCAGACATACGGCGGATGATTTCCACCTCGTCCACGGATTCTACCCGCATACCCAGATATTCTTCAATAAAGGAAGAATCGATGATGGAGCCGCCAATACCCATACAGATAGAACCGATCTGCAAATAGGATTTACCGCGCATGGTGGCAACGGCGATAGCCGCTCGGCCAAATCGCAGGAGCTTTTCTTTTACGTCTGCGGGAATTTCAGTAGCATCTGCAGCCTGCACGTCATGTCCGTAAATGCCAAATGCCGGCAGCCCTTTTTGTGCGTGGGTTGCCAAAACAGACGCAAGATATACCGCGCCGGGACGCTCTGTGCCGTTGAAGCCCCATACTGCTTTGATGGTGTTACGATCCATATCCATGGTTTCTGCGCCGTAGCACCAACACGGTGTTACGGTTAGTGTGATATCCACGCCGGCTTTTCGAAATTTTTCCGCGCATGCAGCCGCTTCGCCCACCCGTCCGATGGTAGTATCCGCAATGACTATCTTTACCGGTTCACCATTAGAATACCGGAGATTTTCCTGAAAGAGCTTTGCCGCACTTTTCGCCATATTCATCGTCTGATCTTCCAGAGACTCACGAACCTTTAAGGCGCCCCGCCGTCCGTCAATTGTCGGACGAATGCCGATTACAGGGTAGTCGCCGATCAGTCTATTCTGTGCCATATTTTTATTCCTTTCAAAATCGAAATTTACTATGCTCATCATAGCACAGATTGCACAGCAATTCAAGAATATGTCCAATCTTTTTTGTTAGAAAAAGGAATTTTATTTACATTATTTCCTTGATTTCCGTTGCTGGGTAGTATAAAATACAAACAGAAAATTATGGAATGGTGAGAATATGCGCTGGACAGAGAATTACATTATAAACAGCCATGATCCGGATATGAACAATATTGTCAGTGTGTCTGGACTCATGCGGTATATGCAGGATACTGCCAATTGTCAGATGGAGGGAGAGAAGCCCTCCTATGACGAATTGTTTCAGCAGGGAAAGGCCTTTGTACTCAGCCGGTTGCGGATGAGCATCTATCACCCGCTTTACAATCATGACAAAATTCAGTCCCAAAGCTGGGCCTGTGAGTCCTTTGGAGCGTCTTTTAACCGGTGTTACTGCATCAAAAAGGACGGTGAAATTGTAGCGGAGGCTACCTCTGTATGGGCGCTGCTGGACACAAAAAATAAGCGGCTGTGCCGTGTTTCTGATTTTGAAAACAATTACAGCACCGATGCGATGTTGGAGCTGGACTTGCCTGCTCGGTTTCGTATTCCTCAGGAGGTCAATATGTCCCTGGTTGGAGAGCGGTGTGTGGAGTATCAGGATGTTGATATGAATCACCATATCAACAATACCAGGTATCCGAATATCTTGTGCGGATATTTGCCTTCTATGGAAGGCATGCGGGTAATTAAAATGGAAATTAACTATATTTCGGAAGCGCCCCTAGGAGAAGCACTCAAGGTATATATGGGAGCAGCTGGAGAAGGTACATATTATTTTCGTACGGTCCGCGGCAACGGCAAAACCAATGTGGAAGCAGAGTTCGTGCTGGAGGAGATTTAAGCACCGTCCGAAAAAGCCCCTGGGCAGATGTTTCCTGCATCTGCCCAGGGGCTTTTCTGTATTCACTGAGGCAAAATTATGTATGTTTATCTGTTTTTTCAGAGCAATCACATGCTGATGGACAGTGACTGCATCCACAGCCGCAGCCGGTTTTGCCCCGCTTTTTATCTTTGTACATTTTTAGGATAACTCCCACCACGGCGGCCGCAACCGCAGCGCCCACTAAAATCGTTCCCCAATTTTCTATCCAAAAATTCAGCATATGCCGCCTCCCTTTACCGCAAATTATCATATATTTGTATCGTATCACGTTCCGTATTCTTTTACAAGAGTTTTTTTGCATATCAGATTTTCATTAGGATGCGCCTTGCAATAAGAAGAAAGGATATGCTATACTGAATGAACGAGATAAGGAGGCGCGTATGCATATGAAAATACGAAAATTTGCCGTGCTTGATAGTGTAATTTATCGGGTTCAGGACCATGGGGAAAAGCAGCTCTATGCAGCTTTTTGACATTGTGGAACCGCTGCTGCAGTGGTATGATAAAAATGCCCGCAGCCTTCCCTGGCGGGAGAATCACGATCCGTATCGTGTTTGGGTTTCTGAAATTATGCTTCAGCAGACACGAGTAGCCACCGTAATTCCATATTTTCTCCGTTTTATGGAACAACTGCCTACCATTGAGGCGCTTGCGTCAGCGCCGGAACAACTGCTGCTGAAGCTTTGGGAGGGTCTGGGATATTATTCCAGAGCCAGAAATCTGCAAAAGGCGGCCCAGGTAATTTGTCAGGAACATAGAGGGATATTTCCAGACCGTTATGAGGCAATTTTGGCGCTTCCCGGTGTGGGCCCATACACGGCGGGAGCGGTGGCGTC
>CAJUIQ010000019.1:21294-34738 GCA_910586545.1 uncultured Eubacteriales bacterium
ACCGGCAGTGGATGGGAATGTACTGCGGGTAATCTCCCGCCTGTTGGAATGGGATGCGGATCTATCCGGCGCCGCTGAAAAAAAGCAGGTGGCAAGCTTGCTTGCGGCCGTTTATCCCCAGGGGCGGTGCGGGGATTTTACCCAGGCGCTGATGGAACTTGGGGCAGTCGTGTGCGTTCCAGGGGCATGTCCAAAATGTGGGCTGTGTCCCCTGCGGCATTTGTGCGGCGCCTTTGCGGCGGGAACCCAGGCGGCCTTTCCCGTAATACCACCTAAGAAGCCCCGACGGAAGGAGGACAAAACAGTATTTCTTCTGCGCTGCGGAGACAGGATTGCTTTGCGGCGCCGCAGCGAAAATGGACTGCTAGGGGGATTGTGGGAGTTTCCGAATGTGGAAGGGCATTTGGATTCTGCCGGCGCAGCGGCCTGGGCAAAAGAGCAGGGTATATGCTGTGGGGAAATAGACCGGAGAGCGTCAAAAAAGCATATATTTACCCATATTGAATGGCACATGGATTGTTATTTGATTTTATGCGCGCATACAGCTGGTGATTTTTATTGGGTGACAGAGCAGGCTTTGCTAAAAGAGATATCGCTGCCTACAGCCTTTCGAAAGTTTTTGGGGGATGTGCTTACAGATTTATTGTAAATCGGCACCTGGGATAACTGCTGCATCCCATAAATAGACCATACTTTCCACGCCGCTCCACAAGTTTGCTGCCGCAACGGGGACAAATATTTTTCGCTATCGAATGTTCCCGTTCGATCACATCCTGATGAATTGCCTTAATGTGATCTTTTCTGGCATTTTTAGAATGTATATTAGAATTCTTGATTTTATTGGTAATTGTATACATTTGATCGGTGCTCAGCTTCGTGCTCTTATATGAACGAATTGCTTTGCGCAGTTGGGTTGTATATACGATTTTTTTCGACTGTACCTTTACATTTGCTCCTGTGGAGAAAACAACGATGGGAATGAACATATCTTCTGTAAGTTCCAGCAGTTCGGCCAGCGTCTTCATGTGGCCATAATTTTGCTTTAACGGATTGTAAAAGGTATATTTTTTGTTTTGAGTCCACTTTTCTCCCTGCACACTGCCGGTGATGTAGCCTCTATAATTTTTTGTTTCTATAACAAAAATTCCATATAGGGAGATTACTATGTGATCAATTTGTGTAGTCTTTCCATCTTTCTTACACAGCATTACGTTGTTTAGGATTTGATACTGTTCTTGCGGCAAGGTAGATAATATGATATCCACCGTCTTTTCTCCAAACCATCCTTTACATTTTGGATAGATAGCACCAAGAAAAAATGCCAGAAGAAAAAATATAATAATTGTAAAATAATCCTGAAATTGCATGTTTGTGTCCTCTACTATATGTAATAATAAATCTTGGTAAATACCAGAAAAACGAACTGGAGCGTGGGTTGGTGCGATGAATATCATGATTTGATGATTGACTTCTTGACAAAACCGAGGTTTTCGTGTAAACTATAGAAGTCGAACAGCTATAAGGGCGTAGAATCGCGACGATTCTACGTCTTTATTTTTTTATGTTCTTCGCAGTTTTCAGGCAGCTTTCTCTCTGATAAAGACTCCAAAAAATTAATGATACCAAGGAGGATTTTATGACTCAGGCAGAAACCAGTCAGTTTTTGGGGACGGAAAAAATCGGAAAGCTTATGTTGAAATTTTCCATTCCCTGCGTACTCTCGCTTTTAGTAAGCGCGCTCTATAATATTGTTGATCAAATTTTTATTGGAAACAGTGAATTAAGTGCACTTGGAAACGCGGCGACAGGTGTCGTCTTTCCAATCTTTATTATTGCCCAAGCCTTTGCTTGGTGCTTCGGTGACGGTTGTGCCGCCTACCTGAATATTTGTCAAGGGAAAAAGGATACACAATCTGCACACAAGGCAATCGGAACAGGAATGATCATTACGCTGTTTACAAGCATTGTGCTAATGGCGGTATTTTTTCCGTTAAAAACACAACTTTTAACGCTTTTTGGCGCTTCGGAAAATAGCATTGGAATGGCAGTCGAGTATTTCAACATCATTTTAGCATTTTTTCCTGTGTATATGCTTTCTAATATGATGAACGCAGTTGTCCGTGCGGACGGAAGCCCCTCTTGGTCGATGGCTTCTATGCTGGTTGGCGCAATCATTAACATTGTTTTAGACCCCGTATTTATTTTTGGTTTGCATTGGGGTATGAAAGGCGCGGCTCTTGCTACGGTAATTGGACAGGTTGTCTCCTTTGTGATTAGTTTTCTTTACTTTTTCCGCACCAAGACTTTCAAGCTTACAAAGAAAAGCTTTATACTCGATTTCAAAGCGTTTGCCGAGGCTCTGAAGCTCGGTACCTCTTCATTCATAACGCAAATGACGATTGTGATTATTTCGTTGGTCTGCAACATTATGCTTGCAAAGTACGGCGCAATGTCGCGTTACGGCGTGGATATACCGATTGCGATTATTGGTATTGAAAGCAAGGTTTTTACCGTTGTAATCAACTTGGTTGTTGGAATTGTCCTCGGCTGTCAGCCGATTATCGGCTACAATATGGGTGCGAAAAAATATGGCAGAGTAAAGAAACTCTATAAATCTATTCTTTTATGTACGATTATAATTGGCGCTGCTTCAACATTGCTGTTTGAGTTAGCTCCGCGGTCGGTCGTTGGTATTTTTGGAACGCCTACGAACATCCCGAATCCAGAAGATTATTGGATTTTCGCTGAAAAAACTTTCCGCATATTTCTTGCGCTTGTCACTTTTACATGTATTATAAAAATGACTTCTATTTTCTTTCAGGCAGTTGGAAAACCGGCACAGGCGGTTATTTCTTCGATGATACGAGATATTATTTGCTTTGTTCCATTGATTCTGATTTTGCCTAAATTCTTTGGTATCGAGGGTATTTTATTCGCCGCACCTATTGCGGATTTTATCGCCATGATTGTAGCGGCAGCTTTAACTATGGTGTTTATGCGGTCGTTGAAAATGAGCCGCTCGAAACAAAATTGACTAGGGTCTGACGGGGGGAGTCGTATATTTCTTTTTCTGTCATCAGCCTTTTTATGGCGATAAACCTAAATACAAAAAGAGTGGGAATATCCCACTCTTTTTACATGCAATTTTATACGCCTTTTCGCGCCCGGGACTCTTCTTTCAGGCGCAGTTCTGTATTCAAAGTCCGTTTGCGCAGACGGATAGATTTCGGAGTAACCTCGATAAGTTCATCGTCGCCGATAAACTCAATTGCCTGTTCCAAACTAAACTGCTTATGGGGCACCAGACGCAGCGGATGGATGTGAGATGCTTTTTCTTGCACACATTCAGCGCAATATCCATCTGCTTGGGACATTCCCCAACAATCATGCCTTCATATACCGGCGTCTGCACGCCGATAAACATTACGCCTCTGTCCTGTGCGTTATACAAGCCGTAGGAGGTAGACTCACCCTGCTCGCTTGCAATAAGCGATCCAGTATACCGCACGGTGATATCTCCTTTATGGGGCTGATATCCTGCAAAAACAGAACTGATGATGCCCTCGCCCCGGGTGTCGGTTAAAAACTCGCTGCGGTATCCAAAAAGCCCTCTGGCAGGGATGGAATACTCGATTTTCATGCGGCTACCCCGCAGGTTCATTTCCAACAGTTCTCCTTTACGGGAGCCAAGCTTTTCAATGACAGTTCCCACGTAAGCTTCCGGTACCTCTACTGTTACCTGTTCCATAGGTTCGCAAAGCTTGCCGTCAATTTCCTGCATAAGTACATGCGGCGTGGAACAGCAAAGCTCAAATCCTTCCCGGCGCATGGTTTCAATCAGAATAGACAGATGCATCTCGCCTCGCCCGGCCACCTTGAAGCTGTCGGTAGTATCTCCGTCGGATACCCGGAGAGACACGTCCCGCAGGGTTTCTTTATACAGTCTGTCCCGAATTTGACGAGATGTAACAAACTTGCCTTCTCTGCCGGCAAAGGGGCTGTCGTTTACGGAGAAGGTCATTTCCATAGTAGGCTGGCTTACCTTTACAAACTCCAGGGCTTCCGGATTCGTAGGCGCAGTAATGGTATCGCCGATGGTAATATCCTCCGCGCCGGAGAAGCATACAATATCTCCCATGGAGGCGCTTTCCACCGTAGCCTTGCCAAGACCGTCATACTGATATAGGGATACAATTTTCATTTTTTTCGGCGGGGCGTCCGGTGTATGGTAGTTTACAATCACCGCTTCACTGCCGACTCGAACAGCTCCGCGTTCAATCCGGCCGATACCGATACGTCCGACATATTCGTTATAGTCGATAGAAGAGACCAGCATCTGCAAAGGTGCGTCCGGATCGCCTTCCGGCGCAGGAATATATTCCAGAATCGTGTCCAGGAGAGGCGTCAAATCTTCTCCCACACCGTGAGGATCAATGGAAGCGGTGCCTGCACGTCCGGAGCAGAACAGCATAGGAGAATCTAACTGTTCGTCGGTAGCGTCCAGATCCATCAGCAGCTCCAGCACCTCGTCAATTACTTCATCTACTCGAGAATCGGGACGGTCAATTTTGTTTACCACAACGATGACTCGGTGTCCCAGTTCCATAGCCCGGCCCAACACAAAACGAGTTTGCGGCATAGGTCCTTCCGCCGCATCCACTAAAAGGATTACGCCGTTGACCATTTTCAGAATCCGTTCCACTTCGCCACCGAAATCTGCGTGTCCGGGGGTGTCTACAATGTTGATTTTTATCCCTTTATATAAAACAGAGGTGTTTTTTGCGAGGATGGTAATGCCCCGTTCCCGTTCCAGGTCTCCCGAGTCCATAACCCGTTCCTGTACCACCTGATTTTCGTGGTATTCACCACACTGCTTGAGCATTTGATCCACCAGCGTCGTTTTTCCGTGGTCAACATGGGCGATGATGGCGACATTTCTCAGATCTTCTCGAATCATGCAACGTTCCTTTCGATCATACGACTTTTTTACTTCAACTTATTTAGTATACAACAAAAAACGCGGTGGGGCAACTGTAAATCCCATAAAATTTACTGCCGCCCCTCGCTTTTCCTTGTCTATTATGATCACGTCTGCAGCGTCACCGCTTTTTGCAGCAGTGCGTGTTTCTCATTTTTTACTTCTCCATTTGCCACTGCGTCCAAAAGGGAAGCGAGAAGGCATCCAATTTGTGGCCCAGGCCGAATTCCTATACCAATTAAATCTACTCCGTTTACCGCAAGGCCGCTCACGTCTGCAGGAGCCCCCTCCTCTTGTAGCAGGCGGATCATTTTTTCCGTCGCGTCAATTTGAGAAAACTGGTCGTGGTAGGCGGGCGCTTGAGCGGACAAATCTGCCCGGCGGATTTGGGTCAGCAGCAGCGCGTCTTTATATCCTACCTGAAGCAGATATCGATGAATGGATATGCGGTCGGCAGCGGGCCGCAGATCGTGCCAGCGGATCAGGCGGCATACTTTTTCGATGGTCCGTTTGTCGCATCCAAGGTCGGTTAGCACCTGCCTGGCCATTTGCGCGCCGCGTTCCTGATGGCCTCGAAAATGGCGCACACCATTGGCGTCCTCCGTCATTACATACGGTTTTGCAATATCATGCAGCAACATGGTAAGACGCAGCAGCTGCCGGGGCGGGCAGGCTTCCACAGTCGCTGCAATGTGATCATATACTGTATAAATGTGGTGGGGATTTTTTTGGTCGAAGCCCACCGCCTTTTCAAGGGGCGGAATCACAGTACACAGGGGCTTGACAAACTGCCGCATGACCCTTGCGACGTGTTTCCCGCACAAAAATTTTACCAATTCTGAATAGATCCGCTGTACGGATATTTCGTGCAGCAGTGGACTACATTTATCGGCTGCTGCTACCAGTCTTGAATCGGCGGTAAAGCCTAACACGGAGCAAAATCGCATAGCGCGCAGAATGCGTAGAGCGTCTTCGGAGAAACGGGTATATGGGTCGCCTACGCAGGCCAGAATGCCGTGCCGCAACGCTTCCTTCCCGTGAAAAGGATCAATCAGGCCGGTGTCCGGCCGATAGGCCATTGCGTTGACGGTAAAATCCCGGCGGGCCAGGTCTTCTGTAAGGCTGTTCGTAAATTCTACCTTGTCTGGGTGACGGCCGTCTGTATATGTTCCATCTCGCCGAAAAGATGTAATCTCTACGGAATGTTCCTGGACAAGCACCGTTAAGGTGCCGAAGCGTGCGCCTGTGTCTACTATTCGATATCCATCAAAGGCACGCTTCAGTTTTTCGGGAGAAGCTGCCGCCGCAATATCATAATCCTGGGGCGGCAGCCCCATCAGCGCGTCTCGGACGCATCCGCCTACTAGATAACCAGTACATCCTTTGGAATCTAAATGCTCCAGCAATTTTGCTACATACTCCGGCAGCACGATTTTGCAGTTGTTCATACGTCACCTCCGTGAATATATACAGCTAATAATATTGTACCACGAGTGGCGTCCCTGCGGCAAGAGGGATATATCTACAAAAAATTAAAAAATCTCTTGACAGTCAGGAAAAAATATGCTATATTATATCCGTTCACCAAAGACAGCAGGTTTCGGTAAAAGCGTAAGCTTTCCTGCCGAGGAGACGCAATACAAGGGTATTTTCGTCTTTTTCGGCATGCCGGAAAAGACGTTTTCTTTTTGCAAAAAGAGATGCGTCTGTGCCTGCGGCAAATTTTAGAAGGAGGTATGGAAAATGCCCAGTGAGAAAATTCTTGAACAGAAAAAGGCTGCCGTAGCAGAGCTTTCTGAAAAGATGGGACGCGCTGCTGCCGGTGTACTTGTAAAGTACCAGGGTATTACCGTAGAAGATGATACGAAGCTGCGTGCGAAGCTGCGCAGTGCAGGTGTGGAATACGCCGTAATCAAAAACTCTCTGATTGGCCGTGCTGCTGATATTGCAGGACTTGGCGAGATCAAGGGTCTTTTGGAAGGCATGAACGCCATTGCAATCAGCTATGACGATCCGGTCGCCCCGGCAAAAATCCTGAAAGAATACGAAGAAAAAGTGGAAAGCTTTGAGCTTCGCGGCGGATTTTTGGATGGTACGGTGGTAGACCTTGCTACTGTAAAAGAACTTGCGGATATTCCTCCGAGAGAAGTTCTGATTGCCAGAATGCTCGGTTCTCTGCAAGGACCTCTGTCCGGCTTGGCTGTTGCCCTGCAGGCAGTAATCGACAAGAGTGGAGAAGAAGTTCCCGCTGCCGCTGCCGAGGAGGCGCCGGCTGCAGAGGCTGCTGAAGAAGCCCCTGCTGAATAATTTAGATCCGGTTGGATCCCTATAATGTACGCCGCAATGCGGCAATTAAATTTAAAAAATATTTTGGAGGTATACAATAATGGCATCCGAAAAGACAACTGCTATTCTTGAAGAAATCAAAGCGCTCACAATTTTGGAGCTGTCCGATCTGGTAAAGGCAATCGAAGAGGAATTTGGTGTATCTGCAGCGCCTGTTGCTGTAGCTGCTGTTGGCGGCGCTGCTCCTGCAGCTGCTGCTGAAGAAAAATCCGAGTTCGACGTTATTCTGAAGGGCTTCGGCGCTAAGAAGCTGGACGTTATCAAAGTGATTCGTGAGATCACTGGTCTCGGCCTGAAAGAAGCAAAAGAAATGGTTGAGGGCGCTCCTAAGACTGTTAAAGAAGGTGCAAGCAAGGAAGACGCTGAGCAGATTAAGGCTAAGCTCACCGAGGCTGGCGCAGAAGTTGAAATTAAGTAATTTTACTTCATACGAGAAAACGGACTGCATATGCAGTCCGTTTTTTCATAGCGAATCGTAGTTTGCATCAAAGTTTAGCCTTCTATCAAAAGGACAAATAAAAAACGCGTTGATCAGAGAGTATATTCACAGCAACGCTCCAAACAATGCATGGCGGCAGCGTTCATAAACGAATACGCCAAATCTTTTGATAAAAAAGCATTTTTCATACCGATATCTTCTGTGCAGTGCCCACTGCCAACAGTTCAATATTCCTCTTGCTCTACAATGATTTTGTAAACTTGTTCTACTTGCTCCTCGTTATGCAGGATTTCATACAAAGCACGCTTTATATGATTCTCTTTAATCGGATTCCCGCGAAACCGATCCTGTTTCGTTTTTAAAACTGCCGCATGCAGTCTTTTAGAAAGCTCCACATCTTCCCCGCAGTTATCATACAGTGAGCGCATAGCGCCGCTGTCCCGTATTTCATTCGGATAGTGAGCGCTTTCCTGCGGTTTTGCCACATCCCTCGCCAAAGCGATGTATCTTTCCATCAACGCCTTATAGGCCACTACTCCTTTACGACGATCTGCTATCAGCTGTTCCAGCACGGTAGACATCTTTTCAAAGTAAGCCGGGTTGGAGCTCATATGCTCCTCAACCTTTCTGCGAATATTGCTTTCAATTGTAATCGCGGCGCTTTTTCGGGCGCTATGTTCCCGCGCGCCTTTTAGCTTTTCCTTCCAGGAGACAATAAAATCCAGTAGATCAAAGTCATCAAAAGCTCCAATTGTCTGCGCTTCCTGCGCCGCAATATAATTGTCTATTAAATAGCGCATACCCGGCTCATACATCTTAAGATCAATAAAATCACCGCTAGCTCTGCCGATTTCCCCGCGTAGTGCCAAATAAAAGCTGACCTGTTTCTCCAGCTTTTTACGCTGAGAAAGCGTATATCCGGCTTTCTCCAAACTAGGCTTGACTTGGGCGTAGGAGCGGGCCAATCGTCCCACCAGTCGATATAGCTGCTCTCGAATTTTTGCATAGGCCTCGTCTATCTGCGGGTTTACGCCTTGCTCTCCGCAGAAAAACTGTATATAATCCATTTGCGTCTTTGACCGCGCCACGCCTTTGCAAAGGCACTTTAGTGTATCCAGCGTTTCTAGAAAATGTATTTCTGAAGCAAGAGCTTGATCTTTTAATAACCCTTCTATATCTTTCTCGTCATAGTCTGCAAACGCTCCGGTGGTATATCTGCGCATCACATCCGTTAAGCTGCCAAACAGATGCTTGTAATCTACAATATAACCAAAGTCCTTGCTCTCTCCGTCCAGACGGTTTACCCGACAAATCGCCTGAAACAGACCGTGGTTATGCATTGTTTTATCTAAATATAGATAGGTGCAGTGCGGCGCGTCAAATCCGGTAAGAAGCTTGTCCACTACAATGAGCAGTCGCATGCTGGCAGGTTCCTCCACAAACTTGCGCCGCACCTGCGCTTCAAAATCTTCTGGTGAACAGCCGTCCAGCATCTTACTATAGATCTGGTACTTTTCAACATTTTCTTTCTTTTCCTTCGCACTGCCAAAATCTGCAATCAGGTCCCCTAAGCTGGGCTTATAAGAAGAAACGATTGCACAGCTAAAAAAGCCTTTGCTTTGAAAAATCTCATAAAACTTGCAGGCGGTATAAACGGATCCTGCCACCAGCATTGCATTGCCGCTGCCGTCCATCAGGCGCGGTTTTGTGGCAAAATCCAGTATGATATCGCTGGCGATCTTTTCCAGTCTAGAGCGGGAAGAAAATACCTTCTGCATATTACCCCAGCGAGCGCGCAGCCGCGCTTTGGCCCGTGGGGTAATCCCTTTGGTTTTTGCGTCAAACCACAGATCAATTCGTTTTTGAGACGTAAGATACTGTGGAATATCCCGCGCCTCATAGCGCAGGTCCAGAATTACACCGTCCTCTACGCCTTCATTATACTTATAAGTATGGATATAACCGCCAAACTTTGCTGTGCTGTTCTTTTTATCCTTTTTTAAAAGCGGCGTTCCCGTAAAGCCGATAAAAACAGCTTTAGGCAGAATTGCTTTCATTGCTTTATGGAGCTTGCCGGACTGGGTACGGTGGCATTCGTCCACGAACACAACGATATTACCCTTTGCTGAGAAATCGTCAGGCAGCGCTGCATACAGTTCTGTAATGTAAGCGTTATAATCTAGATTGGGATTCTCTCTGCTTTTTCCGCCAAACTTATGGATTAAAGAGCATAACAAACGATCTTCCCAGCAATTCAAACGCCGAATCAGTTCATTCCCGTTTTTTGCCCGCACGATGGTTTCATCCACCCCTTTATATGTGCGTTCAACTTGCTCGTCCAGTTCTGCCCGATCAGTGATAATCAGTACGCGAGCGGAGGGATCATTTGCAAGAATCCATTTGGATAGCCAGACCATCGTAAGGCTTTTGCCGCTACCCTGTGTATGCCAGATCATACCGCCTCGATTTTTCGCAAGGCGGTTCTGCGCGCGTTTCACCGCGTAATATTGATTGTAGCGGCATACTTTTTTTACACCTTTGTCAAAAATCACAAAATTGCAGATTAAATCCAGAAATCGTGTTTTATAAAAAAGCGAGCATAGTCCGAAAAATAGTCGTTCCCGTGCATTCCCGCAAGCATCCTGAATGAGCGGGTCCAGCGAATCCTGCTCGTCGGCAAAATCTTTATATCCGTCTGGTTTCCATTCCTGGTAATATTCTTCCGGCGTCAGCACTGTGCCGTAACGCAGCCCTTCGCTTTCATTACCCGCCATACAAAACTGTATCGTAGTAAAAAAATTTTGGATGAAATGCGCGTTTTGGTTGGTAAGATTCTGCCGTATTCCGTCAAAGACAGAGACGGCGCTTTTTTTTAATTCCAACACGGCCAGTGCGATACCATTTACATACATTACCAAGTCGGGGCGTTTGGTTCGTCCGCCTGTCACAGTGACCTCTTCGGCAATGGCAAAGTCATTTCGGGTAGGGTTTGCAAAGTCAATGAAGTAAACAGTCCGTTCCGGTTCCCCTGCTTTCTGCCGTACCTTGGCGCCATACTTTAGCAAGGCATATACTTTCTTGTTAGCGGCATACAATCCGTCGCGCAAATCCGAAGCCGTTCTTTCAAGAAGTTTAATTGCTTTTTTTGCGGCAACTGGCGTATACCCTCTGTTTACCAGATTGGCATGGAGACAATCCTGCATTATATTGCTGTTTTCACAGCCCTGCAGGTTTCCTAGGTATGTATACTGCAACCGGTCTCGAAAAAAATCGATTACCCGGTTTTGGGTTTTCCTTTCATTGTCTCCAATATATGCCATGCTGTCCTTACTCCTGTTATTATTTTGTGCTTTCACAAAACGCAGAGGGAAAATGGTCTCCGGGTCCAAGGTTTTGTGTTTTATGCGAATCCGCTTTTTACAGCAGTCGGATTTTGCCGGTTAAAAGCTGCTGCAGCATACCCTGCTGAATCTGTCGATATTTGGAAAGCTTTCGATCAAGTTCTTCAAGTTCTTTATCCATATCGGCCAGCACAGCGGCGATAGCGTCCTGTTCCTCCCGGCTTGGAAGAGGTACCTGAAATCCCTGCAGAATATCCTTGCTAAGATTGGCTTGCGTTCCTGTCTGTCCCATCTGCAGAAATACATTCGTTTGAGAAGATAATACATAGTACAGAAATTCTATGGAATAATTTTTCAGGTTATATATGCCAAGAATTGCCTGGCTGGAGGATACTTGTCCCCTCGTAATACAGCATTTTCCAATAGATGCGTACATGGCAAACAGCAAAGTGCCTGTAGGGTATATTTTTGCCGATGAATTTTCAATTCCCTCTTTTGAAAGGAATTTCTGAGCCGTCTCAATATATTTATTTGCAGTGGACATATCCGATATAGAAACCCACGGAATCTCTCCTCCGTAATATTCCGGCACATCGGAGGGAGGCGTGCCACCGGCGTGCAGCGTTCCAATATCCCCCAATGTGGCAGTGCCCCATGGGTCGCTGTATCCATGCAGTCGGATTTTGCCGGAAAGCAACTGTTCAATCGTCCCCTGCATAATCGCTTTTTTCTTTAAAATCAGCTTTTCCAGCGATGCGGCTAATGCATCTGTATCCTCCAACACTTGTGCAATATGCTCCTGTTCATGAAGGGGAGGAACAGGAATCGGCGTATCCTGAATTTGCGGCACAGTAAGCTGTGGCACCCCTGTCGATTCAAAAACAAAAGGAGCGGTATTTTCCAAGTAGGCAGCAACAAATCTGGAACAGATTGGCGTCTTTGGCTCACAGATAAGCAGCCGAACAATTGCAGAAAATTTCTCACGGCGATATAAACAATGTCCAATGTCTCCACGTCCTGTTATGGTAACGGCATTTCCTGCGTATTTCGGATTGGAGCAATATCCATAAATGCCCTCGTCCTGAAGCGCATTGGAATAAATAGGATATTGGTATACAAATGTTTTTACTTTGGAAAAGTCTGACGGATCTACATCTCCTGCTGCGGATATCGTATATTGATCCGACAGGGTACAGATCTCCCAATCTTCTGGAAAATCCACAATGGCAGGACTCTCGACGCTTTTTTTTATCTCTTCCATTACCACGTAAACCCCATTTTTTCCAGATGCTGCCGCACCTTTGCCTCGCAAATCTGAACGCTATCTTCCAGCTGCGGCAGGGTATCTTGATACCGCTTCGCTAATTCCGCAACATGATTTGCCATATTGTGAGACGCGGCGTCATACAGCGCCTGAATGCCTGCAAAAATGGAAGCATACCATTTCTTTTCTACCAGCAAATCCTTGATTTCCTTTATGGTAAGGGAAGCATACCGTGTTCGTACAGATGCTTCTAAAGCATCATATAGCGCGGTTATCTCCTTTGTCTGTTCTTTCCATTTCTTATATAATTCCTTGTACTTTTGAATCAGACGGTATTCCTGTCCATCGGGATCTGTTTTTTTCAAATACTTAAATTTTGCAGCCACAGCTTTGGCGTCTATTTTGTTTTTATCCTGTAGACAGTCGTTGAATACGCCGTATTCTCCCGTTTGCTCTTCGACAAGTGTATCCAACGCGCTTTGTATTTCATACAGTAAATTTTCAGCTGTTCGAATCGTATCCAGTTCCGCCGCGAAAAATGTACGTTCCATTAAAGCTTTAGGAATCAATTTGCCGTCCCAGCCTTTGATTTTTACTTTTTCTTCCCCTTTTTTGGTTTGGGTGGTTTCCCGAATTATTTCAAATTCCCGTCCGGCAGCATACCCATCGTATTTCAGCAAAAACACATCATCCGCCATAACTTTTTGCCAAAAGGACAGCAGCACCTCATAAACATCATATTTGTCTACCAAATTTATATCCGCATACTGAACAATCAGTTTTTCAGACAGCTTTTCTATAAATCGTTTTACATCGATACTGCTGTCAATGCTGCGCAGTTCTGCGTCTACTTCCTGACGCCATGCGGCAAAGGCGGCGTCGATCCGGTGGGCATACGCAGAAAATGCCGCGTCCTGATATATAGTGTCACGTACGGCATCCTTCTTCACATGCAGCTGATAATACCCCTGACTCTGCATAGAAAACAGTGTATTTTTCAGCTTTGGAAACAGCGTCCAATATTGATTCATAGAATCTACGTCTCGGGCTGGAATCCCACCATGAAGATGCGCGTG
>CAJUIQ010000020.1 GCA_910586545.1 uncultured Eubacteriales bacterium
CCCGCTTTAGAATACACGGCCGCGATGGTTGCAGCTTCCGTAAAATCCTGTGCCGGAGGCTCCGGCATCCCCGCACATTCTAAAATCACATGAGAACCTGGTGTATTTTTTGCATGGAACCACCAATCTCCTTTTGTTGCATGCTGAAATGTCAAATAATCATTGGCGGCATTATTTTTTCCACATAGAACGGAATATCCGCCGCTGGTCTTGAACCGGATAAAGGAAGGCGTACCTTGCTTTTTTTCAGTATAATGTTTCATTTTTGATGCATATCCGCTATGATACAGTTCTTTTCGGATTTCGCCCAATTCTTTTTCTGTTTCTGCTCTTGAGAGAGCGTCTTGAACAGACTGAATATAGGAAAGTTCCCGCTGCGCCGCGGCTATCTGTTCCCTCAGGTGTACAGCCGCGGATTTGGACTTGGTATACTTTTTATAATATTTTTGAGCATTCTGCGCCGGCGTCAGACGGCTATTCAAAGGAATTTCCACAGTTGTGCCATCCATATAATTCTCCAGTGTCGCAGATACAGCCCCTCGCTGCATTCTATAAATGTTTGCCGTAATTAAGTCACCCCACAGACGATACGTTTCTCCCTTTTGTACCTGCTCCATTTCCTCTTTTTGTACAGCAATTTTTTTCGTTATTCTGGAGCTGGCCTGCGACACGATTCGCAAAAGATCCGCTGCACGCTGCCGCAGTTTTTCATTTTTGCTTTTTTCACTGTAGTACCGATCTAAAAGAGAGCCGTAACTTTCACAGACACACTGTGTTACAGAATCTCCATATTGCGTAAGCGGAAGAAAGCTATATTCTACTGGACCAGATTCCTGGTCAACCATCATAACAGGCGTGCCGTTCTTCTGTCGAATTTGATCCATGACCGCAAAAAATATATCGGCAAGCATTGCGGCGCACTCTGTCATGGATGCTTCCGTATTTCCTGCGCAGCGATAAACAATTTCTCTTGCCACAAGAGGAGATATACCGGCAAACGTGGTCATTATAAAACGCTGAGCAGGTCTATCACTTTCCCAAGCAGCCGCAAACGCAAGGAAAGAATCGCGGTCCGTCTCCAAAGGATTCGCTCGATCTTGCTGTGGCGGCACAGAGTAGCGCATTCCCACAAAAAGCTGGCGGGAGAGACTTTGGGAAAAATCCACCTGGCGCAGCAAACTCAATATTTTATCCTGTCCATCGGTTATAATAATATTTGCGTATTTCCCCATAATTTCTACAAGAATGCATTTTTCACAGGCAAATCCCATTTCATCCGTTCCCTCAAATCGAAGTCGGGCGATCCGGTCAAACCCCTGTTGCTCTGCGGCGACAAACCGCGCCCCCTGAAAATGCTTGCGCAGCAGCATACAAAACATAGGCGCTTTTGCGGGATTTTCGCTTTTCTCTGTGGTGATACCGATGCGCGGACAAGCGCTTCCTGCATTGATTAACAGACGAAATGTCTCTCCTTCTTTTCGAATTAGCAGAACAATCTCATCTTTTGCCGGTTGGTACACCTTTTCCACTCTTCCGCCAATTAATTGTTCGTTGATTTCCCCAAGAATAAAGGAAAGCATTCCTGCGTCTAAAGCCATAAAAACACTCCTTTTGTCAATTGCACAAAAAACATATTTTATACATTTGCAAAGCACACAAATGAAGCACGCTTGCCTTGCAAATGTAATCCGCATTTACAAGCCAGCATGACGGATGCAGAATTTCTTTCGTAACATTTGTACCACACTTTATGTCCTTGTCTGCATAGATGCTTCATCAGCGATGCTGCGCACATATGACCCAATCCGAGATTGCGGTACTGTAATGCAGTCTCTACTTGGATTTCGACTGCGCCATCTGCATAATATACATCATTTATACAGGCGCAGGAAATAATTTTGCCATCTCGAACAACTACAAATGCCACACCTTTTTCCACACTTGAAAAATCCGGGTCTACATTTGTCGTATTTTCATATAGAAGCCACTCTCCTGGCGTTTTTAACAGTATAGATTCGTCCAAAGCAGGCATTTTTAATGTGTCTTCCTTCGCCGAGAACTCTAATATGACATCAGATGCCTCTGCATTATAGTGATAGCCATATTTTATCATAAAAGTTTGGATCTGCTGCGCCGCCCATGTAATCCCGTCATTATGAAGAGGATCCTCTCTGTATACAGACAAAAATTTCTCTGCTATATCCTTACAGCGCTTATAAATAGTGAGCGTTATTCCCCCTGACACGTTTTGATAGATTTCGAAAGGAATCGCAATATATGCTTCTCCGGAAAGGGCCGCACGCTCTACAGCCGCGTCTTCATATCGTATCATGATTCTACGCTCCTTTTCTCTATTTTTATAGGATATCAAATCGTACGTTTTTTTGCAAGAAAAAATTTGGAAAACCCTGCGAATTATTTATAAAATATCGAAATATCTCTAGATTTTCCTGTGAAAATATGATAGAATGTATGAAATACTCTGCTTTCGCTGCATGCGGAGCGCCACCGTAAACATTTGAAAGGATTTTATATGCCCAAATATATAGAAAAAGTGGATAAAATGACCCTTCCGGTAATTCCCACAAGAGGACTGGTCGCATTTCCATCTATGCCACTGAATTTTGAACTGGAACGTGAGATATCTATCCACGCGGTAGAAGCTGCTGCCAGTGAAGATATGTATGTACTCCTTCTCTGTCAGAAGGATATCGGCTGCGCTGCCCCAACTCCGAAAGATCTTTATGAGATTGGCACTGTCTGCCGGATCAAACAAACACTAAAATCTCCGGATGGGATTGTTCGGGTGCTGGCAGAAGGTGTTTGCCGCGGGACTGCTGTATCTTTTACCGGAAAAGGCAACTGTATGTACGCAAACGTATTGACAAAAACTGTGGCCTTAGAAAAAGGAGATTCCGATATCCGTAGCGAGGCACTGCTTCGGGAAGCAATTACTGCTCTAGAAGACTTTTTAGTATATCTGCCGGCAGAATCCGGTGAAATTCTGCTTTCCGCACGCAGCATAAAAAATCCCGGACAGGCGGCAGATTTTATTGCTGCCAGCGCTTTTGTAAAGTTTGAAGACAAACAGCGTGTATTAAATGTATTTGAGCCGTTAGCACGACTGGAAACAGTAGCTGTGATTTTGGAGGAAGAAACAAAACTTCTGGCGGTAGAACTGTCTATTCACAGAAAAGTACGGCAGGCAATTGATGACAATCAGAAAGAATACTATCTTAGAGAGCAATTGAAGGCAATTCAAACAGAACTGGGAGAAGATAGCGGAGACGAGGCCGCCGCATATTATAAAAAAATCAGCGAATCCGGATTTCCGGAAGAAATACAGGAAAAACTCTCTAAAGAAGTTGGGCGTCTGCTAAAAACATCTTACGGTAGTCCCGAGGCGGCCGTTTTGCGTAATTATCTGGATCTTTGTCTGGAAATTCCTTATGGAAAGTTTACCAAAGACCGGTTAGATATTGATCGTGCAAAAAAAATATTGGATGCGGATCACGATGGTTTGGAAAAACCTAAAAATAGAATTTTAGAATACCTCGCCGTTAAACAGCTAAATCCAGAGCTTCGGCATCAAATTATTTGCTTTGTGGGACCTCCCGGTGTGGGTAAAACGTCCCTAGGACAATCCATTGCAAGAGCTATGCACCGAAAATTCGTTCGCGTTTCTCTTGGCGGTATCCGGGACGAAGCAGAAATTCGTGGACATCGAAAAACATATGTGGCGGCGATGCCGGGACGCATTGTAAACGCTCTGTGTCAAGCAGGTTCTATGAACCCGGTAATGCTTTTAGATGAGATCGACAAGCTTTGTTCCGATATGCGGGGAGATCCTGCCTCCGCCCTGCTTGAAGTGTTGGATGGCGAACAAAACAAAAATTTTCGGGATCATTTTGTAGAGATGCCTTGCGACCTTTCCAACGTAATGTTTCTTGCCACAGCGAACACATTAGATACAATTCCCCGTCCGTTGCTGGATCGTATGGAAGTCATTGAATTATATACCTATACCAAACCAGAGAAAGCCTCCATCGCCAAAAATCATCTAATTCCCAAGCAATTGAAGCGACATGGTTTGACCAAGCGCACACTACGTTTGTCTGACGACGCTATCATGGAACTGATTGACGGATACACGAGAGAATCCGGCGTTCGTAATTTGGAACGGGAAATCGCTGCTGTCTGCCGCCGCGCTGCGCGCAGGATGGTCGAAGAAGGAAAAAAAAGTATCACTATATCCAAAGAAACGCTCTCAGCGTATCTTGGGCCGAGAAAGTTTTTGGATGATGAAAAAGTTGTAGAAAATGAGGTAGGTGTAGTAAATGGACTTGCATATACCTCTGTTGGCGGAGATCTTTTAAAAATTGAAACGACAGTCATGCCAGGCAGTGGAAAAATTGAGCTTACAGGAACTCTGGGAGATGTAATGAAAGAGTCGGCCCGTATTGCTGTAAGCTATATCCGTGCCAACAGTGATGCACTGGGTATTCCGCAGGATTTCTACAAAACAAAAGATATTCACATCCATGTGCCGGACGGCGCTACTCCCAAAGACGGCCCCTCCGCAGGAGTTACCATGCTTACCTCTCTTGTCAGTACACTGACAGGTACTTCGGTACGCTGTGACACGGCTATGACAGGCGAACTTACTCTGACCGGCCGGGTACTCCCTATAGGCGGGCTGCGGGAAAAAAGTACTGCCGCTTGGAATGCAGGTATCAAACGGGTCATCATCCCTGCAGACAACGTGTCCGACTTGGAAGAATTGGATCCTGTGATCCGTGCATCTCTTCTGTTTATTCCTGTACGAAAAGGAATACAGGTTTTGCAGGAAGCCCTTCTACGGGAGGATATATCTTCTGCAAGCGATTCAAAACGCCAGTCATCTTGCACCAAGCAAACAATTCCCCTGCAGGACAATGTGCATCCACCGATTACCGCCAGACAGACTGATACATAATAACTATAAGCAGGTGTTTATGAAACCAAATTTAAACAATGTTTCTCTTTTGATTTCTGCAGGATCTCCCAGGCAGTTTCCTACTGCTGAACTTCCCCAAATCGCATTTTCAGGCCGCTCCAATGTAGGAAAAAGCTCTTTAATCAACGCGCTTTTACAGCGAAAGAAGCTGGCGCGTGTCAGCAGCACCCCTGGAAAAACTATTACTATCAACTTTTACAGTATAGATAATAAAATTATGTTGGTAGACCTTCCTGGATATGGATACGCAAAGCGTACCTACGAAGAGCAAAAGAAGTGGTCTGCCCTGACAGACAGTTATTTTACAAATAATCCGGCAGGAGATCGGGTACGTGTTGTTGTACAGTTGATTGATTCCCGTATTGGTCCTACAAAAGATGATCGACAAATGCTGGATTTCCTTAGAGAAGCGGCAATGCCGCATATTTTGGTATACACCAAATCAGATAAACTGAACCGCACTCAGCGCAATGCTATGGAAAATGCGTTGGAAGAAAATCATCCGTCCCCTGAGGCGCTTGCCACGATATTTTTCTCTTCCGAGACGAAAGAAGGACGAGACACCCTCTGGAACCAACTTTATCACGTTTGCGATATTTGAAATAAAGGAGGTATTTTATGGTACGCGATTTAATTTTCAATTTGCGCAACGGAGCAGAACTGAGCGATGTTCTGCCAAGAATTCTTTTGATTACTGTTTGTGTTCTGCTGGCGCTCACGTTTCATGAATGTGCCCACGGATTTGCCGCAAATAAATTAGGCGATCCCACAGCGCGGAATATGGGCCGGGTGCCGCTGGACCCAAGAAAGCACCTGGATCCAATCGGTACTCTGTGTATGATGCTTTTTGGATTCGGATGGGCAAAGCCTGTGCCGGTTCGTTCCCGATATTTTAAAAAACCTCGCCGGGATATGGCCATCACCGCATTTGCAGGACCAGCAGCTAATATTCTTCTCTCGTTTGTAGCACTGCTTTTTTATCATATATTTGCAATGCTGTATGCAAACGCTAACCAAAATGTTGCCGATACCGTATCTTTAAATGGTCCTTCCTTTGGAATGAATGTGCTGTTTATTGCCACCATGTTCTTTCTATACCTCCATTCGCTCAATCTCTCCTTGGCAGTCTTTAACCTGATCCCAATACCACCACTGGACGGTTCCCGTATTCTTTTTCTGTTTTTGCCAGACAAATATTATTTCGCCTTGATGCGATATGAACGCATTATTATGTTTGTTATGCTGGCTCTTTTGTGGACTGGCATCGTTTCCCTGCCGATTTCCGCCGTGTGCACTTGGATCAGTCATGGTATGTCCTTTATAATCGGATTGATTCCAGGACTATAATATGACAGTACTGAATTATAAACTGGAAAAATTTGAAGGCCCGCTGGATCTTTGTCTAAGCCTCATTCAAAAAAATAAAATGAAAATCGAGGATATCCAAATCTCCGTTTTATGTGATCAATATATGGAATATATTAACGCTGCACAAGAGATGGATATTGAACTATCCAGCGACTTTTTGCTCACTGCCAGCGAACTGATGCTTATAAAAAGCAAAATGCTTCTTCCCAGAAACGAAGAAGAGGAAGAAGACCCGCGTATGGCCCTTGCGGCGGCAATGATGGAATATCAACGTGCCAAAGAGGCGGCGGGAATTCTGCGAGAAATGTATGCGGAATATGGAATGCGGATGGGCAAGGATACAGATGAAATTTCTGTAGACAAAACATATGTGGCCGAGCACGACGCCGCACTACTTTCCAAAGCGCTTCTGCGTATAATGAGCGAAGTACGGGTAACCGATGAAGAGGCTAAGGAAAAATTCAAGCCGTTGATTAACAAAAAAACAGTTTCTGTAGCGGCAATCGTTGAAAATCTGGCTGGCCGTTTGCAGGGCGGACGTAAGGTGCGTCTCCACGGCTTTTTCCAAAGCGCCCAGTCCAGAGCAGAAATCGTAACTATGTTTTTAGCGCTTTTAGAACTTCTAAAATCCGGTATGCTCCTATTGCTGGATGAAAGCCCGGAAGAAACCAGAAGCGGTGTGATCGATACTGCTGGAGAGGTTTATGTAAAACTGGAACCAGATGCAGATATCAGTCAGCTTACACAAATCATTCAAGATGAATAAATATTTCATGCAGGTTCAACAATGAATATAGAAACAAACGAAGTGGACACACCTTTTGCGGCCACGCCCGATACAAAAAAACTGGATATTGGGGACTGTCAAAAAATTATTGAAGCAGTATTATTTGCCGCCGGCCATCCGGTAACCTATCAGAAGCTGGGAGAAGTATTGGATCGGTCTGCAACAGATGTCAAAGATATCGTCACAGAATACGTGGAGCAATACAATGCCAAAGACGCTCCCCTGCCCCGCGGTATTATGCTGGTAATGTTTGATGAAGCCTGCCAGCTATGCACCAGAGAACAGTATGGTTCTTATATTCGGGAGGCGCTTGGAATCAAACGAGGCGGGAACCTGTCCCAGTCTTCCATTGAGACGCTGGCGGTGATTGCTTATAATGAACCAGTAACCAGAGCTTTTGTGGATACAGTACGAGGGGTGGATTCCAGCTACGGAGTCTCAAGTCTTGTGGACAAGCAGCTTATAGAGCCTTGCGGCAGACTCGATGTTCCCGGCCGACCGATTTTGTATAGAACGACCGAACACTTTCTGCGCGTATTCGGGCTTTCTTCTTTGCAGGAACTGCCCAAAGTAGAAATTTCCAGCGCTTCTTCCCTACTGCAGGAGAAGCTAGACACAGAAGTGGAAGAAAGCGCGGAGGAAGATATATAAGCCAAAAGAAAGGCAGGATAACGTCATGATAATCGCTCTCTTTGTGATTCTCGGCATACTTGCCTTTTTGCTCCTTCTTCTTTTTGCATATCTGCGCGTTCATATCTCTTATAGAAACCAATCTTTCTTTCTATATGTGCAAATCGGTCCTATTCTTTATAAGGTTCCTTTGCAAAAAAAGCCCAAATATCGTTCTCTTGCAAAACAGCTGCGTGGAAAAAAACTGTCTGCCCCATTTGATAAGAACGAGAAAAAGCAAGAAGAAGAAAAAAAGAATGTGTTGAACGAGTTGCGGAAGGATTTAGCCCTGACAGAATTTCTCAGCACCTTGAAAGATATCAGTATTCGTTTAGCAAACCGATATGCAAAAAAACTGCATATCAAAGTTGAACAGCTTCACATTACAGTTGGAGGAAGTTCCCCTGCCGCTACTGGCATTGCATACGGCGTGGTAGCGCAAAGTACGGCTTATCTTCTGGAATTTTTAGATTCCACTGTCACGCTCATCCCTTTGCATGAGGATGCCGTACATGTAACCGCTGATTTTTCCGGGAATTGGGATGCCTGTATACAAGCAAAAATAAAAATTCGAATCATACATCTACTACAGGCCCTCTTTCAAACATTCTTCCATTTAAAATCGGCTGTAGATACCAATGAACAGCAAAATATTAAAATTTGAACAGTTTTTCCAGAAAGGAATGTAAAAAATGAGCGAAAATAAAATGAGCGAAATTATCCGTGCTTCTGTGGATGGACTCAAATCTTCCTTTGACGCCAATACAATTATAGGAGAGGCGATTACCACAGCAAACGGGACCGTAGTAATCCCTGTTTCCAAGCTCTCTGTCGGGTTTGCCTCCGGGGGAATTGACTATATGGGCAAAAAAGCCGCTGCCACCAGCAGCAACAATTTTGGAGGTGGCGGCGGATCGGGGCTTTCTGTTGTGCCGGTTGCCTTTTTGATCATTTCTCCGACGGGTAATGTAGAACTGTTGAATATTAACGATACTAAGGAGCCTGCAGATCCAGTTTCACAAATTATCAATGCTATCGAGCGGTCTCCGGAGTTAATTGAAAAATTCAAAGAAGTTTTCTCCAAAAATAAATAAATTCCCTCCTTACACCAGATTTTTGCTTGGATAACAAGCTTCTCTTTTTCCGATGCTATCCATAGAAGAAATTGAGGAGTTTGTAAAATATGAAACGAATTATTTATATATTGATATCCGTTTGTCTTGGCGCTGTTTTCCTCACTGGACCATGCATCGCTGCCACTGTTCCCTCTGTAGGCGCGCAAAGCGCGGTTTTAATGGAAGCAGATTCTGGGGAAATTCTTATAAACCATAATGGTGATCAGCGTCTTCCCATGGCAAGTACTACTAAAATTATGACCGCACTAGTGGCAATCGAGCATACAAAAAAGCTGGACCGCGAAGTAAAAGTTTCAGAAGAAGCAGCTGGCATTGAAGGATCCTCTATCTATCTTTCTGCCGGCGAAAAGCTGACTATGGAGCAATTGCTTTATGCTTTAATGTTGGAAAGCGCCAACGATGCAGCGGCTGCTATTGCCTGCGAAGTTGCTGGCAGTGTGGATGAATTTGCTATGTTGATGAATGAAAAGGCAGCAGAACTGGAACTTGCAAATACGCATTTTACCAATCCACATGGATTGGACAATGAGGAACATTACACTACTGCAGAAGATTTGGCCAAGCTTGCTTCCGCAGCGCTGCAAAATGAGACCTTTAAAAAAATTGTCTCCACTTACAAGAACAAAATTCCTTTAAACGGGAGCGAAGGCACCCGTGTGCTGGTAAACCATAATCGTCTTTTGCAAAGTTATGACGGCGCAATCGGCGTAAAAACTGGATTTACAAAACGCAGCGGCCGCTGCCTGGTTTCTGCCGCTCAAAGAGACGGGGTAACTTTAGTAGCGGTGACGCTGAATGATCCGGATGACTGGAAAGACCATAAGACTATGTTGGACTACGGTTTTTCTGCATATGAAAGCTACACGCTTGCCGAAGAGGGCTCTCTCACCTTCAGTATCCCTTGCACGGGAGGGCAAAAGGAATATATTACAATTTCCAATAAAGATGCGCTCTCTGTTTCTCTTCCTAAATCAGGAGGCACAATCACAACCAAATTAGAAGCGGAGCAGTTTTTGTATGCTCCCGTGAAAAAAGGCGATATGGTTGGATACGCAGTATTTTTGCGAGATGGTAAGGAAATCGGCAGAGTTGCAATGTACGCAGATTTAGCGTGTCCTACAGTAAAGCTGCAAAAAGGAATTTTTCACTTTTTCAAATAAGGGACAGGATATGGAAAAAATCAGACTCCAAAAATATTTTACAGATTGCGGCGTCCTTTCCCGACGGAGGGCGGAAGCAGAAATTGCTGCCGGCGCCGTTACAATAAATGGGATAGTCGCATCCATCGGTGATAAAATTACTCCCGGTATAGACCAGATTTGTTGGAGGGGACAACCTGTCGTAAATAAAGCCCAGAATACTGGGCATACATACATTATGCTGCATAAACCTCCAGGATATGTGACTACTATGGCAGACGAACAGGGACGCCCATGCGTGCTGGATCTGCTGGTAGATGTACCTACCCGGGTGTATCCGGTCGGCAGGCTGGATATGTATTCTGAAGGGTTGCTTCTCTTTACGGATGACGGCGCTCTGACAAACAAACTCACACATCCATCTCATTCCATACCCAAAATATACTTGGTAAAGGTAAAGGGCACCTTAGATCATACAGATATAAAACGTCTTACAGCGCCTATGGAATTAGACGGATATATGTTGCGGCCTATTGAGGCGCAGCTGTGTAAAACGGGAGAACGGGATAAAGGCGGCAATTTGTATTCTCTGCTGAAAATTACGCTGTACGAAGGGCGTAACCGACAAATCCGTCGCATGTGTGAAACAGCACAGTTAACTGTGCTGCGCCTGCGGCGTATTGCGGTAGGTGCACTTGTCCTATCTGATTTGCCTCGCGGTAAATGGAGGCATCTTACAGAAACAGAAGTACAATATCTTCAAAATGCATAATAAAACGGAGTGACCCTATGTTTGTTGTAAAACCCATCGCGGAAAAAAAAGAGCAAAAAAAAATTTGCGAGATGCTTTCTGTTCCCTATAAGGCAAACACTCTGTCCTACTATGCGGCAAATCTTGCGCCAGACAGAGAAACCATCACTGAAATGATTGGTATTTGCCAGTTTACTGTAGGGGATATAGGCCAAATTTTGACGTTAAGCTGCCCTACGGCTTTTATTGAGGATGAGGCAATGATCGTGCTTTGTCGAGCAGTTATGTACTTTATGCATCGGATAGGAATCAAAAAAGCAGAAATATTCCCGGATGCCGGTCCTGCAGCACTTCTTTCAAAAACAGGATTTCTCCTTCGGGACAATATCTACGAAATGGATTTAGAAGCATTTTATATGGCCCCCTGTAAGTATGAAATGGAATAAATTATAAACATAAGCATATAAATATAGGCAGGAATTTCTTCCTGCCTATATTTATATATATTGACAAAATATGTCTGATATAGTATAATTATGTTAATAAAATAAAAAAGGAGACATGTGTTATGCCAGTAATCGTTGCCTATATTGTTGGCGCCGTTTTCGCCATTGCAGGGACTGTGTTAGCATTTATTTTTATCCTGCCGGAGAAAAAGCGGGCAAGCCTCAACAAATTTTTCCAGGTCGTTGCAGATATCCTAAACTTTAAAGTGTTGTTTATTGAAAAAATTTTAAAAGCCTTTTATATTTTTCTGACTTTTTTCTGCATTGTCTGCGGATTTTTTATGCTCTTCTCCGGAGAACAAGTCGGAGCTTATTGGGGAACAGGATCCTTCAAAAGCTATGCACTGCAAGGCCTGCTTTTGATGTTCCTCGGCCCGATTGTCATTCGTATTTCTTATGAACTGCTTATGCTCGCTATTCTTATGGTGCAGAACGTGATTTCGATCAATAAAAAGATCCCTGCACCTGCAAAGGAAGAGACGACAGCAGCTCCAAGCGCACCTGTTTCTCCGACAACAAAAATGGTTTACTGTACCCATTGCGGAACACGATATGACGCGCTGCAAGGTGGATGTCCCAACGGATGTCAGGAATAATAAAATACATAAAAAAAGAACACCGTCATGACGGTGTTCTTTTTTTTATCGCCGCATTAGCCATAGCTTATTGACCCAATATAAAAGAAAAATTCTTTCTCCGTACATAAGTTGAAAAAACAAACGGTCTTTTTTTCCAAGGGGCATTTCAGCAATATCGGCAAGGGCCGTTTTCGTTGCGCTGTCTCTACAAATTTTGCAAAGCTTCTCTTTTTTCTCCCTTTTGGATCCATCGGACTGCAAGACGCCTAATGTGGCAAGCTGCAAATTTTTAAAATGGAAATAGGAAATTTTCTCCGTCTCAAAGGGTCCTTGAAAATCGTTTAAATAGTCCATGCATTCTTTATAAAGCTGGTCTGCAATTTCAAACATATTTGAACGGAGCTTTACACTTAGGCTTCCCGAAACATTTCTACGATAGCAATAGTAAGCCTTGTCCACATAGGATATAGAAGAAATTCCACGAAAATATTGAAGATTAAACAATAGATCCTCTCCAAGGTCCATAGATACGTCAAAAGTCTGTTTTATATACTCTCTTTTATACAGCTTATTGCAGATCGAATTCATCACCGTGGCAGAATAATTCTTTGAAAAATATGCTGCTATCTCTTCCCTATTCCGCAAGACTGCATGAGGAAGTAGCTCTTCATGTGTCTTTTGCAATACCGATTCTGTGAAAAAAGCAGCCCCACAGACCACACAGTCTGTTCCATCGGTATCCATTACAGACAGCATGTTTTCTACCATATTCTGTTCCATCGCATCGTCACTGTCAAAAAAAATAATACGCTCGCCCTTTGCTAAAGAAAGTCCCTGATTCCGTGCAGCGGCTACACCCGCATTTTCCTGGCGGTAATAAATAACACGCGTATCTGT
The DNA here is from genome assembly GCA_910586545.1 of uncultured Eubacteriales bacterium. GTDB lineage: Bacteria > Bacillota > Clostridia > Oscillospirales > CAG-272 > Avispirillum. Next base: position 12,828 of record CAJUIQ010000020.1, read on the forward strand.
TGATGCAAGTCTGCTACATATAGCAGCCGAATCATCTGTAGATCCATCATCAACTAAAATACATTCTAATTCTGTATAAGTTTGCTGCAAAATACTTTGTACACAGTCTAAAAGATATTTTCCCGTATTATATACAGGAATAATGATACTAACCAACAAAGCTTTTCTATCCCCCCTTTAAAATACGTGAAGCCGATATCCCAAATACCGTTTGCACTCCACTATATCAAATCCAGCAATTTTATTTGCTTTATTATTCATATTGCAAATATGTACCGCTACCGCGCCGGCAGCGCTGCGGCCATCCGTCATACAATACGCCGCAAGCTGCTCTTTACTGTAATAAACCTTCTCTCCTGTAACAGAATTAGTAGGAGCGTATTTTAACATATTTAAAATACGCGATTCGCTTTTGGTTAAATATAGCGGCTTTCCACAAAATAGTACTTCTCCGTTTTTTGTAAGTACTCTTGCAATTTTACTTGTGCCAAAAATATCTCCAAAATGCTCCAAAAAAGCTTCTATAATATATTCATACATATCCCGTACTTCTTCATGAAGACAGATAGGCGCATGATCGTGATTGTGCAATCCAGCTACATATGCCACCTCATCTAAAAGATATCGTTCCGTTACCACTGTAAACGGTGCCGGAAGGTATTCGTCATACTGGCTCACATCCGCTACCAAACACGGAATATTATCAGACAGAAAGCGCTTGCGAATTTCCGTACGGAATTTTCGCTGTGTGTTGTCAATTATCAAAATCATGATTCATATTTCTCTCCTGTCAGCATATAATTGGATAGTTGTATTAATAGAAAGGCGGAATACATATGTTTGTATGTTCCTTAAAAGCGAGTTCGCTGAAATTTGCAGGTGTAATTGGCATCGCTGTAATCGCTCTGGTGGCTTTGCTGATTCTGATGCCGACAACCAAGGAAGTATCGGCTGGGGCAATTCTGGAGGACAATGGCACTATTAACTTTGAAAAAATTAAAACAAATGAAAACAGGCTGGAATTTCTTTCCCAATTTGGATGGGATGCCGGCACAGAGGCCGTAGAAGAGGTGGAAGTGCGGATTCCTACAGATTTTGACAAGGTCATGAATTCCTACAACGAGGTGCAGAAAGCGCAAGGATTGGATCTGTCTAAATACAAGGGAAAAACCGCTACCCGATATACCTATCAAATCAACAATTACCCAGATTACGAAGGCACCGTATATGCCAACATAATCGTTTATAAAAGTCGCGTTATTGGCGGAGATATCTGTTCTTCCGATGTATCCGGCTTCATCCATGGCTTTGCCCTGCCTACCCAGACAGAATAAAAGTTACTTGCGGCGAAGTTCTACAACAGTTACACCATAATCTCCTTCGCCATATTGTCCAACGCGGTAGGAATCCACTCGGCTATCTCGCTTCAGATAATTCCATACCGCTTGACGAAGCGCGCCGGTTCCCTTACCATGAATAACCATTACGCTATATATTCCGGCAATCAAAGCATCGTCTAAATATCGATCCAGCATAAAGCAGGCATCGTCTCCGATCATACCACGTACGTCTAGTTCCGGCTTAAAGGATCTGGCCGCTGCGGCTTTGTAGGCGGAGCGCGATGTCTGCTTCCCTTTTTCTCCCACTGTAGGTACGTCATCCAAAAGGCGCAGTTGGGATATATGCATTTTGGTTTTCAAAATTCCCATTTGAATCGTCACATTTCCTTTTTTGTCGGGATCCTCCAAGAGAGTACCTTTTGTTCCCAAACTGCGGTGCATTACCGTGTCTCCCTTTTTAAGCGCTCTTGGCAATACGTAATCGTCCTCTTTTTCCTCAGGCGTATTCTTTTCGTAAAAATCCTTCACACGGGATTTAATATTCTTTTTTGCCGCAGAAATTTTGTCTCCAAAGTTATCCGCATCTTTCGCCCGCTTTGCATCATCCAGCTGCTTTAATATAAAATCACTGGATGCACGCGCGCTGTCCAAGATTTGACGTGCTTTATCCATAATACGTGCAGCTTCTTTATCTGCCTGGCCCAGTTTTTCCTGAAGCTGTGCTTCCGCATCCTGCTTAAATTGTTCGTACTCTATGCGCAGGGAGCGGGCTTTTTCTTTTTCCGCTTCCAGTTCAAACCGTTGTGCTTCCATTTTTTCAATAACCGCCTCAAAGCTGCGGCTGCCATGATCCACATATCCTCTCGCCCGGTCCACAATATGTCGAGAAATTCCAAGTCGCTCCGATATGGCAAAGGCATTGGATTTACCGGGAGTACCGATCATCAACCGATAGGTAGGTCGCAAAGTTTCCACGTCAAATTCACAGGACGCATTGCATACCCCTTCCCGTTCAATAGCAAAAGCCTTGAGTTCGGCGTAATGAGTCGTCGCACCGCAAATAGCGCCTATCTCAAGTACCTCCTCCAAAATAGAGGTTGCGAGAGCCGCTCCTTCTACCGGATCTGTACCAGAGCCAAGCTCGTCAAACAGTATTAGAGATTGGCTGGTCATATGCTCTAAAATAGATACAATTCCTACCATATGAGAAGAAAAAGTGGAAAGTGACTGCTCGATAGACTGTTCATCTCCAATATCGGCAAAAACGGTATCAAACACACATACACACGCAGTCTCACAAGGAAGCTGCAGTCCTGCCTGGGCCATCAGAGAAAAAAGTCCTAAGGTTTTCAGGGCAACCGTTTTTCCCCCCGTATTTGGACCGGTAATTACCAGCATGCTGTAATCTTCACCAATCAAAATATCTACCGGAACTGCTCCTTCAATTAAGGGATGACGGCTGCGGCGCAGTTCAATTCGTCTTTCTTGAGTGATTACCGGCTCACAGGCGTCCATTTGGTACGCCAATTCACCGCAAGCAAAAATAAAGGCAAGCTCTGTAATATTTTCGTAGTTGCATACAATGGTAAACGCGTTGTCCGCTACTAAGCCAGAAAGCTCCCATAAAATCCGCTCGATTTCATGCTCTTTTTCACTTTGAAGCTGTCTCAGCTCATTATTTGCCTCCACTACCCGCATCGGCTCAATAAACAACGTAGCGCCGGAGGCGGAGGTATCATGAACGAGCCCCTTGATTTCATTTTTATATTCACTTTTTACCGGAATGACAAATCTGCCGCCACGGGTAGTTACAATGTTTTCCTGCAGATATTTAGAGTAGGCTCCTCCCGTATACTGCTGCATAAGATCCGCAATGCGTGCGTTGGTTCTGCGGATTCTTTGGCAGATTTCCAAAAGCGCGGGACTGGCATCGTCTGCCACCATTTCCTCGGAAATAATCGCTCGACTGATTCTCTCCTCCAATACTCTTACAGGAATTAACCGCTCAAATATTTCGTCCAATGTAGTATCAAAGAGTCGATCACTTTTGCTGTATTCCAAAAGTGATCTGGCCGTCCGCAAAACATTTGCACAGTCCAAAAGCTCCCGCATAGAAAGAACTGCACCCTTTTCCGCCCGTTCGCAGGCGGAATGGATGTCACGTACCGCCCCAAAGGAAGGCGTTCCCTTTTGTCCTTGCAGCCGTTTCGCGTCTGCAGTATGCAATTGGCGAAGACGTATCTCATCCATATCACAGGAAATGGTGAGCTCCAACGCCCTTTGCCGTGCCCCATCCGTCAGCGCTACATCCGCCAATTGTCCTCGAATTTTATCAAACTCTAATATTGAAAATATTTTTTCGTTCATTTCACCATACATTTTTATAATAATAAGGATTTATAAAAGCCAAGAGTGGAAAAAGAATGCTCAAGATGATGTAAAAGATATTTTTCGCACACACCTGCAAATAAACGCAGATCATCCTGATCCAAGATAAAGGATAAAAATCGATTTACCGGAGTCTGTTCCACATACTGCATAGCTGATAAAACACCAGGCGTAAGAAACAGGTAGTATCGGGCTGTTCCGTCACTGTCCGACACGGCAGCCTCCCCCTCCATTTGTGCCTGATCCCGGCAAGTACGACATAAAATCCTGCCGTTCATAATATCTAAGTATATGCCTTTGCCAGCATCACATCCGCATATGGCACAAGCGTCCAACTGCGGTTGGAATCCCATTTCGCATGCACATTTGAATTCAAAGGCTCCTTTCAGCTGTTGCAGATTCACATCTTTTTCACTCAGGGCATACAACGCATTTAACGTCAAACGCAGTAGAGCTGGATCCGCGCTTCCCTCTACAGAGCAGTCCGCACAAACATCGCACAAATAAGCAGCTAAAGCCATTTTATCCAAATCGGTACGCAAACCGTAAAAGCACTGCGAAAGCTCACTTTCCACAATGTAATAATATTTATCAGACCGACGCAGCGTGAAGGTACTGTAACAGAACGGCTGGCAGGAAGCCATATTCTTGCTTTTTAAGCTTTTGACGCCCTTGCCCATAATAGACATACGTCCTTGCTCCATAGTAACCAAGGTGATAATTTTATCATATTCTCCTACCTCCGTCTCCCGGACGGTAAGTCCGTGCACAGTCAGCTTTTCCATACTGCCGGCTCACTCCAAATTCTTGGGATTATATCCAAAATTGTGAAGGTTAAAGTCACTGTCTCGCCACTTCTCTTTTACCTTAACCCAAAGATTTAAATATACTTTCATACCAAAAAAGCTTTCTAAATCCTCTCTGGCCTGGGAGCCAATCCGTTTCAAGGTTTGCCCCCCTTTTCCCACAATAATTCCCTTGTGTGATTCCCGCTCACAGAAAATTTCCGCACGTATGGAAATCAGCTTGTCCGTTTCTTTAAACTCCTCGATGACTACCGCCGCGCCATGAGGAATCTCCTCCGACAGAGAACGAAGCATTTTTTCCCGAATAAATTCCGCAGCGATCTGCCGTTCCGGCTGATCTGTAAGCATGTCTTCTTCAAACATCCAATCGGATTCATACAGAAACTTTTCTGTTTCAGAAAGCACCGCATCCACATTTTTCTCTTTCAAGGCGCTTACTGGTACAAAAGCGTCAAAATCATACAAACCCGCATACTGCTGAATCGTTGCCGCCAACTGCTCACGGTTATAAAGATCTATTTTGTTCAAAACCAAAATTGCAGGAATTCCCGCTTCTTTTATTTGACTGGCTACATTTTGTTCCACCATACCTGGAGCACGACCCGCATCTGCAATCAATATAACAACATCTGCGCTGCCCATAGAGGTACGCACACTTTTCATCATGTAATTGCCCAGCTTTGTTTTAGGCTTGTGGATTCCCGGGGTATCCAAAAAAACAAATTGATTTTCACCTTTGGTCAAAACACCCATAATCCGGTTTCTGGTAGTTTGAGGCTTGCTGGACACGATCACCACTTTTTCGCCAAGAAGCGCGTTCATTAGTGTAGATTTTCCCACGTTTGGTCTGCCAACAATGGCAATAAAGGCTGTTTTTCTCATTCTTTTTTTCCACTTTCTGTACTTTGGTTCGACTGTCGTCCGATTTGCATTTTCTCCAGTATCGTCCGCTGCCTGTCCCGCATATCTGCGTCTGCTGCGGAAGAGATTTCATGGTCGTATCCTAAAAGATGCAAGGTAGAATGGACTGTTAAAAAAGCTGTTTCTCTGCGAAAGCTATGTCCATATTCCTCTGCCTGCTCTTCTGCTCTTTCCAGTGAGAGAACAATATCTCCCAGGGGTACCACTGATTCGCCTTGCGGTATTTCTTCCGACATAAAATCGAACATGGGAAAAGACAGTACATCGGTAGGCGTATCCTTCCCACGATATTCCCGGTTTAGCGCTTGAATGCCCATGTTATCCGTAAAAGTAACGGAGACCTCACAATCGGCGGAAAAATCTTCGCTTTTCAGCGTCTCCAAAATTGCGCTGCGAACGAGGCTGCGCAGGCCGCCGTCTACAGAAAATTTCTCCTGATCATTATCAAAATAGACTTTCAGTTTCATGCTTTCCCCTTTGATCCGTTTGCATTCCGATTGACTTTATATGCGCGAACTGCTTTCGCATGTTTTTCCCGGTCATTTTTTTCATAAGCCAAAATAATCTTCTGTACCAAACGGTGTCGAACCACGTCCCTTTCCGAAAATTTATAAATACCAATATCGTCAATATTTTTCAGAATACGAACTGCCTCTGCCAGGCCAGACCGCTGTCCCAAGGGAAGGTCTGTTTGGGTCAGGTCCCCGGTAACGACCGCTTTAGATCCGTTACCAAGACGGGTTAAAAACATTTTCATCTGTTCCGGAGTAGTGTTCTGTGCCTCATCCAAAATAATAAAAGAATCGTCCAAAGTACGGCCACGCATATAGGCGAGCGGTGCAATTTCAATCGTCATTTTTTCCATCAGGCGGCTGCAGTTTTCCATACCAAGCATGTCATATAGAGCGTCGTATAAAGGACGCAGATATGGATCAATTTTGCTCTGCAAATCCCCTGGTAAAAAGCCAAGACGCTCTCCAGCCTCCACTGCCGGACGGGTGAGAATAATCCGCGTAATTTGATGGGCCCGCAAAGCCTTTACCGCCATTGCCACTGCGAGATAAGTCTTTCCTGTGCCTGCCGGCCCCACACCCATAACAATCGTATTCTTTTGAATCGCCTCTACATATTTGCGCTGCCCCACTGTTTTTGCCTTGATAGGCCTGCCTTTAGCAGTAATACATACACAGTCATCGGACATTTTAGAAAGCTCCTGTCCCTGTCCGTCAGAGATCATACCGATCACATAATCCACCGTTTGTTCGGGTATATCTTCGTTGAGAATCGCCACTTTCTTTAAGTAGGCAATTACAGAAGCGGCCATATCTGTGGCCGTATCCTCTCCTTCAATAACAATAGAGTCGCCTTCCTCTTCCTCGCGCACCCGATTGTAAATCCGCACGTCAAATGCTTCCTGCACCCGACGAATATTTTTGTCAAAGCTGCCGAATATACGCAGTGTCACCGCGTTATCCGGTATTTTAATGATTTTCTGAGCCATCTTGTTCCGCTTTCATACTTTCATCTTGATTTTCCTGAATGGTAAGAGGCTGCTGTACTGCTATATTCGCAAGACAATACAGTCTACAATGAATCCGATACACGCCGTCCTCATCCAAAGCCGCAGTCACAGTTTTTTCCAGCAGCTGGGCGTCTGCCAGCGTTTCTTTCAAACGCCCTCTATACTCCTGATATGCAAGGGTTTTCGCTTCTTCCTCTGTAAGGGTTATTTGTTGCATTTCGTATTCCTCATAAACCCCTGTTTTGACCCACAATGGCAGGGCTATACTGTCAAACAAATAAATTTGTTTATCAGTATATATTGTATCATAAAAGTCATAGGGAATTCCACTATTTAGAAAAAGATTTGCCTTAAATTGAAAAAAAGTGAACGTTTTTTGACTCGTTTTACGTCCGGTAGGCACTTTTTGTTCCGTTTTCAGAGGAACCTCTACCATAAAATCCCGTATAACCTTGGCATATACCTCCCCAGCCGCACTTTCATACCGCAAACCTGTCTCTCCATAACTAATTACGCCGCTGAGCAGCAATTCTCCCTTGCGTACCGTATCGCCGATAGCAATTTGCGGCTTACCTTCGTATGCTGCAATCTGCTCAATCTGTCCGTCCTCAGCAGCAACTACATTATAGCTTATGGCGCGATCCTCCTCATGGCGGTCTGCCAGCGTCTCACGCACCTCCACATGAGCATGGGTGCCGTCCATATTCACGGCAATCCAAGCGATATCCTTACACTGAAGTAAAAATTGATTGTGCAGCTTGGCAAAATCAATGTTTTTGTAAGAATCTCCTACGCCGCATCCAAGAGACGCAAGCACTGAGATAATTTCCGCATCTTCCACCTTGCTGTTTCCGCTTATCTCAATACACCATATCCGAGTGCCGGACACAGCGGTAAGAAACACAAAAATTAACGCGCCCACGGCAATGCCCCATCTTTTTTTATATCGCTGAAAAATCTGAGGGATCCCTGTCAGATCCCTCAATTCCCAGGTAATCCCCTCGGATGCAAACGCACCTTCCAGTAGCCTTCTTTTATAGGAAGGGACAGTAAAATATAGCCCGCCTTCCTGATCCCGTTCCAAGTGCTCATATGGGATATCCAATCGAGAGAGCAAATTAATCGTCCCTATAGCCCACGTTTTTTCAACAAAAAATCCACGACTTCCAAAAACGAAGGAAAGTAGTTTCACTCTGTATCACCGCCAAATTTAATTTCTGTTATATGTCCTTCTATACTTAAAATATCGCCTCGAAAGACGGAAAGGCAGAGGCGCATTCCCAAAATAATAACGCACCCGGATATGGTATCTACAACAATTTTTGTATTGTCATAATCTACAATTCCACGGCATCCGGATAAGAATAGTTCTCTGTCCCCGTGAATTTCGATCATAGAGCAGTGTCCCACCGCTGTTTCAAGCCGTGACAAGAATTGCCGGCCTTCCCCACTATTATTTTTTTCTGTTTTCACAATACCTCCGAAAATTTTCGCAGTCTGCGGCATATGTTTTAACAGTAAAAGATATGCCGGCTTCTCCTTTTCCATGCAAAAAAGGAGCTTTTAAGGCAAAATTTAAGCCGCTATTCGCGGCAGGTTGGAGCTTATATATGAAAAAATGGAAACTGCATATTCTGGCATGGGGCTTACTTCTAGCAGGGGTCCTGCTTACTGTTTTTTCCAGCCAGGCCTCTGCGTATGCCCTGGATGGCCTGCTTTTATGCGCCGGAAAGGTCATCCCTTCTCTTTTTCCTTATATGGTTGTCTCTTCTCTTTTAGTCTACTCCGGTCTTGCCGCAAAACTAGGCCGATTGATCCCGGCCGCCTCGCTCTTTTCTCTTCCTAAAGAAGCAAGCTCTTCCCTACTTTTAGGTGCTGTCTGTGGATTTCCAGTAGGCGCCAAAACAGCGGTTGACCTATATAAAAGCGGTTGCGTCAGCAAAACGGAAGCAGAAGTCCTGATCAGCATCTCTAATAATACCGGCCCCTCTTTTGTTGTCGGAATCGTTGGCGCCCTCTTCTGGGGAAGCGCTGCCTTCGGTTGGGCGCTATACTGTTTTCAAATCCTTGCAGCTACAGTAGTAGGATTATTTGTAAATCGCGTTCTCTTTCCCTTTAAAGCTTCTGATCTTTCAAAAAAAACGGCAAGCGCTTCCAAGCCTTTTTCTCTTCTTTTTTCTACTTCTGTATCCGAAGCGGCTTCTTCCTGTCTGTCCATCTGTGGTTTTGTCGTCTTTTTTTACGTGGTCATTCGCTTTTGTACCGCGGCCTTTACTGCTGCAGCTACTCCACCGATTTTTTCTGCTTTGCTGGCCTCTCTTTTGGAGTTCACTACAGGCACGGCTCTTGGAGCCGATATAAGCGGATGGGCGGGAGCGTTTCTCTGCGGTTTTTCCGTGGGCTGGGCAGGACTTTCTGTTTTCTTTCAGGCATGTTCCTTTGCGCTTCCGGCAGGACTTTCCCTAAAACGGACAGTGGCCGTTAAAGCGCTGCAAGGAGTACTTACCGGAACCTTGTGCGCTCTATATGTATTTATATTCCCCGTTTCTCCTACAAAGATGGCCGTAAACGCATTCCCTGCAAATGAATCTCCTGCTTGGGCAGTTGTATTCTTTTCCATTCTGATTCTCCTCGCTCTTTTTACAAAAATGCAGTGCAAAAATCAGAAAATTTGAAAACATCTTGATTTATTATGAAATTTCTCATATAATAGAGGTAATAATGCGCTGGAGGGACAAAAGTATGATGGATGAAAAAATATGCGCTTTTTGTGAATTGGCCTGTCCCATTTACGATGCAGATACGATGCTTTGTCAGAAAAAAGGGGTTGTCTCTAAAGCATATACCTGCAAAAAATTTTCTTATGATCCACTAAAGCATACTCCCCCTCGTATTATGCCGGCGCCAGAATTGGAATACGTAGATATCGACACTATATAAAAAACCGGAGGAACCGATGATCATCGAAATTGAAGAAACCAAACATAAATTGACGAACTTCCGCAGCGATATTAAAGAATTGGGCAGCGCCCTGCGAATTGACGCGCTGCGTGAGGAAGCCACTAAGCTGGAAGAGCAAACTTCCGCTCCAGATTTTTGGAACGATCAGGAAAACTCCGGAAAAATTCTGCGTCAGGTAAAGCAGTTAAAAGATAAAATTGAACAGTACGACGCTCTGTGCGGTAAACTAGAAGATGCTATTACCCTGTGCGAGCTTGCAATAGAAGAAAATGACGAGAGTATGAAAGAAGAAATTCTCTCTGAAGCCTCCGCTATTGAAGCGCAGGAAGAAAAAATGCGCATCGAGGTGCTGCTTTCCGGAGAATACGATCATAATAACGCAATCGTAAGCTTTCATCCGGGTGCTGGCGGTACAGAAGCCCAAGACTGGGCACAGATGTTGTACCGGATGTATACCCGATGGGGCGAATCGCACGGATACAACGTAAAATTAGTAGATTGGCTTGACGGCGATGAGGCCGGTATCAAATCTGCTACGATTGTTGTAGAGGGATTAAATGCATACGGCTATTTAAAAAGCGAAAACGGCGTGCACAGACTGGTGCGGGTTTCTCCTTTTGACGGATCCGGCCGCCGTCACACATCCTTTGCTTCTGTGGAAGTACTTCCGGAATTTGAGGATGACAACAGTATCGAATTAAACGACGAAGACTTGGAAATTACCGCGCACCGTTCCAGCGGCGCCGGTGGACAGCACATCAATAAAACGGACTCTGCAATCCGCATCGTGCATATCCCAACAGGCATTGTTGTCGGATGCCAGACAGAACGCAGCCAGCTGCAAAATAAAGAAACCGCGCTGAAAATGCTGAAGTCCAAGCTGATGGAAATTAAGGAACGGGAAAAACTGGAACGTATTGAAGATATACAAGGAAATAAAACCAACATTGAATGGGGGAACCAGATTCGTTCCTATGTGTTTATGCCCTATACCCTTGCAAAGGACACCAGAACGGGATATGAAAATGGGAATATACAAAGCGTTATGGATGGAAATTTAGATGGATTTATCAATGCATACTTGAAAATGAACGCTGCCAAATAATTGTAAAAAAACAGGTCAAATCGTTAGATTTGACCTGTTTTTTTATTTTTAACCGAAATTTACCACATATAAACAGATGGAATACTGTGGATACTAATATTGAAAAAAGTGGAGGCAAAAAGCCTCCTTTCCAGAAGGGAGAACAAAAAATGTCTAAACCGGATACCAAAAAAATGGATGCAGCAAAATTTGTAGTTTGTGGAATGGTAATTGGAAGCGCCGTAGGCACAGCAGTGTCTGTCATGATGAAAAGCAAGCACAAGCCCCAGGGCCTGCGGGAAAAAGCCGCCGCTGCAATGGACACAGTTGGCGTGATCATGCAAAACATGGCCGACTTCACAAGATAAAGCAAAAGCAAAAAAACGCTGCAAGATAACTTGCAGCGTTTTTTTATTCAATGATCAAATGAGCTGGCAAGCCATCCACATATTTTTGTGTACATTCTCCCTGAATCAACGGAAAAATATATGTAAGGCATGTATCGGTCACGTTATTCCCTTCCGGTATAATCATATCTCTAGGAACACTGCGCACTGCATTTGCAATACCAGAAATTTCTTTGGGAACAAAAGAAATTGTGTACTCCCCCTCTGCCCGTTCCATCGCCATCATGCAGCCGGTCTTTCCAGCCACTGCCGCTTCTACAGCACTTTTGCCCACACCGATGGATTCCTGGATGTCCACGGCCGATTGGATATGTGCGCCGCAGCGCTGGCTGATATTCAGCTCTACAGAGCGCACCTTGCATCCAATTTTTTCTTTTACAGCCATTTCCAAAGCCTTCCCTGTACCCGACAAATATCGATGACCAAACGCGTCCGTGACACCGCTTTGGGCACTTTCCCCTGCATAATGGCCTTCTTTATCACGCACCCCCTCCGAAACTGCTATTACCACATTGGGGTGTCTGGCAAGAGCACGACGGACATCCTCTAAAAAAGCATCTATTGAAAAAGGCACTTCCGGCAGATAAATATAGTCCGGCGCTGGCCGGCCAGTAAGAGTGGGCAGCCCAGCGCTTGCGGTGAGCCATCCTGCGTCACGTCCCATAATTTCCACAATAGTCACAGCGGGAACTGTGTAAACAGCGCAGTCGCGAATGATTTCAGAAACGGTTGCAGCAATATATTTTGCAGCCGATCCAAAACCCGGCGTATGATCTGTTCCTGCCAAATCGTTATCGATTGTTTTGGGCACCCCCATCACACACATATCATATTCAGCATCCTGCAGATATGCAGTCAGCTTTGCCACCGTGTCCATAGAATCGTTTCCGCCGATATAGAAAAAATAGTGAATATCATATTTTTGGAAAAGCTGAATCAAATTTTCAAAAAATGCTTTATCTTCTTGGGGATTTGGCAATTTTTTTCGGCAGGAGCCCAGCGCCGCCGCAGGCGTCTGACATAAAAGCTCCAGCTTGTCCATGTCTATCTGCCCATCCGCATTATGGAAAAGGCCGCTAAGGTCTACAAGCCGTTCTTCTAAGAACCCTTCAATTCCATTCTTCATTCCATATAGTTTGGTAATTGCTCCCGCATTTTCCAGCGCGCCTCGTATGACGCCTGAAAGCGTCGCGTTGATCGCCGCAGTAGGTCCACCGGACTGTCCCACCAAAGCAGCGCCTTGCAGTATTTTCATAGCAAACTCCATTCCGTATTTAGATTCTGCAAATATTCTACCATGCCTTCCCCAATTCGTCAACATATATCTTTTATCCACAGATGCATTCGACAGCATGCGCAGCACCCAAGTAGTACAATAAAAGACGAAACGGAGGGATCAACTTGGATACAAAAAACGCTGCTGTTAAATTAGAATCTGTAAACAATATGCTTCGCGCCGCAATTACAGGCGAGATTGATCATCACTGCGCAAAAAACATACGCCAGGAAATTGACGCCGCTCTTTTATCCGCATCACCGGACAAGCTGATTATTGACATGAGCGATGTAACTTTTATGGACAGCTCCGGCCTGGGCCTGATTTTAGGACGCTATACCAAGGCAGAAGAAGTCGGTACCGCGTTTGCCGTGCAAGGCGCACACGGGAGAGTGCGTCAAATGTTTGATATGGCAGGACTTGACCGAATCATTACCTTTGAAGGAGATGTAAAAAAATGAAAAAATCCGCAAACACACTGAAACTACAATTCGATTCCCTATCACAAAATGAATCTCTCGCCCGCTCACTGGCGGCAGCATTTGTGATGCAGCTCAATCCAACCGTTGCAGAGCTTGCCGATATCAAATGTGCTGTTTCAGAAGCGGTTACAAACTGCACAGTTCACGCATACCGAGACGCAGTAGGACCCGTTTACATGGCGATGCACGCCTATGAAAACAGAAAAGTAAAAATTGAAATTCGAGATGTAGGATGCGGAATCCCTGATGTAGAAACTGCTATGCAACCTCTATACACAACAGATGCAGAAAACGAACGCAGCGGCATGGGTTTTACTGTAATGGACAGCTTTATGGACGGACTTACTGTACGAAGCAGACCCGGCAAAGGAACCAAGGTAACAATGATAAAAAAATTATCTGCGCTTCCCCGTTAGTACCAGATACATAAAAACGGGAGGTGAAGCCTTTGAGTCAATACAGCGACAATACCTGCTATATAGAAAAATCACAAAAGGGAGATGAGGCGGCGACAGAAGAACTGATTCGGACAAATTATCCACTGGCCGCGTCTATTGCACGACGTTTTTCTGGGCGCGGAGTAGAAACAGAAGATTTAATACAAATAGCGCTCATGGGAATGTTGAAAGCAATTCGTACCTTCGATATTTCCAGAGGCACCGCTTTCTCCACTTATGCTGTTCCTCTAATCATCGGAGAAATCCGCAAATTTTTGCGAGATGATGGACTAATTAAAGTCAGCAGAGTTAACAAAAAAAATTGTGCGATTCTCATGCGCTGCAGAGAAAAATTTATAAACGATCATGACCGAGAGCCTCATACGGAAGAACTAGCTGAAATGTCCGGACTATCCGAAGAAGAAGTACTGCAAGCATTAAATTCCGGACGGCCTGTAGCTTCTCTGTCCGAACCTGTAAACGACGATGGGGATTTGACTGTCGAAAGTATGATGGAAGATACTTCCTGCTCTATAGAAAAAGCATTTGATCGCATTGCGCTGTCGGAAGCGCTGCGACATCTTCCGGAGCAATGGCGCAAAATTATTATGCTGCGATATTACAAAGATTTATCTCAACAACAAACTGCGGATATTCTTGGATTGACGCAAGTAAAGGTGTCCAGAGAAGAAAAAAAGATTATTGCGGAACTGCGACGACAAATCGTTTAAATTGGAAAAAAGAGAGGATATATCCTCTCTTTTTTCATACAATAATTCCCACAGAAATGCAGGAGTAAAAAAAGCTGTACAGGCTACCATATAAGTAGAAGAAAGTCCAATACAATAAAACGCTATGGAGTGAAAAATATGTTTTTAAAAAAATTATTCTTTGGCATATGCGCATCTGCAATACTATGCTGTAATGTTCTTGCAGCGCCAAGCAGCGCGTATACCTACTGTGAGCCTTGCGCCTACTGCGGTAAAATGTGCTATTATCCCTATGTATCAAATGAATCTGCGGGGATAGATGACATGCCTATTCCCTGCACAATCCATAAAAACTGCACCATAACAAAGCGGGAACTATATTACGTTACCACTGCCGCGGAAAACGGATGTGGATGCTCAGAATATCTTCTGCATCATAATATTGGCGTATACCATTCGGAATATACTACTCACAGTGCATATGGACGTATACACACGCCTCTGCAATAAGAAATAAGGCCCCCTGCGTATCGCGCAAGGAGGCCTTATTTTTAGCTATATTTTTCATACCGACGCGCGGCAATACTGACATCCTCATAATTATAAGATTTTGAAGCGCCCAGCTCGATAAAGTCACCTGTGATTTGCCGTACCGTAATCTGATCTCCCACTTCCAATTTTTGATCGTTCAAAAGGAGAACCGTGTCAGAAATAAACGTAGTATTTTTCGATCGCTCATTCACGTATACCACGCTGGACTTTGTAAAATTTTCACCTACAATATAATGCCGTCCCTCGATGTAAACGATATTTTGAATCTGTATCTCGCGGTAGCCCATATGCATATCTGTGGGGGTGTATTCTATGCCGCCATATGCCAACATATCCCCATACAGCATATCATACTGCAACATCCGAAGGGCATCTAGATAATCAATACTGGTAGAATAATTTTGGTGCAGCTTGGTCAAAAGACCATTTTCCATTTTCAGCATATCTAACACCAGTGCAGAAAGCTGGTACGATTCAATATCGCGTACATTCCGCTCGGAAGAATAATTTGTCCAAATAACATATTCGCTTATATATTTGCTATCAACGGACAAATCCTCCACACTATATTCCAAACTTGGCTGGTGGTCGCCATAAAGAACCAACACGCAGTCCTCATCCAGTGCGGACAGCGCATCTATCAATTCTCCAATAAATCGGTCCATCTCCCATAATTGATAAGCATAATATGCAAACTGATGCCGCAAGGCCTGGTTTTCAATTCCGTCTACCAGGATCAGCTTTTCTCCTTCGACCGGTTCAGTGGGATATTTCCCATGCCCCTGCACGCTGACGGCAAAAACAAAATCCTGTCCCTTTGTAGATTCCATTGCATCTATAATCTGGTCTGCCAAACATTCATCCTTTGCCCATCCAAGAGGATTCACCGCATATCCGCTCATATACTCTAATGGAGTAAACGTATCGAACCCTAAATTTTGATACGCGGTATGCCGGCTGTAAAAAGTGCCAGTATTATTATGAAATCCATGGGCAGTATACCCAAGTTCCCGCAGATTATAGCAGATACTTTCACAGCTTTTTTCCTGTAAAATCGTTTTATATGGATATTCTCCTGTACCAAACTCATCTAAATTCATTCCTGTAAGCACTTCAAATTCCGTATTAGCTGTACCAGCTCCTACAGACGGCACGTACAACCGCCCGCTGCTGCAAGTTTTTTTTAGTTCTGTAAAGTTCGGGACAGGATTTGCAGCAAATGTAAAATCAGAAAATAAATTGATATCCATGAAAGACTCTAACTGAATCATAATGATATTTGGCTTACTTTCCGGCTCCTGATTTTCTTCACTGCTAATAGAAGAGAGAATCTCCTCAATGGTATAAGCAGAATAATCTTCCGGTTCCGGAATCCCTCTGTCAAATATGCTTCGTGAAAAACAATAGGTAAAGCCGTAGGTATCGTAAGCTTCGTTTAAGTCTGTAGGAATGCTGCCAAACACAGTAAGGGATATGATCATTGCAGCGCCTGCTACAGCAAAGCCCACAAATACTACTGCAGCA
>CAJUIQ010000021.1 GCA_910586545.1 uncultured Eubacteriales bacterium
TCTGGACTGCTGCTCACCGCAGTAATTTTAATTGGGTCTGCCTTTAAAGAAAGTGGTGCGGATACCTATTCCCCGGTAGTTGCTTCCCTGCTTTATGTCTTTGTTCCCCTTACTGGAGGCGCCGGCGGATTTCTCGCAGGACTTTCTGGAAGAAATCAAAAACGAAAAAAAGTACATGCACCCAAAAGAAAGAAAAGATAAAGAAAAAGCCTCCGGTTCGGAGGCTTTTTCTTATTTAGAGGGTATAAAATTTCCAACCAAATATCGCTTCATATATACTACGTCAGCAGAAGTTACCATTCCATCTCCATCTATATCTCCCGCGACCTTTTCAGGGATATTCTGTGCAGACATTCGAACAATCTGCACCGCATCTGCCGGAGAAATGTCCCCGTCTCCGTTAATATCACCGATAAGAATATATTCTGCCTGCAGCGTTATATCCTGTTCTGGAATAGTGACGGTAGTACTGCTGCTGGTAATGTCTGCAACTGTGTCAATATCACCGCTCCATCCTGCAAATCGGTATCCCCACCCATTGGATGTATAGAAATCGAGCGCTGCCAAGGGGATTTCCTGGCCAGGAGCATATACAAAAGATTCTCCGTTAATGGTTATAGTGCAGGACACTACATAAACCGTTACTTCCATAGGATAACTGGAATTTCCTGTATCGTAAGTGTAGGTAAAAAACGGCGCCTCATATGGAATGGTCACAATTCCTGTTTGGGGATTCCACTCTCCTACAGAAATATTTATAATTTTATTAAAGTTGTTAGGAGAAATAAGTTTTCCAAGATCAACAGCTTTTCCCCCTTCAGAAGATTCAATTGTAAGTTTGCGAGTTTGTCCGGAAATATCCGTCACAACCAGCGCTGTATTGCAGCTCATATCCAACTCTGTCAGATAATTACCAGCGCAGCTCAGACTTGCTAGCGCTGTATTGCTGGCCACATGCAATTCTGTTAGCTGATTATTGTCGCAGTACAAATCCATTAGTTCCGTATTATTACTTACATCCAACTTTGTCAGAAGATTATTGTAGCAGTGCAACGTCATCAGCGATGCATTGTTTCCGACATCCAATTCTACCATCTGGTTGTAACCAATGTACAATTCGTTCAGCGCCGTATTACTACTCGTATCTAATTTCGTCAGCTGGTTATTTTCGCAACTTAAGATCATCAGCGCCGCATTGCGGCTCGCATTTAATTCTACCAACTGATTATAACCGCACTCCAAATAGGTCAGTGCCGTACAACCACTCACATCCAATTTTTTTAGTTGATTATAGCTACAGTCTAAATCGTCCAGCGCTATACAATCTTTCACATCTAGCTCCGTTAACTGGTTATTATAGCAATACAAAGTGGTAAGCGCTGTACAACCACTCACATCCACTTCCATAAGCTGATTGCTGTAGCATTGCAAAAGCGTTAGCGCCTTGTTACTACTCACATTCAATTTTGTTAGCTGGTTTCTGGCACAGTTTAAATAATCCAGAGTCGTATTGCTTACATCCAGGTCCATAAGCCAGTTATCTTCACATTGCAAAGTCGTTAGCTTTGTGCAGCCGCTCACATTTAAATTTCTCAACTTGTTGTTGCTGCAATCTAAATAATACAGTTCTGTACACGCTCTTACTTCCAGTTTCTCTAGTTGGTTGTATTCGCAGCGCAAAGTCGTCATCGCCGTATTGTTGCTTAGATCCAATTCGGTCAATGTGTTTCCCGAACATATCAGTTCTACTAAAGCTGTAAAAAATTCTATTCCACGCAAAGATGCAATTTTGCCTCCAGAAACATATATGCGTGCGATTTCTGCCTCTTCCTGAGAGAAATACTGGTCATTTGAACCATTACGTTGCCATAAATAGTTTCTGAAGACATCATCTGGGACATTATTCTCACAAATATGCAATTCTCCCTCTGCATTTATACATGCAGACACACCATTGAACATACCAAGGGTGTGTCCCTCGCACGCCACAAATGCGCCCAGCCCATCCGAATCGGTCTGCTCCAAAGCCGCATGGCCTCTACACAATATCCCAAACAAAATACATAATACTAACATCAGAGTCAAGCTCTGTTTTCCAATATGTCTCACTTTACACCATCCGCCTTTTTCGTTCTATTGATATCTAATTGAATCGTAGTCATTATACTATGATTTTCCGCCGGGTACGGCGGTGCAGCGGAGAAGCCGCTGCCAATCAGTCGTCAATAATCCCTGCTTACCAATGCCATGGTAAGTAGAAATTATTATACCATAAATCCTCCATCCCTGTCAAATCTTCCATATTTTCCCGCTTGATCTTTTCGACATAAAAATATATAATAAGACAAAACATTTGTTCGGAGGATACTGCTTTGAAGCGAGTTATTCTACATTCTGATCTGAATAACTTTTACGCTTCCGTAGAATGCCTGCAACAGCCTAGCCTACGAAATAAACCGGTGGCAGTAGCAGGAGATCGTGAAGCGCGGCATGGGATCGTACTAGCCAAAAATGAAGCGGCCAAACGATGCGGCGTAAAAACAGGCCATCCTCTTTGGATGGCCAAGCAAAAATGCAAGGATATCATCTTTATACCCCCACATTATGATAAATATATGAAATTTTCCAAGGCAGTCTGGGAAATTTACAGACAGTATACCGATCAGGTAGAAAGCTTTGGTGTGGACGAATGCTGGCTGGACGTATCCGGCAGCACAGCTTTGTTCGGAAGTGGGCAGGATATTGCAAATGCAATTCGACGCCGCATCAAGCAGGAACTGGGCCTGACGGTGAGTGTTGGTGTATCCTACAATAAAATTTTTGCAAAGCTTGGTTCAGATCTAAAAAAGCCGGACGCTACTACAGTGATCCGACAGGATAACTTCAAAGAAATCGTGTGGCCTCTTTCTGTGGGGGAATTGTTGTATGTAGGCGCCTCTACATGCAATCGCCTGCGCCGCTGCGGCATCGAAACCATAGGCGCCTTAGCCAAAACAGACCCTGTCTTTTTAGAATCCCTTTTGGGAAAACATGGACGAACACTATGGCTGTTTGCAAATGGCTTGGATACCTCTCCTGTGAGCAATATCGGTGCAAAATCCATGATCAAGTCTATCAGCAACAGCACCACGACCAATCGGGATCTCCTTTCAGATCAAGACATTCGAATCGTTCTTTATATGCTTTGCGAAAGTGTATCTGCCCGGATGCGTGAATACGGTTTTATCTGCAAAACTGTTCAGGTAGGAATCCGCGACAATTCCCTCCACTGGATTGAACGGCAAGGCGCTCTCACCATCCCTAACCGTACTACTGCTTCTCTTTTCCAAAAGGCGTATAATCTCGTAAAGACCAATCAAACCGGTAGGCCAATCCGAAGTTTAAGTGTACGAGCATGCGATCTGCAGCTTCCACAGACAGAACAGATGTCTTTCCTGTCAGACATTTCCGCTGTGCAAAAGCAGGAGCAATTGGAAGAAACAGTAGACAATCTTCGCCGGCGCTATGGCCAATCTTCTCTACGCCGGGGAATCATGCTTTTAGACACTTCTCTTTCCAAATTTGATCTACGTCAAAATCCTATCAGCATCGCTGGCGCTATTTTTACAGAGGAATTTTCATAAGTCTATGAATCTACGCAGCCTGTTGCTTACGTTCCTGCAGCACCACTTTCACATTTTTCAAAAGCCGCACATTGCAGATACAGTTTAAAAGGAAATATGCCGCCGCAACAATAGCGGAAATAACAATGCCATGTACCACAAAAGAACCGTAACTACCCACATGAAGCGTGATATTTTTATTGATCAAAACAATACCGATAAACAATAACCCATTAACAAAGATATTCTTATATCCAGCGATTACCTTCCGCTTTAAGATGTGACGGCTTGCAAAAATAAGCATGTCATTCATCCGATACAAAAGCGCTATAATGGTGCCGGCCAAAACACCGTAAATTCCAAAAAACTGGACAAGAACCAGCGAAGCTACCAGGTTAATAATCGCTTCCGCCAGACTGCGGCCCTGCGTTTTTCGAGCATTTCCTGTAACAGTAATCAGACGGGATGCAACTGCACGAGTACCGGACATAATATTGATCACCGAAAACAGCAGCGGGACATATGGAATAATATAATTTGTGTCTGTAATATCTCTTGTATACAATGCGACAAAGGGGATGGCCAAAATATAGGCAATGCTGAAAATGATAAATACGACCATGGTATAAATAGTATCATATGTTTCATAAAGGAGCAAAAACTTTTTATGATCTTTGTAGTGATTCTGCCCAAGAAGGAATCCCAGTCCGCCGTTCGCCGTATTGACTAAGGTATTTAAAGCAGAGAATACCAGGTTATATACGCCATACACGCTGGAAAGAAGAAGCCCGCAAAAAGTAGAAATAATAAATACATCCGTATTATAAAAGATTGCCGTAGAAACCTCATGAATGATAAAAGCCCCACGCTGTTCCAACAAATTTTTGTCTGCATTCTTTTTATATACGATCCAGGGATATTTCTTCTTACAATAAGAATAGGTTACAATGACCTTTACAATTACCATTACAAAATTGGCAATCTGGACACTGATCACATTGAACCCGATAGAAATGAGCACAATTTTAGCAACAGAAGTCAATACATATCCTAAAAGCTCTACATTTTCTGTCACATACTTATGGGCGTCCGCATCTAAAAGCTGGTTATATACCGCACAGAAATAATAGGAAATGCATCCTGTCAGACCTTGGATGAAAACCACCCAAAAAATCGTCATCTTATCGATTTCAGAAGAGACGCACCAAGGATATATTACGGCAAACAAAACCACTGCCCCCAAATATAGGACAGTCACCTCTCGAAAATACCGGCGCGCCGCCGAAATCACGTTGCTGGCAGTATCTCTGTCGCCATCATCCAAAGGACGATATAAGGCGTTTACCGCCGCATTGCCGATACCTGCTTCCAAAAGCGCAATATATGTATAAATTTGTGTAACTGTCGTCAGAAGACCGTTAACTTCTGATCCAAATGCTTTGATCAGAAGCTGCGGGACGATCATTCCAAACGCCAGAACGATCAATTTGGAACCAAATCCAAATGCAACATTTTTAACAACCGATTTTCCGCCGCGCATATCCCCGCTCCTTTTGAAAAAATACAAAAATCAGTATATCATGAATTGAAAATTTTGTCAATGAAATAAAAATCCCACTTTTGCTTTTCGTGTTGCTGAAAGCCGTTTTTGGAAGTATTGTTACACATAGAGTTACGATACAAAGTATTGTTCAAGTTCACTTCTGTTTTTAAAAATGATTATAGTTTTGTTGCAATATGTTTCAAGTAAATCATAAATTACAGGCAACTGGTCTTTGGGAAAATCCATAATCCACTGTTTAAATTCTTCATCAAATGTATGTTCAATCCAAGGCAGGTCTTCACGTTGCTTTCCAATTCGACTATAAGCACTAGAAAGGCAGAGCTCCAGCTTAAAATCCAACAGGAAAACCGTATCACATTTTTCCAGGCGCATCGGAAGCGTCCGAAGATAATTACCATCAATAATCCATTTATCCTTGGAAAGAATTTCATTTAACCGATTGTCAAACACATCCCTTGATACATTGCTCCTATCCGGTTTATGCCAAATCATATCCAAATAAAATAGCGGAAGCCCCGTCTTATCTCTAAGCCGTCTTGAAAACGTGCTTTTCCCACTTCCGGGACAACCAATTACAATTACTTTTTTCATTGATACCTATTCCTCAAATATCTATTTGCTGTTTTCGCTATATCACAGAAAACTCTGCCATTCAATCTAAATCAGTGAAATTTCCGATGTCCAAATTCAGTCACACCAATGGTAGAAGGGAGAAAAAAGCCTGACATTTGTCAGACTTTTTTGTTCTGCTTCAATTGTTCAAGCTCTCTGCTACCAAAAGAAAACCCAGAAGTGATCGCCCCAGTATGGCAAATTTCCTTGCACTTACCGCATCGAATACATTCCAGATGGTTCACCTCTCTTACCGGGCGAATCTGCATAGGACAAATCTTTTCACATTGTTTGCATCCGGTACATTTTTGAAGATCTATATGATATCGGTATATGGAAACCTTATTAAACAGCGCATAAATTGCGCCAAGCGGGCAGATATATTTGCAGAAAGGACGATAAATGAATATAGACAGAAGCACCGTAACAATAAGAATCACCAGTTTCCACTGAAAAAGGAATCCGATCACACTTTGCAGCGCCGGATTTGTAGAAACTAAAGGGACCCCGCCTTCCAACGTGCCTGCAGGACAAATCCATTTACAAAACCACGGAGCACCTGTACCTGCTGCGTCCACAATAAACAAAGGAAGTAAAATAACAAATACAAGCAAAATAATATATTTTAGCCATCGCAGAGGCCTGTCCAAACGAAAAGTACCTATTTTTTTCACGAAAGGGATTTTATAAAGCAGCTCCTGTACCAAACCAAATGGACATAAAAAGCCGCAAACAAGGCGTCCAAGCACTGTTCCAATTAACAAAAAGAAACCAAGCAAATAAAAAGACGCTTTATATTTTGCACTTCCAAGCACCGCCTGCAAAGAGCCGATAGGACAGGATCCAAGGCTTCCTGGGCAGGAATAACAGTTTAGTCCTGGAACGCAAAGATTCTTCAGTCTGCCGTTATAAATTTTCCCCTGGAAAAATCCTATAATATAGCCGTTGGTCAAAACAGCCCATACACCCTGCACCGTTTTTCTGAAATTAAAAGGCCATTTAGCCAATTCCGATACACTCCAGACATATATAAGTTGCTTTCATAAACACAGTGCGCACTTCATCCCTCCAAATTCCTGCCGCAATTGCTAAAGCGCCAACCGCTATAAGCAGTATTTGAAGAAACAGTAATTTATCCGTTCGTCTCTTCAAGGGCTTCCTGGACAAGCTTACCCCATTCTTCATAATCTCTCGCCCCTTCTACCTTTTTTATTATATTTCCCGCACTATCTACAAAAAATGTAGTGGGAAAATACTGCATCGTACGGATAAAAGTCTGCTGCAAAGCAGCATCCGGCAGAATTACCGTATAATTTGCGCCTGCGTCTTCCAATAAAGTTTGCGCCGATGCAATTGTATCCGTATCTTTTTCTCCAAGTTCCGTGACACCGTCTTGCAGCACACCTACAATTGCAACACCCTTATCCTGAAAGTCCTGGCTGATTTTCTGCAGATGGGGCAATTCTGCCACGCAAGGGGGACACCAAGTAGCCCAAACATTGAAAACCGTTAGCTTGTTTGCAGAAAGTTCTGCCAAAGTGAACGCATCCCCCTCCAACGTAGTCGTGTCAATATCCAATCCAGGCGACACCTCTCCTATGGAATCTTCATCCTTCCCACATCCAGCAACACACAAGCCTATAAGCAGCAAACTCAGCAGCAGCGCCATCCTTTTCATAATGTAACTACCATTCCCTTTTTAAAAATTTACAGGCATTCCCCATTTTCTTCAATCACAGAACGGTACCAGTCAAAAGAATCTTTTTTGATCCGCTCCTGGGTAGCATAATCTACATATACCAATCCAAAACGCTCCGTATATCCTGCTCCCCATTCAAAATTGTCCAAAAGGGACCAGTGATAGTATCCGAGGATATCTACCCCCTCATCCGCAGCACGCTTTAAAGATAATAGATACCGATGGGTAAAGTCAATTCGGTTAGGATCATGGACTTTGCCGTCCAGAGAAACCATATCGTGACAGGATAATCCGTTTTCTGTAATGATAATCGGCAATTTATATCGTTCATACAGGAATTTCGGCCCCCAATACAACGCGTCCGGCGTTACTGGCCATCCATTTGCCGTTCTAGGATTGCCTACAGGGTTTGCCGTCCACACAGGCTCCCCTTTCGCATCAGCCTGCCAGAGAGAACCATTATAAATATTTTGCCCATAAAAATCCAGTGGCTGACAAATAATTTGCATATCATCCTGATAATTTTCAGGCAGATACTGTCGAAATTGCTGTGCAAAAAAAGGATCTTCTTCAGGATAACGCCCTAAGACAACAGGATCGCTCCACAGCACCACATTCCAAATCCAGGCGGCAGGGTCTATACTAAGATACTTTTTCTTTGCAGCCGCAATATCCGCAGCACTGTTGGTAAAAGGCATATTTACACCGCAGGTAGGCGCATATCCTACCTTTGCATCCTGCACATGCTTGCGAATCGTCATTACAGATTTTCCATGCGCTAAAAACATATTATGCAGCATCAGCGCCATATCTTCCAGGCTGTGGCGTTTTCCAGGCGCGTTGCAGCCGTCATAATATCCCATACCAAGAAAACACTGCGGCTCATTCAATGTAATAAACCATTTTACCCGGTCTCCAAACGCCTTTGCCGCCACTTCAGTATAGTATGCAAACCAGTCTGCACTTTCCGGATTAAGCCATGCTCCCTTTTTCTGCAGTTCATAGGGGTAGTCCCAATGAAAGAGCGTGATACAGGGAGTGATTCCATTTTCCAGCAGCGCATCAATTAGGTTATTGTAAAAGTCAATTCCCTTTTGATTCACAGCACCCACACCGTCAGGCAGGATTCTGCTCCAGGAAAGAGAAAAACGATAGGACTTGATTCCAAGCTGGCGCATCAGCTCCACGTCTTCTTTATATCGATGATAATGGTCGCATGCAACGTCCCCAGTATGGCCGCATTTTATGTGGTCGCCTTCCTCGTGACAATATTGATCCCATACCGACGGACTTCTGCCATCCTCCTTTACCGCGCCTTCAATTTGGTATGCGGAAGTGCCTACGCCCCACAAAAAGTCTTTTCGAAATGCCATGGTATTTCCTTTCCCGCTTTTATTTTTTTTGCCCATAGTAAGCGCCGCTTCCGTGCTTACGTAAAAAGTGTTTGTCCAAAAGTTCCTTCTGCATCGGCTTGGTTTGTCCCATTTGCTCTGTGTAATAAGCCATCATAGCCAATTCCTCCAGTACAACGGCGTTATGCACTGCTTCATGCGGATCCTTTCCCCATGTAAACGGTCCATGACTATGCACCAGTACCGCAGGAATGTCCTCAAAATTTTTATCCTGAAAAGTCTCTGTCACAACCAGCCCAGTATTTTTTTCATATGCGTCCGCAATTTCCGCAGGGGTCATTTTTCGTGTGCATGGAATCTCACCATAAAAATAGTCGCCATGGGTCGTGCCATATGCCGAAATACCCCGACCTGCCTGTGCCCATGAGGTCGCCCATCTGGAATGGGTGTGGACCACACCGCCTATCGTGGGAAAATGACGGTAAAGCTCCAAATGGGTCGGCGTATCAGAAGAAGGATTCAACTTTCCTTCCACCACGCAGCCGCTTTCCAGGGAAACGACGACCATATCCTGCGCACGCATTTCTTCATAGCTGACGCCAGACGGTTTAATTACCACCAGTTCTTTTTCCCTATCGATTCCGGAAACATTTCCCCAAGTAAACGTAACCAATCCATATTTAGGAAGACACATATTCGCGGCAAATACTTCTTCCTTCAATTGTTCTAACATAATTTTCTCCTTTTTAAATGCAAGTAATCACTGCTGTCCCAATAAAGTAATCAGGCGGCAATAACGCTCGTATTTTTTTCTATAAATATTTACATTTTCTGCTCTAGGAACAAATGTCGCGGACACCTTTACCATGTTTTGAGCAGCACTCTCATAATCTGGATATACCCCTGCGGCTACAGCGGCAGCCATTGCACAGCCCAGCGCGCCAGGCTCTCTCGTCTTTACGACCTCAATGGGTATACCAACTACATCTGCGAACATTTGTACCCAAACGCTGGAATTTGCCGCCCCGCCCGTCATTCGAATTGCTTTGGGCGGATCCCGATGCTGCAGCAAAGCTTCAATATGATGCAGATGGGAAAAGCACACGCCCTCAAAAATTGCCCGAAGCATATGTCTGCGGGTATGATAGTTGGTCATACCCACAAAAGCGGAAGACGTGCATTTCTCATTATATGTACCGTAAAGAAACGGCAAAAATATAATATTGCTGTCCTGTGGCAGTAAGGCGTCCACCTCACCGTCTATTTGGCGGTAGAGCTGTTTTTTGTCTATATCAGGATTTGCGGCTTCGGGAATAAAATTATGGATAAACCATTCCAGATTGCCGGACGAGGTAGGACTGCTTTGTTCAATCAAATAGTATCCTGGAATACAAAATAATGAATTACGTGTTGTAAGAGCTGGATAAACAGGCGTCTTTGAAATATATTCATTTATGCTCCAGGTACCTGTAATCATACAAAGCCGATTCGGCGTACTGATGTCCATAGCAATCGCGCACGCATCAATATCAAACATACCGCCGCAAACCGGCGTTCCAACGGCAAGCCCTGTATCCCGAGCAGCCGATTCGGTGACCGTTCCGCACAAATCATAGGACTGACAAAGCGGGGGCAGCGCATCAAAGATTTCATTTAGGTCAAACAGCTCCAACAAAGCGGGGTCATACGCTTTGATATGTAAATTCATGAATCCGGTGCCTGAGTAATCCGTAACCTCAGCCATTGCCTCTCCTGTCAGCATAAATCGGATAAAATCCTTTGCTTCAAAAATCCAACGGATATTTTGAAATACCTCCAGACGATGCTCTTTTATCCAAGCAAGAATCGCAACTGGCTGCGATTCACTGACAGGTTGCAGCGACAGCTTCTCTGCCTTCTCAGCAGTACCGTCTGCATACCATCTTTCAACATATTCCACCCCGCGCCTATCCGTAGACGCAACAGCATTACAGGCAGGTCGGTCGTCCTTTCCCCAAAGATACAATCCCTTTCCATGACCGGTGCAGCCAACGCCGGCAATTTCAGAGGGATGAACACCGCTCTTTTCTATTGCTCCCCGGATAGCGGTTGCAGTAGCGTTCCAAAGCTCCTGCATATCTCGTTCGTTAAATCCCTCATGAGGAACAAGCAGGGGAGTATTCTGAGACGATGCCGCAATTTCGTTTCCATTCTGATCAAAAACCGCAGCTTTAGTATTTGTGCCGCCGTTATCTATACCCATGAAATACAGCATATATAATTCCCTTTCTTATTGCAGGTATGGCCGCAGAAAGTCATGGGCACGACGCAGTTCAGCACGCCAGTCGTCCTTGTCTAAATGCCAAAACTCAGCCGTATACATATGTACACCCTGACGCTTTAGCTCCGCCGTTGCCTTATCAAAATCCACCTGTCCTTCACCAAAACGCATATTACGGTATATTCCAGGAACCGTTTCCTTTAAATGCGCAGCGGCAATGTGCCCAACACCGCAACGAATATCTGCGATTACATCGTCAGTAGCATTTGTGACGTTACCGATATCCGGATAGACCTTTAGATAAGGAGACTGAATTTGGCGAACATACACCATTGCCTTTTCAATCGTATTCATAAAATCATTTTCCATGGTTTCCATCGCCAGGATTATCCCCCGGGTAGCCGCCATCTCGACTGATTTTGCAAGATTTTCTGCAAAGCGTTTCTTTGTATTTTCATCCGATGGTTCATAGTATACATCGTATCCTGCAAGCTGGATAATATGTACGCCCAAATCATAAGCCAAGTTAATCGCGTTTTCCATAATTTCCATACTGCGCGCAGCCGTGTCCGGATCATTGCTGCCTAAAGGAAATTTTCGATGGCCGCTCAGACAAATTGTATTGATATAAGTTCCAATCTCCCGCGTCGCGGCCAATAAAGAAGCGCGTTTTTCACGTGACCAATTTAAACGCTCCAATTTGGCGTCCGACTCATCTATACTCATTTCCAGCGCATCGTAGCCAGCCTCTCCTGCCAGATTCAACTTTTCCTGAAAAGTAAGTGTATCCGGCATAGATTTTTCGTATAACCCCAAAACATTTGCTTTCATATATTCTCCTATAAAGACAAAATCTTACTATCTAAACATACTATATATATTATAAGAAAAATAAAAATAAAAAGCAATAATAAGGCATAAAAATCCTGCTGAAATATAGATTTCAGCAGGATTTTTTACTACAGATCATAATACATATCAAATTCCACCGGCTGCGGAAGCTGATTATACCGCGCCGCATCTGCACGCTTGTTCTCAATCCAAATATCAATAAGCCGCTGTGGGAACACACCACCCTCTGTCAAAAAAGCGTGGTCCGATTCCAGGGCATCTAATGCCTCGTCCAAAGAACGGGGGAGCTGCCGGATTTTCTTTTGTTCTTCCGGACTCAAATGATACAGGTTGAAATCATATGGGCCGAATCCTTCTCTCTGTGGGTCAATTTTCTTTTGAATTCCATCCAGTCCAGCCATTAAAATCGCTGCGTAAGCATAATAAGGGTTACAGGTGCCGTCAGGAGAACGCAGTTCAAACCGCTTTGCACTGGGATTCTTTGCGTATGCTGGAATTCGAATCACACTGCTGCGGTTGGAAGTGGCATATCCGATAGTTACTGGCGCTTCGTATCCGGGAACCAGACGCTTGTATGAATTTGTGCTAGGATTTGTAAACGCGCACAGCGCTCTGGCATGGGTGAGCAGACCGCCGATAAAATAAAGGGCGGTATCGCTTAATTGCGAATAGCCATCCGCATCATAAAACAAAGGCTTTCCCTCTTTAAACAAATGCATATGCACATGCATCCCGTTCCCGGCCTCCCCATAAATAGGCTTTGGCATGAAAGTTGCCGTCTTTCCTTCGGCAAAGGCAGCATTTTTTATCAGATATTTTGTCATCATAGTCTTGTCTGCCATTTCCAGCATACTGCCAAATTCCACTTCAATCTCCAATTGCCCAGGACCGCCTACCTCATGATGATGGTATTTTACTTGAATCCCTTGATTTTCCATCAACATGGTTACTTTAGAACGGAAATCGCTCAAGGTATCCATCGGAGGCGCCATGTGATAACCGCCCTTTTTCGGCATTTTATATCCTAAATTATAGGATTCGTCTCCGGTATTCCATTCTGCCTGTTCCGTATCAATATGATATTTGGCCATATTGGGCCGGACATCGTAGCTCACATGATCAAATACATGAAACTCAAATTCCGGTCCTATCCGCATTTCATCGGCAATGCCTAGTTTCTGCATATATTCCTGTGCATGGAGCGCCACATTACGGGGATCCTGATCAAACCGGCGATTGTCAGGCAAATCGATTACAAACACATCCCCAATCATGGCAAGGGTAGGAACCTGCGCAAAATCGTCCACATAAGCGGTGGAAAGATTCGGGATAAACACCATATCGCTGCTTTCTACTGGCGCAAATCCATAATTGGAACCATCAAATCCGATTCCGCTGCTGAGCGTGTCTTCTGTAAGCCTATCCACAGGCATCGTCAGATGACGCCAACGCCCATTCAGATCGATCATCATAAAATCGACCATTTTTATTTCCTTCTTGGCACAGAAAGTCTTTGCTTCACTTAAGCTTTTAAACATAAACCCCTCCATATTGTTAAATTTGTACGACCCTATACGCATTATGGTGCCTTAACAATAGCATATTTTAACAATAAAATCAATATCATTTGTAAATATTTTGTATAAAACATTCAATTTACAGCACATTTGGAAAGCTTTACAAATGTACGATTTTTGTAGCTATTTTGTCTGTAAAGGTCCTGTCGTGCTCTACAAAAAGTAACGTAGGCGCATACTCCAGCAGCAAATTTTCAATCTGTATTCTGGACAGCACGTCTATATAGTTCAGCGGCTCATCCCATATATACAAATGCGCTTTTTCACATAAACTTTTTGCAAGAAGCACTTTTTTCTTTTGCCCTGCACTAAGCATTTGTAAATCCTTTTCAAAGTGCTGGCGTTTCAAGCCCAGTTTGCGTAAAATCGCCTTAAACAACGCTTCATTTAAATTATGCTCTGTTGCGAAAGATTTCATGTCACCCCGAAGAAACCCAGCGTCTTGGGACACATAGGAAATTCGCAGTCCACTTTCCATATGAACATTCCCTGAAAAAGGCACATCCATCCCAAGAAACAATTTTATTATGCTGCTTTTTCCGCTCCCATTCTGTCCCTGTAAAGCAATGCGCTCTCCCTGACGGATTTCAAACGTCACATCATCGCATATCCGCCGCTCTCCATAGGTAATGGAAAGTTCCTGCACTCGACCCAACAAATCCTTATGATAGCACAAAGTGGTTAGTTTCAAATCATCCGTAGTTTCGATGTCCTTTAAGAGAGCGACCTTTTCTTCGGCAGCACGCTCTATTCTTCTTTCCACCGCCTTAGAACGCTGCATCATCTTTGCAGACTTATGACCGATATATCCTCGATCCGGACGTAGCCCACAATCTAGTGACTGATACTTACTTTTTTCCACTTTATCAGACCAGGCTGCAGTGCGTCTTGCCGCTTCTGTAAGATCTCGTATCTCTCTCTTCAGCTTTTCATTTTCCGCTATCTCATATTGATCCCGCCTTTCTTTATTCTCCTGCCAAGACGAAAAATTTCCTTTTTGTATCTCAATACTTGTTTTGCCCATAGAAAGAATATGATCCACACATCCGTCTAAAAGACATCTATCATGAGAAACAAGGATAAATCCTTTTTTTCTCTGA
Source organism: uncultured Eubacteriales bacterium (assembly GCA_910586545.1). Taxonomy (GTDB): domain Bacteria; phylum Bacillota; class Clostridia; order Oscillospirales; family CAG-272; genus Avispirillum. Next base: position 14,619 of record CAJUIQ010000021.1, read on the forward strand.
AGATATTGTGCAACCGTTTTCCGTCCTTCTAAGTCTAAATGATTTGTCGGTTCGTCAATCAAAAGAAACCGATCCTCATGCAAAAATAGTGCGGCCAACAGGACTTTTGTCTGTTCTCCACCGCTGAGCGTCTCGAAGGGTTGATATAAAACTTCCTCCGGCACATCCAGATAGGAAATCTCCCGCCGAATTTTCCAAAGGGGAGCGTCCGTGATTTCTTCTATCACAGACAATGTATCCATAGCCATATCCTGTACCAAATAGGGGAAATAGTTAAAAGAAACAGATTTTGATATACTTCCCTTATAAGAATAATCTCCCATCAGCAAACGCAAAAATGTTGTTTTTCCTTGTCCGTTGCGGCCAATGCATCCAATTTTCCAATTTGTGTCAATTTGAAAAGAAACATCATTAAAAATTAAATCATAGCTGCCATCGTAGGCAAAGGTTAAATTTTTCACTTGTATCAGCGACATTGTATCCCTCCGTAAAGAAAAAATGGGTGCAGAAAAGTTTCCTTTCCTGCACCCATAGACACACTTCAACAATGCACTGCTGCAGCGTCTATAAAAAGGGATCCCATGAAAACTTTCCTGCCGGGACGTAGCAAAAGACAACAGACCAAAGCTGCCTTCGTCGTCCCAAAAAATTCAGCAAGAAAAGTTACGCATCGGATCCTCTCCATTTTCTATAATTTTTTATAGTATACATAAAAATAGACACCTTGTCAAGTCCCTGACTTACAAAAAGAGCCGCACCGCTTTAGTATTTTTTCATAAGATATACTATGGACTGTATGCTATAACATATTGTCTATTCATAACATAGGAGTGAAGCTATTGCCAATAGATATATTTTCCATTGCAAAATCTCAGGGAATTACGCCGGCTTTATACAGCCAGATTCAACCTCTGGTTGAAAATACAGTAAATCAATTTGGAACAGGAAGAAATCTGACAGAGGCAGATATAACCCGTATGACCAATCAGATTGTAGCTGACAGCCGGTATCGGGGCCTACCCGCTACCGGATACGGCGGTGGATCTTTAAATGAATTGGTGCGTTTGCTTGTTCTGCTGCATCTGTTCAATAACGGATATAATGTCGATCCCTTTTGGATTCTTTATTTTGGTGGCATTCCCCTGTTTTTGCTGCCATTTTTGGGCGGCAGGAGACCAAATGTCCGCCCAGTTCCGCCTATTCGTCCAATCCCGCCGGTACGGCCATTTCCACCAATTGGCCAAATTCCTTCCAGGCCCAGGCCACGCAGATAAAAAGAAAACTACCGGTAAAACCGGTAGTTTTCTTTTGCGATATATCAAATTCCATTTTGTCGCAGTGCGGCGGCGCAAATGATCTTGGGTGCGAAATTGCTTAAATACAACATTTGATACATGGTATTTTCACACTAACACCAAACAATAATTTTATCTGGAGTTGTGACCGCAGGAATGCTTCTGGTGGATGCTCCATATACGACAATTAAATCTCGATTTGCAATATTCCCGTGAAACGCCTGCCCATTTTTTAGCATAATCAATGTGTCCGGTCCTATGTTTAGCTTAAGCATATTGTCAGAGCTGACAAGACGGTTATTAAAAAAGTCGACTTTCACATTTTGATATTCCTGATATTTTACTATAATTAAAGCCGGAAACTGCGGCGGATAGATCAGAATCGCCGGTGCGTTTCCATTATAATAACCGGTGATAAAATCTCCTACATGAATCATCTCCTGGTCCAAAAAATATGTATCCGGCGATACTACAAAATTGACGACGTTTTCTCCATCGTCCCGAACGGACATGATCATATTGCATCCGGCATCTTCCCCGCCCTGCATATGAAAGTCATATATATCCGTGACGACTCCGCTGAATGAAAAAAAGTTTATCATATAAATCACCATTCCGCCGCTGAACGGCGGGTACAAATAAAATTTGTGCCAGCTTATGCCGGCAATAAGGGTTAGGCTTCTATGTCCTCAATTTTATGAATTCCCTTTAGCAGTATATTGCCAATTTATGAAAGCGTGCGGAATCTGTTGATACTGGAACGAAAAAAGTCTCGAACACATTTGCGTTCGAGACTTTTTTGGTCTGAGTGACTGGACTTGAACCAGCGGCCTCTACCACCCCAAGGTAGCGCGCTACCAACTGCGCCACACCCAGATACGGTTTCCCCTGGAAACCTTCCGTATTATACCACAAAAGTATACGGCAGTCAAGGGATTACCGTGGAAAAATCATAAAAAATATTTATTTTTCATAAAAGTCGCTTATAGTTCCTGTTTGCTTTTCACAAAGCTATTGATTTCTGCAATTTGGTGGCGGACAGAATCCTCAGAGGGGCCACCGTAGACTTTGCGTTCATTGACACAATGAATTAGATCTACCGCCTCATAAATATCGTTTTCAAAAAGAGGGGAGAACGACTGGTAGGCTTTCAGCGGAAGCGTTTCAAAAATATAATTCTCTTTGATACAATGAGCAACAAGCTGTCCCGTAATTTTATATGCATCCCGGAAGGCCATTCCCTTGCGTACCAAATAATCGGCACAGTCCGTAGCATTCATAAAACCTTTTTTTGCCGCCTGAAGCATTGCGTCGGAGCGTACCGCAGCGGTATCCAGCATTTTTGTAAATAATTCCAGACAGAGCTTTGCATTATCTACCGCATCAAAAATAGCTTCTTTGTCTTCCTGCATATCCTTGTTGTACGCAAGAGGAAGATTTTTCATCATAGTAAGCAGCGTAGTAAGGTCCCCATATACGCGGCCAGTTTTACCGCGTACCAGTTCCGCAATATCCGGATTTTTCTTTTGCGGCATAATAGATGAACCGGTAGAAAATGCATCGTCCAATTCCAAAAATCCAAATTCCGAGGAACACCATAGAATAATTTCTTCGCTGAATCGGCTTAAATGCATCATCATAATCGATAAGGCAGATGCCAATTCTATGACAAAGTCCCTGTCGGACACCCCGTCCATACTATTTTCTGTCACCGCTGAAAAGCCTAGCAGTTCCGCCACACGATGTCGGTTTAACGGATAGGTGGTAGCGGCAAGCGCGCAACTTCCAAGGGGCATTACATCTGTCCGAACATATACATCATCCAGTCGCTCCATATCCCGCCTAATCATTTGTGCATATGCCAAAATATAATGTGCAAAAGTTACAGGCTGTCCATGCTGCAAATGCGTAAAACCAGGCATGACTGCTTGTATATTGTCAGATGCCTTTTTTGCAATCGTAGTAAGCAAATCTGCCAATAGTTCCTGAACTGCACGAATTTCCTGGCGCAAATATAGCCGAATGTCCAACGCCACCTGATCGTTCCTGCTACGGGCGGTGTGCAAACGCTTACCCGTTTCCCCAATCCGCTTTGTAAGTTCTGCTTCTACAAACATATGAATATCTTCTGCTTCAAAATCGATTGGAAGCGCACCGGAGGCAATGTCCTCTCGAATTTTTGTAAGCTCATTCACAATTTTATCTGCTTCTTTTTTTTCTATGATTCCCTGCTCTCCCAGCATGGTAGCGTGAGCAATAGAACCAGCAATATCCCAGGAATACATACGCCAGTCAAAGGAAATCGAAGAATTAAAGTCATTTACCCGGGAGTCCAATGCCTTTTGGCTTCTTCCCGACCACATTTTATCCGCCATACACAATCTTCCTTTCAAGGAAACAATCGGGAGACAAAGCCCCCGATTGTTTATAAATTCTTACTGGTTTTTATCGCCCAAAAGCATTGCCCGTACTTTGATGGGCAGTCCAAACAAATTGATAAATCCTGCACTGTCCTTCTGATCGTATACGTCATCCTCTCCAAAGGTTGCGACCTCTTCAGAATAAAGTGAATAAGGAGACGTTACAGAAGCAGGCGTAATATTTCCCTTATACAGCTTGATTTTTACATCACCAGTTACTGTTTCCTGGGTTTTATCAACAAAAGCTGTCAGCGCTTCACGCAACGGTGTAAACCATTGACCGAAGTATACGCAATCTGCAAACTTGCCCGCAAGCATCTGCTTCATGTGAATCGTTTCACGATCTACCGTGATCGTCTCTAACATATCATGAGCTGCATACAAAATAGTCCCGCCGGGAGTTTCATATACGCCGCGGCTCTTCATACCTACCAAACGATTTTCTACAATATCAATAATGCCGACTCCGTTTGCGCCGCCTAATTCGTTCAGCTTAGAGACAAGCTCTACGCCATTCATTTTTTTGCCGTCAATTGCAACAGGGATTCCTTTTTCAAAGGAAATTGTAATATATGTAGCCTTATCTGGTGCCGCCTCAGGCGTTACACCAAGTTCCAAAATCTCATCATACTTAGGTTCGTTTGCAGGATCTTCCAAATCCAATCCCTCGTGAGAGAGGTGCCATATATTTTTATCTTTGGAATAGTTGGTTTCTCTTGTTACAGGAATATCGATTCCTTTAGAAATGGCATAGTCAATTTCTTCGTCTCTGGATTTCAGTTCCCATGTTCTCCAAGGTGCGATGATTTCCATCTCAGGTGCAAAGGCTTTAATCGTTAGTTCAAAACGAACCTGATCGTTCCCCTTACCGGTACAGCCGTGCGCGATAGCGTCTGCGCCTTCTGCCTTAGCAATTTCTACAATACGCTTTGCAATAATAGGGCGTGCAAACGCGGTGCCAAGCAAATAGGTATTTTCATACTTTGCGCCAGCCTGTACGGTAGGATATACATAGTCCTGAATAAATTCTTCCCGCAAATCTTCAATATATAGCTTAGACGCTCCTGTTTTCAAAGCTTTTGCTTCCAGTCCGTCTGTTTCTTTTCCTTGACCTACATCACCACAGACAGCAATGACTTCACATCCCGGATAATTCTCTTTCAACCACGGAATCATAATAGAAGTATCTAGTCCGCCGGAATACGCCAAAACAATTTTTTTGATTTCTTTTTTCATAACCCTATGTACCCTTCTCTCGAACATTTTATAATTTTATAAAAATAGTATACGCCTTTTTTCTTTAAAATACAATATGCATACTGTACAAAGAATGTATTTAAATTTATAATTATACATAAAACTCGCATATATATACACGCTATATGCATGTGTTTTAAATATTATACCGAAATTCAATTCCAATATCAAGTATTTTTTGTTATGCGCCCATATATTTCATTGTTTTTCTTTCCGCAAATATTGTTATACTATATTTGAAATATTTTAGAAAGGAATCGTAAAAATATGAAGCGATATATTGCGCTTTGTGCAGCACTCTGCTGTCTATTCACTACAGGCGTATCTGCTGCTTCTTATCAAGCAGTAGATATAAATATCGGATATCAGGAAACAGCAGCTCATAGTGAAAGTTGTGCATATAACTGGTATTGCAAGCATACAAAAGATCATAGTCAACCGCCTTTGGATTCTTTATTTAATTTTACAAAAAACAGTCAGACTTATTATATTGATAAAAACAATTCGGACTACGAAGCAAAAGAAAAGGTAATATATCTTACCTTTGACGTGGGGTACGAGAACGGAAACGTTGCAAAAATTCTGGATATTTTAAAAGAAAAGGAAGTCACAGGCGCGTTTTTTGTTTTAGAGCATGTAGTTCAAAAAAACACTGATTTAATACAGCGTATGGCCGATGAGGGACATCTGATTTGCAACCATACTGCATCCCACCACGATATGTCTGCTGTAAATAATAAAGAAGAGTTTGCTGCGGAACTGGAAGCCTTGGAGAAAGTCTGCAAAGACGTGGCAAATGTTGACGTAGCCAAGTATTACCGGCCCCCGGAAGGAAGGTTTTCCGAACAAAATTTGATTTGGGCCAATGAACTAGGATATAAAACCGTTCTCTGGAGCTATGGATATATGGACTGGGACAACAATGCACAGCCTTCTACCCAGGCGTCCTATGATAAAGTCCTGTCCGGAACCCACAACGGAGAGGTACTGCTCCTTCATCCTACTTCTGCTACTAATGCAGCAATTCTGGGAGACTTGATTGATGCCTGGAAGGACGAAGGATTTCGTTTCGGTACCCTGGATGAGCTTTGCAAATAAAAATAACCGGAAAGCAATCTGCCTTCCGGTTACATAGCATCAATATATTATAATATATTGATTTATCAAAAGTGCATAACATTAGTCACTGATATAAGGCAACAAAGCTACCACACGCGCACGCTTAATTGCAGTTGTCAGCTGTCTCTGATGCTTAGCACATGCTCCGCTGATTCTGCGAGGCAGAATTTTGCCTCTTTCAGAAATAAATTTACGCAAGCGAACAGTATCCTTATAATCGATATATTGAATCTTATCCTCACAGAAGATGCAAACTTTCTTCTTTCTGCGGTTGCCGCCAGGACGCTGCGGTCTTCTTTCAAATCTTGCTTCCTGTTTAGGAGCGCCTGCATTTTCGCTTGCAGCAGCACTTTCGCCCTCAGCGGATGCCGCAGGCTCTTGCTGTATGGGCTGTTCTACAACTTCTTCTGTTGTAACAGTCTTATCCGTATCCATGTTTCTAACGAAACCTCCATTCATATTCAAAAAAATTCATTTTTGTCTGTCGTTCATTTTTAGAACGGCAGTTCATCGTCATTGATTTCTTCAAATTTTGGTGCTTCTCCACCTGCGCTTGCATTTGTATATGTGGGAGCACCATAGTTATCCGGAACATATGGCTGGGCACCCGCACCACTGAAAGACGCAGGGGATTGCTGTGCTCCATAAGGATTTTCGCCTTTTGCATCTACAAAAAACACTTCATCGGCAACAATCTCTGTTCTATACTGCTTTACATTATTGTTGTCAATCCAAGAACGATTCTGCAAGGTTCCCACAACACAAATAGAACTTGCCTTATGGAAAAACCGCGTTACAAACTCAGCTGTCTGTCTCCAAGCAGTTACATTAAAGAAATCCGCCTGGGTGTCTTCTGCGTTTTTTGCCTGATATTTACGATTTACAGCGACAGAAAAAGATGTTACAGAAACACCGGATGAAGTAGTCTTCAGTTCCGGATCCGCTGTAAGTCTTCCGCCGATTATTACCTTATTAAAATTAAAGTTTGCCATATGTCCAACCTTTCACAACATACCGCGCCGGTGTGTCTCGAAATCACGCCTGGGCTTTTTTCTCAACTTGCCGAATTACAATAGAGCGCATAATGCCTTCAGTGATACCGAAAACACGCTCCAGCTCAGCGGGGAACTCTCCGTCGGCTGTGAAATTCACAAGTACGTAGTAGCCTTCGTTCTTGTCATTGATGGGGTATGCCAGTCTGCGCTTGCCCCACTCGCTGACCTCGCTGACAGTTCCGTTTTCGGCGATCATTCCGACAAACTTTTCTGTAAGCGCTTTGACATCCTCTTCAGCAAGCTGAGCATCGATGATGAACAAGGTCTCGTATGCGTTTGTAAGCTTTTCCATTTTTACACCTCCCTATGGACTTTAGACCGGCGACTGAATAAATTTTCGCCGGCAGAGAGACGGACATAAAACGTCCGTTCTTTAGAATAATACCAGTACACATGAAAAATGTCAAGACCTTTTTCCATTTTTTTGGATATATTCTTTTTCTTTCAATTTGCTTGTGTAGGCTTCCATAATTTAATAAGGAAATCAAAATGGAATTTTGTACAAATAATAAATTTTTTCATTTTTACGAAAAAGGGCTTGTATAATTGGGCAAGTTAAGGTAGAATATGGAACAGAGTGTATGTTTTAACTCTATTTCAATTTGTTTAAATTTATATATTTCTGGAGGACAAAACATGTCAGTAAAAGTTGCGATTAACGGATTTGGCCGTATCGGCCGTCTTGCATTCCGTCAGATGTTCGGCGCCGAGGGTTACGAAATCGTTGCAATCAACGACCTCACCAGCCCCAAAATGCTCGCACATCTGCTCAAGTATGACACCGCTCAGGGCAACTACCTTGCAGATGGCCATACAGTAGATTACAAAGACGCACAATATGCGGAAGACGGCAAGACTGTAACAGTACCCGGCTCCATCACCGTTGACGGCAAGGAAATCACCATTTATGCTGAACCCAAGGCCGCTGATCTCCCCTGGGGCAAGCTGGATGTAGACGTTGTTCTGGAATGTACAGGCTTCTATGCATCTAAAGCAAAGAGCCAGGCTCACATTGACGCTGGCGCAAAGAAAGTTGTTATTTCTGCTCCCGCAGGCAACGATCTGCCTACCGTTGTATTCAACGTAAACCAGAACATTCTGACCAAAGAAGACAAAATCATTTCTGCTGCATCCTGCACCACCAACTGCCTTGCTCCTATGGCAAAGGCGCTGAATGATTATGCTCCTATTCAGAGCGGTATCATGACAACAGTGCATGCTTACACAGGCGACCAGATGATTTTGGACGGTCCTCACAGAAAAGGCGACCTCCGTCGTGCACGTGCAGGCGCACAGAACATTGTTCCTAACTCTACCGGTGCAGCTAAGGCAATCGGCCTGGTTATTCCTGAACTGAACGGCAAACTTATCGGCAGCGCACAGAGAGTTCCTACCTGCACAGGTTCTACAACAATTCTTGTTGCTGTTGTTAAAGGCAAGGACATTACAAAAGACGGTATCAACGAGGCAATGAAGGCTGCTGCTACTGAATCCTTTGGCTACAATACCGATGAAATCGTTTCTTCCGATATCATTGGCAGCCGTTTCGGTTCTATTTTCGATGCAACACAGACAATGGTTGCAAAAATTGATGACGATACCTATCAGGTACAGGTTGTAGCTTGGTACGATAACGAAAACTCCTACACCAGCCAGATGGTTCGCACAATCAAATACTTTGCAGAACTTGGCTAATAAGCCCTTTTAGATAAAAAAGCCCCCCCGAAATCCGGGGGCTTTTTTATCACAGCTGATAACAAAAGTCAAAAAGTACTTGACAAGTCCCAGCAAATCCTATATAATAGTAACACTTATTTTTGTGGAGGCATAGCTCAGCTGGTTAGAGTACTTGCTTGACATGCAAGGGGTCACTGGTTCGATTCCAGTTGTCTCCACCAAAGCTGTAAAAAGTCGATTTTTTGACAAAACTGCTCTTTTATTCATTTTGATATAAAACCAGTAAATGTGATTTTAGTTTTATTAACATCTCTCCCCTTCCCCCACAATTTTTGATATATTCTCAGGCAATCGCTTGAGCAGCCAATATATACAGAAAAAGACTCCCATTGGAGTCTTTTTCTGTATCGTCTAAAAACAAAAAACATCTCCCTGCCGGAGCATGGCAGTGAGATGTTCCAAAAATTATAATTTATGCTTATGCCATTTTGTTAAGTGCCAAAGTAAACTGGCTCTTCTTATGTGCGGCAGCATTTTTGTGCATGATATTGCGCTTTACAGCCTTGTCAACGATCACAACGGCAGGTGTATATGCAGCACTGGCAGCAGTCTTGTCTCCACTCTCCACAGCAGCATAAAACTTTTTAATTGTTGTTTTCATCTGGCTCTTAAACATCTTGTTACGCAGCGTCTTAACAGCTGTAACCTTTACACGTTTTTTTGCGCTTTTAATGTTCGGCATTGTCCATCCTCCTGCTAAAAATTCAAGCATCGCCGCAGCCTGAGAGGGTGCTTTGGCGAACATCTCATACATTTGGAAATTATAGCACAAACAAAACGAAAAAGCAAGAACATTTTGAAAATTTATTTGATAATTTTTCTTCTATTCTCTGAGATATGTCCAGAGCGTAAAAAATGCAAATAATTCCCTGCAAATCTTGTAAGAAACAAGTATTTGTGATACAATATAATATAATAATTAAAAGAGATATAACCAAGCTGTACAGAAAGGTTTTACATCTATGAAATATCTTGTAGTTATCCCGGACGGCATGGCCGACCGTTCTATAGATTCACTTGGGAAGAAAACACCAATGCAGGCGGCAATCAAACCGTGCATGGATGCTTTATGCCAAAAGTCCCTGTGCGGTACAGTTTTAAATGTGCCGGAAGGAATGGTGCCGGAAAGCGACACAGCCAACCTGGCTATTTTATCCTACAATCCGAAAGTCTACTCCAAAGGACGCTCTCCGCTGGAAGCAATGAGCATGGGGCTTTCTATGGCAGATGATGATACGGCAATTCGCTGCAATTTGGTCGCACTTTCTGAAGAGGGATCCTGCTATGAAGATAAAATTATGATTGATCATAGCGCTGATGAAATCTCCACAGAAGAAGCGGATCAACTGGTTGCCGCGCTTAACGAAGGACTGGCAGGAGAGGATTGGCATTTATACACCGGGGTCAGCTACCGCCATTGTCTGCTTTGGAAAAACGCATCACAAAATTATTCTTTTATGCGCCCTCACGATATTTTAGGCCAACAGATTGGGGAGCATTTACCTAAGGAAGAAAATGGCGGCGGGGCCTTTCTCCAGTTCCAAAAGAAAGGGTATGAAATCCTAAAGGATCACCCTGTTAATGTGGCCAGAAAAGCCAAAGGACTGCGCCCAGCTAATTCCCCTTGGCTTTGGAGTCCCGGGGGCAAGCCGTCCCTTCCCTCCTTTAAAGAAAAATGGGGACTGCGCGGCGCGATTATATCCGCAGTGGATTTGATCAAAGGAATTGGAATCTGTGCTGGAATGGAAGTAATTGAGGTAGAAGGAGCCACCGGAAACTATCACACAAATTATGACGGAAAAGCGCAGGCTGCTATTTCTGCCTATAAAGATGGAGCAGATTTTGTGTACATTCATGTAGAGGCGCCCGATGAATGTGGGCACAGGGGAGAAGTTGAAAATAAAGTACACAGTATCGAAAAAATTGACCAGCAAATCCTGCGCCCAGTGTATGAATATCTGCAGGATAGCGAGGAACCGTTTAAAATTCTGGTCCTGCCGGATCATCCCACTCCTATCGCTTTGCGTACACATACTAGCGAGTATGTTCCCTTTTTCCTTTTTGATAGTACCAATGCCCGGTCAGGAGCTCCTGTATTCTCCGAAGAAAACGCTCGGCAATGCGACACGGTAATCCATGACGGCAGTACCTTGCTTGATTTGATGATCAAGGGGGTCTAAAGCATGGAGATGGAAAAGCCGCAGGAAAGCGCAACCCCTACACAGGAAAGCTCAGATCAAAACATTTATGATGGACTCAAAGGATATTTCCCCAAACAGTATGATCTGTCGCCGGAGGAATTGGAAGAATCTATCCGACAGCGCAGAAAGGCGTTTCAAGAAGGACGCATAAAACCCATGCCTCCCAAGCATCGCAGTCCATTTGCCAATCTCGAAAATCAGAAGTCAGACGATCTTGCTGGCTATATACCTGCTGAGCAAGATATCTCTTTCTCCAAAGAAGAATGTAAAAAATCTCCGCTTATTAACTTTCTCAGGGAGGCCTTTGATATTTTAGAGGTTTTTGTTCTCTGTGCTGCATGTATCATTATCTTTTTTGCATTTTTTGCTCGTCTTACCCGCGTTGACGGCATTTCCATGAACGACACTCTCCAGGATAAAGAGTTTTTGGTAGTTTCCAATCTGTTTTACACCCCCAAGCAAGGGGATATTGTTGTTCTGCATAACACTTCTCTAGAAGTAGAACAACTGCGGGAACCTTTGGTAAAGAGAATCATCGCGGTTGGTGGTCAAACAGTAAAGGTGGATTTCGACGGCACAGTTACCATAGTAGATGCAGATGGTACATCCAAGGTATTAGAACAAGACTTTATCAAGCAAGAAGTGTATCAAAAGGAACCTATAGAATGCTATGTACCGGAAGGCTATCTTTTTGTGATGGGAGATAACCGCAATAACTCTACTGACAGCAGGGATATACGAGTAGGATTGATTGACGAACGCTGCGTGTGCGGTCGTGCCATTCTTCGGGTGTTCCCATTTAATACGTTTAGCGTTTTTAAAAACCCTCTTGCAGAATCGGAATAGAAACAATTTTATAGAAAGGAACGGCGACAGCAATGCCTTCCAAACAAATTCAATGGTTCCCGGGGCATATGGCAAAAACCCGCCGCCTTATTTCTGAGAATCTAAAAAATGTAGATATTATTATTGAGATTTTGGACGCGCGTATTCCCCGCAGCTCCAAAAACCCGGAAATTTCCACGTGGACCAAGGGGAAACCAACGCTCACTCTTTTAAATAAAGCCTCCCTGGCGGACCCTGCTATAACGGCAAAGTGGGTTTGGTGGTATAAAAAAAGTGGGGCGGATGCCCTTCCTATCGACTGTATTACCGGAGAAGGACTTTCCAAAATTGGTCCTCAGGTGCGAGAAATTCTTGCTGATAAAATTAGTCGATTTCAAGAAAAAGGCATGACTGGCAGAAAACTGCGGGCTATGATCGTAGGAATTCCAAATGTGGGCAAATCTTCCTTGGTCAACAAACTGTGCGGGCAAAAAAAAGCACGCGTGGAAGATCGGCCGGGCGTCACACTGAATAAGCAATGGGTAACGACCACAGCGGGATTTGACCTTTTGGATATGCCCGGCGTATTATGGCCAAAATTTGAAGACCAGCTCACGGGAGAAAATTTAGCTGCAACCGGCGCTATCAAAGATGCTATTTTAGATACGGATGAATTGGGAATGATTTTGTCTGCCCGCCTGCTCTCCCTTTATCCAGAAAAATTCTGCACCCGCTATAAATTAGATTATGAGCGTGTGTGTCAGTTGGACTCCTATGATCTTTTAGAAGAAATTGGTAGAAAACGCGGATTTCTCATATCCGGCGGAGAAATCAACTTGGAACGGACAGCGCTGACCGTTTTGGATGAATTTCGTGGAGTAAAGATCGGTAGAATATCTTTGGAATCTCCCGCAGAGAACAGTGTGGCCCATGCTTGACTATTCGTTTGAAGAAGTTTTTCTTGCCGGTGGATATACAAAAATCTGCGGTGTGGATGAAGCGGGGCGCGGTCCCCTGGCAGGTCCAGTAGTTGCAGGCGCATGTATTCTGCCTATGGGATTGGTGATTCCCGAACTGGACGACTCAAAAAAGCTTTCCGAAAAGAAGCGGGAGCGATTATATGATGAAATATGCTGCAGCGCCTTATCCTGGGGAATCGGTTTAGCCAGCCCAGAAGAAATCGATACATACAACATATTAGAAGCTACTCTTCTGGCAATGCGCAGAGCGATCGCTTCCCTGTCTGTACAACCAGACTTTCTCCTTATCGACGGAAATATATCCCGTGGTTTTTCTCTGGATGCCCAGGCAGTGGTAGGAGGAGACGGAATCTGTCAGTCGATCGCCGCTGCATCTGTTCTTGCCAAAGTCACCAGAGACCGCTTGTGTCTGGAAATGGAGCGTCAGTATCCCATGTATGGTTTTGCGAGGCATAAGGGATACCCTACAAAAGCGCACAAGCTGGCCGTCTATGAACACGGTCCTTGTCCGCTCCATAGAAAATCCTTTTTATCTTTTTTAGAACGAGATAGAAACAAACTGCAAATATGGCTGGAAGAAAAGCAGGGAGAAAAATGAACACGGACTCATTGGGTCGTATGGGAGAAGAAAGCGCAGCCTCCTATTTGTGCGGAAAGAGATTTCGCATCCTTGGCCGAAATGTACACAGCAGACATTTCGAAACAGACATAATCGCAGCGAATGATCAATATATTATATTTGCGGAAGTCAAAACTCGGCGTGCTTTTCCAGCGTCCTGTCATCCATTTGGGCGACCTGCCGCTGCAGTCACACCCAGGAAGCAAGAGCGTCTTATTGCCGCCGCGGCGGACTATCTGCAAAAACACAGGGAAAGTCTTGCTGGACTGCAACCTCGAATTGATGTGATTGAGGTTTATATTTCTCCCTGCACAGAGGAATATAAAGTACTGCACATTGAGCATCTACCCGGTGCTGTCCGCAGAAGGACTACTACCTGATTGATTCGGAGTATATTATGAAACTGGTGGATCTCCACTGCGATACCCCTTTGGAAATGTACAAACGTGGCTATACGTTTGACTGTGACTCATTGCAAGCTTCTCCTGCATTTACCCAAAATTATGATGCATATATCCAATGTGCAGCCATTTGGAGCGATTATCGACTTCATGACGAAGAAGCATACGATATATTTCA
>CAJUIQ010000022.1 GCA_910586545.1 uncultured Eubacteriales bacterium
TTTCGAGACACATGGAGGTCTTCCGCAAGGGAAAAATCACCGATCCCGTAAACAATACCAAAATTGACTGCCTTTGCCTGACTACGCATTTCTTTAGTCACAAGAGCAGGGTCTATATGGAAAACCTGGGCGGCGGTAGAGGCGTGTATATCTGCGCCGTTTAAAAAGGCTTCCTGCATTACTGGGTCTGCGGAGATTTCTGCAAGCAGACGCAGTTCAATTTGAGAATAGTCCGCGTCAATCAGCACATAGCCTGGAGCAGCAATAAAGTACCGGCGCAGTTCTTTTCCAAGCTCTCCACGTACTGGAATATTCTGCATGTTGGGATCTACAGAAGAAAGACGTCCTGTGGCAGTACCCGTTTGATTAAACTTTGTGTGGATTCTCCCGTTTTCGTCTGCAAGCGCAATGAGATTTTCTCCATAGGTGCCAATCAGCTTGGTAACCTGCCGGTAGTCTAAAATGTCGCCAATAATGGGATGATAGGGGCGCAGTTTGGACAATGTATCCGCATCGGTTGAATATCCGGTTTTTGTTTTTTTACCAGTGGGAAGCTGCAGTTCTTCAAAGAGTACTTCTCCAAGCTGTCGAGGAGAGTTTATATTGAACTCTTTGCCTGCCTGCATATAGATTCGCTGACAAAGTATTTCCTGAGTTTGCACAAGATGTGCGATATATTCGTGAAGACCCTGTGTGTCTAAACGAAATCCCCAAGACTGCATTTCGGAAAGGACGGGGGATAGGGGAATTTCTACAGTATGGAGCAGGGAGGTCATTCCGGCCTCGTCTAAAGCAGACGCCATGATGGGATAGAGAAGAAGGGAATACCATGCCGAGGCATAATCATTTTCCTCTGGCTGGCAGGAAAGGTAGCGGACTACAAGCTTTTCAATGGGATAGGCGCTCTCCCCTGGCGATAGAAGATATGCGGCGGTCATCGTATCAAAGGCACATTTGGGATGGATATCCAATGGCGCTAAAAGGGTACAAAGCGTTTTAAAATCATGGAAAATATGCGGTATATCGAAAAAGGGAGCGCAGCCGCGGCATAAAGGCGTTTGGTACAGATGGCCGTCTACTGCCGCATACAATAGCTCTCCCTGAATGGATACGGCAATATCTCCCTGGAGGGAACAAAGAAAGGCGTTATCCACTGCCTCGGGCATGGGAATTTGGGGGGCGGCGCTTTGTTGGCTTGCCTTGACAGTAAAGTCAAACCGTTTGGACAAGGCGGTAAATTCTAATTTTGTAAAGATATCTGTCAGCTCTTCTGCATGGTAGCCATCCCATGTCAGGGCCTCAATTGGGGTTTCAATAGGTGCGTCGCAGCAAATGCGGGCAAGCTTTTGGGACATATAGGCGGATTCCTTGCCGGCAAGTAGCTTTTCCTTTGCTGCTTTTCCCGCGCCTCCAAGGGATTCGTCTGCGTATAATGCATCCAGCGATCCAGTAGCTGCAATTAGCTTCAGCGCCGTTTTTTCGCCGATTCCCGATACGCCGGGAATATTGTCGGAAGTGTCCCCCATCAGAGCCTTTACATCTACCAACTGATCCGGACGAATACCATATTCTTCTATGAACCTGGATTCATCAAATAAAATGTCTTCTTTGGTTTTGACTAAAATTACATTGCAGGCAGGGGTAATTAATTGCAGAGAGTCTCTGTCTCCTGTCAGCACATATGCTCGTGTATCTTCTTCTGCATCTGCTGCAGCACACAAGGTACCAATGATGTCATCTGCTTCGTACCCTTCACAGGTAAGCACATGAAAGCCCATGGCGGCGGCGGTTTTCTTTGCCCATGGAAGCTGAACTGCCAGTTCGTCCGGCATACCGTGGCGATTCGCCTTGTATCCATCAAACATTTTATGGCGGAAGGTAGGACCACGCAGGTCAAATGCACAGGCAAGGCTATCCGGCTTTAATGCGTCTAAATGCTTCTTTAATATGGTAATAAACCCGTATACAGCATTAGTTGGAATTTGATCTTTCGTGTATAGTGGGCGAATACCATAAAATGCACGGTTTAAAATACTATTGCCGTCTACAATGAGCAGTGTTTTCATAGTTTCCTCAAATCTGTATTTTTACTATCGCTTCTATATAGTATTATTGTACCGCAGCAGGAATAATATGTCAAGAAAGAAGGGAGCGGGCAAATAAAACGGGCATAAAAAAGGGGTTCTCCCCGAGAGGAGAACTCCTTATAAAAAATTTAAGGTATACTTTTTATACTGTGGGGAAGAGCGCAAAAAAATGGAAGTTATCGTTCTTTTATCATGACATAGTTTGTAAGAAAAATTCCTTGCCGCTCTACCTTTTGTTTTTTTACAATTTTATAGTCTCTTTTTTCAAAAAATGGTTTTGCTGTAATAGAAGCATGGGTAACAATATCTCCTTGAACCGCTTGTTCTAGCTGATTGCAAATATGAGCAGCAATTCCTTTTCTTTGATAGTTTACATGGATAAACAAACGCTCAAGATAACCTGCCATGTCTATATCTCCAAAACCTACAATGATCGTGTCATCAACTGCAACAATGCTATAATGCTCTTGTAATGACTGGTTCCATTTGTACAAATCTACTTGTCCTGTTGCCCACGCATCCACTTGTTCTTTTGTATAATCCTTTGCATTTACTGTATGAATCGTGTTGTAAAAAAGCTCTGCCAACTCCGTACAATCTGACGGCTGATATTTTCTAACAAACATCGTATTTCTAACTCCAATGGTCGATTCATTATAAAACAAAGCAATTCCCGGTGAAAAGCAGTTGTTTTTCACCGGGAATTCACTTTTTATGGCTGTTCTCTAAGGAGAACAGCTTTATTTTTATATTACTTAACCAAGTCTTGCTTCCAAAGCAACCAGCTCTTCCTGCAGTTCTGCGGGAACGTGATCGCCTACTAGCTTGTAGAATTCTTTGATGTTTTCTACGTCTTCCAGCCAAGAAGCTTTGTCTACTGTGAGAAGCTCGCGCATAACATTCAGATCAATATCCAGGCCCTCGATGTTGATATCTTCAGCCTTAGGAACAAAACCGATAGGCGTTTCTACTGCATCAGCAGCACCTGCACAGCGATCCAGAATCCAGAGAAGCACACGCATATTGTCACCGAATCCGGGCCAAATGAAGTGACCTTCGTCGTCGGTTCTGAACCAGTTTACGTGGAAAATCTTCGGAGGATTGGGGATGTTTTTGCCCATATCCAGCCAGTGTTTGAAGTAGTCACCCATGTTGTAGCCTGCGAAAGGACGCATTGCCATAGGATCACGACGAACAACGCCTACTGCGCCGGCAGCGGCAGCAGTCGTCTCGGAAGCCATGATAGAGCCAACGAATGTACCATGCTGCCAGTTGAAGGACTGGTATACCAGCGGAGCAGTTTTTGCGCGTCTGCCGCCGAATACAATTGCATCAATCGGAACACCGGCCATGCTGTTAAATTCAGGAGAAATGCAGGGACAGTTAACAGCTTTTGCGGTAAAGCGGGAGTTGGGATGCGCGCCACTTGTGCCCACTTTGTCGCTCTTGTCATATTTGGTGTAATCCCACTTTTCGCCGCGCCAGTTGAGAGCGTTTTTCGGCGGATTTTCATCCAGGCCTTCCCACCAAACAGTATTGTCGTCCAGATTGTGGCATACATTGGTGAAAATTGTATCTTTGCGGGTTGTAGCAAGAGCGTTGTAGTTAGAATGCTCGTTTGTACCGGGAGCAACACCGAAGAAACCGTTTTCAGGGTTGACAGCCCAGAGGCGGCCGTCCTTGCCGACACGCAGCCAAGCGATATCATCACCTACGCACCATACTTTGTAACCTTTTTTACGGAATGCTTCCGGAGGAATCAGCATGGCAAGGTTGGTCTTACCACATGCAGAGGGGAATGCTGCGCTAATGTAGCGTACTTCACCTTCGGGGTTTTCCAGACCGAGAATGAGCATGTGCTCAGCCATCCAGCCTTCTTTGCGGCCCAGATAGGAAGCGATACGCAGAGCAAAGCACTTTTTGCCCAGCAGTACGTTTCCGCCGTAGCCGGAGTTTACGGACATGATGGTATTGTCCTGCGGGAAATGTACAATGTAGCGGTTTTCTTCATCCAAATCTGCTTTTGCATGGAGACCCTTGATATAATCGGGACTGTCTCCCAGTGCCTCCAGTACGTTTGTTCCAACTCTTGTCATAATAAGCATGTTCAGTACAACATAAATAGAGTCGGTAAGCTCGATGCCGTATTTTGCAAAGTCGCTGCCTACAACGCCCATGGAGTAGGGAATCACATACATGGTTCTGCCCTTCATAGCGCCGGTGTACAGTTTCTTCAGCTTTGTATACATTTCTTGGGGATCCATCCAGTTATTGATGTTTCCTGCTTCTTCTTTTGTAGGTGTGCAGATGAAGGTACGGCCTTCTACACGCGCTACATCGTTTACAGCGGTACGATGCAGGTAACAGCCGGGAAGTTTTTCCTGGTTCAGCTTGATGATTTCTCCGGTAGAACAAGCTTCTGCGCGCAACGCTTCTGCCTGTTCTTCAGTGCCATCGATCCAGACGATTTTATCGGGCTGTGTCATGGCAGCCATTTCATCAATCCATGAAAGAACGTATTTGTTGTTTGTCATTCCTATCTCTCCTTTGCAATTTAAAATGTAATAAAAACCATTTTCTGCTATTTTATATAATACCATTAAAATCGTTGAAATTCAATAGAAATAGTTGGATTTAACAAAGTGTTCACAAGTTACAGATGAATAAAATGTTTATTTCGATTATATTGATATAAGGAAAACTTGAATACGTTTATTATGCTTAAAATGCATAATTGATTTTTTGTTCTTGCAAAATATATTAAAAAAAAGGGCATGACAAAAAAGCTTTTAAAGATTGCATTATGCATACGCATATGGTATACTTTAATAAGAGTAATGTCAAAATAACACATAATTCGACAAAAGTTAACGGAAAGGATTGCGGGGGAATGCCGGAATTAAAAGACAGAGAAAAGCAAATATTAGATTATATAGCAAACTGTTATACGGAAAAGGGATATTCGCCCAGTGTGCGGGACATTCAGAAAGAAATTGGTGTGCGCAGCACAGCTACTGTGTACAGCTATATCGAAAAGTTAGTAGAAAAGGGATATTTAAAAAAAGATCCCAATAAAAGCCGTTCGTTACGTCCAGATATCAGTATGCCTGCGTATCGGGTGCCTCTGATTGGAAAAGTGACAGCCGGCGTTCCGATTTTAGCCATGGAGGAATATGAAGAAACGATTAGCTTTTTTTCTGATGGACGCAAGTTTCCACCGAATCGTCTTTTTGCTTTGCGCGTGTCTGGGAGAAGTATGATTGAAGCGGGAATTATGGACGGTGACATTGTGGTGGTGTTCCAAACGCCAATCGCTTCGGACGGTGAGATTGTAGTGGCTTTAATAGATGATGAAGCGACAGTGAAAACCTTCTATAAGGAAGCAAATCGGTTTCGTCTTCAGCCGGAAAATCGGGAATATGCGCCAATCTATACGGATCATGTGAAAATCCTTGGACGTGTGGTGGCAAGTTTTCGTTATTATTAAAAATAAAAAAGGCACAGGATTTCCTGTGCCTTTTTTGTCTTCAATTGTCAACAGATGTACATTGCTCATGGCGGCAATCTGAATGGGAAGCACACCGCTTCCTGCTTCCATGATGGTTAGCTCATCGTTCTACCATCAAATCAAATATTTGTAAGTATTTATAAACGATTTTTATAGATTATCTGCAAACCAAAGTTTCTGTATCCTGTGCGATCATAAGTTCTTCGTTGGTAGGAATAACGTAGACTTTTACTTTGGAGTCCGGAGTGGACAGTTCGACAATATTGGGCTGTCGCAATGTCTTTGCGTTCAGCTCGACATCAATTTTTATACCTAAATAATGCATATCTCTGCAGACACGTTCCCGCAGTTCCGGATTGTTTTCACCCATACCGGCAGTAAATACAATTGCATCCAGGCCGTCCATAGCGGCTGCATACGCGCCAATATATTTCTTAACCTGGTACGCGAGAGTATTCGCGGTAAGGAACGCACGCTTGTCCCCGTTCAGGATAGCGGCTTCAATATCCCGGCTGTCGGAAGAAATGCCAGAGAGTCCCAGAAAACCGCATTCTTTGTTCATAAATGCGCTCATTTCATCCGGTGTTTTGCCGGTTTTATTCATTACATAGGTAACGATAGCCGGATCAATGTCGCCGCAGCGGGTTCCCATCATAAGTCCTGCCAGAGGTGTCATCCCCATTGATGTATCAACACATTTGCCGTCCTTTACAGCGGAAATAGAAGAACCGTTTCCAATATGGCATGTGACAATTTTTGTGTTCTCCGTTCTGCCCAGGATTTTGCACATTTCTCCTGTAACAAATCGGTGAGAAGTGCCATGCGCACCAAACCGGCGAATGTGATATTTCTCACACATTTCGTAGGGAAGAGCATAAGTGTATGCATAATCGGGCATGCTCTGATGAAAAGCGGTATCGAATACTAGCACTTGGGGAACGCCGGGCATCGCTTTCATACATCCTTCGATACCCATAATATGCGCGGGTGTGTGCAGAGGAGCCAGTTCAACGCAGTCCCGCAGCTTGCTGATGGTTTCTTCGTTCACCAATACAGATTCTGTGAAGTAGGTGCCGCCATGTACGATTCGGTGGCCTACCGCTTCAATTTCACTCATATCGGAGATACATCCGTGCTCTTTGTCTGTCAAGCACTGGATAACGATTTCCGTTGCCACAGCATGATTTGGCATGCTGATCTCTTCTTTATATTTTATGCCGGACGGGAGTTTGTGGTCAATGATACCGTCGATTCCAATGCGCTCACAAATTCCTTTTGCAAGGACTTCACTGGTGGAGGTGTCGAACAGCTGATACTTCAAAGAAGAACTGCCTGCGTTTACAACCAATACTTTCATAGATAAATAGCCTTTCCTTCCATTTATAAATCATTTGTCTGCAAAGATTTGACAATATTCAATCTATCCTGTAAAATAACCGCAGTACAGACAAATCTTTACAATATATTATTATACACATAATATTTCCAAAGACAATACTTTTTGAGGATATTTTAATATATGAAAAAAATTTCTGCAGTAATATGTGAATTGAATCCCCTTCACACGGGACATGCGTTTCTTTTTCAAAAGGCAAAGGAAGACGCACAGTGTCTGATTGCTGTGATGAGTGGCAATTTTGTTCAGCGTGGGGAGTGCGCTATTTTTCATAAGTATGACAGAGCGGTATCAGCGGTAGAAGCAGGAGCGGATTTAGTACTGGAACTTCCATATCCCTGGTGCAGTGGATCCGCAGAGTTTTTTGCCGCCGCCGGGGTGCATATTGTTCAATCTATCGGCGCTACACATTTGTATTTTGGAAGTGAAACAGGTGATTTACATGCGCTGCAGCTTGCGGCGTCGGTTATAAACAGCGACGCTTTTCAAAAGCAGTTCCCAGGTGTAGGACAGGCTGGAGTGCGGCGCGAAGAACTGCTATCCCAATTGTGTCCCAGTCTCATCCCCGGTTTTTTGTCCGGGGCGAACGACATTTTGGGAACAGAATACTGCCGCCGGTTAAATAAAACGATACCGGTGCCTGTAAAAAGGCTCGATTGCACCGGAGCATCTGCCTTGCGGGCATCTATAACGCAGGAAATTTTGGAATCGGGAAAAAATCCTGAGGGCATCGTCCTTTCCCAGCGGCTTGCCGACATATTATTTTATTTTCTGAGATGTGCGGATGTACCGCCGGAGGGATTTGCGGAAGGAGGCGGTGGTGTGATCCAGCGTCTTATGTGGGCGGCGAGGGAGGCTGTAGATGGTATGGATTTGTTTGCCCGTGCGTCCACCAAACAGTATACCAACGCCAGATTTCGCAGAGGAGCTTTGTTTGCCATGACAAAAACGACCCTGGATATGTTGCGTGTTATGCCCAATTTTACGCGCGTTTTGGCGGCAAATGCTATCGGTAGGGCTTTTTTATCTGAGATTCGCAGAGAGAAGGTACCTGTACAGATTATTACCAATCATCGAGAACGAAGCGTGCTCTCGATTGTGGGAGCGTCTCAGTATGCCCACGCAGGAAAGGCAGATGCTCTGTATACGCTTTGCATGGAACCGCCCCGCCCGGCAGGATGGTTTTCTGCAATGTGTCCTGTTATGCTGTAAGAAAGGAAAATATGGTCAAAATTAACAAAAAATATTGACAAGCGGCAGGCGTTTCTTTATAATATCAATAGAATCTTTATTAAAAACACGATTGGCAAAATGCCAATGGACAGGTGTGAAGAAGATGTATATTGGAATTGACTTGGGAACCACCGGCTGTAAAGTCGTGCTTTTTTCCTCCGAAGGGAAAAGCCTGTGCGAGTATAATAAGGAATATGAACTGATTTTCGATGGTATATATGTAGAGCAGGATGCAAATCTGTGGTGGAGTCTGGTGCGGGAAGGAATGCGGCATGTGGCAGCTTTTGCAGGCGGTGCCGTTGTTTCTGCTATATCGGTAAGCACACAAGGGATTTCCTTTGTTCCGGTAGACGGAGCGGGGGTCCCTTTGTGTAATGCTGTCAGTTGGCTGGATATGCGTGGGGAAGAGATGGCTGTGCGTCTGCAGAAAGCTTTTGGCGTGCAGGGAATTTATGCGAAAACCGGCATAGAATGCGAGGCGGATTATTCACTGCCTAAACTCATGTGGTTTATAGAAAATAAAGAGGATATTTATGCCCAGGCGGAGAAGATTTTGTTCCCCCTGGACTTTTTAAATTTACACTTGTGCGGCAGAGCGGTTTGTGATTATACCATTGCCGGCGGTACGATGCTTTATAATATTTGGGAGAAAGATTGGGACAGAGAGCTGCTGTCCTTTTCTGGTATAAATGCAGAAAAATTGCCCGAGGTAGCGTGTATGGGCACGCCGCTGGGACCATTGCTGCCGGAGGTAGCGGCATACTGCGGCATAGAACCGGGATGCCAAGTGGTACTGGGCGGGCAGGACCAAAAGCTTGCCGCCATTGGCGCCGGTATCCGTCCGGGTGCGTGTACCGTTTCGTTTGGGACAGCTACAGCCATTTCAAAATTATATGAGGGCGCTTCGTTTGATGGTGAAGAACGTGTTACGATTTTCCCATTTGGAGAAGAGTCCTATATTGCAGAGATTCCTCTCCCCACTACGGGGGCTGCTCTGCGCTGGCTGGTGAAGACCATGTGCCCGGATAAATCTTATAAAGAAGTGGATCAGCTTGCAAAGTTATCCGCGCCCGGAGCCGGCGGGGTTATTTTTGAAACAGACTTAGCCACCGGTGGAGTTCTTTCCGGATTGACGCTTTCCACTACGCTTTCCGATATAATTTATGCTCTTTTTGAAGGTGTGTCCAGAGATATCCGAGACAGTGTGCAGCGATTGGGTGGCGCCCGGGATTTGTTGGTATTTGGCGGCGGCGCCAAAAGCGATATCTGGTGCAGGATTCTTTCCAGAGTCTGTCAGACATCTGTCTCCATACTGGAAACACCGGAAACGGCGGCGCTTGGCGCAGCAATTCTTGCTTCAGAAAGGCGTATTCCTCCAGCAAACGTGAAAAAGCAAATTCACTGTGCAGGTTAAGCGCAGGTTAATTTGGAATATTATTTATTTAAAAGGAGAAAATTATGTTTCAGTTTGAACCGGCCGCATTTGTGCCGTACAAAAACAAGGAAGTTTTGGAAAGATGCCGCAATATGAAGCGCGCGGATATGGAAAAACATTCGAATCCTAATTTCCGCATTCACATTGTTCCCGATGTTGCTGGAATCTGGGTAGGAGATATGGTGGCCCGAATGGTGCGTTCCGACCTACTGGATGAAAAGCTGGTTATGATTTGTCCCAATCCTTGTCCCCTGACATATCTTGCCGTAGCGGAGGCGATCAATCGTCTGAATGTAAATTGCCGCAACGTACATATCTTTTGTATGGATGAATGGGCGGATAGGATGGAAACATTGCCCCATTGGATTATCCTGCAGGCTTTGCACACAGTAACCTGAAATATTTCTACGGTGCGATTCGAGAAGATTTGCGGATGCCTTTGGAGCAGTTCCACTATTTCACCAATGAAAATATTAAAGATTATTCTAAAATGATCAGTGACTGTGGAGAAGGCGGTGCGGACGTCTGCTATTCCGGCCCCGGCTGGACGGGACATATTGCCTTTATCGATCCCTGCACGCCTGAATTTGGCTGCCCTCCTATAGAGGAATATTTAAATATGGAAGCAAGAATCGTGACGTTACATCCTATGACGATTCTGCAAAATTCTCTTCACGGCTGCTTTGGTTGTTCCGGTGATATTGCAAATGTGCCTCCTAAGGCCGCTACCATAGGACCTCTGGATGTAAAAAATGCCAAGAACCGTTTGGAAATGCACGATCTTACAACCATGGGCAGTATATCTTCCTGGCTGCGGATGACTTCCCGCCTGGTGTTGTATGGGGAAGTGACACCTTTAGTGCCTTCTTCGATTCTCCAATTGATGGATACGGATGTATATGTTACAGAAGCCATTGCGCAGCCCTTTGAATGCTGGGAAACGGTTGGCTATTGAGCGGGCATGGAGAATACATACACCCTATATGGAGATGTTGTTACAGACGACCGTATCATAAAAAACGGTGCGGTCGCCGTACAGGATGGGCGAATACGGTATGTAGGTTCTAAGATGACTGTGCCTCAAATGGGAGCGGTACAGGATTGGAGCGGATCCTATCTGATTCCGGGATTTATTGACATCCACTGTCATGCTGGAGGTGATATCTGGGTTTACGAGGACCCTGAGACTGCGGCGAAATATCATTTGCAGCATGGTACTACAGGGCTTTGCTGCACTTTGTACCGAGATTTGGGAATTGGCGAAATCCTAGCTGCCCAGGAAAAGATAAAAGATGCGATGTTAGATACACCAAACATTTTAGGCGTCCATTTGGAAGGTCCCTATCTCAACCCTCGCTATGGATCAAAGCCGTCTGAGAAGCCGCTCGAGGCTATGCGGGAGGAGTATATGCCCCTTCTGGAGACAGGGATTGTGCGGCATGTAACCTTTGCTCCGGAGGTGCCGGGGACGGACAGATTGCTTTCGGATTTGTTACATATGGGAATCGTAGGGTCAATCGGTCATAGCGAAGCTTCGCCGGAGCAAGTGCGCCGGGCGGTAGATAGCGGCGCACAGTGCGTCACCCATTTGTACGATGCAACTGGAGCCAGCATCACTCCCACAAGATGGGACGGTACCATTGAGGTGGATTTCAATATGGCTGCGCTTCTTTGTGACAGCCTATTTTATGAAATTATCTGTGATTCGATGGGCGTGCATGTGCGTAGAGAGCTTTTGCAGCTTACTAAAAAGCTGGTAGGAGCCTCCCGTATTATCGGAATTACAGACGCCTGCGGCGGTCCGGGCGGCAGCGGCGATGTAAATTTTGAAGATGGAGAACTAATGGGCAGCAAACTGACTATGGATCAGGTAGCAAAGAACTTTCATGCCGCTGGATTTTCCATGCCGGAAATTGCTATGGCAACTGCCGGAAATGCGGCGAGACTTTTGGGAATTTATCAGGACAGAGGCTCTATTGATCCAGGTAAGCGTGCTGATATTATCGCTCTTACAAAAGATTTTACGATACAATGCGTTTATAAGGCTTAAGAAAATAGAAACTATATGTCTGGAAAGGAAGGATTGTTCATGCTCAAAGCAGGTGTTGCACTTACTGATATTTCTCCGGGGCCGGGCGTTCCCATGGCGGGCTACCCCCATTGCCCCCGCCCAAATATCGGCATTCATGATCCGCTATATTGCGCGGCGCTGTATTTAAATAATGGAAAAGATGAGATAGTCATGGTGACTATGGATCTACTTTTCTTTGGAAAAAAATATTGCCGAATTATCCGAGAAAAAATTGGAAAAAACATTATGTTTACCACATCCCACACCCATTCCGGGCCGTGGTCCTCTACGCCTTTGGCTTCTGAAATTGCGGAAGGGTGTTTTGATGATCCGGATTACATAGTGGAGCTTTTGCCTAAGGTGGAGGCCTGCATCCGTGAGGCTATGGAAAATACGTTTGTTGCAAAAATCGGCACGGGAATAGGACGTTGCGGCGGGGAACAGGGAATCGGTGGAAACCGCCGGGACAAAGAGGGAATTCAGGATCCTACTGTCAATGTGATTGCGGTGAAAGATATGGAGGATACGGTACGCGGCGTGCTTTTAAACTATGCACTGCATCCCACCTATCTGCATGCGGAAAACTTGTATGTAACAGCGGATTACCCAGGATATATCCGCCGTTACATTCGATACGCTTATCCCGATGCGGTATTTATGTTTGCGCAAGGTACCAGCGGAAATCAGTCTTCCCGATATTTCAGAACAGGGCAGGACTTTGAGGAAGCAGCCCGTGCAGGAACTACGCTGGGCGTGGCAGTGTATCATACAGTGGAAGGGCTGGACTTCACCCAGGACGTTGAAATTGTGTTTAAAAATAAAGAAATTGAGCTACCGGTGCGCGACTTCCCACCGGTAGAGGAAGCGCGAGTGGAGATGGAGCGGGCAAGAAAAGCGTTTGCACAGATGCCGGATGACAACTATATTGAAAAACGCAACTGTGAGCTTGCCATGTTCGGCGCCGAAAACGAGTTTTACTATGCGCAGCTGTCGGAAAACAGCGATGTGCGGGATGCCGAATTGCCTTGTGAGGTGATGACACTGCGTTTGGGGGATACCTTAATCTGCGGATTGCAGGGAGAAATTTTTGTAGAATATGGGCTGCAGTTGAAGGCGGATTCTCCCTATGCCAAAACCTTTGTTTTTGAAGTGACCAACGGCACGCTTCCAGGATATGTTTTTACACCAGAGGCAATTGCGGAAGGCGGATATGAAGTAGGTACGTCTATATTTACCGGAGAAGCCGGTACGGCAATCGTGGAGGGAATCAAAAGTTTGTTTTAATATTATTTGTGCCGCCAAGCGGCAGGAATGGAGCGATTATGAAACAGGCAAATATCATTGATCGGTTTCGGTTAGACGGTAAGATTGCCCTGGTTACAGGGGGCAGCGGATATTATGGTAAACAAATGGTAATCGCGTTAGCAGATGCGGGCGCTACAGTTTGCTGTGCGTCCAGATGTGTGGAGAAATGTCAGGCGTTTACAGATACATTGAACGCCGCAGGATACGATAAGGTATACGCAGATCAGTATGATCAGGCGGACGAGGACAGTATCAATGCTTTGCTGAATCGTATGGTAGAGAGAAGCGGAAAAGTGGATATTCTTGTGAATAATTCGGTTTTACGGCCCATGCACGATTATGAGGGACCGGCTGCCGACTTTGCTACTTCTATGCAGGTGAACGCTACAGGACTTTTCTTAATTTCTCGGGCTTTTGGAAATCAAATGGAGGAAAATGGCGGCGGAAATATTATCAACATTGGTTCATATATGGGCATCTGTGGGTCCAATCCGTATCTTTATGAGGATAATCCGGAAATGGATGCGATTGACGCGCCGGATTATTTCTATCACAAAGGCGGAATGGTCAATTTAACTCGTTTTTTGGCCGGAAGGTACGGTAAAGCCGGCGTGCGGGTAAACTGCCTGAATTTGGGAGGGCTTTTTAATAATCAACCAGAAGAGTTTTTAGAGCGCTACGCGAAAATGACCTACCTTGGCAGAATGGCAAACGAATCGGATATTCAAGGCGTATTGGTATTTCTCGCTTCCGACGCGTCTGCCTATATTACAGGTACCAGCATCAATGTAGATGGCGGATATACTGCAAGATAACGAAAGGGACATCGTCATGGAATTTAATATGCGTTCGAGCCGCGTCCTGCGCCGTATGCGGGAGGGCAACGTGGCTACCTGTGTAAAAATCAATTTGAACGATCTCCGGAACGTAGAAATCGCCGCTATGAGCGGATTTGACTGTGTATGGGTAGATATGGAGCATATCCCTACAGATTATTCTTTTATAGAAAACGCAGTCCGTGCGGCGAAAAACTATGATACGGATGTGCTGACGAGAGTCTGCAAAGGTTCATACAGCGATTATGTTCGCCCCCTGGAAGGGGATTCTACCGGGATTATGGTGCCCCATGTAATGAGTCTTGCGGAAGCAAAACAAATTGTATACTATACCAAATTTCATCCGATAGGCCGTCGTCCTATTGATGGAGGCAATGCGGATGGAAAGTATTGTCTTGTAAATGAGGCGGAGTATATTCGGCAGGCCAATGAAGAGCGTTTTGTAATCATTCAGATTGAAGATCCGGAACCCATGGAGGAGCTGGAGGAGATTTGTGCTCTGCCGGGAATTGATATGATTTTCTTTGGCCCCGCAGATTTTAGCCAGGGAATTGGCCGTCCATATGAAACGGATATTCCTGAAATTCAGGAAGCCCGCCGAAAAATTGCATCCTGTGCCCGCCGACACGGAAAATGGGCGGGAACGGTGTGTGGTCCTGCTGCTTTTGATGCATACGCAGAAATGGGGTATACGTTCCTGTCCTGTGGAGCCGATGTAGTTGGCCTGGCTGATTACTATCAAAATATCACCCGAAATATCAGTGGAAGGAAGATTGTTCAGGGATGAAATATACAAAGGTTGCAGGAATTCAGGTTTCCGGCATGTCTCTTGGAACCGTGCAGCTTGGTATGGACTACGGCATCGCAAACGCAGGTGGCAAGCCGGACCTTTCACAAAGTTTTTCTATGATTGCCGCCGCTTTGGATGGAGGCGTGACCAGTCTGGATACCGCCCGTGCGTATGGCGATGCGGAAGAGGTGTTGGGTGCTTTCTTTAAGGAGTATACAGGTGAGAAGCCTTTTCTCACTACAAAAATACCGCGGTTCGAATTGGAAAGTGATGCGCAAATTGAAAAATATATTATAGACAGCGTAGAAACTTCTCTGGAAAAGCTAGGCGTTTCTAAGGTCAATTGTGTAATGCTGCACCATCCTGCAAATTTATATAAGCATGGGGACGTTACTGCAAAGCACATGGAGAGTCTGGTGCGGCGGAGGTATACAGATTTGATAGGTGCTTCTGTTTATACGGCAGAAGAGGTAGAACAAATGCTGCGCTATCCTGTGTATACTGCAACACAAGTGCCTATGAGCGTATTTGATCAGCGGATGATCGTGTCTGGAACTCTTGCGGCGCTGGAACAGCGTGGGATTGCGACTTTTGTGCGCAGCGTATTTTTACAGGGATTATTCTTCCTGGAGCCAGATAGCCTTACAGATCCGCTGCTCTTAAAGTACGCCAAACCACAAATTCAGCAGCTGCGTGCATTTGCTGAAGATGAGTCTTTGAGTATTGCGCAGCTTGCAATTGCTTTCATACGAGATGTGCCTGGAGTAACCAGTCTGGTACTGGGAGTGGACACAAAAGAGCAGGTAAAGGCAAATCTTGCGTATTTTGATGTGCCCCCTATTCGTGAAAAGACAAGACACCTGATGGAGACTGCTTTTGCGGACGTCAATATTCCAGAAATTATGCGGGTGCTATCCCGCCCGAAGTCCTAAGGATATTTTGCAAAATTCCACAATTATTTTTGCCGCGCTGCGGCAGGAACGGAGTTTTTTATGAGCATTTTTCCTCTTGGAGAAAAAGACTTGAAAATCGGCATTCTCGGTATGACGGAGGGGAATGGCCATCCATATTCCTGGAGCGCTATGTTCAACGGATTTGATATGCGGTATATGGCGGAATGTCCCTTTCCTGTGATTCCTGCGTATTTGAAAAAACAGCCTGCCCATACTATTGGAATTCCCGGCGCCCACATTACCCATATCTGCTGTACCGGATACGCCAGGCGTGACATGGCGGAACATATGGCAAAGGCCGCTAATATTCCCAACGTGGTAGATGATCCCTTAGAAATGCTGGGGCAGGTAGACGCAGTGATTTGCGCCACCGATATCGGCGACGAACATATCCAGCGGTGCGCGCCTTTCCTGGACGCGGGCATTCCCATGTTTATCGATAAGCCTCTTGTAAATACGGAAGAGGATTTGCAGACCTTTATCCAGTGGAGGCGAGAAGGGAAACCGTTTCTTTCGTCCTCCTGTATGCGGTACAGCAAGGAGTTGGAACCCTATTATGCCGCGCCTTATCATCTTGGGAGACTGATGTACATTTGCTGTCCTATGTCCAAAAAGTGGGAGACATATGGGATTCATGCTGCTGAAGCGGTATATCCGCTGCTTGGCCCAGGATTTGTCTCTGTGCAGAATACAGGTACCTATGAGCAGGCGCAGGTGCATCTGATTCATGAAAACGGGTGCCGGATAGATATTCCCCAGGGGATTGGTATGGCCGGAGCCGGCATGCAGATTGTAGGAACAGACGACTATATATATATCGATTGCAAGGATTCTTACTACAGCTTTAAAAAGCAGCTGGATTTGTTCGTCCACTGGCTGCGAACCGGTGAGGAACCTTATCCGTTTTCAGAAACGATTGAACTGATGAAAATTATTATTGCCGGCCTGCGCAGTCGCGAAGAAGGCGGCAGAGTCGTTTCTCTTTCAGAGATTTGCGCAGAATAAAATAAATTTATAAAAGAGGTTCATAAAAATGGACCTCTTTTATATTGTATATTTATTTATGATAGACGGTAATTCTATGGCAGAAATAAATAGTATATAATCGGCATTTATATAACGATACAATTAAAGTTGGGTAATTTAGCTGCAATTGACAAATTTGCATAAATTTATTATAATATTGCCTGCGAAATAAGTAGATTTTACACGAGAAAGGAAGAAAAATAAAAAAGCTTTTATCATGCATACTGGCGCTGTCCATATTGCTTATTCCAGTCTGCGGCGGCGCTGTAGCAGTTGCAGATGATGGTCTGGGAGCAGTAACGCGGTGTGCGGGACATGAACTTGGCACATTCAGCGATGTATCTGCATGCGTAAATGAGAACGGAGCATTACATATTTGTGAGAACAATTTTCCGGATGCAATTTTCAGAAATTATGTTTGCAGACTTCCCGGCGCGGACGACGGATATCTTTCGGATCAGGAGTGTAAATCGGTAACAGAAATCATTATTGACCACAGCATGGTTTCGTCTTTGCAGGGTATAGAGTTTTTTACTGCTTTGATACATTTAAGCTGTCGTGATAATCGTCTTACAACTTTAAATGTAAGTTATAGTAAAGAATTAATGGATTTGGACTGCAGTGACAATCAGCTGACGGTAATAGACGTAAGTCATAATACAAATTTGACAGGTTTAAACTGCGGTTCCAAACAGCTAACAAAACTGAATGTGCGTGAGAATACGCGCTTGGAAAGCCTGCATATTTACTTTAACGAGATAGCAGAGATAGACATAAAAAGCAACACAGCTTTGCAACATTTAGACGCGAATAACAATCAGCTAACAGAATTGGATGTAAAAAAGGTCCCGCAGCTACGCTGTTTGTCTTGCTACAATAATCAATTGACGCAGCTGGACGTGGGAGATAATCCGAATTTAGAGGAGCTTATTTGCAGCGGTAATCAGTTGACGGAATTAGATGTCAGCAGAAATCCTTCTTTACGGATTTTATACTGCTTTTATAATCATTTGAAATCGCTGGACTTAAGAGCAAACGGCCAGTTAACGGAGGCTTATTGTAATACCCAAAGCAATCCGCTCAATGCTGTTTATAAAAACAGAAGATGGGAAGTGGATCTTGGCGCGTTTGTTCCTCCGCAGGAATTTGATAGGATTCTCGTTGATGAAATCGGAACATTCGATCCGAATACAGGAATCGTGACCTTTGCAGAAAAACCGGCTTATTTTGCGTATTATTATGATACGGGAAATCCTGTAAATGAATATCTAATAACCGTGTTGGAAAATGAACATGTTTTCAGCGAATGGACGATAACACAGGAAGCAATCTGCACAGAAGATGGAAGCAAGTCCCATTATTGCTTACAGTGTGTATACGAGGAAATCGTTCCGATTTATTCCAATGGACATACATATACAAATGAGGGCATTTGTATGAATTGTGGTTTTGCCAGAATTTGCAGGATCAATATAAACGGAAAAATAGTCCAGCATACGGTAGGGCAGGAGCGTTCTTTGACGGCGGATAGTTTTTACCTATCCCAAGGATGGGGATATCGATTTGCAGGCTGGCGTGGAGATATCGACACGATTGCGGACCCGGCGAGCAGCGATACCACTGTCAGGATTCCGGCAAGAGATATTACGCTTCAAGCAGAATATATTCTCATTGGGGATATAGATGGAAACGGAGATATAACTCCGGCAGATGCAGTACAGATTGCTAGGATGTCTGTACAGAATATTCCTGAAAGGTCTGCGGGAGATATAGATGGAGATGGAATCGTAACTTCTGCTGATGTGGTATATATGAAGCGATATCTGGTTGGAAATTTTACGCCGACGAAATAAAGAAAAAATCCCTGTGGGAAGGTTGTCTTTCCACAGGGATTTTATTCTTAAGTATTTTTTAGAAATATTTTCGATATGAAAAGGGTACTGGTTAGTCGTCATCGTTTTCTTGGGGAGGATCAATTTTTTTGACATTGATTTCCTTGACCATTTTATTGTCGCAATCGGTTACCTTTACCAACAGATTTCCATAGATAAAGGTCTCACCTATTTCCGGAATTCCTTCAAATTGCATTTGAATCCAACCGTTTATTGTCTGCGGCTTTTCGTCATCCTCTTCATATTTGATGTCGAAATAGTCCAAAAGCTCATCCAAATCGGCGGCGCAATCCATGGTGATACTGCCGTCGTCGTTGACAATCATGGAGAAGGTTTCCACTTCATCGTGCTCATCCCATACATCGCCGATCAACTCCTCGATGATATCCTCCATGGTGACGATTCCCAGCAGACCGCCAAACTCGTCAATGACGAAAGCCATATGACATTTTTCACTTTGGAGATCCCGTAAAAGATCGTCGACTTTGTGATGCTTGGACACAAATAAGGGCTTTTGATAAAATGAATGCAAATCTGTTTTCCCAGAGTTAAAGGCGAAGAAAAAGTCTTTTTCATGAAGCACGCCTTTGATATCGTCTACAGAATCTCCGATAACCGGCAGTCTGGAATATCCGGTATCAAAAAACAGCATCATGATTTCTCTGGGGTCAGTGTCTTCTTTTACTGCTGCAATGTCAATACGGGGGGTGAGAATTTCGCCTGCGGTAAGATCACTGAATTCAATGGCACTGCGGATCAGCTCGCTTTCGTCTTCATCCAACCCTCCGTCCTGTTCTGCCTCTTCTACCATGGTGATCAAATCATCTTCTGTAGTAATAGAAACGGAATCCGTCTTAAAAATCTTGCATAGCAGCGTTTTCAGAAAGGAAAACAGGGCAGTGACGGGCGTAAATATAGTAACGAGGCCCTTCATAATGCCGCATATAGCCATTGTATATCCATCTGCGTGATCTTTAGCCAAGGTTTTAGGGGAAATTTCACCGAATATCAATACCACCACGGTAATGACAATTGTGGAAATAGTGGCTACCAAATCTTCGCTTGCATCAGTCAACAAATGCATAAAAAACAGTGTGCTGATGGTGGTTAAAGTAATATTTACAATATTGTTTCCAATAAGAGTAGTGGTGATCAGTTTGTCATAACGATCATCCAGCTTTAACACGAGCGCAGCTTTTTTGTTTCCTGACGACGCAAGACTTTTCATTCGAATGCGGTTAAAAGAAGAAAATGCGGTTTCCGTTGCCGAGAAAAAGCCCGACAGTGCGGTAAGTAAAATCATGACGAAAAGCATGATTATACTGTCGCTGTCCATAATATTGTTAGTTCCTTTCAAGATAAAGTTACTGTTTATTATATACCATAAAAGAGCGGTTTGTCAATGTACTTTTGCATACGTCTTTTTATTCTCCCAAAATATGTGTGAGAAACCATTTTTCTTTAATTATTTTTGCGGCATTGTGAACACCTGCGCCGTTGCAGTCAATTCCTACTACTTCGGGAAGCTGTGCGTCCTGATCCGGTCGAATACCTGCCAGCCGCTCTCGAATCAATATAGTAAGGGATCCTGGATCAGCATAAAGATTGCCTGTCAAAACGATTTTATCAATGGGAACAACAGAGAAAATCCAATATAGTGTGTTAGATAAGACAGTCAATGCTTGATCCACGTTTGCGCTGCGGCAAATAAAGTCTTCCACCGATTTTCCGCCACTTGCTCCCACGTTGCCAAATTTACAAAATCGTATGGTTTCGCTGCTGTCTCCATTACGTAAGTAGCAACTGGATATTTCCTGCTTGTCCAAAAAAACGCATAGAACACTTGTGTCTTTTCCTATTGTGTCCTGAACGGCGCCTGCAGTAAATCGACGTATATCTCCGATGACTGGCGTGACCGCGCCAAAGGAGTACTCTTCAAAAATACTGCGCAGAGCCAGTCCTGTTAATTGCGGGTTTCGAGGCAAGAGAACTCGATCAGTGTAATCGTCATAGTCACCGGGAGTAAGAATGGCACAACCGCAGCATTTTTGTACGTTAATTTTCTCACTAACATAACGGCTGGCTTGTTCAAAGAAAAAATGCAAATTTTCATCTGCAAAATAGTCAGGATTGAAATGATATGAAAATGTGTCTGTAATGCGCAGTGTCAAATCACAAATATGAACCGAGTAGTTTGGGGTCGCTAAATTGTAAACGACAATATAAATACTGCCGGAGGCGCTTAGTACTCTGGATTTGCGCCCGCGGACGCCGTCGAGGGATACGGTTTGACGCAAAATTTTTAGAGAAAGGAGTGCGTCTGCAACTTTTCCAACGGTGACGACACTCAACCCAGTAATTTTGGCAATTTCTGCTCTGGAAATTCTATTTTTTGAAGTTGCCGCTCGAAAAATCTCCAAAACGCTTTCCGATTTTAAATTTCCAAATTCCGATTTCATGTTTTGTTTACTCCATAGTAGTGTCACAGTTTTTTACCTTAGTCTTACACTGTTATTTTACAGCATCAGTGCTTTTCTGTCAATGTATTCCAAAAAGGATTATAAAGAACAAGTATTTAACAGATTTTTATACTGGCGCGGAAAATATTTATTTTTGTATTTGAAGTAGGGAAAGCTGTTGACAAATACATTTGACAAATGTATAATGTATTTTAGTCAAGAGCAGGATATGCGCGCGGTTTTCACATGGCCGCACCAGCTTTGGGATGCATTTGTGGAGCGTGTATCCGATATAAGATAGTTTAAGATAGTGAAGGAGAAATATGTTATGGCAAGCGCTGCGAGTGCCGGAATAAAGACAGAGGACATTAATTATACAAAAAAACTTCCGGATGCGGAATTTGATGTGATGGCAGCAGTATGGGAGGGAATTCCTCCTGTTAATACTGCATATTTGATGGAAAAGGTAGGAAAAAGCAAAGGCTGGAAGGCGTCCACTTTAATTTCTTTTTTGGTACGTTTAGAGGATCGAGGCTATATAACTTCAGAAAAGCGTGGGAAAGAGCGGTATTATACACCTGTGGCAGAGCAAGAACGATATATGCAATCTGTGACAGAACAGTTTGTGCGGCAGTATCATAATGGATCTTTTGTGCATCTAATGGATACACTGTATCGAGATAAGAGTCTTTCCGAAGCGGATATTGACGAGCTTTTGGAATGGTTAAAAACCAAGTATTGATTTGAAAATGGAAGATTTTATGACGGCCCCAAGCGCTGCCAGATTTGCTGCTGCAAGGGAAGTGTTATTGCAAAATCATGAAAGATACAATATTGGTACATATCGAGAAAGAAGTCAGCATCTAATTTTAAAGCATTATTTTGAACCGGATTCAGACAGGCACGAAATCCCACTGGAGGGATATATTGCTGATATATACAGCGAGGCGGGCGTCATTGAAATACAAACCTCCAGCTTTGGCGCGCTGCAAAGCAAGCTGGAGGCTTTTTTACGCAATTATCCGGTGACACTTGTGTATCCTAGTGCTATTAAAAAACGTATAATTTGGACGGATCCCGAAACCGGAACCACGAGCGTTGGCGCTTTCAGAAACTTTCAGAGAACGCGCTTTTCCATTTTATCAGAATTATTTTCTATTTCTGCCTTTTTTGCGCATCCGCACCTGCATATATTGCAGCTTTTGACAGCTGCCAGTGACTATAAGCTGCTAGATGGGTTTGGCAAAGATCGAAAAGGAAGGGCTACCAAAACGGATACCATTCCTGAGGAGCTGTTGGAGATCGTTTCTTTGCGTGATCGGGGAGATATTTTGCAGATGCTTCCGTTTTTTTCAGGGCAAACTATTACCAACGCAGAAATGGCAAAGGCATTTGGTATGCGGGGAATGAAGCTTTGGCGGGCGGTAAAATTTTTAGAAAAAATAGAAGTGCTATACCGTAGTGGCAAGAAGGGAAACAGCATTCTTTATACGATTGCAGACTGACTTACGGCAGTTGTATAAAAAATTTGAGGATTGTAGGATGAATCTATTAGACAGTCAGGATTGCAGCCCTGACCAGGAGGTCTGCACAGTTGTCTGGGAAGACGAGACATTGCGGATTGAAAAGATTGTATCTTTTGGCCAAGTAACCCCGCCTGAGCAGGTGTACTGTCAATGCGAGGCCGAGTGGGTAAGTGTTTTACAGGGACGGGGGATTTTGTATTTTCCAGACACAGATACGAAAGTCGTTCTTGCGTCGGGAGAGCACATGATGATCCCGCCGGGAAAGCGCCATCGAGTTATATATACATCCAAGCCATGCATTTGGCTGTGTGTGTTTGAAAAATGTAGGGGAACAGAGGATGAGTGATTATAATAAAAATAACAACAATAAGGATCCTTACAGCAATTTGGAAACGGTTATTGAAGACACCATCAATGTGATCACGTCCACGATTGGGTCAGCGGCAAGAGGCGCTTCCAGTGCATGGAATACAGCGCGGCAAGAATATTTTCAAAATCTGCATCTGAAAACAGATGTACCTCCCAAACGGCAGGGAACGTATTCGGGATGGGAACAGCCCCGAACTGCAAATAGACGAGGAAAGAGAAAACTGAAAATAAAGCGTAAGGGATTGAGTATTGGGGCGGCGCTTGCTATATCGGGTGGGTTGCTTTTGGCTGGCTCCTCAATGTTAGAGGATCTTTTTACGAGGCCCGCCCTGTTTGATTTTGTGGCAGTGTCTGCCTTTGGTATAGGCAGTATTGTTATATTTATTTCAGGACTGCTTTCTAATCGGCTGTATAAGCTTGCGTGTCAGTACGGGCGCGTGATCGGCGATCGACCTGCGTATTCGGTAAATGATCTGGCGGGTGTGCTGCAAAAGTCAAGGGAGAAGGTCCGTAAAGATTTGGAACGCTTGATTGAAAAAAACTATTTGGGTAAACGCGCTTATTTGGATTACGGCAGCGACAGGATAGTAATGGATCCGGAAAATGCGGATCTTGCCGCAGAGGATACCGACGAAAAAAAGGAAGAGCCGGCAGCGGAACCTTCGGATGAATATGATGTATGGCTTCAAAAAATCAAAGAGGCCAATCAAAAAATTGATGATAGGACAGTAAATTTATGTGTAGATCGGATCCATCTATATACAGAAAAAACCTTTGAATTTATACGGCAACATCCGGAAAATATTGGGCAGATTCTTACTTTTATGAACTATTATCTGCCCATGACCCTAAAGCTTCTTCAATCCTATGATATGCTTGAAGAGGCCGGCGTCGCGGGAGAAAACATGCGCAGTACAAAGCAAAATATAGAAGAGACGCTGGAAACCCTTGCAGGGGCTTACAGACAACAACTTGACAACCTGTATTCGACGCAGGCCATGGATATTTCTGCAGATATCGATGTGCTGGAGAAAATGCTGCGACGGGATGGACTAAAAAATGAAGACGATTTTGCTTCCGGTACTGCCGCTGTTGGAGAACAGAAGGAAAAGGAAATATGAAAAGGAGCAGGCATAGCGCCTGCTCCTTATATCGTTTTTACAGAAAAAGAGGGCGAAGCTGCTTTCCTTGCAGCATAGCTTCGTAGGCGGGAAGAACCATGGAGAAATCCGCCACAAGGGAATGGGGCTTCTTATCCGGATCGTCTTGCCGCATAGGAACAAAGAAAACATTTTTTCGATTGAGCAGTCGAGCAATGTTTTCCAAATTTGCCGACATGGCATCGTTTGATGCTAACGCGATCAGCAGTGGCCTATTCTGCCGCAGATGTGCTTTTGCGCTCATACATACAGCTGTATCAGTAATACCATGAGAGAGCTTTGCAAGGGTATTTCCTGTACAGGGGGCGATAATAAGTGCGTCTAGGGGCGCGGTAGGTCCAAACCGCTCTGCAATAGGAATCGTGTGGACGATATCCCTGCCGCACATGGCTGTTACTTTTTGTGTAATATCTGCTGCACGTCCAAACTTTGTATCCATATGGTATGCTGTTTCGCTGAAAATCGGTGTAACGGGGTATCCTCTGGCTAACAGCTCTGCCAAAACGGACAGGGAAGTTTCATGGGTGCAGAAGGATCCGCAGAAGGCGTATCCAATCATGATGTGATACCTCCATTTTCACGCAGCATTCCCTCCACCGTTTTGTATATAATTTCTCCTGCAGTTTCATGAGAGTATTTGCCGGGAAGTGACAGCGCGGTGATTAGCTGATCTCCAAGTATAGAACGGGCTTCTTCGCGAAAACCACCAGGAGCGGAGGCAAGATCTATAAATAATCGGCAGTCAGTGCCAGCTGCATATTCATCGTTAAGAATCGGCGCTGGTACAGTGTTGAAACACGCCGCGGAAGGGGTAGGAGCGTTTAGATACTGGGATACGGAAACGGCTTTGCATCCGTCGCTTTCAGCCGCCGCCCGCGCGGCTTTGCTGCGCGCGGCTACAATTACTTCCCCCTGGAGCGCAAGAAGCCTCTGTGCCAGGGCTTTTCCTACTCTACCGTAGCCAATTACAACAAATCTGCTGCCGGCAATAGTAACCGGCAGACGGCTCATAGCGATTTGTATGGCGGCTTCTGCTGTAGGAACGGCGTTAAGTATACTGAATTCCTCTTGCTCGGCATAGTCCCACAAGGGAAGGTTGTATTCGCCGGCAATTCTTCGAATAAGCTCCGGCGCTTTACCGGCGTATATCTGGGTTTCTGGCGGAAGCGATGCAAACAGAGTGTGTGCATCGATACTTGTTCGTTCTTCACTGGTGCAGGTGAGTCTGCCGGCACTGGTAAATGCAGGAACAGGCAGTATGACTGCGCCGATCCCATCAACAGCTTGCCGCAGTTCGTGACAGCGCGTTGCCGTGCCGCAGTCTCCTTGCGCGCATTTCCACACCGTACAGTTATATCCGTTTTTTGCGAATAGGGAAGCGGCTGATAAAAGCCTTGCGTCCCCACCGCATAGTGCAATTTTCATTTTAGATTCCATATTCATCCATCCTGTTTTTCTGCCGCGATCATTTCTCATTACATTATATGATGAAGCTTGGTCTTTGGCATAAGAAAAAGGCGGGGGCATAGCCCCCGCCTTTTTATAAAAATCAATCTGCAAATTCTACTTGTGCAATGCGAACAACGTAATTGCATCCATAGGGGAATCCTGTGGCGTTGAACCAAAGATTATCTCCATGCTGCACAAAATCTAACTGCTCGCCGTTATCGGTCCAGCACACACGTTTCACTTTCTTTTGGACGTTTTTAAAATACTTGTAACCTCGGCCGCCGCCATATACTACAACATTGGCGCTGCCGATTACGCCCAGATCATAGACAAACAAATACGCTTTTTTTCCATCTTCCAGAGCAAAGTTTTTCCATTCACCTTTGATTTCACTGGGACGGCCTGTGTAAATACTTTCGCCGCATATTTTGATCCAGTCTCCCATACCCCGAAGGATACTTTCCTGTACAGGAATAATATTGCCAGCGCCATCCGGTCCCACATTTAAAAGATAGTTCGCACCTACCTTGCGGCATGCGCAGAGTGTTTCAATCATTTCTGTAAGACTCTTATAGTGCAGGTCACCTTTTCCGAAGCCCCAGTGATCATTCATGGTATGACACATTTCGGCAGCTAAATATTTTGGCATGCCCACCCGATTCATAGGATCCGGGTGTCCCTGTTCAAAGGTTACGCTGTCAATTTCCGGATGACCAGTAGCGCCTTTCGCATCCAGGCCGGTATTGTTGATAATTAGCGCGTCGGGCTGATGCCGCCGAATGGTTTTATAGAGGTTTTCCTCATCCCAGTCGCTGGCAGGACGCTGGCAGTTGCCGTCGAACCAAAAACCGCCGATTTTTCCATATTGTGTACAAAGTACTTCTACGCTATCCTGGAGATACTGCAAATAGCTTTTGAAATCAGTTTCGTAAGATTTTACATGCCAGTCGATTGTGGTATGATAGAATATGGGAAGAAGACCTTCCTCGTTGCATGCGTCTACAAATTCCCGAACTAAGTCGCGTCCCGCGGCGGAATGTGGAGCATCAAAGTCGCTGAGCCCTTTGGTATCGTACAGAGAAAAGCCGTCGTGATGACGGGCAGTAAGGGTAATATACTTCATCCCTGCTTCCTTTGCGGTTTTGGCAATCTTCTTTGCGTCAAAATCCGCGGCGGTGAAGGTGTCGGCAAGTTTTGCATAGTCCTCTCTGGACATTTGCGCACAGTTCATAATCCATTCCCCCTGGCCAAGCTGGGAATAGAGTCCATAATGGATGAACATGCCAAAGCCCATATTTTCAAAATCTGCAATGCGTTTTTCTGGTACTGGTATCATAACAATTTTTCCTTTACTTCACGGCAGTACGCCGTCGATTTTTATTGCTAATACGATAGCATATAGCGTGTCTGCTGTCAATCTTTTTTTAGAAATTTGTGGTAGAAATAATTTGTGTTTTTTTCGATATTCTATTGCATTTCTTATTTTTTTGTGCTATAATTTCCCTTGCGTGTAATTTGAAGACGCCGGAACGGTCCAATGCAGCTCTGTACGAACGTTCTTGAACCAAAAGAATCAAAAAGGAGAAGTCAAAATGACAAAGCTTGAAGCTTTTGCAAGTGAGCAGCTGAAGGAGAGTGTTCCTCAGTTTAAAATTGGCGACACCATTAAGGTGCATAACCTCATCAAAGAGGGAACAAGAGAAAGAATTCAGATTTTTGAGGGTACTGTTATCTCGAAACAGGGCGGCGGTATTTCCGAAACCTTTACCGTTCGTAGAGTAGCATATGGCTGCGGTGTAGAGAAAACCTTCCCGCTCCATTCTCCCCATGTGCAGAAAGTTGATGTTGTTCGTCTGGGTAAAGTAAGACGTGCAAAATTGTACTACCTGCGAGATAGAGTTGGTAAGGCCGCTAAGGTTAAGGAACAGATTTAAGGGTGTAAAAGCCTCTGCATCGCAGAGGCTTTTTTCTCATTATAAAACGAAAACCACCGAGTTTAGCCGGTGGTTTTTTTATATTATGCTTCTCCCGGACATTTCCAAAGAAGGCTGTGGGTGGAATAATCCGGATCACTGAGAGAGTCGATGTTATGAAATTCGTGGTTGTGTGTTACGTTATAGCGGCGCATATAGAGAAAACGTTTTTCCTGGGTGCATGGTTTATGGCTACCGATTATGTGACCTCTCCGATCACGAAGAGAGGACAGATTGTATATGGAATCTGCCTTG
Organism: uncultured Eubacteriales bacterium; assembly: GCA_910586545.1. GTDB lineage: Bacteria > Bacillota > Clostridia > Oscillospirales > CAG-272 > Avispirillum. The sequence goes on from CAJUIQ010000022.1 coordinate 27,724, forward strand.
GGGTGCTGACCGGGCTGTTCCGTCTGTTTGGCGGCTCTGCGGAAGGAGTATCCTATGCGATCATTATCAGTAACCTTTTGGTTCCATTGATTGAAAAGGTTACTCTTCCAAAACCATTTGGTAAAGGAGGAGAGAAATAATGAATAAAATTGTAAAAAATACTTGTATCCTCGCGGCGATCACCGTGGTTGCCGGCTGCCTTTTAGGATTGGTTTATGATATTACAAAAG
>CAJUIQ010000023.1 GCA_910586545.1 uncultured Eubacteriales bacterium
TCGCCGCAAACATATTATGCCGTGTCAGATTCCCGCTGGCATCTTCCGTATAATTTAGTTTGGAGATCCCGTTTCGCTTACAGATGTCTACACACAACTGAATCAGCTTGGCCATAGCCGTGTCGCTCACATGCCAGTCCGGCGCGCCGCCGTCGTTGGCAACCTCAATGGTAATCGCCTGATGATCGTTATCCGCGTTGCTGCTTGTCCATGCGCGGTTCTTTTCCTCCACATACATGCCTACCCGCCCATCGCTGCCGATGCCATAGTTTGCGCTAGCCTGCCGGGACGCCGGCGCAAAGATATTTCCCATCGTCTCTACGCTTACGTTCCCCGCGCAGTGATGGATTGTAATTTTTTTAATCGTATTGTTTCTAGGGTTATAGTTTCCCGTAAGCTTTGTATAATCTACTAAGCTGCTGTTACTCATTCTTCCGTCACTCCTTTTGTAAACTGCTTGTACACCTGATTCACTCCTGTTGCCGCAAGACCGGATACAATGCCTACGGCCGCCGCGTTCAATATATCTTCAGCCGGATACTGAGGAATCACGAACATGCCAACGATCCCAAGAATCCCTCCCAATACTCCGCATATAACGGGTATGTATTTGTTATCCAGTCTTGTAGCTTTTACCACTATCGCCATCAGATAACAGATGACCGTGATTGCCGCTACGCTCGCCATGCTTGTCAAATCCATTTTTTCGTCTCCTTGTATTTTTATTTCGGTTTATGAAATTCCTCTAAATCAGATAGTCTATGGTTGGTCACTTTCATCTGTTCTTCAATTACTGGAACGCGCCGGGCAAAATCGTTGTGCAGCCGTACCTCTCTTGTCAGTTCGCTGATCCGCTCTTCCGTAACCGCCTGGGCCGTTTTCATTTCGTTTCGCATTCTATCATTGGAACGGTTATTTGTAATAATCACTCCTATCAGCGAAAACGCTCCTACCACGATTGCCGCTCCTGCCGCTATTATTGCTTCTGTCATTCACTCGTCTCCTTTCTTTTAAAATCCAATAGCCGCCCAATTGTAGGTTCCAATCCAAACAGATACACCTGCATCGGAAGGACGGGGCACAAGAAAAGTTGTGTCTGTCAGCTGTGCCTCCAATTCTTCCGGGGTGTAATCGACTCCTTTGTATAGGATACATGTATTCGCATGGGTAAAGCACGCAAAACCGTTTATGACTACTGTGTTGGGCTGCTCCGCTCTCCATACCAATACGGCTGCCGGCTTATTTTCCAGCCCATGTTCTATCGTGAATCCACCCATGGCGGAATGGGGAGTCGGGCATGAAAAACTGCCCACTGTCATTTTTGCAGGCAGGCCGCCACCTGCAGCTATTGCTGCAATAGCTGCAGGCATGTCCTCCACTTTCATGGTATCCGTGCCGCCTGTTTTCTCCCGTATGGCTTCTGCAATCGCCTGGAGCGCACTGTCCTCAATTCTCCGCACTGCCATCAGTAGTCTACCTCCATTGCATCCGGAAGAGCCGCCAGAATCGCATCCATATCCAGTAGAGGCGTTATGTCCGCTTTGGTTACTGCTGCTTTATGGGCTATGTGTCCTTCATCCGTTAGAACTACCTTATATAGTCCAAGAGGACCCGCTATATTTGTATAGGCAGGATGGACATATTTGTTTGCACCTTCCGCAATCCCAGCAAGCTTTGTTTTTTCTGCAGTCGTATAATCGTTTGCAGACAGTCCCTTCCCAGACTCCTTATCCACTTTTTTATCAAGTATAACCGACACAATTGCTGTTGCCGGCGGCAGGAAATTGTTTTTGTTCATCTCTGAACTGTTTATGAGCGAACGCCTTGTCAGACCACACTCTGCAGGCTCTAACTTTGTTGCCGGCTTGTACCATACGACATACTCATAGGGAGTGTATTCCCGTTCTATTGGGCCTGCAAAGCAGTACCATCGCTCCTCCCCATACTCCATTCTGGATAAGGGATACTCCTCCTGCCCATACTGCATCACAATATGACACCCCCCTATCGGGGACTTGTCTATTTCCCGCAAGACTTTTATGTTCTCTGCCATCACCGCAGTGTATTCCTCATACTGGGCATCCGTCCACTGCAGTACATATGACGTGGTTTTGCCCGGCAGCAATGTACGTACCTCTTCTGCTGTGGTGTTCGCATTCTGCGCTGCTTCTGCGGCCTCTCCGGCAGCCTCTCTGGCTTCCCCCGCTGCGATGTTTGCATCTGACGCCGCCTGCTGTGCTGCCTTTCCTTTGAGTTGCATATCTGCAATTGCCTCTGTCAACGCAGAATACTCGTTGGTGGATTCGATTGCCTCGTCATCCTGTAGCACAGCTTCTACGATGATCCCAAACTGGGGAGAGGACAGTACCGTCGTATCTCCTCCTTCTGTAGAGATAATCCGCACCTCACACAGTACCTCTCCCGGAACTGCCGTCTCCCCGGAGGTAAAGGTGTGTACCACTGCACCTCCCTCTATACTGCATCCGCTGTAGCTTGCTGTCCCGTCCGGCTTTTCCAGGTACATGGTGACTGTACATTCCGGCGGCACCTGATATGCCGCTCCCCGCTCTACGAGGTGTATACACACTGTTCTGGATAGAGCCTCCCCCGCTCGAAAGCCCGCCAATGTCTGTTGGATTCCGCCCAACTGTACATCCAGATTGATTTTATATCTTACTTCCTCCATGCCTTCCTCCTGTTTATATCCCCATTTTATCACGGAAAGGTGGATTACCAAATCCACCCTTTCCGCTTTTCCGTCTTTCAGCCTTTCAGACTTTTCAACAGCTTCTGATAGGACTCTGTCAAGTCAACATCCGGTTTATATAGCTCTGTTTTTTCCACCTTTTTGATAGCCTCGCCTGCTTTTCCTTCGTCCTCAAGATCCTTCACCCACTTCTTACAAGACCCTATAATGTCGCCCACAGAACCATATGCTCCTGTCTCCTGCATTAAAAAGCGAATCTTTTTCATTTCAGCTTCATCCTTGGCGATATATGCTGCCAGGTATATTGGTTTCAGCATCGTAGTCATAGAAGAACGCACAGCAGAACGCGCCTCGTCTTCCGTCTTTCCACTGCCAATCCCTTTTTGCATCATATCTTCCACCATACGAGTGACTTCCTCCGTCTCTCCCGCACTGTAGTATGTGTAGATCCGTTCTGCCTTGGTATAGCTGTTTTTTCCGGTTGCTTCGTCTATGGCCATTTCGATTCCAGCCTTTGTAGTTTCATTGTCACCTCCAAAGGAGTGAATCACATTCAGCATGGAACGGACGTCTCTGTAAATATTTTTAATAGGAACACCAAACAAGTTGGCTGTCGCGCCCACAACATCAGATATTTTTTCATACTCTGATTTGCTTTCACTTTCCAACCCCTGAACTGCTCTAACCAAATCGGAAATCAAAGCCATGTCTAAACGCTCGACATCGTAACCGTCAAAGAGAGATACTAAGTCTTTTGCAAGAGGAATAAATGTAATCGGATTTATATCAGAAAGGAAGTTTGCGACAACCTCCCCGATATATTTTTCAAAATAGGTCTTTTCCTCATCATCGTCTCTGGCCGCAGTAACAATAGATTTCAGTACGGCATTGAAAAGTACTGACGCTACAATGGGAACAGCTGTACGTGAGAATATCTTTATTCCTCCTGCCACACCCACACGTTTCGCCTGTACAGCAGCGTCCATAATCATGTTCGCCGTAACAGTAGGCTCCGCCATGAATGCGGTTGCCATTTTCGCCAGAGGATTCTGATTGCGCATGTGCCCGCTGCGGGACAGAGTGCTGTCGTATACCTGCGTGAGATTGATCACATCTGTAAATCGTTTCCCCGCCGCCTGCAGAAACTCCTCGGATCCCACCGGGAGATCTTTTCGTTTTACCGCCGTTTCTTTCTTGACGGCCTCCCAGATATGTACCCAGGTGAGTTCGTCCGCCAGCCCTGGCATTTTTGATAAAATCTCATCCCGGTATCCGCTACCGTTCGTCAGCAATGCAAAAGCTTTCTCTTTTATCCCCCTCGGATTGTCTGCCAGAAGCCAGTCAGCTGTACTGCGGCCCATTCCCATGTCAAAATGACCCATTTCCTTGATCTGCGCTACTGGCGCGTACTGTTTAAGCTCATTCCATTTTTTATTATGCTGAGCCCAGTTTAATGCTCCCGGTGTTGAGGTAACAAAATATACCGGGTTTATCTGAGAAAAAGCACGCGCAATTGCAGATGGCTGCTGAATCGCAACGGAAGCGGATGCCAATACAGCGCCTTTTTTGGACATACTGATCATTTTATCCAACCCCTGCATAGAATCCCGTTCCCTGCGAATACCTCCGTTCATATCCTTGTACAGCTTGTCCAGGTATGCCACAGGCCCAGTACCGAATCCCGCCTGCAGCGCCTGACGGACGGGGGAGTTCTTCTTTCCGACGAGCTTGCGGAAGTTTTCCAGCGGTAAAACAAGATTGTGATACGTAGCCGCGTCACAAACATGAATCGCCCATGTATCCATCACGTTTCCAATAATTAGAGGGCCATTGGCATTGCTGTTCAACATATTCGTAAAGGAATACGACCTCGCCTGCAAATTGTCGCTGTCCTTCCCATCCAGCATATCCAGAAACTGCTGATCTGTTAAAATGGGCCAGTATGTTTCCTCGTTGTACATTTCAATGCCATACAGTTCCATGGAAATCTCGTTCAACCGTGGCCCAATTACCTTCGCCAGATATTGCTGCAGCTCGTATGCAAAAGCTTTTTGCTCCTTTGTCAAGGTATCGCAGATGCCGTCAATAATCTTATCGTCCAGCGTATAAACGGTATCGACTGTTTTTTTACGCTTTATAAAATTCCTACCTGCAATGTTCTTATCCGCCAGGACAATCCCGCCCTCTAAAAGATGCTTTCGGCCCTGGGGACGCTGTGCCGCGTTGTAAAGATCCATGCGCTCCAGCAGGTTCAGGGAGAAGGGTGCACCATCTGCAGAAGCAAAAGACTGCTTTGTATCCTTGTCCCACTTTGCCCATCCATACTTTTTCCGTGTTTTTGAGAGAAAATCCTTGTCCGCGGCAAGATCCCTGTCGGCTCCGTCCTGTCCATCCTGCAGCTTTTCGTAGATCTTACTGAAAAACGTATCAGATCCAATGCGCCGGAATGCGTATACGGGAATATAATCGTCCCATATGAATTGTTTTACGCCTCCCGAAAGGTTGGGCTCAGATCCCTTTACACCAACATTGCCCTTAATCTCCCCGGCAATGGTTTCCTGCATTTGGGAAACTGTTGCTTCTTTGCCCGCTTTGAACAATCTGTTTGTGTTATACACGACAGTTCGTGCTGCCCGAAACATATCATGCACCGCCCGCAGCTGCTCCAGCGACATATCCGCCAGCGGGGTATCGCCAACAAGTTCCCGCACATTGCCCGCCAGCGTTTCGACAGCCCCATCATACATGGCTGCCAATTCCGGATCTTCGGCTTCCTTTAGCTTTGCATATTCTGCCTTGAATACATCCAGTCCCTTCCCCACGTTGTCGCCCATGCTCTGGATATAGTCCCGGCTTTTTATGAGAGCTGCCCGCTTTTCTGGGTCTGTTTCCTTGCCTATTTTCTCGTTGTACTCGGCCACTCGGCGATCTGCGCTTACCGTGTCCATGTTTACAAGATCCAGAAGAGACACCATAATATACTGCAATTCTTTTTTTATGTTTTTCTCCTTCGTCCCGTGAAGTAGCATCCGTCTCAGCTCAGAAACCTCTCGTTTGATCTTGGCCCGCATAGCAGTCTTGCTTCTGCCCTCAATTCCCTTTCGGCGGGATTCTCTGGCCTTTTCCTGCATCTCCTTTTTCAATTTGTCCATGCGCTGGCGGTATCGGTCACGCTGCGCTTCCATGCGCTGGTTGTGCTCTTGCTTCAAAAGGTTGACATCTTTTTGGATGCTTTCTGCCGATAATCGCGTAGTTGCCGCTCTCCAGTAGCTGTCGTATACCTCTGCAGTTACATTCAAACGTGTCAACTGAGGAGAAGCAGCAAAATCATCTGTTTTCATATGCTCCATCAGCCAGTCCACAGTAGGCTGGGCCGCCTGGGACACGTCCTTCCAGCCCTGTTGTGTGCCTGCAGAGATCTGTTCATAGAAATCTGACAGCAGGGCGGAAAGTTCCTGCGTTTTCCCGGTGGCCTGCGTCCTCTCCATCAAAATACCCGCAGCAATGTTCACAGTAGAGTTCTTCCAGACCCTCCCCTTTACCGCACGCTTCTGCAGTCTAACCAGTTCCTGCAGCCACTTGCTGTCCTCAAGCAGATGCTGATTTTCCTCCTTCAGAGCCTTATTTTCCTCTTTCAGCTCTGCGACCCGCTGTGGATCCCGCATGGAATACAAAGCAGACTGCCCCAATTTCCCATCTGGCCGCCCTGTATGACCGAAATGACGCAGTACATCCTCCGGTAAAATATCCGGGAAATAGGTGTTGACATATTCTAAAAGATTGGCTATACTGATAGTGGAACCAGTAAGGTAGTCCGCATTTGCGGGAACGCCTGCGTCGATAAGACGGGCTGGTTCTTTTTTTGCGTTCATCGAATACAAAACACTGAAAGACAAGAGTTCACTTGTATGTTTGTTTACAACAAACGATACAGGATAAGGTATACCCGCTGTACTCTTTGCCATACCAATTAGCACATATGTCTCGTCTATGCTTTCAGCACGAGGGTTAAGATCATTGACTCTTACCGCATTTTGTAAAATCTTTCCGACATCTAATGTGACAGGCACATTGACATCAAGCCTTCTATCCAATCCATGTCGCAGACCGGCGCCGCTTATAATGACATCTGAATCAATATCGTTTACATGTATAACAGCATTCCCGTTTTCATTGGTATGTCCAACTTTTTTTGCATTTTCTATTGCTTGTTTTACTATATTTTTACGAACCGTTTTCGTTTCATGATAGGATAGCTTATCATTAATTACGGCCACCTGCATGTCCGGTTTAGCCGTCAGGGCATCGTAGGAGTAATCCCGCATGGAATACAGAGCAGACTGCCCCAATTTTCCATCTGGCCGCCCTGTATGACCGAAATGACGCAGTACATCCTCCGGTAAAATATCCGGGAAATAGGTGTTGACATATTCTAAAAGTTCAGATATACTGATAGTGGAATCGGTACGGATAGCGGGTTCGCCCGTGAGTCTGGGCATTTGTGCAGCCGATTCCATTTTTTTGGCATTCATAGCATAAAGAACATCCATGGACATCAGTTCATTTTTAAACTTGTTTACAACCGAGCGTACTACATATAGTTCTCCCTTTGCATTTTGCGCAGTGCCAATCAGTACATAGCTGCTATCTGCTTCCGCCTTTTGTGGATTCATTTCGTTAATTTGGATAGAATTTTGCAGAATGTCCCCTGCTTTCATGATAACAGGTGCATTTGTCTCAAGCCGCCTATCCAGGCTGTGTTTTAGACCATTTGTGGCCAAGACAACATCCGTGTCAATATCATTCACATGTACGGTCACACTGCCGTCCTTCGGGTTAAATTTTCCAAGCTTTGCAGCGTTTTTCTTTGCGTAAAACACAACGTCCGCTCTGTTTTTCGGCACATACCCCGACAAGGTCGTCACATGCATGTCCGGTTTAGCTGTCAGGGCATCGTAGGAGTAATCCCGCATGGAATAGCGAATGTCATTGTTTTCACTGTCAAATGTGCCTATATTATCCGTGGCAGATTTGATTTGTGAAGACTCAAAAGCAACCGCCAGCCATACATTACCTGCTTTGTCGCGCATAATAATACCGTCATAACCGCTCTCTTTCAAAAAAGACGTAAATTGCTGCTTTCCATTTGGCTTATTCCCATAGTCGGCTTGCATTTGTGCAATAATATCTCTGTTCACTTCATACGGATTTTTAATAGCCAAATAGCATGCTATGATACGACCTCCGTTTTTGGCATACTGTTTTGCTCTGTCTTTCGTGCTGGTAAAATAGTTACCCTCACCCAGTGCATTAAATCCGACTCCTCCTTTTTGAACCGCTTCGCTGCTATCAAAAACAGTAAACTCTCCGTTGGCGGCAGGAGTGCCATGATACATCACCATTGGCGAGCCATCCTCATTTACCACCTTGCTTGCAGTACCCGGGTGCTTCTGCCAGTCCCCAAACCAACGTTTGAACTGCTGGGAATATGTAACATTTTTCAATTTTGGCTTGACAGGAGAGCTTTTTTCGCGTATACTATGTATATAGCCACCGTGAGGTATCAAACCTCCGGGCAATTGGAGCCCGGCGCTTTGAAGAAGCGGATCGGCTATTTTTTTATTATAATAGTATACAGCGGTATTCCCGCGCTTCTCATCCCTGATCGCATCATTTAATAATTTGGTTACAGCGTTGTTTTTCCCGAAAACACTGGTAACCGCATTGCTGTCAATACGGATGCCGTTTTGAAATCCAGTCCCGTCGATATATACAGGCGCAATGACAGTGTTTCCCCTGTGCTTAACAGGGAGCAAAACCACAAGGCTGGTATTTGTCTGCGTTTTTGATGTGATCACCGCAGCCGGGTTTTCCAGCGCAGCTGGAAGCTGATTCAACAGCGACTGTCCCAATGAATGGTTCACATCCTTTGTTCCGTACAGTGCATAATCCACATGGGTTGTATTGATGATCATTGGTAAAGCATTGAACCCGAGCTTTTGAAACACTTGGGGAGTTTCTCCGATAATCAGCGTATCCCCTTTGGGAATTTTTCCCGCCATGTAATCCTTTATCTGCTGTGCGAACGGCTTACTGTAGTCATAATTCGGCGCATTGCGCTTTTGAAATTTCGTCGTCCCTTCTATGACGGCGTTTTCTTTTTGCGGCTTGATATTACCATGGTTTTCAGAAGCATCACTGAGCCCCTCCGCAAACAACTCCTGCAGCCGGTCCACAGCGTCCTTCATCTCGGCCACATATCGGCCCTCCATGGAATCGGGAGACAGTCCCTCATATACAGATCGTATCTTCGCAGCAAGTTCTTGAATAAAGGATTTGATCTTATTGTACAGTCCCTTATCCTTTGCTTTCAGTTTTGCCAGCTTTTCCACCGCTTTCCCATCGGAAAGCATGGTTTCACAGGAATCTGCAACAACCTCTTCATAAGCTGTATCATAGGATATATTCCGTCCAGAATTTTGGGCCTTCTTGATTTGTTCCTGTATCAGTGCATCAACAGAAACCTCTTTCTTGCCATATTCTGCAAAAAGGAAATCAGCCAATGTCTTAAATTTAGCAGGAGACCCCTGCCGGATAAAATGGGTCAGCTCATGGGACGCAGTAAACAGGATTGTATCCTTTCCCTGGATGCCTGCGTGGACGTCAATATGAATACTTCCGTCTTTCGGATCATACCACCCGTTATCGCCCACGTGTCTACCGTGCTTGTCCGTCTTTGAAGCAAATATGTAAATGTCAATACCAAGGATATCGGCAATTTTCTCCAGCGCGGTTACAGATACTTTCTGCCGCTGCGTGGTAGCCTGTACTCCCTTTTCAAAGTATACAGAGCCTCTTTTTTGGGATTTTCCCTGAGAGGCCGTTTTTGTTTGGTTCTGATCATGGGAGATCTGCTTTTGCTTTTGATCCACGTGATACCTTCCGTCAGATACGCCCATATTGTATGCAAATTCCCCCTGCTGAGAGGTCAGACCCGCCGAAAAGGTATTCTGACTCATTTCCTCCATGGAAATTCCATAGAACCCATATTTATATGCTTCCCCTATTCCCGCGGCATAGATGTCTGCAGATACGCCGTCAGCGGGGTTGTAGTTTTTAATGAGAGCGTTCGCTGTTGCGGCATTCGTCCCCATATTTACAACGGTCTCATATAGCATCGCTTCATCAGCAGAGGCGTAAGAAACATCCCGGGCATCGACTTCTGTACCGTCCTGCAGACGAAGCTTCATCACGCCATCCTGAATAGATGCAATCTCCTGTATGGGGGCCGCCTCTCCCGTTTCGGTGATGGTGGTATACCCTGTAGCAGAAACATCTAAATTCCGGGGCAAAGTAGGCATATTTACGCCGTTTTTCTCTGGGTGATCACTTGATTGGTCTATCGGGTTTACTCCGCTGGAAGAGGCATTTTCAGAAAGATTTTCAGCGTTCACAGGAGCCGTCTGTTCAGAATCAGCATTGGCAGGTAGAAAAGCCTCTGCCTGCCGGCTGTAAAACTGTGTCGGTTCCAGATCGTCTAAATAAGCATTGGTGTACTGGCCTGTTCCCACATGAGCGGGATCCATTTCACTTGCCACCCGCATACCGTATTCGCTGTTTTCAATCGTGTGTATTTCCTTTGCCGTCAGTTTTTCACCGGCAACCTGCTTGGTAATCGCCGCCGAAATGGCAGGGATGTCATAGGATTCCCCGAGTTCCGCCAGTCGCTTTTGGGCTGCCTGCCCCACAACCTCTTTATCATGTAAAAACGATCTCCCCTCGTTCTGCTTCCTCCAGCGTGTTTCCTGCTGTCTTACAATGCGATCAATATCTCTTCCGGAAATATTATCTCCGCTGTTTATCCTGCGCTGTAGTTCCTGTGTATCCTTGCTGTCTGGGCGAACCTGGGCCTCGTATGCTGCAAGTTCACCGGCATACTCGCGCAATGCTGCATTTGTCTGATTGCTGTCCGACTGCGCCATTTGCAGCGCTGCATTCGTCTCCTTTCTGGATGGCAAATATTCGCCCTTCAGCATCTCTGCGGCCCGTTCCTGTCCCACTACATTCGCAAGTGCAGTGTTGAATGCTTCTTCCTGCCCGGAATACCGCATATCAAGCCGTGCATTTTGTAATGCGGTTTCCCGTATATCCCTGCTGACGGTACTTCCACCTTCCAGTGCGCCTGTGGAAAGAGCGGTTACAATTGCCGTTTCAATAAGCTCTTCTACATCCGGCGCATCATAATCTTCATCGAAAAGGATAGTCCGAAATGCTGGTTCCAGACAATTCTGCAATTCCTCTTCTATCGTCTCATCGAGAATGCGCAAACCCAACTTTGCAGAAACACGCAATAATGCATTATCAATATTAGCAGCTTTCTCCGCAATCTTCCCGACTTTACCTAAACCAACTTTACCACCCAGTTTTCCAATGCCGCCGAGTAAATACTGTAATCCGCCCTCCGATGCGCCTACAAGTACCCCATACGCTCTTGCCTGCTCCTCTGAATACCCTTCGGCAAGCGCCTGTCCATAGGCATTTCCTCCGGCAGAAGCCCCCATGGTCCCCGCACCAAGAAGTTGCCCTGCCGCGCCTCCGGTCATAGCAGCTATCGCAATAGAAGGGAGCATATTCCCAATGGAATTTCCTGCCTGATATGCATATTTTGCAAAACCATCCAAGTTCTGTACAAGCTCTTCATTGGTATATGCCATATTGGAAGATAAAGGCTTATCACTAAATGTTTGTGCTGTACCGGTTGTAAACTGATCCAGTCCAGCATATACACTGTATCCAGCTTGTGTCAGAGCACGCAAAAACGTATTATCAATACCCTGAATTTTTTCTGCTGCATCCTTTCCGGCACGGTAGTTTCTCACATCCTGTATGTCCTCTAAATATTCATCCGCCTTATTTGCACCATACTTGCCCAGCAGATAATTGTATATATTTCGCTCATCATCTATGAGAAAGTCATCTTCTGCAATACCAGTATTCTTTGCTATATTTTGAAGCTGATTATCATTTTGTAAAATAAATGGAACATTCTGAAGGATAGAATTTGGGTTATCCCCTGTTTTCTTTCCCTTCTTTACATATTCGTCAAAGTCCGCCTCGTCTGCAAAATGGCCCCATTTGTCGTAATACTCTTTTTGTTTTTTTTCAGCCGCCTTTATGGAATCCGCATACGCTTTTGCAATGTATTCTTTTCGCGCTTCGCCTACAAATCTTGTTCCCTCTTTCTTGATAGACTCCTCAAATGCACTATACGCATCTGCGTATGAATCAAAATCCTCCAGCATCTGACCATAAGCGTTGGAAAGTGTATTCAGTCGGCTGTTTCCATTTTTCGACCCAGAAAAAGACAAAAAATTATTGTAACGATCAATACTCTCCCGAACGGAGGAAAGCTCCTGCCTTGTCCGTTCCATGGTTTCCTTATCCTGCCATCCAGAGCGCATCTTGTCCAAAGATTCGTTCAGGCTTCTAAGGCGTTTTTCAGAAACATCATTCTGCAGCTTATATACATATGCAGATTCAACACGTAGCTTATCCGGATTCAGTTTGCGCTTCTTGCTGATTATCTTATCCGGATTCAGCTTTAATTTCCCGCTCTTATTATATGTACTCATACCATCACCAGCCCAATGTAATATTTATGGAGACGTGAGACTGCAAGTTGCACGCCTCTATCTTCCGCTCCGATATCCGCCGTTCCAATAGGGGTTTTCGCATTCCTCATACATACCTGTCTCCCCATTCCACACCCAAAATTTTGTGATTCCTTTATCGGTGGTTTTCCACACATTCTGGGGTACTCCATTTATCTCCGTGGTAGTTACTCCAGTAGCTTCCAGCTTCACCCCGCCCACATTATTTGGCTGATACCCGTTGCTGAATGTACCATTTTTCGCATCTTTTACTGTCTGATCGGGCATCGGTCCATAAGGATTCTGGCCTTTTTGGTATGTATATTCCTTTCCGTCCCTGTAGAAATGGTACATACCATCATCATCTACATGGCTAAATGTATACCGCTTGAAGTCCTCATCAGAACCACTTCCCGCCTGTGCCGCGGCCAGTTCCATCTCATAGTCATACTGCCGCTGCTGCTGTGCAAGGCTTGCGTTGTATTGCCGTTGTTCTTCTGCCAGCTTTGCATTATACTGACGCTGCGCCTCTTCAAATTCACGCTGCCACTGTTCGTTCGCAATACCGTTTGTATGCTCGGTATAGGCCCTGTCGTACGCATCGCTGTACTGACCATAATCCCAGTTACGCTCATTGTTCAGGTCGTTTGCAAGAAAGTCCCGATCCGTCTGCCAGTCTGCCACTTTATCCCTGTGCTGGCCATATGCAAAATTCCTGTCGTCCGTATATTTACCATAGTCATACTGACGCTCTGTATCATATCTGCCTGTAAGATAATCCCGCTCCGTGTTATAATCGGCAACATCGTCCCGGTACTTGCCATACTTTGTATCATAATCACTCTGATACAGGCCGTACTTGTTGTATAAATCTGTAGTATCCTGATTATATTTGTCAAGAGCGAGCCGATAAAGCTCCGGCACCTTGTCATTGAGCTGCTGCAGGTATCCCTGATATGCCTGCTGACCGACACTCTGCGCATAAGAGTTTCCATATCCTCCTGTAAGTGCGGCAGCCTGACCCATTGTATCCTGCATAGCCAAATTGCCCAGATTCATGTACTGGTTCTTATATTGCTGATACAGCGCATCCCCATTCAGATCATAGGAAAATTTCTCCCGGTTCAAAATCTGATCCATGATGCTGTCCCAGCCGGCCTGCTTATCATAATCAAACTTACCCGGCTTGTTTTGGGTATGATTTTTCAGATTTTCCAGAGCCTGTTTTACAGCATCGCTTTCTTTGTAGTTCTGGTATGTAAAGTTACCAACTTTGTTCGATAAATGGTTGTTTAAAGCGTTCTGCTTGTCTTTCACAGCCTGGCTTTGCACATAATCCTTATAGGAAAACCCAGTATTTTTGTTTGCCAAAATGATTCCTCCCAACTATTTAGATTGATATACGCCCGCAATATAGATGTGTCCCGCCTGTGGGGATACAGGGGATGTAACAGATACCGCAATTGTCCCATCTCCCCGGACAAGGGCACAGCACAGTCCGCAGTCCTCCCTTGCAATGCCGATCGGCTGGGGGCCCGTAGGAATGCATCTTGCCGGCAGCTGCGCAATGCTGGTCCATACGCCGTCATCCAATGCAGATGTGGCAGATGCAGTGATACGAATAGAACACAGATGCAGTGTAGAATAATACCGGCAGTCCTGCGCCTCTATTGTCGCCCCATGTGCAAGAATATCCGTACAGGCAAAGCGTTCATACCTCATGTAACCATATAGCCTGTCATAAAAAGCAGCTGACAGGTCCTGCTCTGCTGTGTTTTCAACAGCGATGGGATTTAGCTTGTCGAACTCATATTGCAGCTGGCGGGCAAGCTGCAGTAAATAGCTTTTGATCTGTGCAATCTGCCCCTCCGTAGTTGCCGCATGAATACCCGGAGGATTGATTTGTGCAGCCATCAGACATCACTCCCCTGTTCAATAACTTTTGCAATGGAATAAATCTTCGCATCTCCTTCTCCTATGATACGCAAACGCATGTGATCGCACCGGCGCGGTCGAATCGGTATAGAAAAGCTGCGCAGAGATGTTCCTGTGACCGTACAAATATGCTCCCACTCGCCCGCAGAATCGTATTGTATATGAAAGCAAATTTTTGATCCTATAGAAAGAGACATTCGGATAATCAATTTAGACAGGTATTTTTTCATAGGATCATCTACCCCGATAATCCCCGTCTGAGCCATCCACTCTACAGGATCCGTATCCTTTGTTCCAGTACCGAACATGGTTTTTATTTTGTTTCCAAAAGGGTCAGCTTCGATATAATATATGTCACTTGCACCGGGACAAAAAGCGACTGCATGTATATCATCTTCTTTGTGCCACATGCCCCTGACAGTGTCGTATACAAACAGACGAAACGGGTAATGACGATCAGCCCCAGGATCCCGCATGGAAATATAATACTTGTTTCGATATGCGCAGGCGACTGCATTGTCGTAAAAGACATCGCCAAGAGACGCTGATATTTCCACAGGGATAGATCCATCAAATGCGCATATTCCGTTTCTGGATTTGTAATAAAGCACCTCATTTACAATCGCCAGGCTTGCCTCAGATCCCTGCTGCACACCGCGGCATTGATCGGACTGTATCTGAAAATTTGCAGGATAGTCGCCATAAACCCGATGCATGTGATTTTGCTTAAAAAAAATGGGACGTCCCAGATATGAGATTGCACCGGTAAAAGGGCCGTCTGTACCAACAGAAGCTGTATAGCTGTCTGTCGATACCCCCATAAAGCAAGTCCAGTTTTTGAAGTCTCCCAGCTTGGATGCATATATTTCATTGATCATAGAGGTATTGTCCTTCGGGTCTGATCCATACCGGCATCCCCAAAGCCGGTTTCCTGACTCTATCACAAAATCCATATCGGGAACCTGTCGGCTTATGGTAATCGTATCGGAGATAGCTTTCGGATCACTGAGAAAACCGGTAATGACTATATAATTATTACCGCACGCCCAAATTACGTGAGAGCCATCCAGCTTACGATATTCGTCATCGGAAAAGGTCTCTTCAGAACCCGACACATGAAGCTGCGTTTTGTCAAAGCCTGATATTGTCACCCCGTCATATTGTTTGAACAACTGTTTTAAGGAGTCACAGGATATCTTAATATATGTAGACGCAATACTGTTCCACATGGCGCTGCTGGCAGAATACTGCTTTAGGGAATAGGGCTTTTTGTTATTGTCCAGCCATATGTCTCCATCAGCAGGATTTTCCGGCTCATCCGGGCGAGTATAGTTCACAGTGTATCCGTTTCCCTCCCGGTCGCATATATCAAGGCTTACCGACTGTCCGCCTGTTGTAACTGTTCGTTCCATACTGCCAAAATCCATTGGATTGTGAACATTCACATATTTTTTATCCGGGAATATGAGCACATATACGCCCATAGAGACCAACTGTTTCGGACATGTGTAAGGATCAGTAGACAATTGTAAAGAAATACACTGATCTCCCACATAAAAGTCTGCACCGTCAACATAACAAAAGTCTTCGTTTATAATGATCCCCTGCGGGTTTACTGCAGAAGTATAAACGCCTCTCTGCCCCCTTGGAGAGAGTATCGGGTAGGAAGAGGACGTGAGATTTTTCATATCGTAAAACTCACCAGATTGAATACGCAAATTATGATTATATCCCTGAAAAACGTCAATCATTTCTGTTGTACTTCCAAATTCAGAAAGCGTTGGGTACTGCATATCACTCCTCCTCTCAAAAAAACTGAAACTTGCCGCATATAGGCATGTGTGTCCTGTTATAATAGTTTGCAAATGCAGAATAGGCCGTGTTGTACATAGTAATGCTGTTGTTATACTTACCATACTCTCCATTCGCATAGTCAATGGAGGCTTCCAGCCACTTCAGGTATATATCATCATAGGGAGCAGGAACCAGAAGAAGAGCGGAGGGAGAGGTATCATCATCATATCCCTCAAAAGACACAGCATCGGCGCCCTCGTGTACATCAATAATTTCCTTTTTAATGATGCCATCCAGATCAGACAGCCATCTTGTCTTCACGCTCTGCTTATATGTATTTGGTTTCAACGCATCAATCCTGCTGATTGCTTCCAATAAGGTCAATGTATTTTCCCTCCATATATAAATATGGAAGGCTTTGGAACATAACGGGTCCGAATCCGGCCCGCTTTATGTCCCCCACGAACCAAAGCCTCCCATATTGTACAAATGTAATTTTTTTTAAGATTTAACGCTTTCGTCAAAGAGATACGCCTCTTCCAGCATATCCTCCTGATGCTGCAATACTTCTGCGACGCATTCCGGAACCTCTACCTCGACGCCGCGCTGAATAAGCCAAGACCGATCATTTACAGAAACATATACATCCGCACTGTTCTCCTTCGTCCGCGGTATCTTGACCTTCACCTTTTTCTCTTCCTGAGCCGGCTCTTCTGCTGCCAAAGCCCGGGTCTCTTTTCCTGTACTTGCCATAAGATCTCCTTTCATCTATAAGAAGGGGAGGCATATCCTCCCCGGTCCATTAGTTAGCCACTGCGTTGGCAGAGAATCTGCCGGAACAGGATTCTACACGAACGATATAGGGCTCAATCAAACGCTCTGCAGTTTTCAGTGCCTTCCAGCCAACAGAGCTTCTCTGATCCAGCGGGTCAGAAGTACCGGCAGAGCCTTTCTGCTTGATAATTGTCTGCAGTCCGCCGCCTGTAATATCAGTAACACCGTATGCACCGTCTCCAAGGAAGAGTGTACAGAATACCGCAAGGCCGCTGGGGCATCCGGAGCCTGTAAAGATCTTCGCCTCTGTTGTTTCCACAAAGCGGACACCAGAAATTTTTCCGATTTCCCCAGCATATAAATTATCGGGCTGCGCATACTTATGCGCGTCTATCCATTCCGGATCACGCATCAGATCATATGCCACATAGGGATGGATAATCGCCACATAGTCCCCGTTTATGGTAGGTGCGTTGTTCGCGCGAAGCTTTGCCACTACCTGCTGAACAACGTCAACTGTAAGCTGTGCAGTATCATCCAGACCAGCCCGGGAAGTGACAGCGGTCTCCACGCCGGATACAAGTTTTGGACAATATGTGACATTCGTTCCCGCAATCAATACATTGCGCACAATGGTATCCAAAGTAGAACCCGCCTGCTTTCCGAGAAGCTTGGTAGCCTCCACAATGGTGTTATCAATAGCAGTCAGCTCCAAAACATCAGACTGTACGATATAGTCACCGTACTGTGAAACAGTGGCTGTCACCGTAGAAACGTCTAACTTATTGCCATCGGGAGTGACTCCCTCTGTCAGCGCGGTAGTAGCTTTAGGCAGGGGAGAAAACTTACGAAATTCAATAGACTTGCCACCATTTTGCGGGATCGGACGTTTTTGGCCGAATTGATCATGGACAAGCTGTGCTGATGCCTCCTCAATAAGCGTCGTGTCGTAAAAAGTCTTGTTTTCCGCCGAAAGGTCATTTCCTTCCCCGGTTGACAGGGTCGTATTGGTATTCAGCCCTGCAAACAGCTGCAGATCCACATAAAATCCTTCTGTCAAATCATGCATACCTATTCTTTTTTTCATATAAATCTCCTTTTAGATAATGTAGCAAAGATTGTACCCGGCAGTGGCATATGCAAAGTACGCTCTTTGTTTTGTAAGGTGCTAAAGAACAATCCGTTCCCCCCGCTGTACCCTGCGAATAATATCATCCCTTTCCGCTTTGGAAAGCTTGGATACGTCCCGCTTCACAACCGTGGCACCTGAAGAATCCATTCCGTTTTCATCGGGCCGCGCGCCGCCTGCAATGATTTTATTTGCCAGCTTCTGCTCCACTGTTTTTGCAGTAAACTGCATAGCAGCAGGAATGATTTCGTCCTTGTGCAAAACTTCATAAGCAGTCCGTACATCAATGTTGCTGCGAAGCAGATCGATAAATTTCGGGTTCTGCATTTCTGCCTGAAGATTGAAGGAAGGATATACGCTTTCCACCTTTTTGGCCTGATCCAGCCAGGAAGCGTAAAGTCTGGATGCGTTTTCCTTAGTTTTCTGCTCCTGCATCTGACGCCGAAGTTCCGCGTTTTCACGCTCCATTTTTCGGATTTCTTTCAGATGCTCAACAGGGATTCCCTTCTCCATTGCCTCCTGTTCATAGTAGGAGTCATCTTCTTCAATGGCAGCAACAAGTTTTTTTGCATCGCTTGCATCTACCCCGTATTTTTTTGAAAGCATCTCCAGAGCAGGAGAAAGGGCGTTGTATTTTTCAACTGTTTCATTTGTGCTCTGCAGTCTTTTTCGCAGGGTATCCTGTAAACGTGCATTGTATAGGTCCTTGTATTCTCCCTTGATCAGCTTTTCAAATGCAGCCTCTCTATCAGGAGAAGGTACAGCAAGGTCTTTTGGCACAGCGGCGGCCTGTGCATCGCTCACTCCTGAATCTGACCCGGCAGATACAGGAGTATTCCCTTTAACGCCCTTAGATTGCGGCACGGCGGCTGCCGCTGTAACGCCCGTTTTTCCACTCCCTTCGCTGCCACCCGTACCACCGTTGCCTGAGGAAGCCCCTTCTGCAAACAGTTGTAGATCGAAGAGAGTGAAATCCATTGTTCTTTTCATAAAGAATCCTTTCGGGAAACCTCAAAACTCTGCAAGTTGGTTTCGAGAAACCCTTCCTTTCTGCCCGTATCGTGGGCGAACCGTTGGTTTATATAAAGGGCTCAAGCCCCGTCCAACTTTATAAACTGGACATTATCCGCATAGCTGCGAGATAATAGTCCGTACCCCGTGGCCGCAAAACGAAATGCTGCCTGCACCTCTTCTCTGTAATCGGTCAGAGGGCTGCAGTGAATCAAAGCGGATCCGCTGGAAAGCCTTACAACCGGCTTTTTCTGTAGCTTTCTACCTTTCCACATAGAAAGCACCGTTTCTGCAACTACATATGTAACAATAGATGCAGCAGCACAGACAATATCCTGACCGGATGCCCCCGCACCCGCGTGCCCCTTTGCAGAAATTGCAAATTCCATCCCCTTATTTGGCACCGTCATTTGTATCTGTAGCATCTTTTTATACTGGCGAAGTAGAGTCCGCCACACGTCTCCTTGCATTTTTGGTGGAAGCCGGCTCACTTTCTTTTTCCGCTTTGCCTTCCCCTTCCGGCACTTCGAAATTATTTCCCCTGGACAAAGGTAAAGGAGCTCCCAAAGAAACTTGAGCCGCCAACGTATCGGCTATATTACTCCCTTTGCATTGATCAACCATTTGCGCAAGCATCATCATTTGCTGCTGCATGGCGAGCATCTGCTGATACATACCGCCATTCTGCGCAATCTTTTGCATGATAAAGTCTTTTCGATCAAAATCCATCATATCGATACATGCGAGAGCCTGATCTGCTAACTGCGGATTGAAGAAGCCAGCACCGAAAAACTGTAAAGCAAGCTCGTTCTGAGACATCTTGCTGTAAGGAGAGGCCTTCTGCGCCGTTACTTCAATGTCAAAGAGGGGCAGACGGTATCCCATATCCACACCCATTTCAACGCCCTGCAGCTGCGGTTGTATGCCTGCATTGCTGTACTGCACATACCTTGCCGCACCATTCTCCCCCATAATACGAAAGCATCTGGGCAGGTCATAAAACTGCCGGATCAGCTCAATGACCATCAGACATATTTTGCGAAAAGCCCTGTAAGAAGACTTGTTGTTATCCCGTGACAGCTTGCTGCCGGCTTCCTGCATGGCCGCTATAGCAGACGCCGCTGTGACACCAGAGGTAGTGCCGCCAGTGGATATATCCCTGTTTCCAGTTGTCTCCTTCAGTTCATCGATTTTGTTGTTGATCACTTGTACATAGATATCATTCAGCGGTTTCCCCTGTATAGGAAGGATACTATCCTGCCCCATATTTCCATCTACATGAACAAAATCCTTTGAGGTGTCGGCATACTCTTTTTCATTGACACTTCCATCCATCCGAATAAAATGTCTGGGCCTTGCATTTGCCAGCATGTTCTGCATAATGGCCTGATTCCCCCGATCAATATATGCCTGGGCATCCTTACCGACATCAATGTATCCAAAACCGGCTGGCGTGCCTTCTACTGGATACAACACATCAAAAACAAAGGGATACTCTCCATGATCATATAATCCCTTTTCGGCAAAAGTAGGCTCATTTTCCGTTGCAAATAAAACTTCATCATTTACATATTTACAATAATGCAAAACCGTTTTACCGTTTTGATTCTTTTTGTAATACCAGTCCACTACAATGGATTTATCCGATGTATCTACCGTATCATCATAGACGTACTTGGAGACATCCATAGACGCGCTACCCAGTTTTCCCTCCAGGTTTGGATAAGTGCTTTTTAAGATATCGTTATCCAAAAGGCTTACATAGAACAAATTGCGGGACTTCTGAATATCGGAAATGCCGCTTTCCCAAAAAAGATTGATAAGATCCACCTTGCGAATGGATACATCCCCCAGGCCGTTTAATTTGGATTTATCCCAAAATATGCCGTAAACACCTGTCCCGGCTTTTAGCTTGTAAGTCCATACATCCGAATACACCTGCTCAAAATCACATTGATCCAGAACCACCGGTACAATAGAGGTAAGCATCTGGGCTTCGCCCTTGTCCCCTTCCTCTCTTGGCAGGATATTAGGGGATGGGAAGTTATCCATGGCGTCTGCATGCTTGTTTGCAATACAGTTAAAGAGCCAGGCAGATGTGGGCTGTATGTCCTGCTTTTTGTCCCGCATACACTCCCAATGTCGAAGCTTATACCATTGTTCATTGTCAATGATTCTTTGCTCCAGATTTGCTTTGCCTTCCTTGTATTTCTGCAAAATCCGGTTTGCGCGCTGTACACTCTCCCTGTTAATAACCGGTTTAAATGCGCCAGGTTCGTTTATAGCCCCGCCCATATTACTTCTGTAGCCCACATCTGCAGCCCCGCTCTGGGAGACCTTCTGCAAGTCCATAGCATTCCTTTTTTCACGAATCCGCAAAGCTTGGGAATCATGCTCGGGTTTCTCTATGGGAGACAATTGTCCCCCCTTCTCTTCAGGAGCCTCATTCTCATTTTGTCTCCTGCGTTTGAATATTGTCATCATTATCTCCTATGATCAGCATTTTGGGCCTTTTTGCTTTTGCGACTACATCTTCCTTTGGAATATCTAAAAATAAGCGCATAGGACTTTGGTCATACACATCGGGTTTTGCAGCCAATTTAGGCTTTATAGGACGGCTCATAAGGAAATACCGCGTCTCATCTGCACAATGGTCCTCCCCATCCGTATCCAAATCCTCCGGCCTATGGTCATCATACTGAAGTAGTGGTATGGTACGAATAAATGCCTTGCAGTTAGAAAATATATACATCATAGGGAAACCATTATCATCAAATGCCAGTCTGTAATGCATTTGCATCCAACCAGGAATCCTTTTGTTATCTCCCGGACTGAAATATACACCGTGCTTTGCAGCAACATCTGCAATGCTCTCCCCAGTTTCGGCGTCCCATATAGAAGGGTCCGCAATTCCCTGTATTTTCTTCCCCTGCAGCCATCTGTGCTCCGCCTCTATCTTTGCAATCTCAGCAAATACCTTTGGAGGGGTCCACTTTACCCCCTCGTTTGGAGTACCAGTGCACCCATATAATTCAAGGATGCGATAAATAACACCATCAAAGTCCACAGCCCACCATCCGCAGGAAAAAGGTTTGTTATATCCCCAGTCAAAGGAGCGGTATATCTTCCACTCCGGAGGGACTTCAAAGGGGTCAATTACATGGGTGCCCACACGGTCCCCGTAATGGTCCGGGAAATTATAGAAATCCTCAAAGAACTGTCCCATATAAACGTCCCAGGAGCCGTTCAGCCATGCCTCCCGGATTTTGGGTGGGAGTCCTTCCAACTGCTGTATGTATTCAGGCTGCTGCTCCATTAGAGCAATATTGTCCCGTACTCCTGCTGGTATAAAGGAGTAATCGTCCGGGTTTTCCCCGGGACCAAAATCTCTGCTGACAAACAGCCTCTTTACCCATCCATGGCCCACCCCCCCTGGGTTGCAAGTGAGATATACACGTTTAGGATGACCGTTTACACCACGGACACATGGAGTGAGCATTTTGAATTGTTCTTCTGTAAACTGCGTGGCTTCGTCAATGTACAAAATATCGCACTCTGTTCCTTGAAACCGGTCCAGATCTCCATCGTTTGCCAGATATCGAAAAAGGATCTGGCTGCCGTTTGGGAAATACATTTCTTTCTTGCTGTCGTTATACCGATATGTACCAGAAGGAAGCATAGCTCGCAGGGGTTTGATATGGTTTGCCTGCAGCTCTGGATATGTCTTACGAATAATCACCTGTGTAATACCAGGCCTAGTATACGCAAAGAAAATAGCCTTTACCCGAACGGACCAGCTTTTCCCTCCGCCTCTGGCGCCGCCATACGCAACATATTTGTGGTGATCTGATAGAAACAATTTTTGCTTTTCGTTTGGCTGCGGAATGCAGAGCTCTATTGTCCCCACGATGGATCCCATCCCCCCACAGTAATATGCATCTCACTGGGGCCATCCCCATCATCCTTAAAGAGCTGGATCTCTTTCAGGTCCTTCAAGACAACTGTTATATTACGGATCGCATGGATATCTGTAACCTCAACAATGTCCAGGGCCTTTTCAATCTTGTCCAATATTTTATCGGAAAGACCCAGAATGCGTTTTGCTCTTTCCTTATATCCATCAGAGAGGGCTTCGAGCGTTTTTGTATAAGACTTTGCTAAAAACCGTTCTTTCTCCTCGACCCACTTTTCGCTTTTCGCATGATTGGCGATCTGCGTAGAAGAAACCCCATATTTAGCAGAAAGCTTTCTGTAGCTTGTATCTGTAGTGACATATTCAGTTTTTATGGCAGTCCAATCCACATAATCCCCCCTCCTTTTCTTGATAAAACTATTTTACAACGTACCAGATCGAAAAGGAAAGCCACCCCCTAAGATAGAATTGGACGAACCTGCAAATAAAAAAGGACAGCCTTCCGGGCCATCCTTTATGGACACTGTACCACCAACAAATCCTCATTTGATTCGTTGTGTGGTTATTCATTATCATATTTTTGGGTCAGCATTTTAGCAATGCGGCAATCGCAGTACTTATCCTGACAGTAACGTCTACAATACTGCTTTTTTGTAATAGAAGAAGAAAAAAAAGCAAGGTGAATAGATGTTCCGTCTTCAACCCCCTCACAATATATCTTCATAGGATCCTCTGATTTGTAAAACGGACAAATGGCAGATTTAGATTCATATCTTTTCATGCGACCTGGTTCTCCTCCTTCTCTACGGATCTTCATGATACTATGTTATCACATAAAAACGGACAAAACGGGCAAGTTTTATTTATACAACACCCTATCTACCAGATGAACCAAAGCCAGCGGTACCCCTGTCCGTATTATCCAGCTTGTCCACAAGCTCCAAAGCGGGCGTGCATATAGGTAAAATCACAAGCTGGCTGATTTTATCACCAGCACGCACAGCATAGTCATAGCCAGAATGATTATATAGCTTTACAACAATGCTCCCGGTATAACCAACATCTATAACACCCTCACTTGTTATGCCATGCTTTACATTCAATCCACTTTTGCTTTTCAAGAATCCTACTGTACCCTGTGGTAGTTCAATATGTACACCTGTATCAAATATCGCGCTTTCCTTTGCACATACAATTTGGGGATCCATCGCATACAGATCCAGGCCGGCATCTGCCTCATGGGCTCTTGTAGGCATATATGCCCCGTCATCCAGCATAATTCTCATATGATTTTGTTCTCCTTTCGAATAACTATCTCCATTTCCGCAAGCTCTCCGGCGCATGCAGCATACCCTGCAAGGTCAACAAAGCTGTCGGCTTTTACGCCTGTCTTGATGCGGGCTACTTTTAGTAAGGCTAGCATCATAGCAACGTCCTTTGCTGTGTAGGCACATCCTGTATAAGCGCCCCATAAATCCGCAATAAGCTGAAAATTGTTCTCCGGCTTTCCATATTCCTGATCCCTGCCGCCGCATATGCATTTCTTAGCTTCTTCCAATATCTCTGCTCTTTTCACCTTTTTCGTATCCTCCTCCCTATGCACTCATATTTCCTTTCGCCGAAAGGTTTTACGGATATTTCCCCAAGTCTCTTCGAACCAATCCTGATACCGCACACACTTCCTGTAATGATAACAGGGACGTTTATTCTTACAAATCCTGCAAGCTGGACATGGACTTTCTTCGTCTTCTGGTTGCGTATCTATTGTGTTATCACTCATTGCGTTCCCCCTTCGCTTTCCAATCTTTACATTTTAAGCTTCCATAATACGGCGGGAACTCTGGCATAATAAACTTGTCGCGCACAACACATCCAAGGGCTGTATCGCTAAATTTAACACAGTTCCCACAACTCTCACATATTCCATTCCTCTTACGGGTTCCCACCGCTCTCTCTAATAGCCCTCCTTTTTTTAGGCGTCCATCCTCCAGTGCGTCCGGGCAAGTGTTAAAACATACACCATAATGTATACAATCTTTACACATCATATCTCATCGCCTACCCTCCTTCCACACATGGGGCAAAATCTAATTTGCACATCCTCTCCTTTCGTGATAAGATGCGGAGTGGCATATCCAATATCAATATCAAGATCAATAAAAATATATCCCTCTCCGTCTAAAGTTTTTCTTAATTCTATGTCAGTACAACAATAGTCACAGCTCCCGCCTTGTTCCCGTACGGAAGGAATAAGCGCAAAGATATCCACCAAATCCGCAAGTGGCATCTCCAGCTTTTCACTGATCACCTCTGCTTCATGTACAGCATCTATGTATCTACTCATGTCCCCCTCCTCTCAATCTCCTAATCGTGGCACAATGCCGACCTTGTGGAAGGTATTTGCAAATGCATATAGTGACTCCTGTATTTCCTTCACTTGCGGATCATTACAATCCATGGCACAAAAGTGATATACAATCTGTGCTGCAATTCTCTTGTCTATTTTTATATTTAAC
>CAJUIQ010000024.1 GCA_910586545.1 uncultured Eubacteriales bacterium
GCGGCGGCAGGTTCTCCTTCTCCTATAGGAGAATTTGGATGGACCGGAGCGGCGGGCGCCTATATGGTAATGGATCCAGAAAATGAGCTGGCCATGTTCTATGCGCATCATATGACCAACAATCAGGAAGACTTTACTGCTCCGCGATTACGGAATGTACTGTATTCCTGTCTTGCATAAGGCAAAAAGAGGGGCTATGTCCCTCTTTTTTTGTCCGTTCCTTCCGGGAATGGGCTAACACGTGGACTAAGCTTTTTACAGGCGAACTGCAGCATAGGGAATTTCAATCAATCAGCGCAAATACAACATGGTTTACGCCGCGCACTTTTATGAGCGCCTGCTGATCATCCGTGTCCTGCAAAGCTGCCTCTAAACCGATGTAGCCGCTGTGTCCGCTGCGGGGAGGTTTTACGTTTAATTTTATAAAGGTAATCCCCATTCTATGTATATCGTCTAATACAATATTGACAGATTCGGGTGCATCTAGTTCAAAATATAGCTTGACATGCACAGGAATATTATCCGACAAGACTCTATCAAAGCTTTTTAAAAGAGCAATTACAATTAAGATAACTGCTGTACAGAGAATAGCGGCCTCATAAAAGCCGATACCGACCGCGAGGCCGACAGAAGCTGTGGCCCACAGCCCTGCCGCTGTGGTTAGCCCTCGTACATGAGACCGCTGCGTAATTAGAATGGTGCCCGCGCCGATAAAGCCGATTCCGGAGACCACTTGGGAGGCAATTCGGAGGGGATCGCCGGAAAGATGCAGTACCTGCACAGCAAAAACGCCGGTGAGGACGGTCATGGCAGCGCCCATACATACCAGTATGTGTGTTCGAAACCCGGCCGCGTGTCTATTCCTTTCACGCTGCAGGCCGATGGCGCCTCCCAAAACCATAGCAAGAAGGATGCGCAGCATCGTGGTTGTCAGATTACATTCCCGCAGAAAATTAAGTATTTCAGAAGGGCTCATATCGATTATCCTTTCTTTTTTATATAAGTAAAACCGGTAATGTAACATTACCGGTTTTACTTATATATTATTCTGATTCGCCGAAAAATTGCTGACAGAATTTTTTATAGCAGGTTTTACAACAGTTCTCTTTCCCGCTTTCTTCCAGGGTTCCTGCGTATATAGTAGAAGAATGCGTGATATGCTGACAGTCTATCCACAAATGAAACACTTTTCCGCCGTCCGTCCAGTAGTAATGCGGATGCAAAAAGGCATGCGCTCCGGTATCCCCGACAAGGATGATAGTTTGCCCATTTTCTACCAAAGTTTTCCTGAAAACTGTATTGTAGATGGCCCATGCAGATGCCCCAAAAAGTACCAAGGCAGCAAGAACGATACCTGCCAGCTTGATTTGCTGAATCCGTTTGCTTTTTCTGCATCTTTGCTGGATATACTGGCTGAAAAAGAACGCTTCTCTCTCTTTTTGCACGCCAGTGTTGTGTATAATTCCGTCTTTGCCCAGATGATCCAGACAAATATGGCCCAATTCATGAAGGAGCACGTCGATTGTATCATCGGCTGACATATCCATACAGAGAAAAACATATTTATCTTTGGGTGTACAATAGACGAAACTTTTTGTATATAAATAAAATTCTATTGCCTTTGTTTTCTCCAGAAGCGCGGTTACATCGGAATCGTTTTTTACATTGCTTCGGTAATCTACAACTATAAAATCCAAAGATTCAATGATTTCCCGTAAACGGGATACCGTAAGCGTCTCTTTGTTCAGTCCATATTTTTCGATAAACGCTGCCGCGCTTTTCTTGGTTTTCTTTTGCATTTCTTCACCACCGGAAACATTTTACACTATTATACAACAAAATGCAATAAAATTCGCGGCGCGTAAGAAATTATTTTTTTGCTTTTTTCATTTTTCTTAAAATTCTATCAATTTCCGGGTCGTCAAACGAATCAGAAGTATCTAAAGTAATAGAACCAGTTCCATATGCAGCAATCTGCGGTTGGGAACCAGGACATCCCAAAATTGGAGGACAAGTACTGCTTTTTTGTAGAAGTGGGGAAGCGTCTTCTGTATGATCAATTCCTAGAAGGGTATCTACGGCTTCCTGCATTTTTTCGTTTGCACGATATGCTTGAATCAAAGCAATTTCATGTCTGGATAGAGACATGAATTCTTCCATAGGAATCGTTATGCCTGTCAGCTCTTCTACAGTGGTATTTAAAAAGACTGCAATTTCCGGCAGCCTTTTTTTGTAGGATTCGCTGACGCCAATCTTCCAGTTGGTTACCGTTTGCTGTGTAACATTCAGATAGTTTGCCAGTTCTTTGCCGGTTTTGCCCTGCTTAGCCATACGTTCAAAAATTTTATTATATTCCATAAACGTTGTATTCTTACCTTGATAATTTTGTCGAAAAAACAAGAAAATTGTAAAAATATGTTGACAATACAAGAAACTTGTAATATACTGTACCCATGAAAGCGGATGCGATTGAAAATGTTGGAAAAATTCAGTGTATGTTTAAGAGTGCATCCACCGACGGCTGCAGATCCGGATTGTTTCTGTATGCCTCTAGAATTTTTTTTTCGTGCGCGGTAATCGTACAAATATCATCTTCCGGCTGGGAACAGGTTGCGTCTGTCCAGCATAGGAGGTAAGCAGGATTACAGTTTAATGTTTTTGACAGTTCTAGTATTGTATGATATTTGATATTTTGGATCGCTCCGCTTTCATATCTTTGAACTGTAGCTTCCTTGACGCCGATTTTTTCTGCTACTTGCGCCAGAGTCATTCCCAATTGAAGTCGTCTTTTTTTTAGACGCTCTTGTAGTGTTTCCATTTTATCACCACCTTTAATAATTCTATGATAACATTAACTTTTTTTTAATGCAACATAATTTCGCATTTTTTTGCGGTGCTTACACGCGTTTTTTGCAAAATTTTCACTTTTTATTCTATATGATAATTGAAATATAAAATATGTTTGACTAACATATAAATTCTGCTTTAATCTGCACGATATATTTATAAATTAAGTCATATTTTTTTGGACAACACTTACGTGTTAAGTAAGTATTGTAATGCATATAATTTGGTGGGGTAGGTATGGCAAATTTTAATTTTAATAAAGTGACGATAGGCGGAAAGATTACAAGGAATCCGGTATTGTATAAGACGATATCCGGTATAAATGCCACTGCTTTTAATGTGGTAATTGGAAAGTCGCATACTTGTAGCGAATCCGTATTTGTACGCGTAGCAGCGTGGGGACAAACCGCAGAATTTATTGTTCGGCATTTTCGGGAAGGAGATTCTATATGTATTGTTGGGAGCCTTTCCAGCCGATTTTGGATAGACAAACATGGGCAGCGGCAGCAGAGAACACAAATCCATGCGCAGGAAGTATTTTTTGTGGACGCTTTTTCCATGCAGCTTTCTTTGGAAGGAGAAATGCCGGATAATAAAGAAATAGAGTTCTAATGCCGCAGAACCGAAGAGGGGAGGTGGGAAAGAGGAGGGAACGCCTCCTCTTTCTATTTTGTTTTGAAATTGTATTTAATAAAGAAAGCGAAAATCATAGCTGCTGAATATGTGGCATATAAATGAAAGACAGTAAAAGACATTTTGGAGGAACGGATGAAAAGCAGAACCAAATTTTTATCGGGATTTGTTTCCATGTCTCTTGTTTTTTTAATTGTAGCCGCTCTCTTTGGAGGGCTGCGGGGCTTGTTGTATAGAAATCAAAGCACCATTGCCGCAGATGCCCCGGAGGATGCGGTTTTGCTCGTGATTGATCCTGGGCATGGGGGAGAGGATGGCGGATGTTCTTCTTCGGACGGACTTTTGGAAAAAGAGCTGAATTTATCCATAGCCAAGGATGTTTCAGCCATTTTAAATGCGGCAGGATATCCTGCTGTGCTTACACGGACGGAAGATACACTGCTTTATGACATGTATGGGGACAGAACAGACTACAAAGGCTATAAAAAGATTTACGATTTGAAAAACCGGATGCGGTTCACAGAGGAGACCGAGGCAAAATATTTTGTAAGTATACACATGAATAAGTTCCCGGATCCACAATACAGCGGCCTGCAGGTGTATTATTCTCCCAATGATCCGGGAAGTGTCCAGATGGCGGATATGATTCAAAATTATGTGCAGAAATATATTCAACCGGAAAATGACCGTCAAACGAAAAAGTCCAATAAAGGAATTTATCTGCTCCATCGAATGAAAATACCGGCAGTGCTGGTGGAATGCGGCTTTTTATCCAATACGGAGGAGGCCACGCTTCTTTCAGATGCTTCTTACAGGAAAACACTCAGTCTTGGAATTGCATGCGCCATAATGGAGTATTGTGCAGGCAATGCTGTAGAAGGATAAGATGCCTTGAAACCGGAAAATCTTTCTTGCAATGAACGTGAGAATATGATACAATAATCACGATATACATTGCAGATGGAGGAAACGCCTATGAAATCCCCGAAAGAGGTTTACGTATGTTCGGAATGTGATTTTCAAAGTCCGAAATGGTATGGGCAATGTCCATCCTGCAATGCGTGGAATACCTTTCAAAAGGAAACCTATCAGCCTGCGGCGGCCAGCAGCGCTAAAAGCGGCCGCCGGCCTGGAACACGAGAAAAGGCAGTTCCTTTTTCTCAGATGGAGTCGGTAGACTGTCACCGCATGCAAACTGGTATTGGAGAATTGGACAGAGTGCTGGGGGGCGGATTGGTACTTGGCAGTGCGGTGCTGCTGGCGGGAGAGCCGGGAATCGGTAAGTCTACTTTGCTGATGCAGCTTTGTGGCCGAACTGGAAGGGAATATAAGATTTTATATATTTCTGGTGAGGAATCTCGTGGACAGTTGAAGTTACGTGCAAAGCGTCTGGGTGTAGAAGATGCTGACGTACTGGTGCTCACGGAAACAGATGTGGACGCGGCTGTTGCGGAATATGACCGGATTTCTCCGGATGTGGTGATAGTAGACTCCATTCAGACGATGGTGTGCGGCGAATCTGCGTCCTCAGCGGGCAGTACTACTCAGGTGCGAGAATGTGCGTCTCGCTTTATCCGATGTGCCAAAGCGGATGGCGCTGCAGTTATCATGGTAGGGCATGTGAACAAAGAAGGCGGTATTGCGGGCCCTAAGGTACTGGAGCATATGGTGGACGCGGTACTTTCTTTTGAAGGGGAGCGCAGCCAAAGCTATCGGATTGTCCGAGCAGTAAAAAATCGGTATGGATCTACCAATGAGATCGGCGTGTTTGAAATGACAGACGTGGGTCTTACGGAAGTGGACAACCCTTCAGAGATGCTTCTTACCGGACGGCCAGAAGGCGTTTCCGGCAGTTGCGCCGTATGTACAATGGAGGGGACGCGCCCGATTATTGTAGAAATTCAGGCGCTTGTAACGCCTACCTCATATCCAGCTCCCAAGCGGGTGGCAGACGGAATTGATTACAATCGGATGTGTCTGCTTTTGGCCGTTCTGGAAAAACGACTGGGACTGCGCTTTTCTACCAGCGATGTTTACCTGAATGTGGTAGGCGGGCTGCACATTGACGAACCGGCTGCGGATGCGGCGATTGCCCTGGCCCTTTGTTCCAGTATTAAGGACGTTCCGATTCCACATGATATGATTGTTGCGGGAGAAGTCGGGCTGTCTGGCGAGGTGCGGGCAGTGTCCTTTGCTAAAGAGCGAGCTAGGGAAGCGGTGCGAATCGGTTTTACCCAGGCGGCGCTGCCCAAGCGAGGCCTGGCACGCAGACCGGTAGATGTGGAAGGATGCAAATTGTATCCCATTGCAGGGGTATATGACTTTCTTGTTTTGCTGTCTAAAGCTGCAAAGGAAGACACAGGAAGAATAAAATAAAGGAATTAAATAAATCGAGGTAAAATCATGCATTGGTCAGAAAAAATTGCACAGGAAATTGTAAAGAGAAATCCGGACAAGCCAGAATATGTCTGTGCTGCCGGGATCAGTCCCTCCGGTTCTATTCATATTGGAAACTTCAGGGATGTGGCTACCAGTTATTTTGTGGTGCGCGCGCTGCGCAAGATGGGAAAGAAAGCAAGACTGCTTTTTTCATGGGACGAATTTGACCGGCTTCGAAAAATTCCGGTGAATGTTGCCCAGGTAGACGGCGATATGGAAAAATATATCGGCTACCCTTATGTAGATGTTCCCAATCCCTTTGACGGCGCGGCGGAGTATCCCACTTTCGCTGCCCATTTTGAAAAGGAGTTTATGGACAGCATTCAGGAGTTTGGTATCGACATGGATTATCGGTATCAGGCGGAAATGTACCGCAGTGGTAAGTATGTAAAGTATATTTTGCACGCGCTGAAAAAGAGAGGCGAAATTTTTGATATTATCGACAGTCACCGTACGCAGGAGGCTGTCCCCGGCGAGCGCGAGGCGTATTATCCGGTAAGCATTTACTGCGCGGCGTGTCATAAAGATACCACAAAAATCCAAAGTTTGTCCGAAGACTGCACAGTAGCGGAGTACGCCTGCGCCTGCGGACACACAGGGACCTTTGACTTTACGAAAGATTTCAACTGTAAGCTTGCATGGAAAATCGACTGGCCAATGCGATGGATGTATGAAGGAGTGGACTTTGAGCCGGGCGGAAAGGACCACGCCAGCATCAACGGTAGTTATGATACAAGCAAGCACATATCCAAAGAGATTTTTGGATATGAAGCGCCTATTTTCCAGGGCTATGAATTTATCGGCATCAAAGGAACAACAGGAAAGATGTCCGGTTCATCCGGATTGAATCTTACGCCGGAGACACTGCTGCGCCTGTACCAGCCCCAAGTTATTTTGTGGCTGTATTCCAAAACCGATCCTATGAAGGCATTTGATTTCTGTTTTGATGATGGAATTCTGCGCCAGTATTTTGAGTTTGACAAGATGCTGAGCGCATGTGCACAGGGTACGGCGGACGAGCGTACAAAAGAGATTATGTATAACACTACGGTAGAGGGGCGGGAGGTTATTCCTGTTCCTATGGGGCACTTGGTGCAGTTGGGTTCCATTGTAAACTTCAATGTTCCTATGCTGGAGACGATTTTTCAAAAAATCGGCACGCCATACTGTTATGACCAGTTTAAAGACCGGCTGGACAAGGCTCGGTATTGGCTGGAACAGTGTGCGCCTGACCAGATGAATCGTCTGCGCAGGACCCGTAACTTTGCGGTTTATAATACGTTGTGTGCGGAAGAAAAGCGGGAAATTTCTCTTCTCCACACATATTTATCTGCCGACGGTTTTGATTTGGACGCGCTGAACAGTCAGCTATACGCAATTCCAAAGCAGGTGTTTGGAGAAGATTTGCCGGAGAAGGAACTGAAGGGCGTACAGCGTACATTCTTTTCAAATGTATACAAGCTGCTTTTGGACAAAGAGAAAGGGCCTAGGCTGTACCTGTTCTTATACGCGATTGACGCAGACAGCTATGTAAAGCTTTTAGACTTTTCCTATGAACAGACAGAGGAAGAATTAGAACTGGAAAAGCAAATGCAGGAAGAGGCGGCTGCAAAAGAAGAAAAGGCAGCCCCCAAGCGGGAATATGGTGATCCGGACCCGGTAGAACCCGTTAAGGAAGAAATTACTATGGACGATTTTGCCCGCCTGGATATGCGTGTGTGCAAGATTGTGAAGGCGGCGGAGATCCGCAAATCTGCTAACTGTCTAAAGCTTACTTTGGACGATGGTATGAAAGAGCGTGTGATCGTTTCCAGTATTAAGCATGATTACAGTGTAGACGAGCTGATCGGTCGGAAAATCATCGTCCTCGCCAATCTGAAGTCAGCGCGGTTCAGTGGGGTTACCAGCGAGGGCATGCTGCTGGCAGCTACGAATAATGCCTGCGGATGTCAGGTGATTTTTGTAGACGATATTGTTCCTGTGGGAACAGCCATCCGATAAAGCGGAAATCCGCAGAAAGGGCGTGTATGACAAAGTCTGGAAAAAGAAGTGGCTATGATCGCTTCCTCAACATACTGTATATCGTTTGCGGCGGTTTTGCCTTTGCTGCATACTTCTTATATTTTATTAAGCTGCTTATGTGGACAGAAGGCCATCTTTCCTATGTTGCCGCTATTTTAGCGATGTTGGTTTCCGGTATTCCCCTGTTTTTTAAGCGGATTTGGGAGAAGGTGATTCCGCAGAAAGTATTTTTTGTGCTGAAAAACATCTTTGCCTGGGGCATGTGCTTTTATATGGTTACCTTTTCCATTCTGTGCGCCTATATTTTTGGAACCAACAGTATGCAGACACATCCGGAGGATCTGGACAAAGAGACAGTCTTTGTGGTATACGGTGCCGGGCTTCGGGGAGAACGTCCCGGCAGCGTATTGCGCAAACGTCTGAATAAGACGGTGGAGTATATGGAGGCTGTGCCCGGTTCTGTGTGTATTGTTACCGGTGGGCAGGGACCGGATGAGGTGATGCCCGAAGCCGATGCGATGAAAAACTATCTGGTGGAAGAAATGGGAATTGATGCGGAGCGCATTTATACCGATCCCAAATCCAACAATACGGTAGAAAATATAAAAAATGCACTGGAAATTATGGAAGAAGAGGGGATAACCGATTACACCATTGTATCGGTGTCTAACGCCTTTCATATACCGCGTATAAAATTGATTTGTTCCCGGCTGGACTGTGACAGTGAATTTATTCTGGCGAAGGACCCCAATCCGTACGCAATGTTTGCAGCGCTTGTGCGGGAATATATGTCCTATGGTAAGCTGTTTTTGCTGGGCGCGGAATAACGATGTTAAAAGCGTGGAGATAAGGATGAAAAACATTTGCTATATTATAGGCGCTTCCGTTACGGAAGGGATGTACATAGATCGCAGAGAGGGAGATTTTGTCATTGCGGCGGACGCAGGCTTTTCCGCATTGGAAAAGATAGGCGTTACCGCTGATCTTGCGGTGGGCGATTTTGATTCTCTTGGTCATGTGCCGAGATTGGAAAAAACAGTCTGTCATCCTGCGGATAAGGACGATACAGATACGGCGCTGGCTCTTGCGGAAGGAATGAAGCTGGGATTTCGGAATTTTGTAATATATGGAGGATTTGGCGGTCGACTGGATCATACAATAGCCAATTTGCAGAATTGCGCCGGCGCAGCGGATCACGGCGCGGTATGTTGGTTGTGGGGAGAGGGGAACGCAGCATGCACATTTAGTGATGGAGCGCTGCGATTTGAAGCTGGCAAAACAGGATTAGTATCTGTATTTGCTGCGGACAGAGCATGTGGCGTAACACTGCAGGGTTTGAAGTTTCCTCTGGATAACGCTTGCCTTACCAGTACGGTCCCGCTTGGAGTGAGCAACGAATTTACCGGGAGAGAAAGTATCATTCGAGTTGAGGACGGCACACTGATCGTTATGTGGAATGAAGATGCAAAATCTTTTTTAAATAGAATTCGTGAAATTTGTAATGAGGATATATCTGTATGATACAAGGCGCGATTTTTGACTGTGATGGCACATTGTTTGACTCTATGTACCTGTATCGAAGCTTCGTTACCCGATATCTTACCGGAAGAGGCCTGACACCGGAAAATGGGATTGAAGATAGCGTTCGGTATATGAGCATGCTGGAGGCAGTGGAGTATATCCGTGGTATATATGGACTGCCGGAATCGGCAGAGGAAATCATTGCAGACTGCAATCGGATGCTGGAGCATGCATATTTTCATGAAATTTTACTGCGGCCTGGAGTAGCGGTGCTGCTGGAGAACTTGCATGAGCGTAGAGTACCTATGTGCATTGCAACTGCTACAGACCGCTATTTGGTAGAGGGCGCACTGCGGCGAGTGGGAATCGATCATTATTTTTCTGCGATTACTACCTGTACAGAGGCAGGTGCAGGTAAGGAACAGCCCGATGTATTTCTGCAGGCGTTGGAGATTCTTGGAACTCCTCTTACTGCCACTTGGGTGTTTGAAGACGCCCGGCACGCGGTGGCTACTGCTAAAAAATGTGGGTTTCCTGTCTGTGCAGTTTGGGATTTGGATGAGGAAGACCATGTTGCCCAAATAGAAAGACAGAGCGATATTTATTTAAAAAGCTTTGCGGACCTTTCAGTAGAGCAACTTTTTGCATAAAGGATGGAAAAAATATGAAATACGGTTATTTTCACGACGCGGACCGGGAGTATGTGATCACACGGCCGGATACTCCCTATCCATGGATCAACTATCTGGGAAGCGAGGACTTCTTTTCTCTGATGTCCAACACCTCGGGTGGATATTGCTTTTACCGGGATGCACGTCTGCTGCGTCTGACTCGGTATCGGTATAATAATGTGCCTACAGACGCCGGCGGGCGGTATTTTTACATCAATGACGATGGATTTGTATGGACGCCAGGGTGGATGCCTGTAAAAGCGGCATATGATACGTACGAATGCCGCCATGGCATGGGATATACGACCATCAACTCCAGTGCAAGAGGACTTTCTGTATCGCAGACCTCTTTTGTACCTTTGGGGGATACCTGCGAGGTACATCGGTTGAAAATCCGCAACGACAGCGACGTGAAAAAGGACATTCGGCTGTTTTCTTTTGTGGAGTTTTGCCTGTGGAATGCATGGGATGATCAGACAAATTTCCAGCGTAATTTTTCCATTGGAGAAGTAGAGGTAGTAGACAGCGCCATTTATCATAAAACGGAATATAGAGAACGAAGAAACCACTATGCGGTGTTTTCTGTCAACGCCCCTATCGACGGATATGACACAGACAGAGAGACATTCCTGGGCCTGTATAATGGATTTGACCATCCCAATGTGGTTTTTGCAGGCGAGGCGCAGAATTCGGTTGCTTCCGGATGGGCACCAATAGGCTCTCATATGCTCCGATTGTCTTTGGAACCGGGAGAGGAACGGTCACTGATCTTTGTTTTGGGTTATTGTGAAAATTCGGAAGAAGAAAAGTGGGAAGCTCCTGGCGTAATCAATAAGGCGCCGGCCAAACGTCTTATGGAAGCATATCGGACAGATGCTCAGATAGACGGTGCGCTGGCGGCGCTGGCGGCTTATTGGGACAGTCTTTTATCGAAATATCAGGTCGAATCTAAGGATGAAAAGTTGAACCGAATGGTCAACATCTGGAACCAGTACCAGTGTATGGTGACTTTCAACATGTCCCGGTCTGCTTCGTATTTTGAATCAGGTATCGGACGGGGTATGGGATTCAGAGATTCCACACAGGATTTACTTGGCTTTGTGCATTTGATTCCTCAGCGGGCGAGAGAGCGCATTTTGGATATTGCCGCCACTCAAATGGAGGACGGCAGCGCATATCACCAGTATCAGCCCCTAACCAAAAAGGGCAATGCGGATATTGGATCAGGATTTAATGACGACCCTCTATGGCTGATATTTGGTGTGGCTGCATATATTAAGGAAACCGGCGACTGGAGCATTTTGGATGAAATGGTTCCTTTTGATAATGATGATTCAAAAGCTGCGCCTATGATGGTACATTTGAAGCGGTCTTTCGATCATGTTACGGACAACCTGGGACCGCATGGTCTTCCTTTGATCGGCAGGGCGGACTGGAACGACTGCTTAAACTTAAACTGCTTTTCTAAAACGCCGGGCGAATCTTTTCAAACAGCGGCGAACTTTGAGTCCGGCATTGCGGAATCGGTGTTTATTGCCGGTATGTTTGTAGCAGTAGGACCGGATTATGCGGCGTTGTGCCGCAAAAAGGGGTTGGATACAGAAGCGCAGCGGGCCGAGCAGGCGGTAACAGCTATGTACAATGCTGTTATGGAATACGGTTGGGATGGTCGGTGGTTTTTGCGTGCTTACGACGCTTTCGGTAAGAAAATCGGGAGCAGCGAATGCACGGAAGGACAGATATTTATTGAGCCGCAGGGCTTTTGTATTATGGCTGGCATCGGTGTAAAAGAAGGTCGTGCGGTGCAGGCGTTGGATGCGGTTATCGAGCGGCTGGATACGAAATATGGTATTGTTTTAAACAATCCTCCGTATTCGGAGTATCATTTGGAACTTGGTGAGATTTCTTCTTATCCACCTGGATATAAGGAAAATGCGGGCATTTTCTGCCATAACAACCCATGGATCTCTATCGCGGAAACCGTTGTGGGACGTGGAAATCGGGCATTTGAAGTGTACCGTAAGATTTGCCCTGCTTATCTGGAAGATATCAGCGAAATTCATCGTACAGAGCCGTATGTGTATTCTCAAATGATCGCCGGAAAAGACGCTGTGCGACATGGGGAAGCGAAAAATTCCTGGTTAACCGGTACGGCTGCATGGACGTTTTACAACGTATCCCGCTATATATTGGGTGTGATGCCGGAATATGATGGACTGCGGGTAAATCCCTGTATTCCGGATACGATGGACGCTTTTACTGTCACGCGTAAGTTCCGGGGCGATACGTATGAAATTCGGGTAGACAATAGCGCCGGCGTGTGCAAAGGTGTGCGGCGGATTACTGTGGATGGGGTGCAAATCACTGGAGATGTGATTGTTCCTGTCGGAGATGGTAAAACGCATATTGTAGAAGTCTGCATGGGATAAGATACAGAAAGGGAGGGGAATGATCCCCTCCCTTATAATTTATTTAGGTATCCAATTCCGATTTCATTTCCCGCAGCATAAGCTCATGCATGGTATCTTTGGGGTTCCGCCCATTTTTTACAACATCATATACGGCCGATACAATAGGCATATCTACCTGTTTGCTGCGGGACAGCTCCATAGCGGCTTCCAGCGCGTGATAACCTTCCACAACCATTCCAATTTTTTTTGATGCTTCCTCATAGGACATACCCTGGCCGATCATTTCTCCACATCGATAATTTCGGCTGTGGACGGAGGTACAGGTGACGATCAAGTCTCCGATACCGGCAAGCCCACTAAAGGTGCGCCGCTTACATCCCATGGAAAGTCCCATTCTGGTCATTTCTGCTATTCCCCTGGTGATGAGCATGGCATTTGTATTATCGCCCATTCCCATACCCCGGATCATTCCGGCTGCCAGAGCAATAATATTTTTCAAGGCACCGCACAGTTCTACTCCAAGAACGTCCGTGTTGGTGTATACCCGCATACAGGAATTCATAAAAATTTCCGCAGCTGCTTTGGCGGTATCTTCCTTTTCACAGGCGGAAACGATGGAGGTTGGTACGTTACGGGCGA
This sequence comes from uncultured Eubacteriales bacterium, assembly GCA_910586545.1. Classification (GTDB taxonomy): domain Bacteria; phylum Bacillota; class Clostridia; order Oscillospirales; family CAG-272; genus Avispirillum. Next base: position 13,184 of record CAJUIQ010000024.1, read on the forward strand.
CTTCTTCTGCGTGGGTAGGCCCGGAAAGAGCTACGAGACGGCCATCAGCAGGTTTGCCTGCCGTGGCCAGCGCTTCTTCGATTACCTGTGTCATGGTACGCTGTGTACCCGGTTCCAGCCCTTTGGCTACATTGATCAAAATTGCCTCGCTAGGAAGATAGGATGCCACCGCCGATGCTGTTTTTCGAATATAGGCAGAGGCCACAGCAAACACCACATACTGTGCACCGGATACGGCGACCTCTATATCTGTAGTAAATTGCAGCGTTTGGGGCAGGGACACGTCCGGCAAATTTGGGTGGGTATATGTCATAGAAAGCGTTTCAATTTCTTTAGGCAAGGCGGACCATACACATATATTGTGACCGTTTTCTGACAGGAGCTTTGCCAAGGCGATCCCCCAGGTGCCTGCGCCAAGAATGGCTATATTCATAACAAATTCTCCTTGTTTTTTGAAAATACAAGTATAGCTTTTATATATTATGCCACAAATCGGAATAAAAATCAAGGCATTCTGCATGCTTGACACTGGAAGCCGTCCATGATAAAATATAAAAGGATATATGTCGAAACCGGAAATCCCGGTTTCTTTTGCTATGGTCTTATTTTTTAGAAACGAAAAATACATAGAAAGGCGTGATATCTGTATGAAGTACGATTTGATTATTGTTGGCGCAGGTCCGGCGGGGATTTTTACGGCAATGGAGCTTGTAAAGAAGGGAAGCCGCAAAAAAATTCTAATGGTAGAAAAGGGAAAACCGGTAGAAAAGCGCCGTTGTCCTAAAGCGGATGTGGGCCATTGCGTCAACTGCAAAAACGGATGCGATATAACCACAGGCTTTTCCGGCGCAGGCGCTTTTTCCGATGGCAAGTTGAGTCTTTCCTATGAGGTTGGCGGGGATCTTCCCGATTTGATTGGGGCTATAGAAGCCCAGAAACTGATTCACTATACAGATAAAGTTTATTTGGAATTTGGTGCGGATCCCAGGGTCGAAGGAATTGGAAATGGGGAAGAAATCAAAGAGATACGTAAGAACGCCATTAAGGCTGGTCTGAAGCTGGTGGATTGCCCCATTCGCCATTTGGGAACGGAAAAAGCCCAGAAGCTGTATCATGAGATACAAGTCTGGTTGGCGGAACATGGAGTGGACATGTTGTTTGGCGCAGCCTGCGAGGACATTTTACTGCAGGATAATGCGTGTCGGGGTGTGATTGTTCGCGAAGGCGGACGTACGCAGGAGATTGAGGCGAACACTGTTGTAATTGCGACGGGGCGACGGGGTGCGGACTGGCTGGAAAAGCTGTGTGCGGAGCATCAGATTGCACACAAGCCGGGAACGGTGGATATCGGCGTTCGGGTGGAGTGCCGCAACGAAGTTATGGAGAAGGTAAACCGGGTACTATATGAAAGCAAGCTTATTGGATATCCTAGACCATGGAAAAATAAGGTGCGCACTTTTTGTCAAAATCCGGGCGGATTTGTAGCACAGGAGAACTATGATAACGATTTGGCTGTGGTGAACGGACATAGCTTTAAAGACAATAAAAGCTCCAACACAAACCTTGCTATTTTGGTAAGTCACAATTTTACGGAGCCATTTAATCAACCGATTGCTTATGCGCAGAAGGTGGGCGAGCTTACCAATATGTTGGGTGCAGGCCATATTATGGTGCAGCGCTACGGAGATATTTTAGACGGCAAGCGTACCTGGCAAAAGGAACTGGCTTTCAGCAATGTTGTACCTACGCTGAAGGATGCAGTACCAGGAGATATTACAGCGGCAATGCCCTATCGCGCTATGACCAATATTATTGAGTTTATTAAGATGCTGGATATGGTAGTGCCAGGATTTGCATCTACAGAGACGCTTCTGTATAGTCCGGAGCTGAAATTTTATTCCAACAAGGTAAAAATGGACGCTTCTCTCAGCACGAATATCGCGGGGCTGCACTGTCTTGGAGATAGCAGCGGCTGGACACGGGGACTTATGATGGCAAGCGTTATGGGTGTATTAATGGGACGTACGCTGTTTGAAAAAGAAAACGGATAAAAAGAAGCAGGCTATGCCTGCTTCTTTTTTACATTCTAGAGTATATCCATGTACAAGCCCCTTATAAGCTAAGTTTAACCCAGAATTAACATCACAACGGTTGTTGATTTAACACAATTTGGGTATGCTAAGAGTAATCTATCAGGAGGAGGGCTTATGAGACAAATATTGCAACTGGCGGCGGCCACTTTCGTTTTCATTGTTCTTTTGACTTCATGTGCTGTGGAAAAGGACGCTATTGTAGTAGTCACAAGAGAAGATGGGTCTGGAACCAGGGCAGCTATGACGGAACTTATGGAATTGGGGGCGGATACAGATATCACGCCGAGGGCAGAGGTGGTCGGCAGCAATGCGGTAATGCTGTTTTCTGTTTTAGGATGTGACAGCGCCATCGGCTATGTTTCCGCAGGAGCGATGGCGGAGGGCGTAAAAGGTATATCGATAAATGGCGTCAGTCCTACCCAAGAAAACATACGAAGCGGTGTATATCCTATGAAACGTAATTTCCTTTTGGTGATGGATGACAGCACTAGCCAAGCGGCCCAGGATTTTCTCCGCTTTTCCCGTTCTCCAGATGCGGCGAATATCATAAACGAGGCAGGATATGTTCCTCCGGATAAGGGTGACGTATACACATCTTCCGGCAGCAGTGGAAAAGTGATTTTGGCAGGATCCACGTCTGTGGCTCCCGTGGTGGAGGCCCTTGCAGATGCGTACGTAAAGAAAAATCCAGACGTGCACATAGAGGTGCAGCAAACCGGATCTTCCGCCGGTATTTCTTCTGTATTAGAAGGAGTAGCGGATATCGGCATGTCTTCTAGGGAATTGACGGATGCGGAGCGTGGCGGCGGTCTCCAGGATATTGTTGTTGCTTATGATGGAATTGCAGTGATTACACACGAATCCAACCCGGTTACAAATTTATCTATAGATCAAGTGCGGCGAATATTCAGTGGAGAAATAGTCACATGGCAGACAATATACGGTAAGTAGGAGGGGAAATTTTGCGTATGATGACATCAAAGCTTCAAGAGAAGGGTATGCAGGCTGTATTTCTCTTATGCGCCTGTTTTTCCGTAGCAGCTGTGCTTCTGATTTGTCTGTTTCTATTTGCCAATGGTATCCCTGCTATGAGGGAAATTGGTGTATTAAATTTTCTTACAGGAATGGAATGGAGGCCGTCCAAGGATGTATATGGAATTTTTCCTATGATTGTGGGGAGTTTGTATGTGACAGCGGGGGCGATCCTTGTAGGTGTTCCTGTGGGGGTCCTCACTTCTGTGTTTTTGGTGAAATACTGTCCAAAAAAGCTATACGCGGTACTAAAGCCGGCGATTCACCTTTTGGCAGGGGTTCCCTCTATCATATATGGATTTTTCGGATTAATGGTATTGGTGCCGGCCATCCAACGATTATTTGGAACCAGCGGGAAAGGAATATTGACGGCGTCTCTGCTGCTGGGGATGATGATTTTGCCGACCATAATCAATACATCGGAATCCGCACTGCGCGCTGTTCCCACTTACTATTATGAGGGAGCGCTCGCCTTAGGCGCTACTCGTGAACAGGGCATGATGCGCGTGATGCTTCCGGCGGCAGGAAGCGGTATTTTATCCGGGATTGTTTTGGGAATTGGACGTGCGGTGGGAGAGACGATGGCCGTTGTTATGATTGCCGGAAATCAAGCGATTCTTCCAGACAGCGTGTTATCTGGTACGCGAACGCTTACAGCAAATATCGTGTTAGAAATGGCGTATGCGGCGCAGTTGCATCGAGGAGCGCTAATCGCCACCGCGGTGGTATTGTTTGTATTTATTCTTTTAATCAACTTAAGCTTTTCTGCAATGAAAAGGGGGCGGCAGGTATGAAGCATGCTTTTGGCACGTATGTTCGTCGGCCAGGCTCTCTTATTTTGCGTGTCTTGATTTACGCGGCGGCGGTACTGACTGTGGGCGGAATGCTGTTTTTAATCCTGCATATTTTGATAGGCGGAATCCCTCATCTGCGGTTGTCGCTGTTCTCCCTTCAGTATACTGCGGAGAATGTGTCTATGCTGCCGGCTATTTGGAACACACTGATTATGACGGTAATAACACTGCTGATTGCAGTTCCCCTCGGTATTTTTTCTGCGGTTTATCTTGTAGAATATGCGCGTCCACAGTCCAAATTAGTTCGAGTGATTCGCGTTACGACGGAGACGCTGGCGGGCATTCCCTCCATCATATACGGCCTTTTTGGATTTTTGGCCTTTGTGTTGTTTATGGGGTGGAGCTATTCTATGCTGGCCGGCGTGTTGACATTGTCTATTATGGTGCTTCCCACAATTATTCGTACTACAGAAGAAGCGCTTTTGGCTGTGCCTGCATCTTACCGAGAGGGAAGCTTTGGTCTGGGAGCGGGAAAACTGCGAACGATTTTCAAGATTGTACTCCCGGCGGCCATGCCAGGGGTTTTATCCGGCATTATTTTGGCGATTGGCAGGATTGTAGGGGAAACAGCTGCGCTGATTTTCACTTCTGGAACCGCTCCCCAGGCGGTTATGGGGCTGCATGACAGCGCGCGAACCTTGTCTGTTCATATGTATTGTCTTTTATCAGAGGGACTGTACACCGACGAGGCTTATGCCACTGCAGTTGTCTTGCTGGTATTTGTTGCGGGAATCAATGGGCTGTCGGGGATAATCGCGGGGAAATTATCTGGCACAGGTGTAAAGAAAGGATAACAGCAGTGGAGAAATTTTCTATTCGAAATATGGAATTGTTTTATGGAGATTTTCAGGCTATACGGGGAATTCATCTGTCTATACCGGAGCGAGAAATCACTGCGTTTATCGGCCCTTCCGGATGTGGTAAATCTACTGTTTTGAAAACACTTAACAGGATGAACGATTTAGTAGACGGCTGTAGAGTGCGCGGAGAGATTTTGCTGGATGGTGAAGATATCTATGGCGGCATGGATGTAAATTTACTGAGAAAACGGGTAGGAATGGTATTTCAAAAGCCCAACCCTTTTCCTATGAGCATTTATGATAACATTGCCTACGGCCCCCGTACGCATGGGATTCGAGGCAAAAGCAAGCTGGACGATATTGTGGAAAAGACGCTGCGCTCGGCTGCTCTTTGGGAGGATGTGAAGGACCGGCTGAAAAAAAGCGCATTGGCTCTTTCCGGCGGACAGCAACAGCGGCTGTGTATTGCCCGTGCGCTGGCGGTAGAACCGGAGGTGCTGCTGATGGACGAACCTACCTCCGCTTTAGATCCTATTTCTACTTCAAAAATAGAAGATCTTGCAATCCAGTTGAAAAAGCAGTATACTATTGTTATTGTAACCCATAATATGCAGCAGGCTGCACGAATTTCAGACAAAACGGCGTTTTTTCTTCTGGGGGAAGTGGTTGAGTTTGCGGATACAGACAAGATTTTTTCTATGCCGTCTGATCAGCGAACAGAAGATTATATTACCGGGAGGTTTGGATGATGCGAAACCAATTTGATGAGCAGCTGCAAGCGTTAAATCTACAGATGATTCAAATGGGCGGATTATGCGAAACAGTAATTTCTCTTGCCGTGCAGGCATTGCAGAAGGAAGACAAGCATTTGATTCAAAAAGTACATGAGACAGACGGTGAAATTGATCAAATGGAACGGGATATTGAAGCTTTTTGTATGCGTCTGCTTCTGCATCAGCAGCCAGTAGCTAAGGATTTGCGGCAGATATCTTCTGCTCTGAAAATGATATCGGATATGGAACGCATCGGGGATCAGGCTGCGGATATTGCGGAGATCGCCGAATATATGCCTGGCATGCAGACTTTGGGCGATCATTTTATCGGTAAGATGGCCAGGGAAGCTGTGAGAATGGTTACAGACAGCGTGGACGCTTACGTCCGCCGGGATTTGGAGCTTGCAAGAAATATAATTCAATATGACGATATTGTAGATGATTGGTTTTCAAGAATAAAGCAGGAACTGATTGGAGAAATTTCCAGGGACAATGCAGTTGGAGAATTCTGTTTAGACCTTTTAATGATCGCAAAATATTTAGAGCGTATCGGTGATCATGCAGTCAATATTGCGGAATGGGTGGAGTTTTCCATTACAGGTGTGCACAGAAAATACTGAAGCGATGAAGTTGAAGTGGAAAAAATGTATGTAATCTGTCCTGTTGGCGCAAATCATTAGCGATTTGCTGAAGACAAGGTTGCAATTGCAGAGGGGTGAGCATAGATGTTAATATATCTGTTAGAGGATGACGACAGCATCCGAAATTTTGTGGCATATGCGTTGAATAACTCTGGAATGGAGTCCCGGGGATTTTCGGCTCCCTCTGGCTTTTGGACCGCAATGGCACAAGAGACGCCAGACTTGGTGCTGCTTGACATTATGCTTCCGGAAGAGGATGGTATGGAAGTTCTGAAAAAGCTGCGCGGCAGACGGGAAACCGCGCGGCTGCCTGTTATTATACTTACTGCAAAGAGTACGGAATATGATCGGGTGATAGGACTGGATGGCGGTGCGGACGATTATATCTGCAAGCCCTTTGGGATGATGGAACTGCTTTCCAGAATCAAGGCATTGCTGCGCCGCACTAAACCTGCCGGGGTAGGCAAAGAATATATATCCGGGGGACTTTATATGTATCCGGAAAAACACATTGTCCGTGCAAATGGAAGGGATGTAGTTCTCACGTTAAAGGAGTTTGAACTGCTCAGTCTGCTTATTTCCAATCCTGGAACAGTATTTACAAGAGACCAGATCCTGCAAAAAATTTGGGGCTTTGAATTTGACGGGGAAAACCGTACCGTAGACGTACATATACGAACGCTGCGCACTAAGTTGGGAGACTGCGGGGAGCAAATTGAAACGATTCGGGGAATCGGCTATAAAATCAGCGAATAGGATTTTGGGGCAGAAAGAGGCAAACACGTATGATCAAAAGAATATTTCGCAGCATTTTCCTTGTTTCTATTGTTTCCTTTCTGTGTTCTATGGCCTTGCTGTTGCTTGTTTTATATGGATATACCCGCCCATTTTTTACAGACGAATTTGCACAGAAGGCCAAATATATTGGAACAGGTGTGGAACTTGTCGGCGAAACATATCTGAAGGACGTACCGGCAGAAGTTACTATCGTTTGGATGGATTCAAATGGAATTGTACTGTTTGATTCTCGTCCGGAGTCAGGCCCTTTTCAGGAAATAGATTGGCAGCAGGCAAGAGACGCGATGGAAGACGAAGGAGGGAACGGCGTATGGTCTGTGGGACAAACTGTGAACTGCGCGCTGCAGCTTGAAGACGGGTCTATTTTGCTGGTATGTGAGGAGCAGCCCGACGCAATAAATATGGCCCGCAATATGTTTGGACCCATGCTGATCATATTTGCTTTGTTGCTTGTACTGTCTATCGGCCCATCGATTGTTCTATCTAAAAAAATTGTTCGGCCTATCCATAATATTGACATAGAAAATCCCAATATTCATGCAGACTATGCGGAGCTTTCTCCGCTGCTGCAGAGGATCAACCGACAAAATAAGCTGATCCAGCGTCAGATGAATGATTTGCGCAGCAGACAGGAAGAATTTTTGACGATTACGGAAAACATGTCGGAAGGGCTGATCCTTATAGACAACAAAACGCAGGTGCTATCTTACAATTCCAGTGCGGTAAGTCAATTGGCGGCCGGAAATCTTACATATGGAAAGAGCATATTATCCATGCATCAGAGTAAGGCGTTCTCTAAAGCGGTATACGGAGCGCTTGCGGGCGAGAGAAGCGCGCCGACATTAGAATCCGGCGGACGCATTTATCAGCTGTTTGCCAGTCCTGTAACAGTTGAAGGAAGTGTCAGCGGCGCAGTTTTGCTTATTTTGGATGTAACGGAGAAAGAGCAGCGGGATGCCATGCGACGGGAGTTTACTTCCAATGTATCCCATGAATTGAAAACGCCCTTGACATCTATTTATGGAATTTCCGAAATGATGATGAACGGGATTGTAAAGCCCCAGGATATAGCGGGATTTGCAAGAAATATTTATGACGAGTCTGGCCGGCTCATTACGCTTATTGACGATATTCTGCGGCTGTCTCAGTTGGATGAAGGCGCGCCGGAGAGTCAGCAGGAGGATGTGGATTTATATAGCATTGCATCAGATGTTGTAGGGCGCTTGAACAGTGTTGCTGAGAAGAAAGGTGTGCTTCTTACTTTATCGGGAGCGCCGACTCCTATGCGCGGCATTCCATCCATTTTGTCGGAGATGGTGTACAATTTATGTGATAATGGGATCAAGTACAATAGAGAGGGTGGCCGTGTAGAGGTAGATGTTTCTCAAATAGATGGACATGTCGTTCTGCGTGTGCAGGATACAGGAATTGGTATCCCGTCGGAACATCAAGACAGAGTGTTTGAACGGTTTTACCGAGTGGATAAAAGCCATTCCAAAGCGATTGGTGGTACGGGTTTGGGACTTTCTATTGTAAAGCATGGTGCGGCTTATCACGGAGCACAAGTGTTTCTTTCCAGCGTGGAGGGAGAAGGCACCACAATAAGGGTGCACTTTTAAATCTAATAAAAGGAGGAGGGCTAGCCCTCCTCCTTTTATTAGGTATAATAGGTGATACGGTCAATTAGAATGCTGTCGTTGGATTCCAGCAGTTCAAAGTATAAGGTTTTTGCACCATCGCTTCCAATATCATTGCGAAAGGTTCCGTTGTTGCGATAAATTTTGTATGCTACATTATAAGCGTATACAACCCCTTTTTCACTCTCCGACACAGACAGTTTTTCAATCTCAATGTCATAGATCATTTGCTGGGTAAAGCTATAATATGGTTCATTGGTTTCATAATAATACTCGGTAAACAGCTGATTGTAAGCTGCATAATCTCCGTTTATTGCATAATCAAAATAGCGCTTGAAAAACTGTACGTCGGGGCCGTAGAAATCCAAATTCGCATTTGTGATCATCACCGTTTCCGCGCCATCCTTATAATGAATATCTCGATCCAGTTCCATATAGCCCTTGACGGTAGTGATATCTAACTCATAATCAATGGGATAATAAATGTAGCTTTGTTGGCTGCCGTACATCCCTACAATATGCTGTCGAATATCTTGAAAGGTCTGACTTAGTAGATTGGGGTTGCCGTACAAGATGTACCATCCCCCGGCACCAAGAAGGGACAGGACCAGCGCAATGCACACGATAACGATTTTTTTGCGTTTTTTTGTTTTCGGCTTTTTTTCAGAAATGGGCGTTCCGGCAGGCATTGTCCCGTCAAAGGGTATAGCTTCTTCTCTTTGTTGTTTATTCTTCATTTAAAAACCGTTTCACATTTGCAAGGCCGGTTCGGATGCCCCACAGGGCATCGTCTCCACCCTCAAATTCGATGGAATAATAACCGTCGTATCCTGCTCGATGCAGCGTTTGCAGACTTTGCGCAGCTTTAGCGGCGCCAAAGCCAACTACAGAACCGCGCAGCCAGTTACCGGCTCTGGTTTGAAACCATCCTTCTCCAGGTGCAATTTCTACACCGCTTTTAAAGTAAAAATCCTTGCAGTGCACGTGATAAGCATATGGTGCAAGCAACCCAACGCTGAGAGTGGGATCCTCATCTGCACACATAAAATTTCCGATATCTACAAGAGCGCCAAAGTTGGGATGTCCCACTGCGTTGACGAGCTTTTCTACACGAGCTGCATCCTGAGAGAAAAAACCATGGTTTTCCGTGAGCGTACGGATCCCTTTTTCCCCGGCATATTCCGTTACTTGGACAATCGCCTCTGCCATATAGGGAAGGGCAGCCTCAAATCCGGTATTATATTTTCTATCAAAGGGCGCGTATCCGGAATCGTGGCGGACCATAGATACACCTAACGCGTAGGCAATATCGACGACTTCTTTTACTTTACGAATCTGTTCCGTGCGCGCCTCCAAATCCTCTTTAGCAAAATCCGCACCGGTACAAAGGTTTACCGGGACGATCCCTGCATCTTCACAATATTTCTTGATTTTAGGAGCGCTTTCCAGCGTAATAGGACCGCCATCTATAAATTCAATTCCGGTAAAGCCCATTTCGGCGGCTTTGTCAATGACTCCATAAATTCCCAGTTGATCATCGCCTATCAGACCGCCGAAGCTATATGTACTAACACAGGTTTTTATCATAATCAATGTATAGCCCTTTCATATTTTTTTCATTATATAGCACCTATGCCATTCTTGCAAGATGTTTTTAAAAAATATTGTGTAAATGTACAAAAACACTTGCGGAATATATGAATATATGGTAAAATTTACTTATATTAAATGTAAATGTTTGCGTTTTTAAGGAGGCTGTTATGAAAAAAAGAATTACAGTGATTGTGCTGGCGGCGGCTTTGCTTCTCTCCCTGCTGATTTTTCCCGCACAGGCGGGAGAATATAAGCTGGGTGATGTGAACGGAGATGGAGAGGTTACCGTCAAAGATGTGGGAATCCTACGTCTATATTTAGCAGACAAGGTGGATGAAAATGCGCTGCATTTGAATGTTGGAGACATAGATGGAGACGGAGAGATAACCTCCAGAGACGTGGGAATGCTGCGCCTGTATTTAGCCGACAAAATATCCATTGGAGAACCTGCCGAGAGGATAGACCTTTCTTCGTATACCATTGTTTATCCTGCCTCTTATACAAAATACGAAATGTATGCAGCGCAGCTGCTCCAGGATTATGTGGAGGATGCGTTTGGACTGCAATTGCCTCTTTCCGATGATACAGCTGCGGAAACGGAATATGAACTGCTTATTGGGGACACCAATCGAGCTGCAAGCAGTACGGATATATCCCTGGGAAGTGGGGAATATCTTTTGAAAGCTGTGGATAAGCAGATTGTTTTGCAGGGACCTGGATATATGGTTGGAGGCGCTGTTGGTGCGCTTACATATCAGCACATGAAAAACGGAAAGATTATTATTTCTAATATTTCCGATACGAGCATACCTGCAGCATATACGCCTCTGCCAGCTACTGGTGTAGTTTTGATGATTGGGGACGGTATGGGGTACAACCATATTAAAAGCGTAGAATTCTATATGGAAATGGACGACGAAAGCTGGGATGGGTTTACTGCAAAAGAATTGCCGAATCAGGGAAGTGTATCTACATTCTGTCTGCAGGGTGATATAGCGGCAAGTGGGACTTTTCAAAAAGCAACCACCGACAGCGCCGCTTCCGCAACGGCAATGGCAACGGGATGGAAAACATATTCCACGCGTTTGGGCGTAAACTTTGCGGGAGTGCCGCTTCTGAACGTACGGGAAATTGCAAATTCTCTTGGATATAAAACCGGCATTCTAACAACGGATGGTGCGTTCAAAGCTACGCCGGCAGCTTTTACCGTACATAATACCAGCCGTTATGAGTATGATCAGATTCAGGCGGACCAGCAGGCGTTGTTAGACGGCGGAAATCTCACATACCTGCGGGGAGAAGCGGGGGAAGGACTCCTGGACTATACGAAAGAGGTATTGGATACAGTTTCTACAGACAGCGATGGATTTTTTGTAATGATTGAGGAAGCGTATATAGACATTCTTTCTGCTCCGGGCAATCCTACAGAAGATTTGATCCATGCGATAGCTCGTTTAGACAGCGCTGTGGAATACGCTATGACCTTTGCTGCCGCGCATCCGGATACAGTGTTGATTGTAACCGCTGACCATGAAACTGGGAACTTAGATGAATATGGCATTCTTGGCAATAACGGCGCGCACACGATGAAAGATGTACCCATTTTTGCCATGGGGGCTGGTACGGAAATTTTCCATGAACAGAGAATCGAAAATAACGAAATCGGTCAGTTTATTGCTTCTGTTTACGGTGTCGAAGATTTTGGCGGTACATATAATAACATTATAGAATAAATAAAGGTGGCACAGCATTTGCTAACGCCTGATAAGGAAGCAATTTAGAAAATATGAAATATACTGAATTGTCGGGCATTGTAAGGAAATTGTGAATAAAAAATGCTGAGAAGGACTGTAAAAAGTTTTTCTCAGTATTTTTTTGTAGAATTTTAGCCTATACTATT
>CAJUIQ010000025.1 GCA_910586545.1 uncultured Eubacteriales bacterium
AGAGACTACAGGATCCAGTAACGTATATCTACGGAGTTGGATCGGTTCGGATTTTAATATGCAAACAGATACTTGGACCACGGCGGATTATGACGCCGTGTTGGCTTATCGAACCCTTTTTGGTAGAGACTTTACTCCAGACGATATTACGTATAACTTCTATAAATATGTTTACCCTTCTTCCGTAGACATCACAGAAAAAAATGTTTATAAAAATCTTTCTAAATATGGATTTAATGTACAGCAGGTTCACGTGCAGCGAACTAGCGGGAGCAGTCTTCTATTATTTATTCCCGCTCACATGAATCCGGATATCGGGCTTTGCGTCTGGGGAAGCCTAGAAGAAGCGGAACATAAATATTCTAAATATTACGATGGCGTTTATTCCTCGCGCTTTTACAAATCTGGCACAGGCTATAGTACTGTTTCCTTTATCACTACACTGAACAGATTAGAAGCAGACGTTTCCAAAGAAAACGCTGCTGAGTATTATACGCGGGCAAAAGCCTTTATAAATGAAAACAAAAGCTTTGCGGCTTCCGATACGCTGCAAGAAAAAATTGCCGCTTTTGATCATCAGCTTTTTGAGGACGGCATCGAATATATTGGAACGAATCTGGTTGAACGGTATTTCTATGATATGACACCAGACCAACAAGAAGCATTTCATACCGCTGCAGCCTTGGAAGAACAATATCAAACATACGTGCAGGATACTTATACACAAAAATCGGGCAGTCCTGTCGTAGAAGAAATTGCCGCTCAGATTCGTGTAGCGGCAGAATCGGAAGGTGCCGCTACAAAGAATGATCTGATTATGGCTGTTGTAGCGTATCTTCGAGACAATTATACCTATACTAAGACACCGGACGGCGGCGCTTTCACGGAGAAAGAAAGCAGTGTTCTGGACAGCTTCCTGTCCGAGGTTAAAGAAGGCTATTGTACACATTTTGCCACATCCGCCGTTATGCTTCTTCGTGAATATGACATTCCAGTACGTTTTGTAGAAGGATATGTAGCCAGCGATTTTACACGCGCTGCCGGCACCAGCGGAGCACTTTATCGCTCCGAAGTAAAAGACAATAATGCCCATTCATGGATTGAAGTATATTTTGAGGGTATGGGATGGATGCAATATGAAGTGACGCCGGGAGAATATATCGACGACATGTACGAATCTAGCGGTGCTACTATCATGCCTGCGCCTTCGGAAGATGAGTCCAATGAGGAAGACGATGAACCGGATGAACCTGTCGACCAGCCAAATGACACGGAAAAAGTTCCAAACAACAATGAAATAATAATTCCTGACGATGAAGAGCTCTCAGAAATAGCATATTTCTTCTTAGTAGTTGGACTTACCGCCTGCGTTGTTCTGATTGGATTCATCATCTACCTGATCATCCATCATTTACAGAAGCGTACGCAGCTCATGCTGGAAAAACGATACCGTGTCATCAATTTAGCGCGAAAAAAAGAAGCGTACGAAAATGCTTCTGCTGCCGATCGACACAAAGCCGTTCGTCAGATAAACGACTGGATCCTGGATGTTTTCCGCATTATGGGCGTCTCCCCTGAAGCAGGAGAACTACCCATGGATTTTGCAAAGCGCGTATCCGATGAATACGCACATCTCTCCACGGAAAACTTCTTAGAGGTGATGACTTATATGCAAAAAGAAGAATTTGGGCATGGTTTGTCTGCAAGAGAAGCAGATATATGTGGAGAATATCTTAGCGATCTAATTACGTCTGTGTATGCCGGCCTGAGCTTGTGGCAAAAAATTCGGGTGCGGTATATCAAACGAATTTTGTAATACAGTTTATGGAGGAATATGAATACAAAGGATATTATACAACTGCCCACAGCGTCCCTGGCATATCTGGGGGACGCTGTGCTGGAAGTGATGGTGCGGGAACTGTTGGTATTAGATGGAAGGGGCGATATCCATGAGCGCGCGCTGGAATATGTCACCGCCGTTTCTCAAAGCGCCGCGTCAGATTTGATTATGGATGATTTCACAGATGAAGAGCTGTCTATATTCAAACGTGGCAGAAACAGCACTCATACAGCGCCCAAAAGCGCCACAAGGGCCCAATATAGCCGAGCTACTGGATTGGAATGTGTATTTGCTTATCTGCATTTGTCAGGTCAACAAGAACGCATGCAAAAGTTGTTTCAAAAAGCATTTGTAAAATGAAAAAAGAGACGCCGGCAGCGTCTCTTTTTTATCATTTTTAATTCTTTTTCCAGCGTTTCAAATTAGGAAAAATTTCTTGCATGGCGGATGTTGCTTCCGCAACACTGTTATAAGGATTCCCTTTGGAAATAAGCGGAGCGCAAAACGCAATCATTTCTTCCATAGTACAATCACTGGAAAACTTGCCGTCTTTATAGCAATAAACGCAGTAATCCGAATTTTTCCCTCCATCTACATTTGTTCCGTAGTCCTCTTCCTTTACCATAGGCATAGCGCAGCTTTGACAAAATACCATTACTTCGTCTTTCATATGCATCTTTTTCCTCCAATTCTTTTTTGATTTTAGAATTTACAAATCCAAAACCATGTATAGTATATATTTTAAAATGTGACAACAGCGTGTCATATTACTTATATTTATCTACAATTTCTGCCGCTTTTTCTTGTATAAGCGTCCGCAACGCCGCCGGCTGGAGAACTTCAACCATCCCTCCAAACGACAATATAAATCCCCATACCCAATCGTCCAGAGGCCATGTAATAGAAACCAGAAATCCACCATCTTCTTGCGGATGAATCTGAGATATGTCAAACGTATCATATAATCGATATGCCGCTTGCGGAGCAAAACGCATTTCTATACAGCAGCCGCTAATCATTTCTGTTTTCTCGTTATCTGCCGTAGATTCCCCCAACTCCTGATGTTGACATGCAAACGTAGTATCTGTTACAGTAAAATTCTGTATCCTCGTCAGCTTGAAGATACGATAATCTTCTTTGCATAAGCAATACCCATACATATACCACGCGCGATCCTTAAAACGAATTTGAACCGGCTCTACCTTTCTGCGCGATTTCTCGCCACAGCTATTATAATAATCAAAAGCTACGATTCTCCTCTTTAGGATTGCTGTCTTCAGCGCATCAAAAAGATCCAGATTAGAGTCTCCCCAATCAGAAAAATCTACGTCCAGCCATGGCACCGCTTTTTTTGAAAAAAAGGTGCTGAGCTTATGCAACACAGGCGCAGAATCTCCAGAACCTACAGAGGCAAATCCATATAAGGCAGACAGAATATCATTTTGTTCTGCATCGCTAAGCAAAGATTTATCCAGTACAAAATCCTGTAAAAGAGAAATACCTCCTCCCTTTCCTTTTTTGGTATATACAGGCACGCCTGCAACGGATAATATGTCAATATCCCGGTAAATTGTTCTCTGAGACACTTCAAAATATCTGGCAAGCTCCTCCGCAGTCACAGTTCCCTTCTTTAATAGGATATAAATAATTTGGAATAATCGATTGGTTCTCATCAATACACCTCCCTTCTAATCAATAGTATACCACAATAATATGACATAAATATGTCCTATTATAAATAAAACGACGCAGCCTTGGCTGCGCCGTTTTATTCCAATATACACTCTATACAGACGCTCGAAGAAGTTCTATATAATCTAAAAACTTTTCATAATCTGCGTCGGATAGCGTCTCATATTTATCTAAAAGATAACTGCCCTCGTCCAGATAATTCTTAATCATATCATTGTATCGATCCCACTGGGCATCATCTAAAGAAGACAAAAGCTTAATCTGGTCGTGCAACTGGTCGCCCTCATCGATAAATCGACCATATGCCGCTTCATACAATTGAGGAATCACCTGCGCCAATTCCTGCATATGGGATCCATACGCCTGCTGCCCCACAGACTGAGCATAAGTATTTCCCATAC
This sequence comes from uncultured Eubacteriales bacterium, assembly GCA_910586545.1. Lineage (GTDB taxonomy): Bacteria > Bacillota > Clostridia > Oscillospirales > CAG-272 > Avispirillum. Next base: position 3,934 of record CAJUIQ010000025.1, read on the forward strand.
CGCCGGTCATAGCAGCTGCTTTTCCCATTGCATCTAACATAGCAAGTCGTCCGCTTTGGGTATACGCATCTTTATAGTTTTTGTATAAAGGATCCTGCAGAGGATCATAAGAAAATTGCCTTCCCGTTGCCGCACCAATCAGAGAATCCAGTTTTTCACTGTATGCACTATCATAGGAGTTAGGTCTTTTCTTTTCCCAGTCATCCAGCGCTGCGCCAGCATCCTTCACACGATTACTGGGCAGGTATCCGCTGCTATGATATGTATCACGGTTTCCAGAAGGTCCCTCATAGATTGAGTACCAAACATCCGCCGTTCCAGATACCTCTCCGCCTCCTCCTGTAGCACTGCCACCGTCCGGAATTTGCAGTGTATTGCCTGTATAGATCAAATTTTTATTTTTAATATTGTTTGTGCTGGCCAGCGCATCCACCGTTGTATTATGTTTCTTTGCAATGGAGGTCAGTGTATCTCCTTTTTGGATTGTATATGTCATTGTTTGCTCCTTTCTTCCAACTGTGCGCGTACATCGCGGTTGAAGTTTTCATACCCCAAATTTGCCAATACCACATTTAATGTATCCGTAAGGCTGTAGAGCCAACTAATAAGCTGCGCCGTATTGTTCTGCGCCTCCTCTGTGACAGGAGGCGGATCCATATGAAATTTCATACATTCCCCATACCTTTCGATTGCTACAGCTTCCACCGTTTTGCACTGCAATCCTCTGTCTGTTTGGTAACAGAACAAATGACTGCATCTCCTGTGCCGGATATCCGGAGACGAAAATGATCACATCTGTGGGGGCGCAGCGGAATTTCCACAGCGCTCTTTTTTCTGCCCTCAATAACCTGCTGCCGCCGCCATATACCGTCACTGTCATATTCCACATCTACCTGCACACGGCTGCCGAAAGGAATATCCAGACGTATCTGTAGCATAGAAACATATACATGATCCGGCGTCTCATACTCCAATTCCCCCGTCTCGCAGTACCAGGAAACCGGAGGCTCCAAAGCACCTGCGTTGTCTTCATTCAGTCCGTTATAGGAACCACCTACGGTATACACCTGATTTCCTTCTTCTCCGTCGCAAAGCATATACAGTTCTCTGCCGCAGCGACAAAAGTCTTTTACTGAAATATCGTCCTCTTTATACCACTGACGCTTTACCGTATCGTAAGTAAGCAAGCTGCGCCTGCCGGACATATCCTCCATAGATATAAAGTATCGGTCGTCTACTCCGCCGGCTACTGCATTTTTCCATTTGGTATTACCAAGCGCCGCATCTATATTTACGGGAATTCCGCCGTCGTATTTAACAACTCCGTTTGCAGACTTATAATACAGCACATCATTTACAACTACAGCGCTTTTTGCACTCCCACTTTCAATTCCACGCAGGGCATGTTCCGTCATGGTAAATTCCGCAGGATAGTCACCGTATATTTTAATAATTGCATCCTCTTTAAAAAATATCGGCTTGCCATCATAGCATATTGCGCCTGTAAATACACCACAGGAGCCTACAGATGCCTGCCAGGAGTCTGTAGAGACCCCAAGAAACTTTCGCCAGTTTTTTGGATCCCCCAAGGCGCTGGCATATATTTCATTGATAGGCTTTCCAGTTGCGTCTACCCCATACCGGCAGCCCCATAAACGGTTTCCAGCAGCCACTACATAATCCATATCCGGCACAAGACGGGAAACTGTAACCGTTTTTCCTCCCGCCTGAACAACTGCTTTAGAAGCTGTAATTACAATATACTGATGCAAAGGATCCACTTTTTGAATGCTGTAGTCTCCGTTCAGCTCCACATCAGAGAAACCGGAAATCGTTACCGTATCCATATCAGAAAAACCAGTAGTATATGCTACATCGGTTACAAAATCCCCTTTCCCACCGTTTACCAGCTTATACCGTTTGCGCATTAAACGCCTATAAGGCGTTTCATTCTCTGTCGGTTTCCCATCCAAATCGCAAGGCTCTAAAACTACTTCAAAATAACCATCTCCCCCTGGGCTGTAAATTGCTCCAGTTCCCAGTTGTGCAACCGCTTCCAGCTTGTCACGGTCCGTGAGATCCATCAAATTGACGTAAAACTTATCAGGGAAAAAATATACATACCCGCCGGATACAACTCCCACTTTTTCTGTGTCCAATGTTTCAAACATGGCAGGACCTGCCACATCTTTAAAATCCAGAACCCCATCGTCTTTATAATAAAAAGCGCGAATACGCTCTCCACGTACCGCTATCAGCGCATTCTGATGAATTGTATCATTTAGACACAAATCTAAAGAAGAAAGTCCGTATATTTTATGTTCTCCCAAATTCATAATTCCGCGCCTGTCGCGGACAGCTATTCTTGGAGAATGCTTTCCAGACATATTTTTCATGTCAAGAAATCCGCCAGCCGCAGGCTTTGCCCGTTTATCCAGTCCCGTAAATGCAGTAAGCATCGTCTTGCTGCGTTTGTTCGCCTTTAATCCCGTTACTCTCATACCGCACCTGCCTATAAAGTGATCTTACTTACGGACAGCGGCATATGGCTACGGTTGTACCAATCGCTAAAAGAAGTATACGCTGCCGCAAACAGAGCGGCCGCATTGTTATATTGATTCATATCCTGAAGCAGTAAGTTTGACCGCATCATCAGATAAAACACATATAATTCCCCATAAGGATCTTTAGCAAGCAGTTCCCTCTCTCCTTCGTCTTCTCCAAAAGGCCTAAAAACTCCCCGCTCCGATGCGCCTGCATGCGTGCAAATAATTTCTTCATACAGCATAGATTCGACGTCGGAAAGCCAACGTAGTTTTGCTTCTCTGCCATAGCTGTCTCCAGTCATTTCGTCGCAGCGGGCAATTGCTTCATTTACAGTCATATAAAGTCCTCTTTCTTGCTTGGGCTATGGCGCTGTCAGCGCCATAGCCCCTTTCTTATATAAGGACGTCAGCCGTTGGCGTACGCCTCAATAAATGCTTCCGCCGCCGCATCCTGCCGCAGTGAGTTTTCAATCACTTCAGCATACCGAAGCGGTACCTCCACGTTTTTTCCTGTCTGGATCAACATGTTTTCTCCATTAACGGCTACATACCGCTCTGTATCGTTTTTATTTTTTCGGGGAATAAAAACAGTTCTCATTTCTTCTTTTTCAGAAGTATTTTTTAAAGCTTTTGCCATATCTGCATCCTCATCTTTCAAAATGATTCGTTAGTTTGTTTCAATAGAACTGCCGTTGAAGGACGAACCGGATTCAACTCGCAGCATATATTCTTCTACCAGTCTTGCAGCCGCCTTTGTAGCCTTCCAGCCCACAGAAGATCTCTGATTCAGAGGATCGTTGCCATATCCTTTCTGTTTTACGATATGCTCAATCCCGCCGCCGCCAATGTCTGTGGTACCATATGCGTTTGCTCCTAAAAACATAGTTGCAAAGACAGCCGCTCCATCTTTTCCGCAATTTGCGGAAATAAGTTTGTCGCCGGAAGCATAAGTCACTCCCGAAAGAGGTGCGTCCAGATAAATATATTTTGACGTAGTGTTCACGCCCACAATGGTCGCAAATACCTTCCCGGAAGTATTGGTATAATAAATATCCCGGCCTACAAGCGCATCTGTCACCGACTCAGAAACCGTTACCCGGCTTTCTGTAGCAATACCGCTTGTACAGGAACCGGAGGACGCAGAACCGGTATATGCAGTCACCGTCAACTCCTTAGAGGAACCCAAATCTCCATCATGATATACCTTTGCCTCTGTCGTTTGCACAAAGCGCACGCCGCCAAGAGTGCCGATCTCGCCCCGGAGTACGGTAGCGGGATCCGTATATTTTTGAATGTCCAGCCATTGCCCCTCAGCATCCTGCATCAAATCGTATGCAACATAAGGATGAATTACCGCTACGTAAGAACCGTCAATAGAAGGAGCATTCATGGCTTTCAGAATCGCTGCAGCCTTAAATACATCCTTTACGCGCAGCTTCGCATCCGCGCCTAAATCGCTGCGGGAAGTAACTTCTGTCTCCTTACCGTCAGCAGATACCTTCGGACAGTAGTACACATTCGTACCGCCAATAATTTGATTGCGAACGACCGTATCAATTGTTCTTCCCGCCTGATCTGCCAGCTGTTTTGTCGCCTCCACTACAATGGGATCCACACTGGTCAGTTCGATCATGTCTGTCAATTCTACATAATCACCGTACTGGTCTACAGTCGTAGTTACAGGAACAACAGTCAGCTTGCTTCCGGTAGGTGTAACGCCTTCTGTGATAGGCGTCAACGCCTTAGGCAGACTGGAAAATTTACGAAATTCAATGGTTTTACCACCGTTTTGCGGAATGGGACGTTTTTGACCAAACTGGTCAAAAACAAGACTCGGTCCAGACAACTCAATCAGAGTCTTATCGTAAAAAGTCTTCATTTCCGCGGACAGGCCGCTTTCACTTCCCGGTGTCGCTACATACTCTTTGCTGTTTGCCGGTGCGTTTGCATTTACAAATGCCTGTGTACCATGCACAACATCTCCCGCTCCAAACAACTGTAAATCCAGCATTCCATTACATGATCTTGTCATCTTTTTTCCTTTCTCCGCCGCTGCGGAATCAGAATTTTACTTTTGCGCCGTTCTCTACCCGTCGAAGAATATCTCTTATTCCCCTCCCGGTTAAATGCTCGACGCTGGTCTTTCGAGAAATTCCCGATTGGCCCTTGACTCCGTTTTCATCAGGCCGTGCAGCCTCTTTACGAAGCAGCTCTGCCGCTCGCTTAGCCCCGTTTTCCGTGGCCTGTCGTACAGCAGCGTGCAGTAACTGATTAAAATGTACCACCTGCCATGCCTCCTCTATGGAAAAACCCGCACGAAGCATTCCACAAAAGCGTCTGTCAGACAGCTCCTTTTCCAGGTTAAATCCCCGCACCTTTTTGGAAAGCGTTCCCGCTTCATCCAGTAGTATCTGATACTGTTTGGCAGCGCTTCGCCGGCGCAGTCTTTCCTCTAACGCATTTTTTGTTTCAGTTCGGCCAAGGGCATCCGCAATTCCATCGATATCTGTTTCCTGCTTCTGGTACATAGCCGCAAGGCTTTGTATTATGCGTGCTGCTCCAGCTGGCAGGGTAGCTGTTGGGGACGCAGGCACCCCTACTATATTTTCCCCTTTGGCTAGTTTTTCCTGCACAAATTCTCCTCTGCTTTCGAGAGTAGGTCTTTCCTCGCTCTCACTGCCAACCGGTGCAGCGGAGCGGCTCTGCTGTTTTACATATCTTTGGGCACTGCCCGTATGCCCTTTTTCATTTTCGGACTGTTCTGCAGCACAGTCCATCGTTTGTGTACTGGGATGTTCAGCACCCTGCACGCCGCTATTGGCGCCGCTTTCCTCGCCAAACAGGCGTAGATTCAATGAAACTTTTTTCATGCCAACCTCACTTTCTGACTTCGCGGAGTCTGAAGTTATTATAGCGGCATAAAATATCACCGTCTCCCCCGGAAAAGCAGATTTGCATTTCTGCAACAAAAAAGACGGCGTCACTTCACGCCGTCTTTTTGAATCAATTGTAAAAAGGATTTTCCACAAAGTGTATGTGCATCCGCTCCCAGCAGTTCTGTACACGTTTTTCCAAGATCTCCCAAACAGTTCCGTGTGCCCAAAGAAACAGCCACAATTTTCGGCCCAGCAATGAGAACCGGTACATACTCTCTTGTATGGTCCGTACCAATATATCCCGGATCACATCCGTGATCCGCTGTTACGATCATACAGTCTTCCTCTTCCAGCATCTCATATAACTGCTGTAAAAAATGATCCATCTCCATTACCGCGCCCGCATATCCTGCAGGATCCCGGCGATGGCCATACTGCATATCGAAATCTACTAAATTCACAAAGCAAAGCCCTGCAAAAGACTCCTGGCACATGTTCAGCGTTTTTGCCATACCATCGGTATTGGACTGTGTGTGTATTTCCCGCGTAATTCCCCTGTGTGCAAAAATATCACCTATTTTCCCAATGCCGATAACTTCCATTCCAGCGTCTGCAATACAGTCGCACATAGTTTTCGTAGGAGGTTCCAGAGCATAGTCTCTTCGATTGGATGTCCGCACAAAGTTCGGCTCCTCTCCCACAAAAGGCCGAGCAATCACTCTGCCCACCGCATGAGGGCCAGTCAACAGTTTACGCGCGTCTTCACAGTACCGATACAAGTCGTTTACAGGAATCACATCTTCATGAGCGGCAACTTGAAAAACGCTGTCTGCCGAAGTATACACTATCAGCCTTCCTGTTTCCATATGCGCACGACCAAAGTCACGGATCACCTGGGTGCCGGAATAAGGTGCGTTGCATAGCCATCCTTTGCTGATTTTTTCCATCAGTTCCTGTGGAAATCCATTCGGATAGGTTGGCATTTTTACGTTGGAAACAAGACCGGCAATTTCCCAATGACCGGTTACCGTATCCTTGCCCGCAGATACCTCACGCATACGCCCGTATGCCCCAATTGGTTGCTTTGTATGAGGTCTGTCTGCAGGTATCCCCTCCAAATTTCCAATCCCCATCTGTGTCAAAAAAGGCGCTGCAAAATCTTCAAGCCTGCATAAAGTTCCATAAGTGTCGCTTCCGCTGTCATCACCGTCTCCGTTGCCATATCTGTCGGCATCTGGGGCCGCCCCCACACCCATACTATCTGCCACAATTAAAAATATTCGTTTCACAAAATTTCTCCCGTTTCTTCACTCTTTCTTTCTAATAGTATCACCACATTCCCTGTTGGTCAATATTTCCTGCCATGAAAATCCCATATTTCCAGAAATTAATCGTACCATTTCTTCGCGGCACGCATTATAATATTAATAGTATATAAAGAGCGAGAGAAATCTCCTAAAAAAACGGATTGCGCCTCTAGGCGCCGAAAGGCACAGGTTTAAAGTGGAAGTAATTATGATTAATGGCGAAAAACTGAAGGTAATGCTGTCCTCGGCAGATATGGAATACTATGCAATAAGCTGCGATATGCTGGATAGCGACAATGCCCAGTCCCGGTGTGCATTTCGCAAAATCTTAGAGGACGCCCGCGGACAATGCGGTTTTGACGCAGCCGGCGCGAAAGTGTTCGTTCAGGTTTTCCCGTCAAAAGAAGGAGGCTGCGAAATGTTTGTAACAAAACTGGGAGACGCTTCAAAAATAAATTTTCAATCCCAGACTAACCAGACCGGCAAAAAATTTTTTTATGTTTACAGCTTTGATTGCTTAAACAAAATGCTGGAGGCATGCGCTATGATACAAAGACTACAATACAGCGATGAAAGCTTTGCCTATACCGATACCAGACGAAAGCGATATTTTCTAACGCTGGAAACAGATATTCCCAATCTGTCGGAATTTGGTGGTCGCAGATGCCGTAGTAACGCGCGCTTTTACATATCTGAGCACTGTAGCCTAATCTGCGAAGGCGCGGTGGAACGCCTTTCTGCTTTAGCATGATTCTACACCAAAAACAGACTTCCCTGCAGGGAAGTCTGTTTTTCTATTAGCAAAAAAATTTTTATATACCTCTTGACAAATAATACTATGTGGTGTATAGTATATTGCGACAGGAGGTATTTAGATGGACATGCAGCTGAAACGCGGTCTACTGGATATATGTGTCCTGGCCGCAATCAAACAGGAAGATTCCTACGGATATCAAATTATTAAAGATATAAAGCCGTATGTAGAAATCTCTGAATCGACTCTTTATCCGATTCTAAGAAGGTTGGAAAATGCAGAGCAGTTAACAGTGCGCTCTGTAGAACATGCCGGAAGACTGCGAAAGTATTATCATATTACACCTTTCGGGTTGGAACGGATCGCATCCTTTCAGGCAGAATGGAAAGAAATTCTATCAATTTATCGATTTGTAACAAGGGAGGAAAGTAAAAATGCGTAAGCCGGATTTTCTTGCAGCGCTAAGCGATGCGCTGCAGGGGCTGCCCCAAAGCGATATAGATAAATCTATTGAATATTACAACGAAATCATTGAAGATCAGATGGAAGACGGAACTGGCGAGGAAGAAGCAGTAGCAACGCTGGGACGTCCCGAAGAAATTGCGAAACAAATTTTAATGGATACAGCATTGCCTAAACTTATGCGCGCCAAAGTAAAGCCTACTCATACACTACGTGGATGGGAAATTGTTTTGCTAATTCTTGGCTCTCCCATTTGGTTTTCTCTGCTCATTGCTGCAGCATCTATATTATTCTCCCTGTATATTACAATCTGGGCAGCAATTGTCTGTCTGTATGCATGCAATCTCACCTTTGCTATTGGTTCTGTATTTTTTCCGATACAAGGCTGTGTCTTTGTCTTCACCGGACACTATGCCGCAGCAGCGTTCTACTTTGGAGCAACCCTCGTCTGTCTTGGTATAACGGTACTTTTGTTTTTCGGCTTTAATAATATAACAGCCAAGCTTATAGCCCTCAGCAAAAAGCTTGTACTATGGATTAAATCTCTGTTTCTCAAAAGGAGTCGCACAAAATGAATAAAACGAAAAAAATATGGATTTTTGCTGCAGTAATCTGTATCTTTGTTGGAGGTATCATCGTGTGCGGTTCTGCCGCCTCGGTAGGCTTTGATTTTACAAAGTTTAATACCTATACCCCGGAAGAAAAAACATATTCCATAAAAGAGTCCTTCGAAAATATCGATATACAGACTACCGAAGCCAATGTTATCCTACTTCCATCGCAAAATGATATTTGTGAAATCGTCTGTGCGGAAAACGATAAAATTACCCATACGATATCTGTAGAAAACAATACCTTAAAAATCGTGCGTGAAGACACCCGCAAATGGTACGAGCATATCGGCGTATTTTATAGCATATCCGATTTTGAAGTTAAAGTGTACCTGCCGCAGAAAAATTATAATGCGCTACACACAGCCACCGTTAGCGGCGATATCGTGGTACCGGATGGTTTTACCTTCAATGAGGCAGAGCTGTCAACCACCAGTGGAGATATCTCCTTCGAGGCCAAAACAGAAACCGCCTGGGACGGAAAAAGCGTCAGCGGTGATATCGATGTCAAAAATAATGCCGGCGGTGCGGTAAAAATCCATACTACCAGCGGAGAAATTGATTTGGAGGATGTCCTGGCCGATTCCATAAACTTAGGAACTACCAGTGGCGACATATCGCTGGAAAACGCATTCGCGCAAAGGGAAATTTTTATAAAAAGTACAAGCGGAGAGATATCTCTGGAAAGCTGTGATGGAGGGGATATAACCATTAAAACCACCAGCGGAGATGTGAAGGGTTCCCTGCGCAGTGAAAAACAGTTTATTACGCATACCACTAGCGGGGATATTCACGTACAGGATTCTGCCTTTGCATCAGAAAAGTGTACAGTCACTACAACCAGTGGAGATATCCGATTTACAATAGAATGATAAAAAGGCTTTCCAGTAGGAAAGCCTTTTTACTTAGAGAATTATCGATTTGTGTCTCGATACGTGACAGTTGATATTCACTGCCACAGGCAGCCCCGCAATATGGGTTGGCGCGTGATTGACACGCACAGCCAAAGCTGTTGTATCTCCTCCAAAGCCCTGGGGGCCGATTCCTGTCTCATTGACAGCATGAAAAATTTTCTCTTCCAACTGCCTGTAGCGGATGTCCTCAGCAGGTGTATCTCGTAGCAACGCCTCTTTTGCCAATAGGGCAACCCCCTCAAAATTAGCGCCGATCCCCACCCCCACAATAATTGGTGGGCACGGATTTGCACCGGCACGTAGCACACTGTCCACTACAAACTGCACAATATCATTTTCTGTAGCAGAAGGTGTAAACATCTTAATCGCACTCATATTCTCACTGCCAAACCCCTTAGGCGCAGCGGTAAGCCGTATCGATCCTGCAAGCTGTGGATCCTTTGAAAAGGAAACGCGCAGCGCAGCCGGCGTATTGTCCTCCGTATTGGTCCGATCATATAATGGATCCCGCACAATGGACTTGCGCAGGCTTCCCTCCACATATGCACGATGCACGCCTTCATTGACCGCATCTTCTAAACTTCCATCAATATATACGCCCTGCCCGATTTCGCAAAAAAGCACCGCCATCCCTGTATCCTGGCAAATGGGTACGTCCATTTCATCCGCCGCAGCTATGTTCTCTTCCAGTGTATCTAAAACGCCTCTGGCAACCGCATCCCGTTCTCTGGATTTCGCCGTGGAAATCAGTCGGCAAACAGCAGAGGGCAGCCGATAATTTGCCTCAATAAAAAGCTTGCATACCGCATCGGCTATAGCAGCAGGAGCTATCACGCGCACTGCTCCTCCAGCCATTTCTATATACTTCTTTTCGTATTCCATGCATGGATTCCTTTTCCGCATCAATTATACAAGTCGTTGTAAAACATAATTTCTTCCGGCAGACGCAAATTCAATTTGTCCTTTGCAATGTCGATAATATATTTCTCATCCACAGGAGCCTTGAGTTTCTCCTCCAGTTCCTCTTTTTGATCCTGGAAAGCGGTTACCTCTGCCTTTTTTATATCTCGCTCTGTTCTGAGTTCATTAGACTTAAGCTGTAAGTGCACGATATAACTTCCCGCAAATACAGTCAGAGCAAAAATTGCAATCTTTACAAACATACCTGTATTTTTTTTCTTCATAGATACAGCCGTCCTTTTCTTTGAACTTCCCATTTTCTTTTATGTAAACCGGACTTTTTTTGCCCAGCTCTTTTTCCATTTTTCCGTTTGACGAATCCGCTGCCTGCGCAAAATCCGCCGTTTTGCCGGGCCCAGAAGCCTGCAAACCCATCTCCAAACCCATATCAGCGGCTGAGTCAATATGTATAGGATGCATCCCATTATTCCACGGAGAAAAGCCACTATATATCCGGAAAGATACAACACCAGCTTTCCCACACTGTAATAATACGCAAAAAATCCCAGCACACATCCTAAAAGCAAATACCACCGAAAACGTCCGTTGTTCAGCGCATATAGGAATATACAAAAACACACGCCCGCACTCAGCCCATACACTATATCCAGTAAATGAACAAAAAGCAACTCCGACACAGGACCTTTGCCAATTTTTCCGATCCGCCGTACCGGCAGCCGACCAATCCACGATATATGCGCTGTATGCACCGGCGTGATCCCGGCAAGCATCCGTGTAATGCGCAACACGTCATACAATACGCCCAAAAACAATCCCAGCAACAACGCATATAATGTAATCTGCAGCTGGTATAATATTACAATAAACTGCATCAGCCTAAAAACCGACGCAGCAGTCCATTTTTCTGGCTGGGCGCCTTACCATAATAACAAAACGAATTTACTACTCCTGTAATACAAATGTGTCCCGTTTCCGAGCTAAAACTGTCAATTTTTAACTCTGTGCCTTCCACAGCAATCATCCCGCCGCTGTAGGACATTTCCACAGAAGTATCGGAAAAAGCAGACACATCAGATATTCCCGTCATTTCCAGCTTTTTTCGATCATATAAAAATATGTTCTGCGCCTGTACCGCTTCTTCATTCATAATGTAAGCCTCCTATCCTTTCACCGGTCAATTAAAGCTATGTGAGAGGAGGCCAAAATATGTCACTGCTCTATAATTTCGTACATGGAGGACGCATCCGCCTTTGCAACGTGCTCCCGTATGTCTAATACGCGAAACCGCAGCATTCGCTCACCGAAAGTAATCTCTACTACGTCCCCAGGCTTTACGTCATAAGAAGCCTTGGCCCGACGGCCGTTGACCTGCACATGATCGTTATCGCACGCCTCGTTGGCAACGGTACGGCGCTTGATTACACGGGAAACCTTTAAAAACTTATCCAGTCTCATTACACTGTCCGGATTCCTTTTCATACGTTTATTTGTTCACAAAATAGGAGAAACAGCTCCGATATTAGTATCGGAGCTGTCACAAAACATGCAAAAATTAGCCGTTTACCTTTTCTTTCAGGGCCTTGCCTGCAGAGAAGGAAGGATATTTAGATGCAGGGATTTTGATTTCTGCTCCCGTAGCAGGGTTACGGCCAGTACGAGCAGCTCTTTCTTTCACGTCAAAACTACCAAAGCCAATGATCTGGATTTTTTCACCTGCAATCAGCGCTTCTTCGATTGCCTCAAATACAGCAGCAACAGCCGCGTCGGCGTCCTTCTTTTTCAGATCGGTTTTTGCTGCGACTACATCAATCAGTTGCGTCTTGTTCATTTTCTGAATCCTTTCATCATTAAAATTCCGAAACTTTGCTTTACAATGTGTTTCTTGCGGTTAGTATACCACTTTTTTTCAATATTGACAAGGGTTTTTTAGAATTTTCTTCCTAAAAGCAATGGATTTTGCTTATTTTTTATTTCTTTTAAAAGGTTTTATGAAAAAGTCCTCATTGCGCCATTTCTGTGCGCTCTGCTTCCGTAATAAACGTGTCGCACCGCTGCGTCAGCGCCGCTTCTAAATCAATGCCTTCCAGTTGTGCCGCCGCACACAGCGCAAAAACAGTATTTGCCAAATCCGCCGCAAAATCCTCACTCTCGCCAGATATGCAGCGTTTTGCATCCGAAAGCGCCTCCCCGCTGGACAAGTATCCGATAGAAAGTTTTTTCCGTGCCTTATCCTGAATTTTCTGAGCGCGCATCAGCGCCGGCAGATACGGTGGTATCCTGCGCAAAGATTGGGTCACACTTTCAATTTGCTTTTCTTCTTTCTTAATCTCATCCCAATTCTGCAGCACTGCTTCACTGGTCGCCGCCTCTACCGTGCTAAAAACATGAGGATGCCGATGAATCATTTTTTCTGTTATGTCATGAATCACATCGTCTATGTCAAATGCGCCCTGCTCCTCTTCAATACGAGCATGGAACACTGCTTGAAACAATAAATCCCCTAACTCTTCCCGCAAAAGTGCCGGATTGTCTGTGTCAATGGCTTCTACTACTTCATAGGTTTCTTCAATAAGACAGCCGCGAATACTGGCATGCGTCTGCTCTCTATCCCATGGGCAGCCGCCCTCCCCGCGCAAAACTGCCATTACCGACCGAAGGGAATCAAAATCATGCCGCTTTTCACTTTTCAGTTCCTGTATAATTTTCATCGATATTACTGTACCTTTCCCTTCATTCATACCTCTATTTCCCTTATTTTACAAGCTTCATTTTATTTAATAATCCATATATTTTCTCACCCTTTGGAAGCAGCTTTACGTCCTCTCCCGATACGCCGCGCAAAAGGAAGATCAGCACCAAATATACCAGTCCCGCCAGACAAATTGCTGCAATCGTTGCAAGCTTGCCGCTGACTACACCAGCCATAAGCTCCCATGAGAAAAACGCCGTTGCCGCGCAGGCAATACTGGCTATAAGGGGTTTGCCAAAAAGTCCCGACAATTTCGGCATCACGCCCACATGTTTGTATACAAAATACAAATTCATCACTGTTACAGTAAGATAGCACAGAAATGTAGAAATCGGCGTGCCTTTCATACCAATCACTTGAATCAGAAAATAGTTTGTTACAATTTTCACACAGGCGCCGGTCAGCATGGAAATCAAGGGCTTACGTTCGTGCCCATTTGCCTGCAAAATCGCGTTGGTTACAGATAAAATACAAATAAACGCGGTAGACGGGGCCAGAAGCGTAAGCAGCGGCGCTGCCAGTTCAACAGAACTTGCTTTGTAAAACAAGTCTAAAATCGGACGTGAAAGGGCCGCAAGCCCAAGCCCACTGGGAATGCCAATCAACATCGCCACCCGCATGGAAGATTCCATTACCAGGCGACACCGCTGTTGATCTCCTTTCTTTTTGGCAGCAGAAAGCAGTGGCACAATGGAATAGGAAATTGGATAAATCAGTACAGGCGGCAAATTGAACATGGGCACGGCAAGAGAAGTATAGTTGCCATATAGAGAAGTTGCCGCTACTTGGGTAAGTCCGGTAGACTGCAGCAATTGCTGTACAATAGCAGCGTCAATTAGATTGGTAAGGCTCATGACAGAAGCGCTAATAGTAATAGGCAGCGCTACAATCACAAGTTTTTTCAGCAGCGTCTTCCCGGGCAGCGCCGTCTCGTCCATCCCGGAAACTGCCACATATTCCGCGTCGTACTGCCGTTCCTTAAAGAACAGCTTTGCAAAGGTAAGAAACATCATGCCAAGCCCGGCGCCGATGGTTAGCCCCACCGCAGCATATGCCGCTACAATATAAATAGGCATATCCATACGGATGGCATATAACGCCAGAGTAATCCCCACTCCCAGCTTGCACACAGCTTCGATTAGCTGAGAAACCGCCGTGGGAAACATAGACTGATATCCTTGGAAATATCCACGCAGCGCGCTAGATATGCAAATAAAAAACAAGGTAGGCGCAATAGCCATGATGCAGTATTTTGTATTCCCTGCACCAATTAAAGCAGCCAGGGGGCCCGCACCCAGAAGCATTATCAGCATCCCGACTATACCGATAATAAAGAACAGTACCAGAGACACCCGTAAAATCCGCTTTACCTGCCGAATTTTTCCCGCCGCTCTACTGTCCGCCACCATAATGGATATAGCCGTGGGCAGTCCCGCTGTAGAAACCATATACAAATATGTATAGATTGTATATGCCGCATTATAATATCCCATGCCCTCGTCACCCACAATGTGGTTCATGGGAATTTTAAACATCAAACCAATGGCTTTTACAATTAAATTTGATATTGTTAAAATTAAAACCCCGGAGAAAAATAGCTTGGAACTGTTGCGCATTTTTTCTCCTTTGCCGTCCCTTCCAGAGCGTAGCGCTCCACCTAAAGTATCTTTCACAGTACGATCCCCGTGCCTTTCCATACATTTTTTACACATGGGATGTAACTCCCATGTGCAAAAATGAGACGTGAAAAAGTAAATTTGGAGCAAAACTTTCTCCATTTTTCACGCTATGTTCCTTTTCCGCTTCCAATATAGGACAAGCAGCCTGTCAGATTATAAATTCTCTAAATACTGATCCCATAGGAATCATAGACACGTCTACAGCACTGTGAGAAAACTGCCGCAGCCGCCCCCGTAAATCTTGTATTTGCAAATAATGACTGCCATCTTCAGGATAATCGTCGGTAATACGTAAAAAGTATTTTCCAATCAAAAAGATTTCATAAGGCAGCATAGAATTGATCACATAATCGCAGCGGTCCACGTAAGGAAAAATATTTTTCTCTTCATTTTCCCGAACGGATTTCCATAAAGACATGGTATATTCCGGCGCAGAATCTCTATGATAAAAGTCCCGAACAATCCTGCGCATCAAACGGATCTCGTTCTTATCAAAAGCAGTTCCACAAATATTGGCTCCCTGGGCCACACTGATGTATATGCTCTTGTATCCAAATGGCTCCAAAATTTCGGTGATCTGCGGATATATCGCCTGAATTCCTTCAAAAATATAAATATCTCTGGCGTCCGGTTGATATTCCGTATACGCAATTCTCTTTCGCTGCGGGAAGTCAAAGGTCGGCAGCCGTACTGTCTTTCCCGCCGCAATAGCCTCCACCACTGTGGTAAAATAGGCCAGATCCAGAGAATCCGCGCCTTCAAAATCTATAATCCCCCGCCGCTGCATTTCCGCATGATCCAGATAAAAGTCATCAATAGATAACACTCTGGCGCGGCGCCCGGCACGCTCAATTTCTCCTGTCAGCTTAGAAGCCGTTGTTGTTTTTCCTGAGCAGGAAGGGCCGGATAATGTCACACAACGTAAACCTGCCGTTTCCGCTAGTTCATTGGAAACCGAATGCAATCGTGTTTCAAACTGCACTTCACATTCACTGCAAAAGGCCTGGGCCTCCTCTTTTGTTTCATATATACGATCTATTACAATCATAAATGCTTTTATTTCTCCCTAAAATTCATATAGAAATCCGCGGCAGACTGATAAAGCCGCTCAGCTTTGTCAGCAGCATCTGCCCCTGTAAGATATTCATATGGATATTTTTTCTCAGACATGCGTAGGATATGCTTTTTCCCTCGTGCCGGCGCTCCAGCGCCAAATATAGAGTGTATTTCCTCCATCATATAAATATTATATAGACACGGATGCCCAGGCAGAGCATAGCCTGTGTTTTCCAAATTTGCCGCTGTATTTTTCTGTCGGTACAGGTAATATGGCACATACCCAGCGCTTTGTATCAACACAGCAGAATCTTCTACAGCCATCATAGTCTCTTCATCCTGCACACGATAAACATTCTCGTCTATCTTTGTAATATTCGCGCCCCGCTTCACATAAAAGGTATGCACCGTCAGATTTTCCGGTGCAAGAGCCAGCACCTCTTCAAGAGAATGCGCAAAACTCTCCCTGCTTTCCCCCGGAAGCCCCGCTATCAAATCCACGTTAATATCCCGGATTCCACTATCACGAGCCATTTGATAGGCTCGGTAAAAGTCCGCAGCAGTATGTCGTCTACCCACCGCGGTAAGAATTTCGTCATTTAAAGTCTGCGTGTTAACACTAATTCGAGTAACACCCCGGCGAACAGCAATATCCAACTTTTCCACATCGATCGTATCCGGCCGGCCAGCCTCCAAAGTAAATTCCTGGAGCCGGGAAACATCCCAGCACTCCCCCACAACAGCCAGCAGTGTATCCAACTGGGAAGCATTTAATGTAGTGGGTGTACCACCGCCGATATATACCGTAGCAACGTCCAATCCCAGCCTGCGAATCGTGTCAAATACCCCTCGAACCTGTGAACACAAAGCAGTAAGATATTCTGGAATCAAAGACAGTAGCCTTGGAGAAGTAAAAGATACAAAGGAACAATATTCACAGCGAGATGGACAAAAAGGAATCGCAATATACACGCTGCACATGTTTCGAATATCTTTTGTAATCAGCGGCTGTGTCCCGCACGCTGTCTTTACTGCCAAACGGGCCTTTCCCTCCTGGCAAAAAAACTCTGTCATAAGACTCCGCACAGCCTCATCTGGATGCATTCCCTGCTCCAGCATGTCCATCACCATACTTACGGGCCTCACTCCGGTAAGCATCCCCCAGGGGGGCATAGTACCGCTGTACTCCTTACCGGCAAGAAGCATTGCTCCTCCCGCCGCAGTTTTGCATCGCATTTCACGGGATAGCCGCGCTGCTGTTTCGCAAGGTACCGTATACTCCGCTCCCCAGTCTCCCGCAGCTGTATGAATCGAGGCATACCCAGTTGTCTGACGCTGCTCCTCCCGAACATTCAGTTCCACACGAATGCCCGAATTGTCTCCTTCCTCTGGAAATTTAGATCCCGGAAAAAACAACAGCACCAGTGTTTCCGCAAAATACCGGCTAATATTTCCGTTGGTAATCAGTATCATACGCTCCGCTCGCCTTTCAGCACCCTGCTGTCCATAGGAATAGTAACCGGGCCATCGTTTATTAGCGACACCTGCATATCGGCACGAAACTTTCCTCGACAGACAGCGGGCACAAGAGGCGTGATATAATCGCAAAAATATGCAAAAAGCACCTCCGCCCGTTCCGGCGGCGCGCTGGCAAAAAAGTCAGGCCGGTTGCCCTTTCTGTAAGACGCATATAGCGTAAAGTTAGGCACCACCATCACTGATCCGCCTATATCTCCAATAGATAAATTCATTTTTCCCGCTTCATCCTGGAATACCCGCAGCTTTGCAATTTTCTCCGCCAACAATCTGGCGTCTTCTTCTCTATCCTCTGTGGATACTCCAAGTAAAATCAAAAATCCCCGTCCACACTGAGAGAAAGGTTCTCCATCAGCTACAACTGATGCCGAACGGATTCGTTGTAATATCGCCAACATATCAGTTAAATCCTCTGACTACAGTATTTACATGGGGAACTGTTTTCAACTTGGAAACAACAGAATGAAAATGTCCGGTATCCCTGCAGGTAAACTTCACGTTAATGATTACATCATCTTCCCCATGTTTTCTAGTATTGATCTGCAAAATAGATACCCGCATTTCTGCCAGCGCTGTGGTAACCCCGGCGATTACGGATATATCATCGTCTGCAAAAATCTGGATCATCGCTTCAAAAACATCATGATCCTGGTGCAGTTCTTCCATATCCCACTCTGCCCGGATCCAGCGGTGGAAGAATTCGTCTCCCTTCATACCGGTCACCACATTGGGACAATCTCGCTTGTGGATGGAGACGCCGTAGCCTTTCGTAATAAATCCAATAATCGAATCTCCAGGAAGTGGATTGCAGCACTTGGCAAACTTAACAGCACATCCCCGCTCTCCGTCTACAATAATTCCGCCGGATTTTCCAGTCACAGGAGAGGGCACCGTTTTGACTTGCTCCACCTCCAAAACTGGTTCCGGTTCCTCCGGGTGGATCAGCTTTTCCGCTTCTTCCCGCAGCTTTGAAAGCACCTTGCTCACCAGCATTCCACCGTATCCAATGGCATTGCATAAGTCTTCCCCGTTTTGCATCCCCACACGGCGGGCAACATTTGTGATGATTTCGGTTCTCTGGGCTTCCGTAGCATTTCTGGATATCCGCTGAATTTCCCGGTCCAAATCCGCCCGGCCAATTAAAATATTTTCGCTCCGTTTTTCTCGCTTGAACCACTGGCGAATCTTGTTGCGCGCTTCTCCCGTGCGTACAATCTTTAGCCAGTCTCGGCTAGGCCCCTTGGAAGACGCAGACGTGATAATCTCTACAATCTCCCCGTTTTGGGGACACTTGTCAATTGGCGCAATCATGCCGTTGATTTTTGCGCCAATCATTTTATTACCAATCGCCGAGTGAATTGCATAAGCAAAGTCAATTAAAGTAGAGCCTTGGGGCAGCGCAATTACATCTCCCTTTGGTGTAAAAACAAACGTCTCGTCGTGGAAAATATCGATTTTAAGAGAATGCATGAAATCGTCCGGATCAATGGCCTCATTTTCCGTATCGATCAGCTTTGAAATCCATGCAAGCTTATCGTCCATCTCTTCCTTGCTCTGAACTCCTGTTTTATATTTCCAGTGGGCAGCAATACCATATTCGGCCACATGATGCATCTCCCTGGTACGAATCTGCACCTCAAAGGGAACCCCCTCTCGTCCGATTACGGTAGTATGGAGAGACTGATACATATTGGGCTTCGGCGTAGAAATATAATCCTTAAATCGCCCCGGCATACTTTTGTACATTTCGTGGATGATCCCCAGGGCCGTATAGCATTCCAATTCTGTTTCAACAATAATTCGCAAAGCATAAAAATCGTAAATCTCGTCAAATTCCTTGGACTGGTTAAACATTTTCCGGTAAATGCTGTATACCGTTTTTACACGCCCTTCCAGCGTAAAATGAATGTTGTATTTTTCCAGATGGGCAGAAACATTTGCCCGGACGTTTTCAATAAAATTCTGATTTTGCCCATATTTTTCTTCAATGTGTCGGCTAACTTCTGCGTATCCAATAGGATCCAGATAAGACAGGGCCAGATTTTCCAGTTCCTGCTTGATGCGCTGGATACCAAGACGGTGGGCCAGAGGCGCATATACATGCATCGTTTCCAGTGCTGTAGTCCTGCGCTTGTTTTCCGGTTTAGCGTCCAATGTGCGCATATTGTGCAGTCGGTCACAAAGCTTGATAAAAATTACCCGCACATCTTTGGACATAGCAAGAAGCATTCGCCGGATATTCTCCATCTGCGCCTCTTCCTTGTCCTCAATATTTAAATCCACCAATTTCGTAAGGCCGCTGACCAGCATAGCCACATCCGTGCCAAACCACTTTTCTATGGTATCAAGATCTGTCTTGTCTGAACAGTCTTCTACCGTATCATGAAGAAACGCCGCACAGATGGAGTCCGTGTCCAAACCTAACGCCGCAACGATCTCCGCCACCGCAACCGGATGTATGATATAAGGCTCTCCGCTGTTGCGAAATTGCCCTTCGTGGAGATCCGCAGCATATAAAAAAGCTGCCGTAATCTTATCTATATCATATTTTTTCCCGCTAGACTTAAGCATTCCCAGCAAATTCTTAATGTCGTCCGCGCTTCTTTCAATTCCTTTTGGTATTTCCATATTGTACTTACGCTTTCCCCGCTACACATGCTGCCCGCAGTTTCTTTAATATATTGGACTTGTTCAAATCCGCCTTTGTTTTCACATAAATATATTTGAAACGGTATATTTCCCGCTCATCTTCGATTTTTTCCACACCCAGTATGTTGAGCTCCTGAAAAATTCGGATCATATACTGTACCTTTACATAACGCATATCTCTGCCCACACTCTGCAAAAGATTGCACAAAGAACGCACACTAAAGGTATCGTGCTCCAGACGCAGCTCTTTTTTTATAAGATTATACAAAGCGCCCAGATCCTCTCTGGAAGGAACGATACTTTCTGCCTCCTGACGTGTCCAATGCATCCGTTCCTCTCCGCTGCTTAGTGCCAAATAAAGCTGCCGTTCGTTTTCATACGCCAATGCGCTTGCATCGCTGAGCCGTATGTCTTTCACAATAAACTGCAGATTTTTCACATTCTGATATGCGTTGATGTCCAACTGAAACAAAACATCCACGCTGTCCCCTTCGTACAAATCCAATTCCTCCGGGGATCTTCTAAAAAACATGGCCGTAATCACCAGCGTGTCCTTTGTGAGAGTCATTTTGGCATGCTTACCGCCGCCTACCCCCGCAACAGAAGCAAGCCGCATATCCCGCATTACAAATAAGGGCACCGGATTCGATACTCCAAAAGGTTCCAGGCGATACAGTTCCGCTGCTTGCGTCATATGTACGTCGGCAGGAATCAGTTCACATTCTGCTTCCAGCACAGGCGCCTGTTCTTTTTCTGAGAAGCACCCTCTAGCGTAATCATTGATCCGCCTGCGAAACGCAGCAAGATTATTTCTACTGACAGAAAGTCCCGCAGCCAATTCATGGCCGCCATATTTGATCAGTAAATCTGCACAATGGGTCAGCGCTTCTACCAGATTCATTCCTTTAACGCTTCTGCCGCTTCCCTTTCCGGTATCTCCTTGCACTCCTTCTCCATTGTCAAAGGAAATCAAAATGCAGGGTTTCCCGTATTTCTCCGCAATTCTGGATGCGACAATCCCAATAATTCCGTGATGCCAGCTTTCATCTGACAAAACAATTACCGGATCATGGATAAGCTCCTTATCCCCAACGATACGGGCAAAAGCCTGCTCCATAATTTTATTTTCTTCCAGTTGACGCTCCTGATTGATTTTGCATAACTCTT
>CAJUIQ010000026.1:0-9840 GCA_910586545.1 uncultured Eubacteriales bacterium
GAGAAGGATACCAAGTAGGGATTTATGACGGCAATGTAAAGGCAGTAAAGGCTTGTTACAAGAGCTTTGACGGGATCAATACAGGAAGAGGAGAGAACCAGCTGATTGCCTATACAAAGGGAAGGACTGGGACAAATTCGTACGGGTTTGAGGTGTGCATTGTAAACAGTGTAGCTATATCGGATGCGGTATACGGTGAGGGGAACAGTTCAGTACCTGCAGGGGGGTGCGTGCTCTCCGGCCATGGTGATACAGGAAAGTGGCTGTATGAAAATGTTAAGAAGGGTACTAAGGTACACGTAGACATTAAGATTGGATATGTGAAGGTAGGATAAAATAGGACGTTTTAGTTACTAATTTGTTACTAATTGTCACGTTTTCATGAAGTTCCTTATCGAATTATATATTGAACAACCCTGAAAATATCGGGGTTTTCAGGCGTTATAAATCGGGCTGAATTATGATATAATGATGATAAAAAGAGCGCCTACGGCGCTCTTTTTTACTGAAATGTAATTGTGTCCATATTATAGGATGGAACAATATTGATCATCGTTTTTCCTCGATTAAACGCTACTTCGCTACCGTCCGTATAGTAAAAACGCATCACACTATCACAATTTTCTTTTTTCCAGGTGATCGGTGCGCAGGTCCCCCCGGTAATATACCAGCCATTGCTGCTGCCGGTGGTTTCCATCCAAATCCGACCTTTTTCGTCGCCGGTGATTCCTCCACATTCTGCAGATAAAAGCAATATGTTGGCAAAGGCCAGCTGCTCTCCTGTGGTACTATCTATATGGGGCATACCGTCATACTGAAATCGGAGATATACACCTGCGTTTGCATCATACGTATATTTTACCTTTTGAATGGTCGACATAGCTACAGACACTTCTGATGCCGGCTGTTCCAGGGCTATGGTTTCACCCCATGGAGCAAACTGCATGGGAACTGCATTGGCTTCCCGCACCTGTGTGCGGTAATCATAATAATCAATGGCGGCTTGGATGCCCGCTCCATTTTGAAGCATCAGCGTATGTTCAGAACTGTAGGTTTTCAAGCGCTCTGGATCTCGGATAAAAGTACCTGTTCCTGTATACAAATAGCTGGGACCTTGCACCCCGTCTACATGATCCGTGCCTCTGGAAGCCATTGTATTATAGGCGTAATCACTTCCTCCCGCATGGAAGAAAATACAGTCGTATCCATTGGCATAATCGATATAATAGTCTCTGGCGCTGCGTACGGAACCGATTTGGGTAAGATCACTGTAATCTGTGATAATACCCATTAGGCGTGTGATCCCACCTTCCGCAAGACACTCATACAAGATATCCGCCTGCGCTACGCCTTCCTGGGGAAGGGACGCTTTTATGTTATTGATCATAATGGAAATGGGACGAACACCGGACAAATCCGTTTCACAGGCAAGGCCTGTAAGAGGGTGTGTATATGCTGGTTTTCCATGATCCGGCGACTCTGTTGTGACTTCTTCCTCTATGGTATCAATCGTCGTTTCCTCTTCGACCTCGTTTTTCTTGCAGGAGGGTAAGAAGAGAAGGGCTGCGGCCAAAAGGGGAAGAATAAATTTCCTTACTTTCAAAAAGGGCCTCCCTTATTCGCCGATCAGGCGTTCCAACCAAATCATGCCAAGCTCAAAGGCTTCATATAGGCCGGAACGCAGCTCCTGCTTAACGATTCTATCCCCGTCGGATAAAGACGGATTTGTTTTCATAATTTGAATAATGATTTTATCCGGTACGGTTTTGCCATCTGCTTCCTTTTCATTCATGATAATCAACTGGAGAATATACTCGTCATCCATATTGCCGTACAGGAGCGTGTTGCCTTCCCGCACAAGGGGACGTTCCTTATACATGAGAAATTTGCCTTGCACTGTTGCGCCTTTCAGAATTTCCTTTATTTCATCTGTCATATGATACTTACCTTTCCTGTCTATCCAAGTGATCTATCCGGATGACATATATAATTATCATACTATAAATTGCAGGCAATGTCAAGGCGGCCACTTCATTTAATCCTTTCATCGGACGAGACGCATATTCCAGACATTCTCCTGCATATATTCTTTCAGAGGAAGAAATTCTGTATTATTATAAGTACTTGGAGGCTCTATGAAAAAGTGGATTTCTATATGGACGGCGCTGCTTCTGCTTCTACCGGTTCTAACTATGGCGCCACGGGCAGTGTCCCAAGAGGATATCAAGCCCTTTGACGTCAATGCGAAAAGCGCGGTGCTGATGGACGCCTATACAGGCACGGTTTTATATGCCAAGAACGCAAATGATGCGCTGCCGCCGGCCTCTGTTACCAAGGTAATGACTCTGCTTTTGATTTTGGAAGCGATTGACAGCGGAAATCTGTCTTTGCAGGACAAAGTAAGCGTCAGTGAATATGCGGCCTCTATGGGAGGATCGCAGGTATATCTGGAACCCTTTGAAGAAATGTCCGCTGAGGATCTTCTAAAAAGCGTTGTGGTTGCATCGGCCAACGATGCTGCAGTGGCATTAGCGGAGAAGGTGTGCGGCAGTGAAGAAGCATTTGTCAACCGAATGAATGAGAGGGCTGCGGAGCTCGGAATGGAAAATACCCATTTTGAAAACGTAACTGGACTAGATGACGATGTGGAAAATCATACTCTCAGTGCATTAGATATTGCGTTAGTATCCAGGGAATTGATTACCAAGCATCCCCTGATCCTCCAGTATAGTTCTATTTGGATGGATACGATCCGAGACGGTGCCTTTGGGTTATCCAATACCAATCGGCTGATCCGTTTTTACAGTGGTGCCACTGGCCTGAAAACAGGGTCTACCTCTAAGGCGGGTTTTTGTATCAGCGCGACAGCCTGTCGAGATGGAATGCATCTGATTGCAGTAATTATGGGTAGCGAAACCAGGGATATCCGTAATGCGTCGGCAACGCAGCTGCTGGACTGGGGCTTTGCCAATTATACTGTGTATACGGATGAAGGAGGCGACGCCGGAGAAATCAAGGTACTAGGAGGCATAGCATCTTCTGTTCCTTTGAATAAAGGCAGCTTTTCTGTATTGCTGCCCAAAGGAAAAGAAAAAAATGTGGAGGCGCAGATACAGCTGGATGATTCGGTAAACGCACCAGTGAAGGAGGGCGATGTAATCGGAAAAGTAAAGTATGTCTGCGATGGGGAAGAGCTTGGAGAGACAAATATTCTGGCCGCAGATACGGTGAAGAAAATCGGGTACGGTGGAATTCTTGTGAACATGTTAAAAAAGTTTTGCCTGTATTAAAATTTTAAGTCGGACAATCTTGCAATCTCTGTCGAATTACTGTATTATATATAGTAGAAGTATATTATGACGGAGGAAGTAAAGTATGTCTATTAGACTGAATGATAAATTCATTCGGCGCTATGTGTCCGCTGAGGAAATGGAAGGAATTCGTCCTCAGGTGGAAACGGCTTTTGAAACACTGCGCCGGGGCGACGGACTGGGATCAGACTTTTTGGGATGGATCCGCCGTCCTGTAGATTATGATAAAGAAGAATATGCACGGATTCAGGCGGCGGCGGAAAAGATCAGAAAGAGCTGCGATGTGCTGATTGTGATTGGAATTGGTGGTTCTTATCTGGGAGCCCGGGCAGCCATCGAATTTGTGCGCGGCAACTATTATAACAGCCTGCACGGAGATGCACCGGAGATTTACTTTGCCGGTAACAGCATTTCTGCTTCTGCCCTTGCGGATACGCTGCGTCTTTGTGAAGGAAAGGATATCTGCGTAAATGTAGTATCTAAATCTGGAACCACGACGGAACCCGCTGTTGCTTTCCGTATTTTCCGTGAGCTTTTGGAAAAGAAATATGGAGAGAAGGGCGCTAGAGAGCGTATTTTTGTCACTACAGATAAAAAACGTGGCAAGCTGAAGGAGTTTTCCGACAGTAAGGGATACGAAACCTTTGTAATCCCGGATGATATCGGCGGCAGATATTCTGTACTTACCGCTGTAGGACTTTTGCCTATTGCAGTATGCGGCATCAATACGGACGATATGCTCCGGGGAGCTGCAGACGCAATGCATGCATATACAACGGCTCCTTTTGCAGAAAATGACTGTCTGAAATATGCGGCATATAGAAACATACTGTATCGGGCCGGCAAGGTAACGGAAATTTTGGCAGCATATGAACCTAGCCTGCAGATGTTTGGCGAGTGGTGGAAACAGCTATTCGGCGAATCAGAAGGAAAGGATCAGAAGGGGTTGTTCCCAGCGTCTGTGATTTTCTCTACGGATCTGCATTCCCTCGGCCAATTGATTCAGCAGGGTATGCGTAATATTTTTGAAACCGTATTAGACGTTCACGCTTCTGCCGATAAGGTGCCTGTTCCTATGGATCTGGAGGATGCTGATGGAATGAATTTCCTTTCCGGTAAGGATCTTCATGATATCAACCGTTGCGCGATGGAGGCTACCCTTTGCGCCCATTCTGACGGCGGCGTGCCCAACATTGTTTTGGAAATTCCTGATAGAAGCGCTTACAGCTTTGGCTATTTGGCATATTTCTTTGAACTGGCTTGTGGCGTGTCTGGATATACGCTGGGCGTAAATCCCTTTAACCAACCGGGCGTGGAGGCTTACAAGTCCAACATGTTTGCACTGTTGGGTAAACCGGATCCTTCTTTGGATGCACTGCGTACATTGCTGGAACAACAGATGAAATAATAGCTGAAAGTCATCTATTGATGACTGATTTGCACCGGCGTTGCCGCCTGCCTCCGCTATCGCGGCCGACTGTACTTCGTGCAGTCCAAAATTATGATATAATATAACGCAGAAATATTTTGAAAATATTCACAAAAAACTTTGGTTTTTGCTTGCATTTCTAGTCAGAGTGCTGTATACTATACTTGTACAGATGAGATACATCTGTGTGCTATATATTCTGTTAGAATCACGGAGGAATCGCTATGCTGAAGCTGATCATTGGAGTGAAGGGTACTGGCAAGACAAAACAATTGATTAATCTGGTAAATGCCTCTCTCAAATCGTCTCAAGGGTCTGTAGTTTGTATTGAAAAAGGCGATAAACTGAAGTTTGATGTGAATTATCAATGCAGGTTGATAGATACAGAGTATTTTGGTGTTGCAGATGCCGCTTCACTTTATGGTTTTGTAGCCGGTATTCTGGCAAGCAATCACGATGTGACCGATTTGTATATAGACTCGGCGCTGAAGATTTGCGGCGATGATATTGCTGCGTTTGACCAGTTTTTAGGAATGCTGGATATGCTTACATCCAGATCCAATGTAAATTGTGTGCTGACATGTTCTCTGGCGGTAGAAAACGCATCGGAAACGGTTCAGAAATATTTGTAATATGAGAAAAGGGAATGCCATGAGCATTCCCTTTTTTGAGCAAAACAGCCGTATGAGAGATCGCTTCCGCAAAGGAGACTGTAGGTTCATTGTCATTGTAGGTGAAAAATGAAAAAGAGGATGGTTTTCCATCCTCTTTTTCATTTACAACACTTTTCCAAGAAACGCCCGCAACCGTTCATTTTCTGGATTTTCAAAAACTTCTTGGGGCGGAGCGTCTACTGCCAATATTCCATCGCACATAAATACCACCCGGTCTGCTACCTCTCTGGCAAATCCCATTTCATGGGTGACGACCAGCATAGTCATACCTTCATCAGCCAGCTGTTTCATTACAGTCAGTACTTCTCCCACCAGTTCCGGATCCAGGGCAGAGGTGGGCTCGTCGAACAGCATGATTTTGGGCTGCATGGCAAGGGCGCGAGCAATGGCTACGCGCTGCTGCTGCCCACCGGAAAGGCGACTGGGAAATTGATCCGCCTTGTCGGAAAGGCCGACTCTGTCCAGCAGTTCTAGAGACAGTGCCTTGCATTCATCCGGCTTCATTTTTTTTACAGTCAGCGGCGCCAGCATAATATTTTCCAGCACCGTTTTATGGGGGAACAGATTAAATCGCTGAAATACCATACCCATTTCCAGCAGAAGCTTCTTTTGTGTGGCAGCATCAATCCGTTCAACGGTATGATCCTTTTCCCGATGGAGCAGCAGTTGTTCATCAATATAAATTTTTCCGCTGGTGATTTTCTCCAGTTGATTCAGGGAACGAAGATAAGTAGATTTTCCAGCGCCGGAAGGGCCGATAATGCAGACGACTTCGCCAGCATCAACTGTCAGGTTAATATCCTTCAGTACTTCCAGCTTACCAAAACTTTTGCTGACATGTTCTGTACGTATAATAGACATGATCTACCCTCCTTAATAATATTTGGAAAAATACTTTTCTAGTTTGTTAAAGATTATGGAGAAGAATGCGGTTACAATCAAAAACAAGATCAGCGCAGGAAGGAACACGATAAAGGAGCCTTCATTTGTAGCAATATTTTTCGATATGGTAGTAATATCCTGCAGAGATATTGCAAATACCAGAGATGCGTCTTTAAGCACCATAATAAACTCGTTGGCTACCGGAGGAACTAACCGTCCCAGAGACTGAGGAATAATGATTTTAGACATAGTCTGTCCATAGCTCATACCCAATGCTTTGGCAGCCTCGTTTTGCCCTTTATCAATCGACTGAATAGCAGCTCGAACAATTTCCGCGCAGTATGCTGCGCTATTGAGAGAAAAGGCGATAAACGCGGCGATAAACGCGCCATAATACACAGCTTCCGCACCTACGGATGGGAACAAGGATTGAGCAAAGTTTTTCCAGCTGAATCCCTGAACCATTCCTGGGATAGCTAAATATACACAGAATAGCTGGATCAACAGGGGAGTCCCACGGAAGAAGAATATGTATCCGCTGCAGATTTTGCTGAGGAGCTTGAAACGAGAGATTTTACCCAGCGCCAAAAATATGCTGATGATCAGTCCGCAGGCTACGGATGCAGCGGTGAGAAATACAGTCAGCTTTACTCCGTACAAAACAGATTGCTCACAGCCAAGCATCCGATACGTATAGCTGACAAAGTTGCCTACAGTTTTCATAGCGCCCTCGTCGGCGCTGTAAATTTCACCTGCAAAACCAACATGTTTTTCGCTGAATTCCCCTGTAGTGGATTGGAAAGAAACATAATTGATAAAATATAGAGACTGATAGGTAACGGATACCCGCTTAATATTACGCTCCTCGTCTGCTTTTAACTCATTGCGTACCTGCTCGGAGGCCATCTCAATCATTTCTGCTTTAGTAGGCTTCCAGGCGCACAGCACGGTAGCAACGACGAACAAGACGATTAGTGCGCATATCAAGACTTTGTTTTTCTTTTCCCAGTGAGGGAAATAGAAAAAGTGCAGGAAAGTAGAATCTGGCACCCAGCGGGAAACGATTCCGGAGATCAGGGTGAAGAGAATTACAAATACGATAATCGGCGGGGCGATACTTTCAGACAGACCTGCACGGGAAAACGCAAAATAGCTGGCCCATGCCAGAAGGGCAGAGGCGATTAATATGCCGAGGCATATAAAAAAATTTTTTCCTTTTTTCAAAAGTGACACCTCACGATATGGAATTGGGAAACCTCTCATACTATGATGAAAGCGGCACATAGAGGCAATCTATGTGCCGCTTTACTGCATTAGTTTTTAGTCTTCGGAATTGCTACCGAACCAAGTAGCGTTCAACTCGTCGAAGAAGCCTTCTTCTTTCAGGTCGGCAAGAATCTCATTAATGGCCTTCTGCAGTTCGGGATTGCTTTTGGGGATACCGATACCGAACTGTTCAGGAGAAGTTTGGTCCACATAGATAACCTTGTACGCATCGCTGTTGGATGCCAGATGCACGTCTGCTACGGTACTGTCGCAAACGACCATGTCCACTTCTCCGTTGGAAAGCTGCTGGAAGCAGGTGAGAATTTTTTCATTTGGCGAAGGGGTACATTTTACAGAACCGGTAGCGATGAGGTCATCTACAATTTCGTCTGTAGTGGTGCCTTTCTGAAAAGCGATAGAATGACCGTCGATATCAGTGAGAGAATCAGCGGTCCAGTCGCTGTCTGCGCGTACTACAATCGCCTGGTAGTTATCAATGTAGGGATCGGAGAAGAGCATCTGCTCCAATCTTTTCTCATTGATCGTATATCCGGAGATAATAACATCATAGTTTGCGCCCAGATTTTCGGCAATTATATCAAAGCTTGTGTTAATAAAGTTAATGTCCAGTCCCAAACGCCGTCCAAGTTCGTTTGCCAGATCAATATCATAGCCAATGGGCGTTACGTTATCTTCTGCATACATCTCATAAGGCGGGTAACCGATTTCAGAACCGATTGTTAAAACACCGTCGTTAAGAAGCGTGTAGCCTGCCTCATCTGTTTTGGACGTGTCGCCGCTGTCTTTATCTGCATCCGTTCCGGCATCCTTGTTCGCGCAGGATACAAGACCAAACAGCAAAACTGCGGCCATCACAATGGTAAGTAACTTTTTCATAAGTTTTCCAAACCTTTCCATAAATATTTATAGTAATTTCACACTTTAATATTTTACCGTTCCAAATTGCTTCTGTCAATATATATTTGTAATTTATTCAATATTTAGACAAAATAGAACAGAAAAGACAGGGACAAACTGGGGAAAAGGGCCTGTTTTTTACATAAAAAAGGAAAGTCTGTTGGTAAAAATGTATTTTTATACACCACTTGCCGACAAAATTGGGTGTAGGATTTTCTTATACTATATGCAGACATAACAAATACATATGCGGCATATAGTGAACCAGCAATGCCGTGAATTTTGAGAATGGACGGGCATATGTTGTCCTAGGAGGAGGTGAGCACGCTGGAAACCGTATTGTATGCGGATGTGCTGTTTGCTATTAATTTCAGTATGGATTTCATTTCTTTGTGGGCAGCTGCTCTGTTGGGATGTAAGCCCCGGCGTGCGCTGCGCATGTCTGCTGCTGCCGCTTTGGGTGGAATATATGCGGTCGTCAGTATAGTCGCCGGGATACATGGATTTTGGCAGTACATATCAGCAGCAGTGGCAAGCTTTATCATGTGTCTGATATCCTTTGGAAAATGCGGGGGGATGCGGGGAATCTTGAAACAAAGCGCTCTGATCTGGGGGTGCGGAGCCCTGCTTGGCGGATTAATGACGGCGGTTTTGTCTCTGGGAAGGGGCGGGAATTTACTACATACCACAGAGGGCGGGAGCGTTTGGATTGGCGCTGCCGCTGCCGCTGTCGGGGCGGTATACATTACGGTACGTCTGATCACGGCGAAGAAAGGCGCCGGGCCGCTTCCTGTGCGCATTGAGTTTGCCGGCAATCATATCCGCTTTGACGCATTGTGCGACAGTGGAAATTTGATGCGGGATCCTATTTCGGGAGATCCGGTGATTTTGCTGTCTGCCGCCCTGGGAAAAAAGCTTGTAGGCAGTGAAAATACACGTGCACTGCTAACATGCGATGCAGAAAAACTTTCAAATAGCGGGATTCGGTTTCGGCTTATTCCGATTAAGAACAGTACTGGTGGGAGCCTTTGTGCTGCCTTTCGTCCGGATAAGGTGACGACGGGCAGCGGGCGGCGCGAGGAGAGCGTGCAGTGTTTGATAGCCCTCTCCGACTGTACCGCTGTATATTTTGGAGGATTCCCGGCTACAGCGCCGGCGTCTATTGCTTCGTAAAAGATAAACTTATTCCGGTGAAAGGGAAGGTACAAATTATGCAAATTGGAAAAACGGTAAAAAGTGTTTGGATGCAGCTCAAGCGGATTGCGGCATATTTGGCGTCGGAAAGCCCGGAGGGCAACGACTTTTACATAAATGGTCCGGAGACGCTTCCCGCGCCCCTTTCTCAGGAAGAGGAAGCGCA
>CAJUIQ010000026.1:9852-23793 GCA_910586545.1 uncultured Eubacteriales bacterium
TTGTGGAAGACCGAAGCATGTGCAAGGTGCTCATTGAACACAATCTGCGGCTTGTAGTATATATTGCCAGAAAATTTGAAAATACTGGAACGGGAATAGAGGATTTAATTTCTATCGGTACAATTGGGCTGATCAAAGCCATCAACACCTATAAACCAGATAAAAATATTAAACTGGCTACATATGCTTCCCGGTGTATCGAAAACGAAATTTTAATGTATATTCGGAAAAATGCGGGACATCGAGGAGATATTTCTATTGATGAACCCCTGAATACCGATTGGGATGGTAACGAATTGCTTTTATCCGATCTTTTAGGGAGCGATGCAGACAGTATCAGTCAAAATTTGGAAAAGGATGAGGATGAGCGTATTCTGCACGCGGCGGTGGCGGAACTGGACCAGCGTGAGAGGCTAATTATTAAGCTGCGTTATGGTCTTGGCGGCGGCAGGGAACGCACGCAAAAGGAAGTAGCGGACATGCTGGGAATTTCTCAATCGTATATATCCCGTTTGGAAAAAAAGATTATAGGCCGCTTGCGGGAAGAAATTGGAACACGAATCTGAAAAAGTTTTGTTTTTTTGCAAAAGGTATTGACATAGGGACAACTTAGTGATAAAATTAAAGCTACTGTGAAGAGCCGGAAGCGTTCCGATGTCCAAGATGGCATGAGACTGTCTTCCGTAATTTAAGAGAAAGGCATGTACGCGAAATGAAAGCAGGAATTCATCCCGATTACAAAGAAGTAACAATCCGTTGCGCATGCGGCGCTACGGCTGTTACCCGCTCTACAAAGAGCGACGCGAACGGTGAGGTCCGTGTTGAAATTTGCTCCAAGTGCCATCCCTTCTTTACCGGAAAGCAGAAGTTTGTAGATTCCGGCGGACGGGTTGACAAGTTCAAGCGTCGTCTTGAAGCAAGCAAATAAACAGCATCACCGATTCCGGACGAGGCGGCCTTACCGCCTGGTCCGGTTTTTTCGTTTTTTATACCTACATCTGGAAAGGAAACGTGTATATGGAAAAAAAGCTACAGGAAGCTGCAGAACACCAACCGGCGCGTCGGGCAGTGTTGGTGTCTATTTATCCGCAAGGGGAAGAGGAGGATTGTCTTGTCTCTCTGGCGGAGCTTGCCAGGCTTTTGGATACGGCAGGGGGACAGGTGGCAGGTATGATTACCCAGCTGCGGCCGTCAGCGGACAGCCGCTTTGGCATTGGCAGCGGGAAAATTCAGGAGCTGTCCGATACTTGTAAAAATACCGGCGCGCAGATGGCGGTGTTTGACTTTGAATTGACCCCCTCGCAGATTCGTGCCATTGAGGATGCGATGGAGACAGAGGTTTCTGTAATAGACAGAAGTATTTTAATATTAGATATTTTTGCGTCCCGGGCCAGCAGCGCGGAGGGCCGACTACAGGTAGAATTGGCGCAGCTGAAATATACCGCCCCCAGACTTATGGGAAAAGGAAAGGCTTTGTCCCGGCTTGGAGGCGGTATTGGTACCAGAGGGCCTGGAGAATCAAAACTGGAAATCGACCGACGGCGGCTAAAATCCAGAGTATTACATTTGGAAGAAGAACTGCGCCGCGTGGAAAAAAACAGAAATACCATTCGCAGCGCAAGAGAGCGGTCCGGCGTATGCAAATGTGCCATAGTGGGGTATACCAACGCGGGAAAATCTACCTTAATGAATGCGCTTACCGATGCAGGCATTTTCGCCGAGGACAAGTTGTTTGCAACATTGGATCCAACAACCCGGCAGTTTTTGCTGCCGCAGGGAACAAAGATTCTCCTAACGGATACGGTTGGATTTATCCGCAATCTTCCCCATCATTTGATTAAAGCTTTCAAAAGTACCTTGGACGAAGCTGTTTGGGCTGATATTTTGATGATCGTTTGCGACGTCTCCGACGCCGACTGCGTAAAACAGATTGCGGTTACAGAAAAACTGTTGGAAGAACTAGGCGCGGCGGGAAAACCGACATTATTTGTGTTTAATAAATGTGATCAGGTTGAAGACGCTGATAAAATTACGGAAATGCAGCAAATAGCTGGCGGTTCTAAAGGGGAATTTGTATTCGTTTCCGCTAAAACAGGAGAGGGGCTGGATACACTGTCTGAAAAGCTGGAGCAAATTGCTGGTCTTGATAAAAGGAGAATGCGGCTGTTGCTGCCAGCCAGCGCGGGAGATAAACTCAGTGAACTGTATGGTGCCGGGGAAAATGTTCAGGTAGAATACCAAGAGAACGGAATATATGTTACCCTGCTGGGTGACAAGAAGCTGCAGGGACGTTTTGCGGCATATGAGATTAACCCAGAGGTGTAGATGTGGAAACAGGGAAAAAACGAATTACGCTGGCGGGAGCAGCACAAGCGGAAATAGAAGAAAAACGTTCCCGTTTTATCGGATACGCTGCCCCGGTGCAAAACGAGAAAGAGGCACAGGAAATTGTGGCGTCCCGCAAGGCTCTGTATAAGGATGCAACGCACAATGTTTGGGCTTATTATATAGACGGCGGAACCCATGCCCGATATTCTGACGATGGAGAACCGCAAGGCACCGCAGGGATTCCGGTATTGAATGTATTAAAAATGTCTAACGCTACGGACCTGTGTGTAGTGGTTACCCGGTATTTCGGCGGCACACTGCTTGGAGCAGGGGGACTTGTGCGGGCCTATTCCGCCGCGGCAAAGGCAGCATTGGACGCCGCGGGATTTGCCTCTATGGAGGCGTTTGCTGTTTTGAAAATTTGCTGTGGATACAGCGCCTATCAGAAGCTTTCCGTACAGCTCGCCGCGCTGGGAGCACTCGAGGACGATGCCGTATTTGGCAGCGATGTGGAGATTATCGCAGCCATTGAAGCGGACCGGGTTTCACTTGTAGAAGATTTGGTTCGGGAAGTGAGTGCGGGTAAAGGAAGCGTTGTGCAGCTTCGCATAGAAGAAAGAGCGTCTAAAGATGCGGGAGCACTTTAGTTCGGCGCTATTTGTAAATATTTTGTGTCGTACCAGTCGAAAAAAGTAAAAAAGCAATTTTGTGCGTATATTATAAGTAGATTTATGTTCGAACCACCTGCCAGTAAGCAGAAAGGAGAACATCATGACAGTTGCAGATTTATTTTGTGAGCGTGAAAAGCAAAATTTGTCTCCCTATGCATTTTTAACCTGTAATACCCGCGGTAGGGAACATCCATATGTACCCTGCCAGAACCGGACAGAGTTTCAGCGGGACAGGGATCGGATCATCCATTCCAAAGCTTTTCGCCGTCTTATGCATAAGACCCAGGTTTTTTTATTTCCAGTAGACGAGCATTACCGCACCCGTTTGACGCATACTTTGGAGGTTGCGCAGATTGCCCGGATCATATGCCGCGCCCTGCTTTTGAATGAAGATTTGTGCGAGGCGGGGGCGCTTGGACACGACCTTGGACACACTCCCTTTGGGCACGCGGGTGAGATTGTTATGCAGTCTTGTTATGATAAGAACTTTACCCACTATAAGCAAAGCCTGCGTGTCGTGGAAAAGCTGGAGAAAGACGGA
The DNA here is from genome assembly GCA_910586545.1 of uncultured Eubacteriales bacterium. GTDB lineage: Bacteria > Bacillota > Clostridia > Oscillospirales > CAG-272 > Avispirillum. Next base: position 13,393 of record CAJUIQ010000026.1, read on the forward strand.
AAGGGACTGAACCTGACCTGGGAAGTACGGGATGCAATTGTAAACCACTCCGGCGATTGTCAGGCCGCTACTTTAGAGGGCCGCATTCTCAAGTTTGCAGATCGAATCGCCTATATTAATCATGACATCGACGATGCGTGCAGGGCAGGTATCTTGTCTTTAGACGATATTCCAGCTCCTATTTTAGAAGTGCTTGGCCGTGGACATGGTGAGAGAATCAATACTATGGTAACTGCGGTGATTGAGGCCAGTCATGGAGAGCCTGACATTTCTATCACGCCCGCAGTTGGCAAAGCGATGAACGATTTACGAAATTTTCTTTTTGAGGCCGTATACCGCAATCCGATAGCAAAAGGAGAAGAGGCGAAAGCCCAGACACTTTTGGAAGCGCTTTTCCGATATTTTGTGAAAAATCCGGACAAAATGTCCCCATATTATTTTAAAAATACAAAAAATGAACCAGTAGAGCGGTGCGTGTGTGATTACATATCCAGCATGACGGATCGTTTTGCTATTGATACATATAAAAAATTATTTATTCCCGCCGTTTGGCAAACGCCGGTGGAATACTGACAAGCGGTTTTTGCATAAACCGATTTTAGAAGGGTTTTAAGGAAAGGGATCATAATAGATGATACCTGCAGGTGTAATTGAGGATCTAAAATTCCGAAATAATATAGAAGACGTGATCGGCTCCTATGTTGCGTTGAAGCGAGCAGGCTCCAATTTAAAAGCCTGTTGTCCCTTCCACAGTGAAAAGACGCCGTCTTTTACTGTATATACAGGAGAAGGAGGGCACTTTTACTGTTTTGGTTGTGGCGCCGGCGGAGATGTAGTCAGCTTCATCATGCGTATGGAAAATCTGGACTATGTCCCAGCGCTGCGATTTTTGGCGGATCGCTGCGGCGTTTCGCTTCCCGAAGATGACGATAGAGATTCTGGCGGAGTGACGCGGGCGAGAGTTCTTCAAATGAATCTTGCGGCAGCAAAGTTTTTTAGGAATCAGCTGTCCGGACCCGCCGGAGAGGGAGGGAGGGCGTATCTTGCGGCCCGAGGACTTTCCGGCAGTGTTGTGAAGCGATTTGGCCTTGGATTTGCACCGGATAGTTTCCGTGCGTTGCGAGACCATTTGCAAAGCGCGGGATTTACAGATGAAGAAATGACGGAAGGATATTTGTGTCAACGGAGCAGACGGGATGAAAAAAATATTTATGATTGCTTCCGTGGGCGGGTCATGTTTCCCATTATTGATGTCGCCGGCAATGTAATTGCGTTTGGCGGGCGAGTACTTGGAGACGGACAGCCGAAATATCTCAACTCCGCGGATACTCCGGCTTTCAAGAAAAGCAAGAATTTGTTTGCCCTCAATTATGCAAAGAATCATGCGTCTGACGGACTGATCCTTTGCGAAGGTTATATGGATGTGATCGCCCTTCATGCCGCAGGATTTCAGAACGCCGTGGCGACTCTGGGCACAGCGATTACCCCGGAGCAGTCCAGGATAATGAAAAAATATACGGATAAAGTGATTATTTCTTATGACAGCGACGAAGCGGGACAGCGGGCAGCCGATAAGGCTTTGCGTCTTTTAGACGCAGTCGGTGTGGACGCAAGAATTTTAAGTATTCCAGGGGCAAAGGATCCGGATGAATATATCAGACGGTATGGAGCGGAGAGCTTTTCCAAGGTGCTGTCCGGCAGCAAGGCCCCTTTTGATTATAAAATAGAGAAAACCCTGCAAAGGTTCGATATTGCAAAACCAGAGGAGAAGGTGCGGGCCGCGCGCTCTCTTTGTGAGGCAATCAGTGCGCTTCCTTCCCGTGTGGAAAGGGACATATATGCTGAGCGAACTGCGCAAACATTGGATTTAGACGTAAAAAGTATAAAAATGGAAGTAGAGGGAATCATAAGAAAGAAGACCTCTGCTTATAAAAAGGAGCGGCGGACGCAGCTTATTCGACAAACTTCCGGCATATCTGACCGGATCAATCCGGATAAAGTGCGGGAGCCTGCATCTGAAACTTTGGAAAATATAGTCCTTGGAATGATGTTGGCTTTCCCGGAGTATATCGATAAAGTCTGCAAAGAACAGATTTTATCGGAGAAGGATTTTTTTACTGATCTCAACAAAAGATTGTTTCGACACATTTTAGCATGTCACCTGGCGGGGGGCTTCAATTTTGCCATGCTATCCGAAGCCTTTTCTCAGGATGAGGTATCTAAGGCGGCTTCTTATGCTGCGGCTCGCCGTAAGCTGACTGACAATGGGGTTACTGTTTTTATGGACGCAGCGGAAAAACTGCGGCAGGAAGCGGTACGTATTTTGGAAAAAGAAGCCGGTACAGGGGATGATTTGGCAGCGCTGATTGCCCGTCGACGAAATGAACAATAAGCAAAAACAGCCCGAACTTTACATAACTTGGAGGAACAAAATGGAGCAGGAAAAGAAAACACTAGACATTAAGGAACTTATTGAAAAAGGCAAGGCAAAGGGTTCCCTGTCCAATTCAGACATTATGGAGGCCATTGAATTTGCCGACTATGATATCGATCAAATTGAACGGATTTACGATCAGCTTGAGGCTAGCGGCATTGAGGTGATCAGCTATGAAAATCCAGCTGAATTTGAAGAGATTGAAACGGAAGTCGGTCAAAACGAGAGCGCCGAAGATATGGAGAAAATGCTCCAGCAGGAAGGGCTTACAATTGACGATCCAGTACGAATGTATCTCAAAGAGATTGGAAAAGTGCCGCTGCTGGATGCCGAGCAGGAGTTGGAAGTCGCGGAAAAAATGGCCCAGGGCGATCCGCAGGCCAAGCAGATGTTGATTGAGGCCAACCTGCGTCTGGTTGTCAGTATCGCTAAGCGTTATGTAGGGAAGGGGATGTTTTTCCTGGATCTGATTCAGGAAGGGAATTTGGGCCTTATGAAGGCGGTGGAAAAATTCGATTATACCAAAGGGTATAAGTTTTCTACCTATGCTACCTGGTGGATTCGTCAGGCCATCACCCGTGCCATCGCCGACCAGGCGCGTACCATCCGTATCCCCGTACACATGGTGGAGACAATTCACAAGGTATCCCGCTATCAACGGCAGCTGCTCCAGGAGCTAGGGCATGAGGCATCAGCAGACGAAGTGGCGGAAAAGATTGGCATGTCACCAGAAAAGGTGCGGGAAATTATGAAAATTGCTCAGGATCCGGTATCTTTAGAAACACCGATTGGTGAAGAAGAAGACAGCCACCTTGGAGATTTTATTCCAGACGATGATTCTCCGGCGCCACAGGAAGCCGCATCCTATGCTATGCTGCGTGAGCAGATTCGCGAGGTACTTCATACTCTGACCCCAAGAGAAGAACATATATTGAAGCTGCGTTATGGCTTGAACGATGGCCGTACTCATACATTGGAGGAAGTTGGCAAGGAGTTTAACATAACAAGAGAGCGAATCCGCCAGATTGAGGCAAAGGCGCTGCGCAAATTGAGGCATCCCAGCAGATCTAAACGGTTAAAGGACTTCCTCGATTGAAAGGAGTTCACCGCCTGTACGCGATGTCGGGAAATGTTGACACGTTCATTTTATTTGTGTAATTCTCACATGGACAGGCGGAGAAAAATGTGCATAATGGCATAACAAAAGGCATACATCACAAAAATAGAATGCCCTTGCTGTGTCAAACGCACAATCCATATGAACAAGCCGTTAATCTATATTTTTACACTGTTCTCTGACCCAAAATTTGCTTGACAGCGGATGGGGGATGGTGTAAAATAAAGATATAATAAGCTACATATGCATATATCTTGAGGAGGGTTCCTAATGAAACATAAGTTTTTATGTATCCTGCTATGTATTTCCATGCTTGCAAGCGGGATTTTGCTTAGTGGTTGTGCAAACAGCGAGGGCGGTACCAGCGTAGGTACAGATACTACAGGAGAAGACGATAACAATGCAGTTGTCACCCGCTCTAGTATGACGCTGACGCTGTGGGTTCCTACTAGCCCGGATACAACAGAGGAAGCAATTGCTCAGACAGAAGAAGCAATCAACAAGGTTACACAGCCTTTGTATGATACGGCGATCAAGCTTTATGCAATTCCTGAGGACGAGTATGATGAAGCCGTAAAAGAACGCGTTCATACGATTGAAAAAACCATTGCGGAGGAAGAGCAGGCTGAAATTGAAAAGCGTAAGCAAGAAATTGAAAACGCGAAAAACGGTGTGACAGGAGACGTCACCACGGTGGCGCAAACGACTGCCAAGCCCAGTGATACAGAATCAGAATACAGTATGATTGTTACCAGTGCGCCTCAGTATCCTCACGTTGAAGCTACACAGATGGATATTTTTCTGATGCGTGGACTGGAGGACTATGAGTATTATGCAAATAATATGTATCTATCTCCGCTGGACGAAGATTTAGCAGGCAGCTCCAAAGTACTTAAGTCCTATATTTATCCAGACTTTTTAAATGCCGCTGTGATTGACGGCGTTACATATGGAATTCCCAATAACCATGCGGTAGGGGAATACACATACTTTTTGGTGAATAAGCGGCTAATTGCTGAAGAATATGAAAATCCGGATATGATTACAACTTTGGAAAGCGCGCAGAAGTTTATATCAAATGTTATAGCATATCATCAGGACGTTACGCCGATTTATGGTGTGTATGAGCCCAACTATTATGAATACTGGTCCGGTCAGGATCCGCAAACATTTTCTGTTTTGGCGTCTCGTATTACGCAAAGCAGTATTTATGATGTAGATGTAAAAAGTGTATTTCGGAATATTTTCAGTATTTCTAACTTTACGCAGAATACCTATCTGTATAAATCCTATGTTGAACAGGGACATGTTTCTACCGCAGACAATGTAGGCGAATTTGGTGTAGGTTTTATCAAGGCGACTCCTGAAGAGATTGCGCAGTATGAAGATGAGTATTACATCAATATCCATCAGGCTCCTAGAGGAACAAAAGAAGAATACTGCAAAGCGGTATTTGGCGTAAGCTCCTATACGAAGAATGTTTCTCGTTCCATGGAAATTATTACGATGCTCAACACAAATACGGAACTGCGCACTATTTTGCAGTATGGTGCTGAAGGAACGCATTGGAAATATGATGAAGAAGACAACAGCATTATTGTGCAGCTCAGTGATGCGTATAAGATGAATTTGATGGATACAGGTAATATGTTTATTACTTATCCGGATTATGGAAAAAAACTTGACTATTGGGATGCTGCTAAAGCGCAGAATTTGGATTCCTATTATCCGATTACTTCGTCATTCAGTGGTTATCAAAATGATGATAACAAAGCCTTGCTGCAAGAATTTGACGCTTTTAACCGACAGATCAAAGCAGAAATCGACGCTATGTCTGCTGCTGAATTTAAAGCAAATGTGGATAATGGATCTTTGCGTGAGCGAGTAGAAAATAACGATGCTTATAAGAAACTCACTTATATTCCCACCGGTAGTGATGCAACTACAGGTTTGACTGTTGAAAATGGATGGATTCCAAACGCTTCTATTGTAAACCTGTGGAAAGAATATGTGACAGAGCTTTTAGGGGGTAAAGAACCTGGAGCTGAAGCATAAGAAAAACATAAAAAGCCGTGAAATAAAAATTTCACGGCTTTTGTTATTTCTTAAATAATTGAACAATTTCATAGGGAGATGCACCTGCTTGGCGCCATCGTTTACAGAAATCCCTGCATAGATCATACTGGGCAAACTGTTGCTTGGCTGCTTTCACATCATGATATACTTTCCAGTATCCGGTATATAAGCTGTTTTGCCCCTTATTTTCTATATAGCCACGCACATCTTGTAGTGGATATCCTAAAAATAAGCCGATTTCATGGGGGAAAATGCGTGCTTTTCCCAGCTTTTCCAGCAAAACCTGCAAAGCTCTATCTGGATGTTCGGAATATCCGAACTGCATTAAATAGGAGCGGCTATCGACTTCGGATAATATATTTTTCACTAGTTGGGAATTATATAGGTATACCAGTATGGATTGATTGGAGACCTGTACAGGAACACATACTAGCTGCGTCGTATGAAGCAAAGAGGCCAAGGCTTTTCTGTCCCAAAGTGAACGCGGTATGCGGAACAGACTGCCAGCCTTTTGTCCTGCCAAAGTGCTGCTGGCGTGCTTTAGAATCATGTCGCAGAGCATTGCCGTATCCTCCAATTTTGTAATTTTCTCTCCAACTAGTATGGGCATCGCAGACATCGTTATACATTTGCGGCTATGTAATGCAGTTGAAAAACAGGCAGAGAAATATTTTACTAAAATAAAAAATACACTTGCTCTAGCCCTTCCTTATATAAAAAACAGGAGGCAAATGCCTCCTGTTTTTGACACGAATAGATTAGGTCGGTTTACAAGGGACTACACAAGGTAACGGCTAACGGGCGGTAAAAAAGCCCGCCAGATTTTCAAGCAGCCTCCATCCACATGGGGGGCAATCTCAACTTGCGGAAGTGGTGGGAATTTCGGCTGAAAATCTCCCTATTTCCACACTCTCGAATTTGTGATATAATAGAACAAGTAAGGGAAGGAGCCGATGATTATGAAAAAGAGAGAAGAAGTCGTTAAACTGTGGTTTACTATGTGGTTGCAAAAAAACGATTTAGGCATATTGGATATATTTGCAGACAATGCGCTTTACATTGAAAGTTGGGGGCCGGAGTATAGAGGCTCTGAAAAAATCAAGCAGTGGTTTGACGAATGGAACACACGAGGAACTGTTCTTCAATGGGATATAAAGCAGTATTTTCACAAGGAAAATCAGACAATTGTTGAATGGTATTTCAAAAATACCATGAATGATGGGAGAGTAGAAGCGTTTGACGGTGTTTCTCTTATCGAATGGACACACGATGATAAAATTTGCTTCTTAAAAGAGTTTGGCTGCAATGAAACCCGATATGACCCGTATCAAGGAAGTGAAATCCCACATTTCAAAGATGAAAAGCCAATGTGGTTTTAACGAGTAAGGACAGAATATGCGGAGGCGGAGCATGGCTTTGACAATTTAAGAACGCTTGAAGGACCTGTGTGTGCGCGGCGCATGCGGAAATAGTTAGAACTGAAAGTGAGATATAACATAATGGAAAGACCTGCTTTAGACAAACTATTAGACAGCAAGACGTTTCGTGAATTCTACTATTTGAAAGAAGAATTGGTGGACTTTTGCAGAAAAAATGGTTTGCCTGTTTCTGGTGGGAAAATAGAAATATCAGATAGAATTGGATATTTTCTTGATACTGGTAAGGTTATGCCCGCCACGACAGTAAAGAAAAATGCAGCAAAAATAGTAGATATTACTGAAGATACACAGATTGAAGATAACTTTGTCTGCTCAGAAAGGCATAGAGCATTTTTTAAGGAACATATAGGAAGCGCTTTTTCTTTTAATGTAGCTTTTCAAAAATGGCTAAAGGGTAACGCCGGAAAAACTTACAGAGAAGCAATTGCTGCTTACTATCAAATTCTCAAAGATAAGAAAAACAAAAAAACAACGATTGATAAGCAATTTGAATACAATACCTATATCCGCGATTTTTTTACAGATAATCCGGGAAGAACCTTAGAGGACGCAATCAAGTGTTGGAAGTACAAAAAGCAATTACCGGGACACAACCATTATGAGCAGAATGACCTTGTAGCCTTGGATTCTATATTGTCAGAGGGATAGAAAAGTCAGTTAATCCAGTCAACGGTCAAGATGAACGGCGCTTCCCCCCTTTTTGAGCTCCCGAAACAACAGGCGCTATGCTCCCGACAGAGAGCATAGCGCCTGTTGTTAGCAGACCGTGAAACGGGCTGCGTATAGTTCCTTGTAAACTATACTTTTATATTTTTGTAAGAAAACTCAGGAATCCCACCATTCCGTAACTTGCTAGGGTCATAATCAAACATGCGCATAACACGCCAAGGAAGATTACGGGTAGTGAATTTTTTATACGCATATCCAGCATAGCGGCCACCAACGCTCCCGTCCACGCTCCCGTTCCAGGGAGGGGGAGCGCTACAAATAAGAATAATCCAAATGTAGCGTAGCGCAAAACTTTTTTTGAGTTCTTATGCGCTTTTTCTTCAATCCAACGAGCAACCTTGGAAAGAAACGGAATTTTCGTGTGTGCCATCCAATGCAGAATACGCCGAATAAAAATAAGGATAAAAGGAACGGGAAGCATATTACCAATAATGCTTACAATTGCGTTCAACCACCACGGGAGGCCTAAGCCTGCACCCAAGATAATAGAACCGCGCAGTTCAATGATGGGAAGCATTGAGCAAAAAAAGACATACAGAATATCCTTCAGAGGGGCGATCATAAGCAAGCGTTCCTTTTCTATAAAACTTACTTTATTTTACATGATTTGACGAAAAAAAGCAAGTATATTTCATAAATTGCCCTAGAAGTACAGTATTACGTTTTATACAATTCAAATTGTCCATTCAGCAGCGTAATGAACACAAGAATGCTGGCTATAACAAGAACTATAGCTACAATAGCAATTATAATGGTAATTTTGCGGGTTTTCGCAGGCGTTTTGGGATTGGGCATATGTATGAACCCAGAAATACGAAGTGCTTTTGTAACTGGCTTATATAGCAACAGAACCAGGGATGCATTTAAAAATGCTTTTGTCAGGTTGAAGGGTAGCAAAAGAGTAGGAATCATAGCTTGCACATCATGCATAGAAACACCCATATAGAAGGGGGTAATCAGCAGGTTGGCCCCCATCATGCAAGCAGTTACGGCAAGAACCGCGCTGGCAAGACCCGTTATAGCGCCAGAAAGATTTCTTCTGTACTTGTAGATAAGAGACGCGGTTACGGAAAATGCGGCGCTGGAAATAAAGTTCATAATGCAACCGTAAAGACCGGTGTCGCTGACGGTAATCAATTCTAAAACTGCGACCGCGGCAGACATAATCAATGCGGTGAGGGGACCGAAGAACATGGCGCCGGTGGCAATTACCGCATCTTTTGCATCAAAGGTAAGAAATGATACCTTGATTCGAAAGACGAACATACATATATAGGCCAGTGCACAAAACATAGCGACTGCAGTGAGACGACGCAATTTATCAGATGATGTTTTCATAATAAAAAATCCTTTCCGGTTAAATAAGGAAAGGGGAAGAGGGAGCCCCAAAATTTCTGTGTACGCAGAAAGCAGGGCTGCCGCAATCTTTTCTCATCCAGACTGTAACTGTCGGTACAGGAGTTCCACCTGTTCGGCGTGTACTAAATTCATAGCACTACGTTCGCGGACTTTGCATTTGCATCACCGCCGGTATGGATTTTCACCATTCCCCAAAGATTATAAGTATTTAATTGTATGGACCAAACCCGGGCATATCGCCCGGGTTTGGAATTGCAGAAAAATTACTGCAGAATTTCGGAAACAACTCCGGAACCAACAGTTCTGCCGCCTTCACGGATAGCAAAACGAAGACCCTTTTCAATAGCGATAGGGGTGATCAGTTCTACGGTCATGTCAACGTGGTCGCCGGGGCGGCACATGTCAACGTCAGCGGGAAGGCTGATTGTACCAGTAACGTCGGTAGTTCTGAAGTAGAACTGCGGTCTGTAACCAGCGAAGAAGGGTTTCTGACGGCCGCCTTCTTTTTCAGTCAGAACGTAAACCTGGCCAACAAACTTTGTGTGAGGGTTGATGGAGCCGGGTTTGCAGAGAACCTGACCGCGCTCAATTTCATTTTTAGCAACACCACGGAGCAGAGCACCGATGTTATCGCCGGCTTCAGCCTGATCCAAAAGCTTGTGGAACATTTCAACACCGGTAATAACGGTGGACTTTCTCTCTTCGCTCAGACCGATGATTTCAACAGTATCGGATACTTTAACAGTACCACGCTCAACTCTACCGGTAGCAACAGTACCACGACCGGAGATGGAGAACACGTCCTCGACAGGCATCAAGAAGTCCAGATCAGACTTTCTTTCAGGTGTGGGGATGAATTCGTCAACAGCCTTCATCAGTTCAAAGATAGGAGCGTAAGCAGCGTCGCTAGCGTCGTTGCCAGCTTCCAGAGCAACACGTGCGGAACCTCTGATGATAGGAGTATCGTCGCCCGGGAAGTCATACTCGTTCAGCAGTTCACGAACTTCCATTTCAACCAGTTCCAGAAGCTCTTCATCGTCAACAAGGTCAGTTTTGTTCATGAATACAACGATTGCGGGAACGCCAACCTGACGAGCCAGCAGGATGTGCTCACGAGTCTGCTGCATAGGACCGTCAGAAGCGGCAACAACCAGAATTGCACCGTCCATCTGTGCAGCACCGGTAATCATGTTCTTAACGTAGTCGGCGTGACCCGGGCAGTCAACGTGCGCGTAGTGACGAGCGTC
>CAJUIQ010000027.1 GCA_910586545.1 uncultured Eubacteriales bacterium
GTCGGAAATGGTCCCTGTTCGTTCCGCCGCGGAAGGCGCAGCCCGAATTTTAGCAGGCAGACGGGAAATGAACGGATTGTATCATGCGTTTGACGATACTCGTCGTTCCCGTATTCGCGGCAGTATACGCAGCATGCAGCAAGACGATGAGAAAAGCGGGCAGGAGTATATGCGGCTGGCCGGCCAATATAGAAGCGGTCCTGCAGATACTGTTGCGACGCTTGCTGATTTGGATGCTTCTTATACGGTGCAGGCGGGAGACACCATGTGGGGGATTGCCAGGCGGCTAGGAACAACAATAGAAGAACTATTAGAGGCCAATCCGCAGATTGGGGATCCGAATTCTATTTATGTAGGGCAGGAAATTTATCTTCCGATGGAGGAGACGGAGCCAATTCTACCTTCTGTTTCCCCCGTTTCCAGAGAAGGAAGAGAAAGTCTTACGTATTTATATGCCGGCAACAGCGCAGCATATGAAAAAATGCTGGAGGGAACCAATAATTCCATACATACAATTTATCCGGACTATTTTGAAATAGATGACGCCGGAAATCTGCTGATCTCTCCCGCAGAAAAGATCGACACAGATTTTATCAATGAAATGCACCGACAGAATATTCAGGTGATTCCTTTTATCACCAATCATTGGGATAGAGCCCGGGGAATAGCCGCTTTAAACAATCGGCAGGCTTTAAGTCAGCAAATTGCCAAGACTGTGGAACAGTATGGCTTAGACGGTGTAAACATCGATATTGAAAATGTAAACGAGCAGCAAAGAGACGCGTATACCGCTTTTGTGGAATCGGTGCGAGAAGCTCTTGGCCCGGATAAAATTTTATCTGTCGCAGTGGCAGCCAACCCTTATAATCTAACAATAGGATGGCAGGGCTCTTATGATTATCCACGCCTGGCTTCGATTGCGGATTATCTCATGATCATGGCTTACGATGAATCCTATGTGGGAAGCCCGCCTGGTCCTGTAGCCAGCAGCGATTTTTTTGAGGGATCCATTCAATATGCCTTGAATCAAGGAGTTCCTAGAGATAAGATTGTCATGGGAATTCCTTTTTATGGCCGATATTGGAAGACTGGAGATCCGGCAGGCGGTATCGGTATTGCAGCGGAGGACGTGCAATTTCTTTTGGACAATTATACTGCTACCACTCGGTTTGATCAACCTACAATGTCCGCGAATGCAACGGTAATTATCCGAGAGGGGGAGCCGCTTCCGCGAATTTGGGGCGGGCGTGTGCTTCAGCCTGGCGTTTACGATATTTGGTACGACAGTCCGGAGTCGACCCGGTGGAAGCTTGAGACGATTGACCAGGAAAATCTGCGGGGTGTGGGCAGTTGGGCGCTGGGACAGGAGATACCGGAAATATGGGACTTTTATTCCGCCGCTTTAAATGGAGGCACAGCGCCGCCTGTACCCGGTCCGTCTCTTCCCGCTCCCCAACCGCCAGCTGTCAATGAGGAAATTTTGGAACGGATTCTTGGAGTACTGAACAGCAGCGGGAATAATCGTCCTGTAGCAGCGGACACACAGTTGACCCGCGGAGAAGCGGCTGTTGCTATTGGGGATTTAATTGGTTTGACGCCGGAACCTGGAGGAGAAGCATTTTCTGATACGGAAAACTACTGGGGCAGCGGTCTGATCAACGCGCTGCGCCGTCGGGGTATTATTGAGGGAATTGGCGAGAACCAGTTCGGTCCTGGTCAAAATTTGACAAAGGAAGAGCTTGCAACCATTTTTGATCGTATTCTGGCTTTGCCGGATACTATTGATTTCCATGAGGCCAAATACCAGGATGTGCCGCCTTCTCGATGGTCGTATTATCCGGTAGAAAAAATGAGCTTTTATGATGTAGTCCCGGGAGAGACCGATACGTATTATGGCGCACGAAATCCAATTTCAGCAGCGGAACTGGCGGCAGTGTTCGACAGGATCCAGCAGCAAGCATATCCCATCGATTTTAACAGAAGACTGTATTCCGGCAGCGGGCCGGTGATTGAACCTAGATGATAATAAATAGAGCCGGTGGATAAAGCCCGCCGGCTCTATTTATTACTGTAGCGCTTTTCGCATAATGATGAAGTCATTCGTATAATAATATTCATTTCATATTGCAAGCATAAATTTTTATTTTATTGACAAATTTTGATGATTTTTGCATACTAGCATACTATTAGAGTATTTGATTGCAATGGAAAAATTATTTTTAAGGGACTGTTAAAAGGGACTGAACAAATATGAAATTATCAAATTCTCGTGATAAAGTCTTTCGTCTGGTATGCGTTGCTGTAAGTATTTTGTATTTGCTTATGCTGGTATGGATTCTTTTCAACCGCTTCCATTCCAGAATGGGATACGGCACATGGACGCAGTAATGTAAATACGCATACAAATTTTATTCCATTTTCAACGATATCCTTTTACATCTCTAATTTAACAAGCGGGATGATGAACAACTCCATTATCGTACGGAATTTGCTTGGGAACCTGCTTCCTTTTTTGCTTATGGGAATTTTTCTTCCAGTGTTGTTTGAAAAAATGAGGCGGTTTGGATGGTTCGTTCTAACACAGTATTGCGTGATTACCGTTTTTGAGACGATCCAGCTTGTTACGACTACCGGTTCCTTTGACGTGGACGATATTCTGCTGAATCTGGTCGGAGCGGTGATTGGATGGCTTTTATGGATGGCCTTTCATCGAATTTATGCAGGGATGCGAAACGCACAAGATACAAAACAGCTTTCTGTTTAAATTGAAAACGGCGTCCTCTGTAGGAGGACGCCGTTTCTTATAAATTTTTTTATTAGGGTATTGACAATTCACCCCGGTAATGCTACAATATGTAAGTAAAAAGAAGCAGAACACTCCGTTCTCACCGTGCCAGACTGCTGCGTATCGGTTCATAAAGCGTATGTTTCGTGTAGGAGCATAGGATTTGTGCGGAGTTTTCGTTCCGCACTTTTTTATTGTAGCTTCCTGTATGAGCAGGCAGCGGTACAGTGTGCCGGTTCGTCCGGCCAAGGCTTTTATTATTTGAAATCGGGGGTGCCAACTATCAGCGCAAAAGAACTTCTTATCAATGACGATATCCGTGCAAAAGAGGTCCGGCTTTTGGATGAGCAGGGCGAACAGATGGGTATCAAAAGTCTTGCACAGGCAAAGGATTATGCTTATGAGAAAGGCGTAGATTTGGTTTGTATTGCGCCGCAGGCTGTTCCGCCGGTGTGTCGTGCAATGGACTACGGCAAATTTCGATACGAGCAGGACAAACGTGCGAAAGAACAAAAGAAGAAGCAGCAGACTGTGGAAGTCAAGGAAGTGCAGCTTTCTTGCCGCATTGACAAACATGACTTTGACATGAAAGTTGCCAGGGCCATCAAGTTTTTGCAGGACGGCAACAAGGTACGTGTTTGTTTGCGCTTTAAGGGCAGAGAAATGGCACACCAAGATCTTGGGCGGGAAGTCGTCACAAAATTTCAGGAGGCGTGCTCCGAATTTTCCACAACGGATAAAAAAGCTGCCATGGAAGGCAGACAACTGATCGTATTCCTCACACCGCTGAAAACCCTTCCTAAAAAGGAAAAACCGGCGCAGGAGACGGCAGAGTAATGTTCACGATAGCAGTTCTGCGGCTTGCCATGAACTGCGAGAGTATAGAAAGGAATTAGAAAAATGGGTAAAATCAAGACACATAAGGCATCGGCAAAACGGTTTTCCGTTACAGGCAGCGGCAAAGTGAAAAGATATCACAGCGCACACCGCCACAACCTCAGTACAAACAAAACGCAAAAACAAAAAAGACGTCTTCGTTCTGCAGATTATGTAAGTCCTGCAATGGAAGCAAATGTAAAGCGGCTTATCATGAAATAAAGGCGCACGCACTGCGTGTACTAAGTTATCCTGCCTGAAGGCGGGGATATGAAACTGACGGACAGAAAGGAATAGAATAAAATGGCAAGAGTTAAAGGCGCAATGATGACGCGCAAGAGAAGAAAGAGAATTTTAAAAGCGGCTAAAGGATACTGGGGTGCAAAATCAAAGCATTTCAAGATGGCCAAACAGGCTGTTATGAAAAGCGGCAACTATGCATATATTGGCCGTAAACAAAAGAAAAGAGAATTTAGACAGCTTTGGATCACACGTATTTCGGCACAGGCAAAGGTAAACGGCATGAACTATTCTCAGTTTATGAACGGGCTGAAGAAAGCCGGCATCAATCTGAACAGAAAGATGCTTTCTGAAATTGCTATTGCAGACAAAGAAGCTTTTGCAGCTCTTGTTGAAAAAGCTAAAGCAGCGCTTTAATGATAAATGAACCCAACGGGCTCTCCCGAATGGGTTCTTTTCATTGTGGAAAGAAAGGTAGTCCCAGTTTGTACGAATACATACGGAGGCGAGATGGAACCAACCTATATTACTTCGAGAACGAACCCGCTGGTAGTGAGTCTGGCTAAGCTTGCCGATAAAAAGGAGCGGGATAAAACAGGACTGTATATTGCGGAAGGCTTCAAGCTATGTAAAGAAGCTTGCGGCAGGAGCAGAGTGCGGTATGCCGTCATACGTCATGACCGTGAACAGCAAGAACAGTATACAGCGCTTGCACAGCGCAGCGGCGGAGAGGCGATTATTCTCTCAGAGACCGCGTATGATAAAATTACAAAAGACCGCTCTCCCGATGGCATCCTGTTCGTTGTGGAAGCAGAATCTATGGAGATCCCGGAGCATATGAACGGGGAACGAATCTGCATTTTAGATAGTATTCAGGATCCTGGAAATGTGGGAACAATTATTCGGACTGCAGCCGCTTTGGGAATGGATCGTGTAATTTTACATGACTGCGCCGATATTTATAATCCTAAAGTAATTCGTGCTACTATGGGAGCTTTTTTCAAAATGTCCGTTAGCCTTTGCGGCAATTTGCAAAAGACAATTGCTCTTCTGCAAAGCGAAGGGAGACGCGTGCTTGCTGCGGCTTTGTCCGATCAGGGAATTACGCTTGGAGAGGCTCCCCTTTATCCTTCCGATTGTCCGATCCTTGGAAATGAGGGACATGGCATCGCTGAGGCGGTAATAGACCAATGCAATGCTTGCATAAAAATTCCTATGACAGATAAAACAGAAAGCCTCAATGCGGCTGCAGCTGCAGCTGTATTACTTTGGGAATACAGCAAACTGCACTAGGCCGCAAATTGAGAATGACACGTATACTATTTTCAAATCTCGTTAATCTCGTTTTTGTGTCTTTCTGTAATATATTACATCCTTTATCGGATAGAAAATCGACACAAATACAAAGAAAGGTATGGTCATTATTGTGAAAGAGGATAAAAAATACTGGCTTTGGTTGTCCCACGCATGCGGTGCGGGAAGTAAGTGCGCGCTGCGCCTGGCCAGAACCTTTCGCAGTGCGAAAAATGTGTACAAGGCAAGCGAGAAGGATTTAAAAAACTGCGGTGTACGTATTGAAAATAAAGTGCTTGCAAGACTGCTTTGTAAAGATACCTCCGAAGAGGAGGGGATTTTGAAGTGGTGTCGGGACGGTGGTGTACAGGTGCTTGTTCCCGGAGATGCGGCATATCCAAAAAGCTTATTTTCCCTGCAGGACATGCCGATGGTTTTGTACTGCATGGGTACGATTCCCGCTTTTGAGGATCAGTTCAATTGTGCTGTAGTAGGAACTCGGACGATGTCGGAGTATGGTAAAAAAATGGCTTGTGAAATTGGCGCTGGCCTTGCAAGAGCAGGAGCGTGCGTCGTTAGCGGTCTGGCTCTTGGTGTAGACGGCGCTGCAATGGCGGCTGCGTTGGAAGAAGGCGGTGTTACTGTAGCGGTACTGGGCTGCGGAATTGACGTAGTATATCCCAAGCAGCATCAGTCCCTGTATTATCATGTTGCGGAGCGCGGCGCCATTCTTACAGAATACGCGCCGGGAGTTTCTCCAAGCCAATATAACTTTCCTGTTCGAAATCGGATTATCAGCGGCCTTTCTCAAGGAGTTTGCGTAATCGAAGGAGAACTGAAAAGCGGGGCGCTTATCACAGCACGCCACGGGCTTTTTCAAGGAAGGGATGTGTATGCTGTTCCGGGCCGCGTGGGCGACAAAAACTCTGAGGGAGCCAACTATTTGCTTACCCAAGGAGCAACGCCTGTTACCAGTGCGGTTGACATTGTTTCAAACTACGAATTTTTGTATCCTCATACGTTAAAAGTTGGTAGAGCTGCTTTGGCCAGACTGCCAGTAGATGTGGACGGTGCTGTGCGTAAGCATCAAGTGGCGAAGCGGAGCACAAACAGAAAAACGATTGCTGCTGACAGCGGTGAGAGGCAAGATGAAAAGCGAAAAGACAAAATTAAACGAGCAAAAAATCAGCCGATTTTCCCGCCGCTGGAAGAAGATACGGAGCAAGTACCCAAAATTAATATGGACGCTTTGAGCGAAACGGATATAAAAATTTATGAAGCCATGACTTCATATCTACCTTCAGGTAGTTGCTTGTGCTTGCTGTGCTTGCATGGCCGAGGCATGACTCCAGATGTACCTATGCTGCCGGACGAGATTTCCAGGGCGGGTTTTGCCCTACAGCAGGTTATGACTTCTATGACAATGCTGGAAATAGCAGGAGCGGTAGAGGCCGGCGCGGGGGGATATTTTCTCAAGCGTGCAGCCGATATTGCGGGAAATGGCGAAAAAGATCTGGAAGAACAGGACTGATATTTTTTTAATTTCCCCTTGCAAAATAGAACGCCAGTGCGTATAATAAACCGTGAATTGTCACATATACCTTATATATTGCGCAAGAAGAGGAGACTTTGCATGACCAATTTAGTAATCGTGGAGTCGCCTGCGAAAGCGACGACAATTAAGGGATATCTTGGTCCCAGCTATCGTGTTGTCGCTTCCAAGGGACATGTCCGGGATTTACCTAAATCTACGCTTGGAATAGATGTAGAAAATCATTTTACTCCCCATTATATCAACATCCGCGGAAAAGGGGATTTGATCAAGGAACTGAAGAAAGAGGCGAAAAACGCGGACAAAATATATCTCGCGACCGACCCTGACCGTGAGGGTGAGGCCATATCTTGGCATCTGTCTACCGCGCTCGGTATTCCGGTAGACAATATAAAAAGAATTACATTTAATGAAATTACAAAGAGTGCGGTGAAAGAGGCGATAAAAGCGCCTCGTGGACTTGACATGGATTTGGTGAATGCGCAGCAGGCCCGCCGTATTTTGGATCGGATTGTAGGATATAAACTCAGCCCCTTTTTGTGGAAAACGGTGCAGAGCGGTTTGTCCGCAGGCCGAGTTCAGTCTGTGGCCACACGAATTATTGTGGAACGAGAAAATGAAATCCGCGCTTTTCAACCAAAGGAGTACTGGACAATTGACGCCCTGCTTGAAACAGCGCAGGGAAAAGAACTTACCGTACATTTTCACGGCAAAGCCGGAGAAAAGGAAAAAATGGAGCTGCCGGATGAAAAGGCAGCACAGGTGATTTGCAAAGCAGTAGAGGGAAAGCACTTTACAGCGGTGGATATTCGCAAAGGAACGAAGCAGAAGTCTCCTGCTCCTCCCTTTACAACTTCTACTATGCAGCAGGAAGCCTCTAAAAAATTGAATTTCCAGTCCCAGCGGACTATGCGAGTGGCGCAGGAATTGTATGAAGGTATTAACCTGGGATCCGACGGAGGCGTCCAGGGTTTGATTACCTACATGCGTACAGACTCTCTGCGGATTGCTGCGGAAGCCCAGGCGGCAGCCAGAGAATACATTCAGGAAAAATATGGGGAGAAATATTGTCCGAAGGAAGCGCGTACCTTTAAGTCAAAGGCAACTGCACAAAACGCGCACGAGGCGATTCGTCCCGCATCTATGGCTATGGATCCTGCCAAAGTGAAAAAGCATCTTTCCAGAGACCAATACCGGCTGTATAAACTCATTTGGGATCGATTTATGGCTAGCCAGATGGCCAACGCACAGCTTGCCACTGTGGCAATGGATGTGGAATGTGCAGGGTATTTGTTCCGGGCCACCGGGTATACGGTGACTTTTGAAGGATATATGGCTGTATATGAGGAAACGCTGGAGTCGGAAAAGGCTGAAAAAGAAGAAAAGGATAAAAATAAGCGGTTGCCAGTGGTAGAAAAGGGAGATACTCTGGAAAATAAAAAAATTCTTCCTTCTCAGCATTTTACAGAACCGCCGCCGCGGTATACAGAAGCATCGCTGATTAAATTTTTGGAAGAGCGGGGAATCGGAAGACCTTCCACCTATACGCCAATTATTACGATTATCAATTCCAGGGGATATGTAACCCGTGAAGGAAAATCTCTTGTGCCAACACCTCTTGGCGAGGTTACTACAAAAATTATGATCGAGTCCTTCCCGGATATTGTAAACTATCAGTTTACCGCCTCTATGGAAGATAAGTTGGACTGTATTGAAAACGGGAAAGAGAACTTAGAGTCTGTACTGGCCGAGTTCTACGAGGACTTTGCAAAAGAATTAGAGGAAGCACAGAATACCGTATCCAGGGAGGATATTCAACTCCCGGTAGAAGAGACGGATATTATATGCGAACTTTGCGGCAGTAAAATGATTGTGAAAAAGGGTCGGTACGGAAAGTTTGCCGCATGTCCCAATTATCCTACCTGCAAAAACACGAAACCGTTGAACAAAAAGGAAGACAGCGGCGAGGAAAAGGAACCGGAAATTGCGCCTTTTAAATGCGAGGCGTGCGGATCGGATATGGTGCTGCGTACAGGACGATATGGCGCATTTTATGCTTGTGTGAAATATCCTACTTGTAAATTCACGAAACAAAAAGTGAAGGAACTGGGCGTAAATTGCCCAAGCTGCGGCAGTCCTCTTGTAACAAAATACGGAAAGAACCGCACGATTTTTTATAGTTGTTCTAAGTATCCAGATTGCAATTTCTCGTCCTGGGATCTTCCTACAAATGAGAAATGCCCCAACTGCGGTGAGATGTTGTATCGAAAAAAAGGAAAGAATATGCTGATTTGTAAAAAAGACGAGTGCGGGTATAAGCAGGAGCTTCCCGATGAGGATACAAAGGCATGACGGTGCAGATTATCGGCGCCGGCCTTGCCGGCTGTGAAGCAGCTTGGCAGGCGGCACGCCTTGGCGCAAAGGTGATGCTATATGAAATGAAGCCGGCTAAAATGACGCCGGCTCATTCCTACAGGGGATTTGCAGAATTGGTTTGTTCTAATTCTCTACGCAGTGCGGATATTACCAGTGGGGTCGGTCTTTTGAAAGAAGAATTATCCCGTATGGGATCCCTGATCATGGAGGCTGCAAAGGCGACCAGTGTACCGGCGGGCGGGGCTATGGCGGTGGACCGCACGGCTTTTTCCGATTACATTACTAACAAAATTTATACACACCCCGGTATTCAGGTTATCGAGGAAGAAGTGGTAAAAATTCCCGAAGACGGAATTACGATCATTGCAACTGGCCCTCTTACTTCTGATACCCTTGCGGGAGAAATTGCAAAGCTGGTTGGAAATAGACGGTTGTCCTTTTATGATGCGGCGGCCCCTATTGTAGATTTTTCTACCATTGATATGAAGAAAGCGTTTTTTGCTTCCAGGTATGGTAAAGGAACGCCGGACTATATTAACTGTC
Source organism: uncultured Eubacteriales bacterium (assembly GCA_910586545.1). Classification (GTDB taxonomy): domain Bacteria; phylum Bacillota; class Clostridia; order Oscillospirales; family CAG-272; genus Avispirillum. The sequence continues at coordinate 9,666 of CAJUIQ010000027.1, forward strand.
CTATGAATAAAGATGAATATACTGCATTTTATAAGGCGCTAATTTCTGCCGAAGAAGCACAGCTTCACGACTTCGAGCAGGGAGAGAAACTGAAGGTATTTGAAGGATGCATGCCTGTAGAGGTTATGGCAAGGCGCGGGGAAGACACCCTGCGGTTTGGTCCCCTCAAACCTGTAGGAATCAGTCGGCCCGGCACGGAAGAAAAATATTATGCCGTCGTCCAGCTGCGCCGGGAAAATCGCGAAGGTACTATGTTCAATTTGGTAGGATTTCAGACTCATCTTACCTTTTCGGAGCAGCGCCGGGTGTTCGGTATGATTCCAGGATTGGAAAATGCTGCGTTCCTACGGTATGGGGTGATGCACAGAAATACCTTTTTAAATTCTCCGGAGCTGCTGTGCCCCGATTATTCCATGCGTGAACGGGATAGCCTCTTTTTTGCAGGACAAATGACCGGCGTGGAAGGGTATGTGGAGTCGGCTGCATCCGGCTTCGTGGCAGGACTTTGTGCAGCGCAAAGAGGACTAGGCATCATAGAAAAAGAGCCGTTTCCTAAAACGACAATGATTGGCGCAATGGCCCATTATGTAAGCGAAGGCGGCGCGGCCGCTTTTCAGCCAATGAATGCCAATTTTGGTATTATCCAAAGTCCACCGGAGAAAATTCGAGGCGGGAAAAAGGTACGCTATGCCTTTTATGCTGACAGGGCTTTGAGAGAAATTGCCAACATAATAGATAAAGGATTTTTTGACATATGAAAATTATATTGGATGCTATGGGAGGCGATTTTGCCCCTTTAGAGGTGGTGAAGGGCGCAGCTCTTGCGGCGGGGCAGTATCCCCAGGTAAAGCTGGTACTGGTCGGAGATGAAGAGAAGATCCGCAGTGTGGCAAAAGAAGCCGATACTGTGATAGATGGCCTGCAGATTGTTCATACGACTGAGGCGATCACAATGGAAGACGATCCTATGTCTATATTGAAAGCAAAAAAGGATTCCTCTATGGGGAGGGGGCTGCGACTTTTGCGAGAAGATGGAGACGCCTTCATTTCTGCTGGAAATACCGGCGCACTCCATACAGGAGCATCTCTAATCGTTCGGTGTCTGCCGGGTGTACACAGAGCTTGCATCGGTACGGTCCTGCCCTTTGAAATACCGGTTCTTCTGCTGGACAGCGGCGCGAACGCTGCGATTCAGCCGGAGTATTTGGCCCAGTGGGCGCTGACAGGAAGCGTTTATGCTTCCCGCATCCTTGGAGTAGAAAATCCCAGGGTGGGACTTCTAAATATTGGCGCCGAGGAATCAAAGGGAACTCCGGCAGTGGCGGCGGCCTACGGAATTTTAAAGCAGCTGTCCGGCATCCATTTTGTAGGCAATGTGGAAGCTAGAGATGTCCCTTTTGGAAAATGTGATATCCTACTGACCGATGGATTTACCGGAAATATCCTTTTGAAATACACAGAAGGCATGGGCTCGATGTTCTTTGGTCTGATGAAAGATATGTTTTATAAAAATACTGCCACAAAGCTGGCTGCGCTTGCCGTAAAAAAAGGCCTGCGGCAGATTCGGGATACTTTCGATGCGTCTGCATATGGTGCGGCTCCGATCATCGGTCTTGCAAAACCAGTGTTTAAAGCGCATGGTAACGCGGAGGCGTCTACGATTGCAAGCGCGATAAGGCAAGCAGTGCGGTATGTAGAAGGCGGCGCTGCAAAAGCTATGGCGGAGTTGTCTTTTGCCCAGATTGAGACAGAAACAGAACAATAAATGTAATGGAGATTTATATGTCTGAAAATACAAAAATGCCAAGAGATCCAAGGCTTTTGGAAAAAACGATCGGATATTATTTTCGGGATCGGAGTTTATTGCAGACGGCGTTGACCCATTCTTCTTATACAAATGAGCTGCGTTCTAAAGGTATAGACAGTCACTGCAATGAGCGCTTGGAATTTTTGGGTGATTCAGTTTTGTCTGTCATTGTAAGCAGATATTTGTTTTCGGAATTCGCGTCTCGCCAGGAAGGGGATTTGACGAAAATCCGTGCTGCTGTAGTTTGCGAAAAAGCTCTTGCCAAATATGCAGCCAAAATTTCTCTTGGGGAATATTTGCTTTTGGGTCACGGCGAGGATAAAAATGACGGCCGTCATCGGCCGTCCATCACAGCAGACGCTTTTGAAGCGATGCTTGGCGCCTTTTATCTGGATTCCGGATATAACTGCGATAAAATTGCAAAATTTTTGCTTCCTTTTGTTCAGAAAGAAATTGCCTATACTGGTGAAGAGGCTTCCTTTGTGGATTATAAAACGGCTCTGCAGCAGATTGTACAGCAGGCAAGCGGAGAAAAGCTGCGATATGTTTTGGTTGGTGAAAGCGGTCCGGATCATGACAAAAGCTTTCAGGTGGAAGCACGCCTTAACTCCAATGTGATTGGTCACGGTATTGGTAATACCAAACGTGCGGCAGAGCAGAACGCTGCCAAAGAAGCCTTGGCGCTTTTCGGCGGCTCGGAACAGAAGTGAGCTGCTATGAAAAAACATAGTAATATTCCGATATTTATACAGCATATGGGCTGTCCAAATCAGTGCGTCTTTTGTGACCAACACACGATTACGGGCGCCCATTCTTTTTGTGAAGAATCGGTGCGTCAGGATATTGATACCGCACTAGAGACAATAGGCAACAGAGAGTGTGAAATTGCTTATTTTGGAGGTTCTTTTACAGGAATCGACAGAAGTCAAATGCTCCGTCTGCTGGACCTTGCACGAGAATATACTGATCGAGGGGTGGTGCAGGGAATTCGTCTGTCTACCAGACCTGATTATATTTCCCCGGAAATTGTGGAGATTCTTCTTCAATACCCGATTTGTGCAGTGGAGCTTGGTATTCAAAGTATGGATGATATGGTGCTTGCCGCTAGCCGGCGGGGACATGCTGCCGGGGATACAACGACGGCATGTATGCTTTTGCGCAAGGCAGGCATTCCTTTTGTGGGGCAAATGATGACAGGTCTGCCTGCTGCTAATATAGCGACAGAAACAGAGACCGCACAGCAAATTTGCGAGATGGGCGCCTGCGGCACACGGATTTATCCGTGTATTGTATTTCAAAAAACGCCACTAGCCCATATGGTGGAGGATGGAACTTATACGCCTTTGTCCGTAGAGGAAGCAGTGGAGCGCAGCGCCGCTGCGCTGGAAGTATTCGACGCTTATGGAGTGCCGTGTCTGAAGATTGGCTTGCACGATGGGGAGGGACTTCACAGATCAGATACTTATTTTGCCGGTCCACATCATCCCGCTTTGGGTGAGATGGTGCGCAGCAAAGTATATTTGCATAAAATAGAAGCCGCCCTGCAGGATTTTGATTTGCTTGTGAAAAAAACGATTCGTATCGGCGTAGCAAAGGGACACGTTTCCATGGCCGTAGGACAGAATAAAGAGAATAAACGTCGTATTTTGGAAAAAAGCGGGGCGAAATCTGTGAAAATTCTTGAAAATCCTTGCCTGCGCGGCTATAATATTACTATTGATGTTTTATAAAATATGTAAAATGAGGTGGCGCTGTGTATCTGAAAACCCTGGAACTTCACGGATTTAAGTCTTTTCCTGAAAAAACAGTTTTGCACTTCAATCCGGGCGCTACAGTTATTGTGGGACCCAATGGAAGCGGCAAATCTAATATTACGGACGCGATGCGCTGGGTGCTTGGGGAGCTTTCCACTAAAAATATTCGCGGCAGCAAAATGGAAGATGTGATTTTTGTGGGCGCGGATGGTCACCGTCCCATGAGTTTTGCGGAGGTTTCCGTTACCTTTGATGACTCCCAGGCGCCCCGTAAGCTGAATTGCCCTCACGAGGAGGTAACCGTGACCCGGCGGTATTACCGGGGCGGGGAAAGTGAATATCTTATAAATCGACAGGCATGCCGTCTGAAGGACATATACGAGCTTTTCATGAATACCGGCATCGGTAGAGAAGGCTATTCCATTATCGGTCAGGGAAAGATTGCAGAGATCATTTCCAAAAGAAGCGAGGACAGACGAGGTATTTTTGAGGAGTCGGCCGGAATTTCTAAATACCGATATAAAAAAACTGAATCACAGAAAAAGCTTTCTCAAACAGAGGACAATATGACCCGTGTACTGGATATTTTCTCTGAACTGGAAGCCAGAGTTGGCCCTTTAGAGCGAGATGCGCAGAAAGCACGCAAATATCTGGAGCTTTATGAAGAAAAAAAACAGCTGGATGTATCTTTATGGCTGTATGATATGGAAAAATTGCGGGGAGAGGCAGACACTCTCGGCATTCAGTGTCGACAGTCTGCCCATGAATTGGAAATGGCGCAGGATACGGAGGCCCAATTAGAGGCGCAATATGAACGGATGTTTGACGCCTCTCAGGAGAATAAACAGGTATCTGGCCAACTATATGATAAAATCAAGGGGATCACAGAGGAAATCCACCAGTTGGAGCAAAGCTATCAGACTTTGGAATCTGATATTACCCACAAGTCGGCTATGGCGCAGGATGCTGACGCATCTCGACAGAAATCGTTAGATGCTGCAGCCCGAGAAGAGGCCTATGCCGAGGAATTGCGAGAACGTCTGTTGAAAAACGGGCAGGAAATGGATAGGCTGCAGGAAGAAGTCGGCTGCCTGGATACGAAAAAGAAAACTTGTGTAGAGAAGAAAGCGGCGCTGGAAACTTCTTTGGCCGCCGCCCTTCAGGAAATACAGGAAAAAGAACGCGTGCTAAGTGAATTGCGTGTGCGGTTTAGCGTACTGGAAAACAGCATCCATACACAAAGTGATCGCCAGGCACAAATCGGAGAAGAAACTCGACGATATCAAGAAAAACTTTCGGAAATCGAAAAGGGGCTGTCCGATTGCCGCGCCTCTGTAGAGTTATATGAATCGGCACTCAAAAAATCCGACGAGGAGGTTGCACGCTGTGACAAAGAACTGCTTGCTCTGTCCGATAAGGCGGAAATCGCAAGAAAAGATTTAGCCGATCAGCAGGCTGATGCGCAAGCACTGTCAAGCAGGATTGCCGCCCTGATGCGGATGCAGGAACATTTTGACGGATATAATAATAGTGTTCGCTTTGTAATGAAGGCACATACCGAAGGAAAACTGAAAGGAATTCACGGACCGATCTCCCATTTAATTCGAGTACAGGAAGAATACAGGGTAGCGTTGGAAACGGCGCTGGGCGCTAATATGCAAAATATTGTGGTGGACGACGAGGTGTCTGCTAAGAGTGCAATATATGCTTTAAAAAATGCCGGAGCTGGCCGCGCAACCTTTTACCCTCTTACATCCATGCAAAGCGGTACGAGAAATCGAGAGCTGCTGGACGCTGCAGGCCAAAAAGGATTCGTAGGCTTTGCAGACGAACTTTTAGAAACCAAAGCGCAGTATAAAGCTGTAATTGCCAGTATTATCGGACGAATCGCTGTTTTTGACAACATCGAAAACGGAACGGATGTAGCGCGTAGGTGCGGATGGAAAATTCGAATTGTAACGCTGGATGGACAACAAATCAATATGGGCGGTTCCCTTACAGGCGGATCTGTACGTAAGGACTCTGGTATGCTCAGCCGAGGGGCGCATATTGAAAAGCTGAAGGAGCAGAAGGCGCAGTCCGACAAGGATGCCGCTGCGGCCCAGAAACTTTTGCAGACGTTGGAAGGAAAAATTACAGAGCTGCAGAATTATCGCCGTAAAGAAGACGAAAAGGCAAAGCTGTCCGAGGTAATGCTGCGTACGGAACGGAGTCAATTGGATGAATATGAAGCAAACCGCGGTGTCATCGATAATTTGCTTGGACAGCTTGCAGAGGATCAGAAGCAGCTTGCCCTGGTCGGTGAGCAAGGCGATGCGGACATGCAGCGTCTGAAAGAGCTAATGCAGGAATTGGAGGCGGAAATCGGAGCGATTGCCTCTAAACGTGCCCAGATAGATATTGAACGCAATGCTTTGGACGATTCCATTCGAGAGACGGATGAAAAACGGGGAGAGGCGCAGATTTCTATTGCAGAACATATGCGAGACGCCCAAAATTTGCAGGAATCCATAGACGCGTCGCTGATACGTGCAGGTGAGCACCATAGTGCGGGTGATGAATATAAAAACACGGCTGCGTCCCTTCGGGATGCAGCGCTCCAGGCACAAAAACTAACAGAAAACCGTAAGCAGGAGGCAGCAGACCTGCGGGCAACCTTATCCGCGGCCGAACAGGAACGCGTTCGTTTAGAAGCTGGCAATGCAGAGTATGACCGCCGTCTCAATGAGATACGTTTGAAAACAAAAGATGTGGCCGCAAAGCGCGAGCTATTGTTTCGTGCACATACTGCCAACGAAACAAAACTGGAGCGGCTGAATGATAATGTAGATAAAATGACAACCCGTCTGTGGGATGAATATGAGCTAACCCACAGTACGGCGATGGCCATGGATATTCCTGCTGTGACAGAACAGTCGCGCGGGACAGTGGCGGCCAAGCTCACTGAAATGAAAAATACCATCAAAGGGCTGGGCAACGTAAATGTTGGAGCAATTGATGAATATAGTGCACTGAAAGAGCGATATGATTATCTTGGGGAACAGCTGGCGGATCTGCGAGCTTCTAAAGAGGAGCTGGAAAAGATCATAGAATCTATAGACGCGGAAATGGAACGGATGTTCGTTGCGGCGTTTAATCAAATCAATCAATATTTTGGTGAAACATTCCGCGAATTGTTCGGCGGCGGCAGCGCCCATTTGGTGCTTACCGATCCGGAGCATGTGTTAGAGTCAGGCGTAGAAATCAACGCAGCCCCTCCTGGGAAAATGGTAAAAAATCTAAATTTGCTGTCGGGTGGAGAGCAGGCGTTTGTGGCTATAGCATTGATTTTTGCCATGATTCGCGTGAACCCGTCACCGTTCTGTATTTTTGACGAGATTGAGGCTGCGCTGGATGAGGTCAACGTCACCAGAGTGGCCAATTATGTAAAGCGGTTTTCCAAGGAACTGCAGATTATCTTGATTTCTCACCGACGTGGTATGATGGAAACTGCCGACACCCTGTATGGTGTGACGATGCCAAGACGTGGAGTATCCAAAGTATTTACACTAGACGTAGCGGCGGTAGCGAGGGATAAATCGGTAGCTGAACAGTTTACCCAGTAAATATACATATCGTATGAATGGAGACAACTATGGGATTTTTTGAAAAATTAAAAAATGGATTATCCAAAACAAAAAGTGCTGTGTTTGGCCAGGTGGACAATGTGCTGCGATCTTTTGTTAAAGTTGACGAAGCGTTGCTGGAGGAACTGGAGGAACTTCTTATTTGCTCCGACATGGGTTTTGAAACAGCGGAGGAAATTATTGATATCTTGCGGCAGCAGATTAAAGAGGAGCGTCTGAAGGAACCTTCGGATGTGAAAGAAGCTTTGCAAAAAATCCTGCGGGAAAAAATTGGTGAGGGAGAGCCGCTCCATTTAGATACGACGCCTTCCGTCATTTTGGTGATTGGAGTCAATGGCGTAGGCAAAACGACTTCCATTGGTAAGATTGCGGCCAATCTGGTTTCCCAGGGAAAAAAGGTTGTGGTCGCAGCGGCGGATACTTTTCGAGCCGCGGCGATTGATCAGCTGCAGGTGTGGGCAGATCGTGCCGGCGCCGAACTGATTCGGCAAAACGAAGGAAGTGATCCTGCGGCTGTGGTTTTTGATGCGGCGGCAGCCGCCAAAAAAAGAGGCGCAGACGTACTGATTGTGGATACGGCGGGCCGGCTGCATAACAAAAAAAACCTTATGATGGAACTGGCTAAAATCGATCGGGTAATCAATCGGGAACTGCCGGAAGCATCCAGGGAAACACTGCTTATTTTAGATGCTACTACCGGGCAAAATGCGGTGATTCAGGCTAGAGAATTTAAGGAATCTGCGGCAATTACAGGTCTTGTGCTTACGAAATTGGACGGAACCGCCAAAGGCGGGGCTGTGTTCAGCATCAAGAAAATGCTGGATATACCGATTAAATATATCGGAGTGGGTGAGCAGGTCGAGGATATGCAGCCTTTTGACGGAGACATGTTTGTATCCGCGCTGTTTGAGGAATAAGAAAACAGAATTTTGCAGCGTAGAGAAAGGTACGGTCAGAATATGAAACTGGTTTTAGCTTCCAGAAATAGAAAGAAAATTACAGAGGTAGAAGCACTTCTTGATGGAACAGCCCTTTTATCTCTGGATGATGTCGGATATACGAAAGAAATAGTAGAAGACGGAAACAGCTTTGCTGAGAATGCTGTAATCAAAGCGTCTGCACCAGTATGTATGGGATATGCAGGTATCGCGGATGATTCAGGTCTTTGTGTTGACGCCTTAGACGGCGCACCGGGAATCTATTCCGCACGATTTGCCGGAGAAAAGGCTACAGATGCAGATAACAATGAAAAGCTTTTGCAGGAGCTTGCAGCTATCCCTGATTTGCAGCGGGATGGAGATTTTGTCTGCGTGATGGCATATGTCTGTCCGGCAGAGCAGATGCCGGAGGAGCTTTGTGAAAAGTTAACAGACGCAGGTGCCGTTTTCTGCAGTACTTTTGCATCGAAAAAAGCGGGAAAAGCGCTTGCGGCTTTTACAGTGGAAGGCAGATGCAGAGGCAAAGTGCTGTCTGCTCCACAGGGAGAAAGCGGCTTTGGATATGACCCTCTTTTTTATATTGAAAAATATAAAAAAACATTTGCGCAGCTTACGCCGGAAGAGAAAAACGCTATCAGTCACAGAGGAATTGCTATAGGAGCTTTTGCATCCATGCTACAAATTATACAAGAGTGGGAGAAAGAACATGCTGACAAGTAAACAACGCGCACGTCTGCGCGCCATGGCCAATTCCTTGGATACGATTTTTCAGGTAGGCAAGGGGGGCATTGAGGCGACTCTTGTAAAAGGAGTGTCCGATGCACTGGAGGCTCGGGAACTGATTAAACTTCGGGTTTTAGATAATGCCGCCTACAGCGCTAGAGAAGCGGCGGACGCTCTTGCAAAGGCAACCGATTCGGATGTGGTTTCTGTGATTGGAAGCAGATTTGTGCTATACCGTCCATCAGAAAATAACAAAACGATCATACTTTGATTATATTTTCCATGTATCATATTCGTGTAAAGTTGACAATATATTCCAACGCTGTTTGCGCTGCCACTGTGCGGCGGAATGGAGATCAAAATGAAAATTGGTTTGTTTGGCGGTACGTTTTCTCCACCCCATAATGGACATGTCCACTTCGCAAAGCTGTTTATGGAAAAGATCGGATTGGACCTCTTATATGTTATACCAGCCGGCACGCCTCCTCACAAAGAAACAGATCCGTGGGGGACGGAGCAGGCGCGGCTGGATATGGCTCGGCTTGCCTTTGGATCTTTTGCCTCCATATCGGATTATGAGATACAGCAAAGTGGGAAATCCTATACGTATAAGACATTGAAGTATTTGCAGAAGATGCATCCAACAGACACGCTCTATTTGCTGGTGGGTGAGGATATGTACCTTTCTTTTGACACATGGAAAAATCCTGGCATTATTTTTTCGGCGGCGACGGTGGTTTGTGTGAGCAGATCGGAGGGGGTAAAGGAAAAAATGAAAACTGCGGGGGTTGTATATGAAAAACGTTAAGGTGGAAGATCTCAGTATCTGTCAGACGAACCGCTTCCCATTTCTTCTACACAAATTCGGGAAATGTGTGTATCTGGGCAAGACATATCCCATTTAGTGCCGGCGACGGTTGCCGCGTATATTATGAAACATGGATTATATAAATATGAATAGAGAAATTACTGCTGCGATGCTGGACATTTTGCGAGAGCAAGTTCGAGAATATCTAACTGAAAAACGATATGATCATACGCTTTCCGTAGAAAAAGAGGCGGGACGCTTGGCGGCGTTGTTTTTACCTGCAGAAGAAAATCTTCTACGGACCGCAGCGCTCCTGCATGATATCACGAAAAGGCTGAATTTGGAAAAACAGTTGCAATTATGTCAAAATTTTGATATAATAATTTCTAATGACGAAGTAAAAGCGCCTAAGCTGCTCCATGCTAAAACAGCGGCGGCCTTAGTCAGCAGGGACTTCCCGTTGTTTGCCGACAGCCGTGTATTGTCTGGTATCCGATGGCATACTACAGGTAGGGCAGGGATGTCTTTGTTTGAGTCTATCGTATATTTAGCTGATTATATTGAATCTACTCGTACCTTTGACGACTGTGTGATCCTGCGGCGTTTTTTCTGGGAAAAGATGCCGCAGACACTGGATTTTGACAGTCGGATGGAAATTCTGCGGCAGACAATGGTATTGTCGTTTGACATGACCATTCGTCAGCTTTTGGCAGAAGGGGCATTAGTAGACCGGGACACTATAGAGGCGCGCAACTGGTTTTTATCTCCTGCGTTATAATTTTTAGTACGAACGGAGCGAAAAAGTGCGTACATTAAAAAAGTTTATTCGAAAATTTTTACCTCGCTTTGGGGCCTTTCTGCTTGCTGCGTTTTTTTGCGTGGGTTCTTATGCTGCTGCTGTGTATTTTTTGTATAAACCGGAGCGAAATGACAATGTGATTCCATTTGACACATCCGCTAGAGAACCTTCGAAAAATGAGGACGAGATACCTCCAAACGATGAAGTTAAAGATACACACTATAACTTTTTAGTATTGGGTCATGACCGGGCCGCCAGCCTGACTGATGTGATCATTCTAATCAGTTATGACATAGAAAAACAGAGTATTTCTATGCTGCAGATTCCCCGGGATACCTATGTGGAGTTGGAAGATTATTCGTATCATAAAATCAACGGCGCATATAATTACTACGTTTCAGCTGCCAGTAAAAACGGCAGCAGTAACCCGGAAAAAGATGGCTGCAGGGGATTTGCTTCCTTTTTGGAAACAAACCTTTGTATCAAAATTCATTACTGCGCAGTGATGGATTTGGATGGCTTTGCTGGTATTGTAGAGGCTATCGGCGGAGTGGATATGTATGTGCCGCAGGATATGTATTATAATGATCCGGGACAAAATCTGTATATCAATCTTCGAGAAGGATATCAGCATTTAAACGGTAAGACTGCAGAGCAGTTCGTGCGGTATAGAATGGGATATGCCAACGCGGATATCGGACGGGGAAATGCTCAAAAACTTTTTATTGCGGCCTTTATAAAAAAACTACAGGGCAGCGTAAGCGATTTATCCGTACTCAAGAATCTGGCAGGGAATGTGATTACACATGTGGATACGGATATTACAGTGAATGATATTTTCTTTTTCGGGAAAAACTTCCTGGGACTGGGAAGCGAACCCCATGTTGATATGGGAAATATCCGTATGATGACCATGCCGGGAACGCCTAAATATCACAACGGTGTTTCTTACTATATCATGAATAAGGCAGCTGTAGCGGATATTATCAATGGGGACTTCAATATATATGGTTTTGATATATTGTCTTCGTTTGATCCGAATCAGGTATTTGTTGCGGAAGACAGCATAGAAATCCGTAATCTGTACCTAGCCGATAAAAATACGGTGACAACGGATGTTTACGACGCCAATAGTTTAAACAATCAGGGCGGTACAAATTAAAAATACCGGCCTAAAGCAAGGAAAGGCAAAGGATTTTATGATGAAAAGAAGAATTTTTGCAGGTTTGTTAGCGTTGCTGACGCTGTTTACCCTGGTCTCATGCAGTAAAACAAAGTCTCCAGATAAAGATAAGGATCCGGAACAGGATGACCAAGTGTCCGCGCCTAGTAGTGAAACAAAATACAATTTTTTGGTGCTGGGTCATGACCGGGCAGCAAACCTTGCAGATGTGATTTTGCTGGTTAGCTTTAACATAGAGGATCGTTCGCTCACACTTATGCAAATTCCAAGAGATACCTTTATGGATTATGGTGGCAATCATTATAAAATCAATTCTATGTATTCTTCGGCCTACAACGATACAGATAAGGAAAAAAGTGAGAATCGGTATCTAGAGGCTGCCCGCGGCTTTGCTACAGCTTTGGAAGAAACGCTGTGTATAAAGATTCATTATGCTACCGTAATGGATTTGGACGGCTTTGCCGCCATTGTAAACGCCATTGGCGGAGTGGATATGTACGTGCCCTATGATATGGTATATCGGGATCCGGAGCAGGGGCTAAATATCAATCTGAAAGAAGGCCAGCAGACACTGGATGGAAAAAAGGCGGAGCAGTTTATTCGCTACCGCAGCGGATATGTCCAGGGTGATATTGGGCGTGGGGATGCGCAGAAGCTGTTTATGACAGCATTTATCCAGTCTTTGAAAAACAATTTAAGCGTTGGTACGGTGGGTGAAATCGTTAATGCGGTGTACGAACATGTAGATACGGAGCTTTCCGTTTCCGACATGATTTATTTTGGAAAAGAGGTTCTGGGGTTGGAGCTTTCCAACGTAAATATGCTGACGCTTCCGGGAGAAGCGAAAACCAGTGCAAATTCCGGCGCATCCTATTACGTAATGTGCCGTGAAGCGACCATTGATGTAATTGATAAATATTATAATATTTACGATTTCCCGGTAACAGACGATATTTTTGATAGAGATCAGGACTTCTGCAACACAACAGATGCTGAAATGAAAAAAGCCTATCTGACCGCAGCAGAGGAATGCCTGTCCAATATGTACAATGGACAGGACATAACAGAGAATTCCATTGATATCGGTCTTTTAAAATAATTGACAGAAGGGATGACTTTCTATGTCTGAAACAGAAAAAATGATGCCTGACGCGCAGATTGGGCTGAAAGAAAATCCGACGCCGCAGGATATCGCTGAATTTATGGTGCGCGTCCTAGATGCAAAACGCGGGCGGGATATTAAACTGCTGTATGTGGAAAATAGAACCATTATTGCAGACTATTTTGTACTGTGTACCGGGTCCTCTACTACACAGGTTAGCTCTCTTTCAGATGAAGTGGAGTACCGCTTATCCCAGTATGGAATCGCTCCTCTTCATATAGAGGGGAAGCGGGGAGACGGATGGATCCTCACCGATTATGGTTCTGTACTCCTGCATGTTTTCAACGGAGAGCAGAGAGATTTTTATAAGCTGGAAAAGCTCTACGACGCAGGAAGCGAGCAGGATATCAGCAGCTTGCTGACGGTAGACTGATTATTAAATAAAAATTTGCAAGTATAATCGACGATGAAGGGGCGAAACTGCTGTAATGAAATATGATTTTAAACAAATAGAGAAAAAATGGCAGGATAAGTGGGAAGCGGCTGGTGCGTTTCATTCACAGGAT
>CAJUIQ010000028.1 GCA_910586545.1 uncultured Eubacteriales bacterium
TGGAAGATGGCCGGCCGCCTCGTCAGTTCTCGGTGCCCGCCACGCCGGATACTTTGCCGGACATGGACATGCGGGAATATATTGATCAGGGTGTATGGATCATTTCCACGATTTACACATATCTGTCCTATACAGATGACTACTCCATATTGGACGAGATTTGCTCCTACTATGTAGCGCATCCGGAGCACAACTACGTAATGCAAAAAAGTGATATTCAGGACACAGTGCTGGAGCACTTGCTGCGGATCATGGATTTTCTTGCCAGAAATTTGGATCGGGAATACGGCACAAATTGCCTGCGGGCCTTATATGGCGACTGGAACGACGCGCTGGACGGACTTGGAAAAACCAAGGACCCGGGTAAAAAATATGGATCCGGCGTTACTGTTATGGCAACGCTGCAGTTTTATCAGAATTTGCAGGAAATGACAAAGATTCTCACTAAAATCGGGAAGTACACAGAAAAAATCAACGAATATGCAACTTACAGCCAAGGAATCGAAGAAGGGCTCAAAAAATATGGGATTGATGTGAATGATGCCGGCCAGCGCCGAATCATTCATGGCTGGGGCGATAAAATATCCTATAAGCTTGGATCCTGGAAGGATGTTGACGGCAAGTCCCGCCGAAGCATTACCTCCAACGCCTTCTGGGCCATCACTGGTATGATTGAAAAGGATCCTTCCATGAAAGCGGTAATTATGGATACGCTGGACGCAATGGATTCCAAATATGGGCTGAAAACCTTTGATGTTCCCTTCCCCTACGCGCTTCCCGAGGCCGGACGCATTTCCTATATCACACCCGGCACCTATGAAAATTCCTGTGCTTATGTACATGCAAGTATGTTCGGCATTATGGCCCTGTTTTGTCTGGGTGAACCCGCAAAGGCTTGGACACAGATGGAAAAGTCCATGGTAATCACCCATGACAATTGCACTATGACCACCTTTGCCATGCCTAACTCCTACTGTGAGAACCCGGATTATGAAATCGACGGCGGCTCTATGGGAGACTGGTACACCGGCAGCGGCGCCGTTCTTGTTAAGGAAATGATTAAATTTGGATTTGGCATCGCGCCGACTCTGGATGGACTTACCATTCAAACGCCTGCTGTGATGCCCTGCAAAGCGGCAAAAATTGAAATTAGCGTCAAGGGACACCCTCTCACGCTATCGTACCGCAACGAAGGACGAGGAACGCGCGCCTTTACAATAAACGGCGCGACGGCAGAAGGCGTATTCGATTCCATGATGCAGACGCAAAAACTTTTTATACCTACTGAAAAACTTACCGATCATATGTGTATTGAAGTGATTGATTGATAAAAAGGACAGGGCTTACGCCCTGTCCTTTTTATCAGCAATTCTTTGGGCTTCTCCCTGCGCCAATGTATCGCATCGCTCGTTGTAGGGATGCCCCGCATGACCCTTTACCCAATGAAATTTGACAGAATGAATTTCGCACAAGTCCAGCAGAGTACCCCAAAGATCTGGATTTAACGCAGGACTCTTATCGGCCTTCTTCCATCCCCGAGCTCGCCATGAAACGGCCCAACCCTTGGAAATCCCGTCAGAAACATATTTAGAATCGGTGGTCAGCAAAACCTGGCAGGGTTCTCGCAGCCTCTGCAGCGCCTCAATTACCGCTGTCAGCTCCATTCGGTTGTTGGTAGTATCTGCCGCTCCCCCTGACAATTCCATCTCTTTGCCCTGATATACTAAAATCGCCCCCCATCCCCCGGGACCAGGATTTTGTTTACAGGACCCATCTGTATAAATTTCTACTTTTTTCACCTTTTCTCTCTTTCCAAAATCTCTATTGACATTTCTGTTATATTACCATAAAACCGCGGTATTTTCAAGAGGTTGCGGCAATGTCATGCATGTACGGCGCCCAAGAATCAGCATATACTATAGCGAGAGCGGCTTGCCGCTCTGCTAAAAGAAAAGCATAGAACAAGAAAAGCAATACGTTTGAAAACAGAGTCGCTGTATGATACTGCGATATGGTGTTTTCAAACCTCATTTGTGTCTCTTGCTTGAAAAGCGGCGCAAATGCAAAGAAAGGAATATGCATAATTATGAATTACAATGCTGAAAACAGAACCCCACGCGACCGTATCGGCGAAGAACTGTTCAGCCATGTAGGACCAATGTCGACACAGAGATACGGTAACCAGGAGAGTCGCGCGGCAAGTCCCACCTTGTCACAGGCAGCAACCTGCTCGACATGCCAAACCGGTACCAGACAAAACGGATGTGGCTGCAGCAGGAGGGCAGGCAACACTTCCTGCCCGGGCCGCACATCTGATCGGTGCAGAGTGCATGGTGAAGACAGACTTGCCGGAATGCCTCTGGCTATGGCCTATGTTCCCATGCAGGAATGGAGAAATCTTTATGATCTGGAACCTGGATTCGAACGAGGAACCCTATTCAAAGAACTGGACTTTCCCTTTTATCCTACGGCTTGTCCGAGAAAGGGGTGCCGCTAATGATGCCCAAAGATAGAAATGCATTGATGCATGATATTCAGGTATATGGATTCGCTCTGGTAGAAGTCAATTTGTATTTGGATACACATCCTGGCGATCAGGCTGCCATTGCTTGTTATAATAAATACAACCGTCTGCTGGAAGAAGCATATATAGCATATGAATCCCAATATGGTCCCTTAACCATTCACGGCGGTACAGATAACGACTGCTGGAGCTGGGTGAAGGGGCCTTGGCCTTGGGAATACAGCGCCAACACTCCGCGATAAAATTTGAGGAAAGGAACTGCTTTGCAGAATTAAAATATGTGGTTGTACGAAAAAAAACTGCAGTATCCCGTAAAAATAAAAAAGCCCAATGCAACTTTTGCAAAAATTATCATATCCCAGCTTGGAGGTCCTTTCTGCAAAAAGGTTATACATATTTTCAAAGTGCTTTTTCATCTACCACAGCAAATAAAAAAACGGACTATATAGTCCGTTTTTTTATTCAATAGAAATAATGTAACTATACACCGGCTGGGCACCGCAGAGAGACATCACTTCCGCCTCCGGATATCGTTTTTGCAGCAAGGCCGTCACTGCTTCCGCCTGAGAATCGGTCACCCCTTCTCCATAATATACAGTAACCACCGATGCTTTTGGAACAGACTCTATCATACTACTTACACAGTCTTCCTGCGTGGCAAAGGAACACGCGATCTTTCCGTTTATCAATCCGAGTATCTCTCCTTCTTTGATAACGGTCTCACCGATCTCCGTATCTCGTACCGCATAAGTAACGGACAAAGTGGTAACATGCTCGATAGCCTCCTCCATTGCTGCCGCATTGGTTTCACAGTCTGCATCAGGATCAAAAGCCAGCATAGACGCTACGCCCTCCGGCACAGAAGTCGTATTCAACACCACTACCTTACGATCATTCACAATTTTTGCAGCCTGCTGGCTAACCATATAAATATTTTTATTGTTTGGAAGTACAAACACCGTTTTAGCCGGTGTCCTTTGCACAGCATCCACAATTTCATCTGTGCTGGGATTCATAGTCTGTCCACCGCTTACGATCTGATCCGCCGCTAAATCGCGAAACAAATCTTCCATTCCCTGCCCCATACACACAGTTACAAAACCATATTCCTTTTCCGGTTCTGTAATCTGAGCGGATGGAAGCGCCGGCTGGACGCCGGACAGCGACGAGTGCTGCTGCTTCATATTTTCTATTTTTACAGTTTCCAAAAATCCGTACCGCAGCGCCTCTGTAAGGACCCTGCCTGGATCATTCGTGTGCACATGAAGCTTGATCCATTCACTATCGTCCACATAGACTACGCTATCTCCCAGCTTCATAATAAAGCGGTGCAAATCCTCCGTGGTATTCTCACCTGCATATCTGGGACTTTTGCCTACAATACATTCTGTACAGTATGCATAGCGTATATCCTCCGTCTGGAAGGCACGAAAGTCTGCCACGCCACTTTGTTTAATTTCCGATTCGGCCGCTGTAATTGGATGACCGTCCAGGCAAGCTTTCATTCCCTCAATTACGGCAACAAATCCACATCCACCGGAATCTACTACGCCAGCCTGCTTTAAAATTGGAAGCTGTTCTGGCGTTTTTTCTAGCGCATCCTTTGCCGCCTCTAGCATCAGGCTAAACAGCTCCTGCACATTTTCTGCCCACTGCGCTTCTTCTATTTTTGCCGTAGCCGTTTCCGTCATGACCCGCATAACCGTAAGAATCGTACCCTCTGTCGGATTCATAACTGCCTTATAGGCTTCTGAAACGCCTCTGGAAAACCCTTTTACAATTTCCCCACAGTCCGCTGCCTCTTCTACATTGGCCCATGCCTTTGCGATACCGCGAAAAAACAAAGACAAAATCACACCGGAGTTACCCCTAGCGCCCCGCAGCATCAAATTGGCCGCCTTTTGGGCACACTCTCCCAGGGGACCCTCAAAGGACACAAAATCTCCCCGCACGCCGCTCATTGTTAGACTCATATTAATTCCTGTATCGCCGTCAGGCACAGGAAAAACATTCAGATTATTGATCACATCTTTTTGGTTATCCAGAGAACAAGCGGCAGAAACCACCATATCCCGATACATAGAACCATTCATTTTCATTTTGTGACTCCCTTTTGTGAGACAAAATTTAGCGCTGTGTGCCAAGGAAAAACAGCGCCACAGTACCAGGCCCGGAATGCGCGCCGATTACTGGCCCGATATACCCAATTTGAATATCCTGCACACCCATTTTTTCGCGTACCATCTGCGCAACCAGCTGGGCATCCTCTAATGCGTCTCCATGACTAATAAACACAGTTTGTCCTGCCGGGTCAATAGCTGTTTTCTCCATATGCTCCACCAACGCCGCAAGCGACGCCTTGCGGCCCCTGGCCTTAGACACATTGATCAGGTGCCCCGCATCATCCACATGAAGCACCGGTTTAATAGAAAGCATCGTGCCAATAGCCGCTGTAGCAGCGGACACACGACCGCCGCGCTTTAAATGATGCAGATCATCCACCGTAAACCAATGGCAAAGGCGGAGCCTGTTCTCCATTACAAAGTCTCGTACCTGCTCGATAGATTTTCCTTCTGCGCGACAGCGAGCAGCCAGATATACAAGCAGCCCATGTCCAAGGGACGCCGCCAGAGAGTCTACCACAAAAATTTTTCGCTCTGGATACTTCTCACAGAGTTCTCCTGCAACCAGCGTTGCCGTGCCGGCGGTACTGCTAAGTCCCGATGAAAATGCAATATATAATACATCATGCCCGCCACAGACAATTGTCTCCAGCGTTCTAGTTAAATCTTCATAATTGGCAGCGGAGGTTTTTGCGCTTTTCCCCTCTCTCAGCTGACGATAAAAATCCTTAATATCTACCTTATCTCCAGGCATAGGATCTCCCTCGTCTAAGGTATACATTAGCGGCATTATCTGCACCTGCATGTTTTCAGCCATTTCCTGGGTAATATCGCTTCCGGAATCTGTCAATATAATAAATGAATCTACCATAAGCATACCTATCCTTTTTTAATATATGCATAAAAACGAGGAATCCATTGAAAATGACTTGTTTTTCCCAAAACAAGTCATACGCGCATTTAGTATACCATAACTGTGAAACAATTGTCAACAATATTATGCAATCATGCACAAATATGTATACGCAAGGTTGATTTTCACAAACATATATGATACAATTTAACAAATATTTGAATGTATTTGGAGGTTAAAATGGCATTTTGCGGATTATGCGGTAAAGAAATTTCAGAAGGCCAGACCTTTTGCAGGGAATGCAACAATAATCTTGCTTGTCCCCAACCAGAAAAACAATTTGTTCCCAAAAAGTCCAAAGGCAGTCCGGCATCTATTATCTGCTTTATTGCTGCCGGGCTTACTTTTATCCTTTGCTTGTTTGGCGGCATCCAAATGCTAACTGGAGCCGAAAACATATCTCGTCTTGCTTATGTTTCCGGCAATACAGTAACCGAAATTTTTTATAATAACTGCGGGACCGTATTTAGAGGTTTGGGATTATTTGTCATTGCGTGCGGTATTTTTGCCGGTACATTTCTTACATACTACGGGTACAAAAATATAAAAAAATAAACGTATGAAAAACAGCCTGTCACAAAGCTTGACAGGCTGTTTTTTTATTTTTATGCCGTTACAATCTTGCTTGCATCTGTAAGATTCAGCAGTTTTACCGCATCCTCGCGCATTTTATATTTCAAGATTTTACCGGCTGCATTCATGGGGAATGCATCTACAAAGGCCACATATCGGGGCGTTTTGTGCTTTGCCATATGATCCCGCACATATGCCTTTATCTCTTCTTCAGTAGACGTCTCACCCTCCTTTAGAATGACGCAGGCCATGATTTCCTCTCCGTAATCCTTGTCGGGAACACCAATCACCTGCACATCGCTTACCTTAGGGTGGGTATAAATGAAATCTTCAATTTCTTTAGGATAAATATTTTCTCCGCCTCGAATGATCATGTCCTTCAGGCGGCCGGTTACCTTGTAGTTTCCATCCGGCAGACGACGCAGCATATCCCCGGAATGGAGCCATCCGTCCGCATCGATTGCAGCCGCAGTAGCTTCAGGCATTTTATAATACCCTTTCATGATATTATAGCCTCTGGCCACAAATTCACCGTCCACATTGTCGGGAAGCTCTTCGCCAGTTTCTGGATCTACAATTTTGCATTCCACACCAAAGATCGGGCTTCCAACTGTGTTTACTCTGGTTTCAATCGAGTCGGTAATCTTAGACATCGTCGTAGCCGGAGAAGCCTCAGTCTGTCCATATGTGATACAGATTTCGCTCATGTGCATCTTTTCGATTACCTGCTCCATTACCTTGATAGGACAAGGACTACCGGCCATAATGCCGGTACGCATGTGGCTAAAATCTGTTTTTTCAAAGTCAGCATGCCCAAGCATAGCGATAAACATAGTAGGCACACCATGGAAACAAGTGATTTTCTCCTTTGTAATACAAGCCAGCCCCTTACTGGGAGAAAATGCGGGAATCGGACTCATAGTGACGCCGTGCGTCATGGATGCGGTCATAGCCAATACCATACCAAAACAATGGAACATAGGCACCTGAATCATCATCCGATCCGCTGTAGACAAATCCATGCAATCTCCGATGGCTTTTCCGTTATTTACCACATTATAATGGGTAAGCATAACCCCCTTGGGGAATCCGGTTGTGCCGGAAGTATACTGCATATTGCATACGTCATGCTTGCTGATCATGGATGCACGGCGGTATACTTCGCTGACAGGCACGCTCTCTCCTGCCGCTAAAGCCTCTTCCCAGTTCCAGCATCCTTTCTGATCAGATTCACAGGTAATAATATTGCGCAAGAATGGCAGTTTCTTAATCCGCAGGGGAGCGCCCTTCTTTGCAGTCTGCAATTCCGGACACAATTCGTTGATAATTTTCACATAATCGGAGTCCTTATAGCTGTCCACCATAACCAGAGTATGTGTGTCTGATTGACGGAGCAAGTATTCCAGCTCATGGATCTTATACGCGGTATTAACTGTCACAAGCACAGCGCCGATTTTTACTGTCGCCCAAAAAGTGATATACCAGGCAGGCACATTTGTCGCCCAAATTGCTACATGATCGCCCTGTTTTACTCCCATGCCAATAAGAGACCGGGCAAAATTGTCCACGTCTTCCCGGAACTGACTGTATGTTCTGGTATAGTCGCAGGTGGTATATCGGAATGCATACTGATCCGGGAACTCATCGCACATACGGTCCAACACCTGGGGAAACGTCAGATCAATCAGTTTTTCTTTCGGCCATACATATTTGCCATCGCCTCTAGCGCTGGTCTGCAGCCTGCCCGCCATATCGGAAGAACCTATATACTGTTGCATGTAGTTCACAAAATGCGGGAACACGATTCCGGAGGACTCTAAATCCGGCATATAGCGCTTGAGCCATTCCAGAGAAATATATCCCTCATAATTGATAGAGCGGAGCGCCGCAAGGAAGTCGGAAATGGGAAGATTTCCCTCGCCCATCATTCGGTACTCTACTGTATCGCCGTTCATAACAGAATCTTTGATATGGGTATATTTAATATACGCGCCAAGATTTTGGATCGTCTGCTGCGGCTTTTCTCCGCCAAATCGATAGGGATGGTGCATATCCCAAAGAGCGCCTACCGCATCACTTTCCACTGCGTTGAGCACGGAGCATAGACGCTGTGTATCCGTATACACACCGTTCGTCTCCACAAGCAGCATAACCCCTGCAGCTTCCGCCTGCGGCGCCAGCGTCCGCAAAGCTTTTACCACAACAGCATCGTCAAAATCTGTCGTAACTTCTGCCGTGCGGTCTCCCAAAATACGGATATAAGGAGTTCCAAGCTGCTCTGCCAGACGAATATATTCGCCGATCTCTCGAATATTTTCTTCCAAATGTTCTTCAAAGCGCAAAGCACAGCCGGAAGAAAGACATGGAATTTCCAAATGTAATTTTTTCAGTTTCTCTTTCGTCTTCTCAATATTTTCTTCACTAAAGGGCTCCGCGTGAACAGAAAAGATTTCATCGCCAAGACCCCTAAGCTCGATGCCGCTAAAACCGACATCCTTCGCCATGGCGTAAATATCAGGCCAGCTAAAATTCGGACAACCTAATGTGGAAAATGCGAGTTTCATAAAATCGTTCTACCTTTCTCCTCAATAATTTTTTCAAAGTATTGATCAGAGACGATTACCTGGGAAAATGCAAATAAAAAGCTTTCGTCTCTGCCCTTAAAGCAAGAGACGAAAGCTTAACTTCCGCGGTACCACTCTTATTGACGCCAATGATGCGTCCACTCATCAGGCACTACATGCCTTTCCCTAAGATAACGGAGGGTTCCGGTCTGGCCTACTAAAGAAATTCAGCCGACAGCTCAGGGGCGAGTAGTTCCACACAAGCAACGCTTTTCACCAGCCAGCGTCTCTCTGCTATCTTGTGCCTTGGAACGGGATTCCCCTTCCACGCTTTTCT
The DNA here is from genome assembly GCA_910586545.1 of uncultured Eubacteriales bacterium. Taxonomy (GTDB): domain Bacteria; phylum Bacillota; class Clostridia; order Oscillospirales; family CAG-272; genus Avispirillum. The sequence goes on from CAJUIQ010000028.1 coordinate 9,035, forward strand.
AGTATTATAGCATTAGAAAAAAATTTTGTCAACGGATTTTTTTATATTTTTTTAGATTTTTACGCGCATATGGAAAAATGAAAAAAATCCATATACAATTTAGATAAAATGTGATAGAATAAGCGTATTGTATTATTTGTAATGGAAAGGATCCTATTATGAAGAAACCCGTTCCCCTTATATTAGACACAGATATCGGCTGCGATATCGACGATACATGGGCCCTCGCTATGATTCTGCGCAGCCCGGAAATTGATTTGCGTATGGTTGTCTCCGCAGCATTTGACACTACATATCAGGCAAAGCTGGCAGCAAAAATGCTGCAGATTGCCGGCAGAGAAGATGTTCCGGTAGGTGTGGGCGTACACGGAACCGGCAGTCTGGAAGGATGCAGCAACATTTTAGATTGGGTAGAGGATTATGACCTGTCTTCCTATCCTAATCTTTATGAAGACGGCGTTGCAGCCATGGTAGATCTAATCATGCACTCTGATGAAAAAATTACGGTGTTGGCTATCGGCCCCTGCACAAATCTGGCTGCGGCCATTCAAAAAGAACCCCGTATTGTGGAAAAAAGCCGTCTTGTATTTCTTGGAGCTAACCTATACAACGGGGCCGTAAAAGGTTGGTATCCGCCACTGGGCCAAGAAAGCAACATTAATGTCAGCATTGACGCATACCGGATTGGTGTGGAACAAAATGACTGGGAAGTGGAACTGATTCCCTTGGATGTTTCCGGATTCACGATTTTGGAAACGAAGTATTTTGATCACATCCGTGAGACAGCTGCAAACGATCCTTTGATGGCCGCGCTTGTGGAAAATACGGATATTTGGTTCAAAAATATGAACTACAATTACCATGGACCTACATCTGGACTGTTTGATACAGTGGGTGTCTATGCGCTTATTTCAAAAGAGCTGCTGAACTATCAAAAACTTCCTGTATATGTAAGTGATAAAGGTATCTCACTTATTGATCCTATGCGTGGAAAAATGATGGATTGTGCCATTTCTTGGAAAGATAAAGAAAAATTTTATAAATTTCTCACCGCCCGTCTGTGTGGGGAAATATAAATAAAAGGCTGCATATATTGCAGCCTTTTATTTACTTCAGCGCAGCAGTTTCAAAAGCTTCCCAAGCTTCGGATGGTTCTTCATCTCCATTGATAATCAGTGCCAGCGCATTGCCGTACTGCCTCCACACCAGCTCTGGATTTTCTATGGCCCAGGTCATAGTCGCATATTCTTCCGGGAAATACATTTGTAAAGAGGACGCACGCGTTTGCATATAGTTTTCACTAACCGTTTCGCGCACCTGTGTAAAATCGTCTTCGGTCATTTCATCGTCAAATATAAACACGGCAAAGGTGTGATGTGTATTTGCGGGACTTGTTATTACATAATCTATTAAATGATCTGCCGCCCGTATATCCACAACACCATATAGAAGCATCATCATTTCGCCATCATCGTCTGCCTTGTAAATTACTTCACTGACGTTTTTTTCAAAAGAAAATTTCTCGTCCACTGCCGCAACGATATCGGACAATTTGCCTGTGACCTTAATGCTTTCTTCCGGTGTAGTGGTCGCATCTCCAGGTGCATCTGTTTTTTCACAACCTACAAGTCCTGCAAAGAAACAGAAAACAAGCAGAGTCAGCGCAAGAAACAAGTTGATTTTTTTCATATGATATTATCCTCTTTCCATTGATTTTATGCCCAGGTAAAACACGCCTTTGACACGGGGCATTAGTTTACTACGGCCTCTCCATTGACATAGTTGCGCAAATTTCGTTCGGCCACAATAACCATGATAACGTCCGCATCCGCCTGTAAAATTTCACTTTCACTAAAGCTGAATGTCCAGTTATAGGTGCTTTTGTAAAAGCTATCTTTCAAAAAAGGTACCATGGCGATACTATAAGAATCACGCATAATATATGCATTCGGCGCGCTTTGATTGTAATGATTTAGATACTGGAAATAGTACAACTTATCGCTATATCCATCCGGTCCCTCATAAGCAAAAGCAAACTGTCCCCATGCGTTCTTAGGCGTATAATTCGCTAACTGCGCGGTTCTACCACTTTTCAGCGTATAAACAGGACCGTAATCTTTCAGACGACTATAATATCCCAAATAGTACGCCATGTCCTTCATATAGGTTTCGCAATAATTAATTTGATATTCGCTCTTATCGTGAATCACTACATTAGGAAAATCTGCACGTATCATATCCATTGCGGCTCGATAAGCAAAGTAACCTGCGTGGTTATTCCAATGCGTATCATATTTATAATACAGATTTCGTTCCGGCACATCTCGTACCGCTGCAGCCATGGTTCCGCGCAAATCCACCGCCGTAATTCCTGCCTTTTGAAGCAACTCTACAAACTGATCGTATCTTCTATAGGACGCCATTGTATACCCTTCAGGCATATAGTCTGGGTACACGGTATTTTTATTGGGAGCAATCACAAAATAGAATTTCTTCCCATGAGACTCCGCCCAATTGTTGCGTTCTATCAGAGTCTTAACCGCGCGGTTATACACAGTATCTGTTAAAAATCCAGATCCAATAAAATCATTTAATGTATCTTCATAAAACATATAATCGTCATAACCAATGATTACATGCTCACAAACCATTCCAGGCTTTATATCCTTCATTAGCAATCTTGGCACGTTATACATTTCATTCATTGAAGGCAAAACTGTACTGCTGACCATAGGCAAATAAGGTACCGTGGTAGAATTATCCTCATCCTTGGCTATCGGTCTGTCAGAATATGTATGAATTAAAACTTTGCCTGTAGGCGTTTCAACTGGTCCAATATTATTGCCGCTGTTTCCATTTCCGGTAAATCCATTTTCTGATGTATTTTCATTACCATTCGAAGGATTCCCGCCATTATACAATTCTCCGCCACCGGAAAGTTCTCCGCTGCTCCAAGAAGTATCGGGGGTCCCCGTCGTAGTATCTGATTCTGTTTCCTGGGCTGTTTCTTCAGTAGTCTGTGCTTCTGTAGATTCTGCTTCTGTCGTTTCTGGTTCCGTGGTATCTGCTTCTGTCGTTTCTTCTACAGTCTCTTCTTCAGCCTGGGTAGTATCTTTGCTCTTTTTATCTTGATCGCACCCAGACAGCCAAAGCATTGAAAACGCAAGTATCAATGCAAGAAAAGCAAGTGTTTTTCGCATGGCTCCTTCCGGTATATCCGGTTTCCCTTTCCATAGGTTCATTTTCTATTTAAATTTGTTCTTAAACAATATGTATAACCCGCATTTGTATTATATCACAATAGTGAATATTCTGCAACGAAATTTATATATTTATTCGACAAAACATTTGACGTAAATTTTAAATTTTCATGAAATCTATTTCTATTTATATGAATTTGTGGTATCTTAGTATTATAGTTAGAAAGGCAGGGGTAAACATGGATAAAAATGAGAAAGACTTGACGACGTTGTCCGATATCAGCTTGCTGTATCCGGATGCGCAGACGCGGTCCGAATCCTATCAATCTACATCCGGTCTGCCGAATGACAGCGCCGAACAGTTGGAACTATATAACCTTATCGAGCTTTCTTCCAGCGATATCGGAAGTTTTTTTACAACAGATATGCAGGTAATTCAATACCGTCAAAAAACCTTTGCTGATCTCACTGCACATTCGGCGCTGTGTGATATCCTTGTTCGCATGCTTCCCTTTCTATATGATATTACAGAACTGCGCAAAATGTATTCTGACACTGCCGTGGGTGACAGTTATTTATATAGTATATCAGAAATTGAAATATATACTTCTTTGATGTCTATGCTACAGGAAGAACTGCTTCCCTACAAAGATCAAGTCAATTCTCCTGCACTGCAAAATCTTATAGAACGAATCTCTATACTAACAGAAAGTAAATATTACAAAAACCTAACAGAAAAGCTCAACAGTCTGGCATCTCGGGTACGGGACATCCGCAGCATTACCATAGGCGTCAATTTAGACGCCCGTCTGTTCCCAGAATCTGCTGGAGTCTTATCTGTAAACAGTGATCGATTCAAAAGCGGAGAATTTTTTGACAAGGTTATGCGTCTGGACTTTAAAGACGACGATATGACCTGCATTGCGAGTTTAATTCCTTTTTATAAAGGGCAAAATGAAAATCAGCAAATGGCAATGATGAATGCTTTTAACAATGCCCTTGCCGATGTATTTAAAACTTCTATTCGCTCTTGGAAACGGGCAGTCCAATATTATGTTCTGGACAATACGGATTTTCTTTTACACATGATACCGGAGATTGAATTTGTCACAAAAGGAACGGCTCTGATTCGTCAGCTGCAGGAGCGCGGTTGTCCGTTATGTGTACCAGAAATTCGAAATATGTCGGAAAAAATATTTCAGGCAAAGGGACTTTGCAACCCGGTCATCTCTACAAAAACCGATTCCGCTTTGATCTCCAACGACATCATCTTTGACAACAGTGCCATGATATATGTAATCACCGGCCCAAATCGAGGCGGCAAAAGTGTGCTAACCTGTTCTGTAGGACACGCTTTTGCTATGGCTCAGCTTGGTCTTCCTGTTTGTGCAGAAAAAGCTGTTATAAGTCCCTGCGACTATATTTTCACGCATTTTCCTACCGGAAGCGAAGATACTGTAGAAAAGGGCCGACTTGGAGAAGAATGCGCCCGACTGGATGCAATCTTTGACAAGGTTACTGCGCATAGTCTGGTTTTGCTGGACGAGTCACTTTCCTCCACAGGCTCTTATGAAGGTGCATATATTGCATCTGAAGTACTTTCCGGGTTCAGCATGGTTGGCTGCAGATTGATTTTCTCAACGCATCTGCACGATCTTGCCGCCGCCGTAGAACAAATTAACCAGACTTGTATTCCTAAAGGCGGCGTCCCCATCGACAATATGGTTGCAGAGGTAACCGAAGATGGCCAAAGAACTTTTCGTGTAATTCGAAAAAAGCCGGATGGAAAAAGCTATGCAAAAGATATTGCTGACAAATATGGTCTTTCTTTTGCCCAAATTTGCAAGAAAATTCATAAAAACTGACCTTTTTTATTTCATGAAATTCTGCAAAAATATTGCAAAAAGTATTGCAATTTTCAAATATATGTGATAAAATATTATCTGTTGAATTTTGATTATAAGGATTCATATAAACGGAGGTAGAAAATGGCTAAATGTGAAATCTGCGGCAAGGGCGTTATGTTCGGTCATAATGTTTCCCATTCCAACCGTAAAACAAACAGAATGTGGAAGCCCAACATTAGAAAAGTGCGTGCTGTTGTTCAGGGAACACACAAAACTGTTCATGTTTGCTCCCGCTGTTTGCGTTCCGGCAAGGTTGAACGCGTATAATTGTTGACACATTGCTCCCGCCTTTTGGCGGGAGTTTTGTTTTTGAAAAGAGGTACGCAACATGTCCGTTCTCGCAATTATTAGTGAAAAATGTCCCGCTGCCGCAGCGGAAAAGCTTTCTGAAAGTTTTGAAACATTGAGACTACCGGCCGACCCCCTGCTAGCCCCACCGGTTGCGCATCATCCAGATATGCTGACTGTCACTTTAGACGGCAAATTATTTTGTCATCTAGAATATTATCGTTTGGCACATCAAGTAATTGATAGAATTGTAGAGCGGTGCAAATTGGATTTAATTTGTACCGCTGCACCGCACGCCTCCATATATCCCTTAGATGTGGGCTTAAACGCACTGGTTTTACCGGACCGACAGCAGGTAATCGCCCGCCGCTCTTCCCTTGTGCCGGAATTATTGCCCTATCTGGCAGTAGATACAAGGCAAGGGTATGCAGGATGTTCCACTTTATATATAGACGGAACACTGGTGACGGCTGACCCATCGATTTGTCGTGCAGGGAAACGAATCGGGATTTCCACATATAAAATTTCGGGCGGCGACATACAGCTTCCTGGGTATAATACGGGATTTATAGGCGGCTGCGGCGGGGTCTGGAAAGACTACGTTTATATATATGGTCGGGCTAACAGCTGCGACACAGGAAACGCTTTACTGGAATTCTGCCGTAAAAAAAATTTTACTATTGTTGAGCTTTGTAATGGACCTTTGTCTGATTTTGGCGGTATTCAATTTATAGAAACAGTAAAATAGCTTTACAAGTGTCAATATTTGTGTTATACTGTATTATGTGAGTTCGCAAAATCCTCACAAAAAACAAAACTACGGAGAAAACTGAATATGAAAAACAAAAGGACGCTATTTTTTATTGTGCAAGCGGGTCTTATCGCGGCTGTCTACGTGGCCCTCACTTTTATCGCCGCACTAGCAGGTCTTGCATCTGGTGTGATTCAAGTACGGATTTCAGAAGCTTTGTGTATACTTCCGTTTTTTACACCGGCAGCGATACCGGGGCTTTTCGTTGGATGCGCGATAGCTAATTTGATAACCGGGTGCGCCCCTTGGGACATCCTTTTCGGATCCTTGGCAACGCTTTTGGGTGCGTTAGGAGCCTACTGGATTGGCAGATATATAAAAAAAAGTACTGGTAAGAAAGCCTTTTTTCTTAAACTGTCGCTTCCCTTCCCTAATTTACTGACTAACATAATCATCGTACCGTGGGTATTGCGTTTCGTATATGGCGATACTGCAGCAATTTGGTTTTTATCACTTACCGTAGGAATTGGAGAATTCATTGCGGGGGTAGGCCTTGGACTGATTCTGTTGTTTGCCTTAGAAAAACGTGCACATCATATTTTCAGATAAAATTAAAACCACCAGTTATACTGGTGGTTTTTACGTATCTTGCTCTCGTAGATAACGGAAATAAGAATTGCCGTCATCACGTTTGATTATCAGTGTTTTGTATAAAGGAGAGACTTCCTCATACAATGTGCACCGGAAATAGACGCGATAGGTATTTTCCGTTTCTTCTATTTTTTGAATTTCAAATTGTACATTGCTCTTCTGCGGCTGGGCAACAGTAATATATGCATTAACTTTTTCCAAATACATAAAAAGCGTGCTAGTTACATTTTTGATTTTTTGTCTGCCTCCGAAATAAGTGTAGACTGTATTTTCAAAGTCTTCAGCCGGTATAATTGCGGAGACCTGCATATGCGGGTATGCTTCCTTTACCTGGTCTAAAAGTGTAATGTTTCCAGTATATTTTGAATAGCTTTTATTTAGCATATAATTCAGAACAGAATCGCGACAGGACTTCATAGCCTCTTGGGCTCCTTCAAATGGCATAAGCAGTGGGGAGTGAATCGTCAAAATCTCCAGCATTTCCGTTAACTCAGCCGCTTTGTCGGTATCTCCGCCATACGTCTCTAACAGGTCTTCGCCCTCATAATCATGTGTATCAAAACCAAGTGTAGAGAGAAGGTCCCTAACACCGCAGCTAGAAAGCATAAAGCCCAATAATAAAAAAAGGAGTACCGCACTAATTTTCTTATTCATCTTGTCCTCCTTTTACTTTATATTGATTATTGTACCATGAGAACTAAATTTTTGCAAGAATATAATAAGTATATTTATCTAATTAAAAAGTTAAAAAGCCCTGGAACTACTTCCAGGGCTTTTATAATACATGCTAAAGCAACTTATCTTTCAGAAGCTTTTTTCTTTCTGATAACAACTACAGCACTGCAACCAACAACTGCAAGAGCAGCAATAACGATTACATATACCATGTTATCGCCAGTCACAGGATTTTTACCTGTATTCTTGTCGGGAGCTTTTGTAGTTGTGTCTGCATCACTGGAATCAACGCCTTTGGCAGGAATCTTTTCAGTGGAAAGAACTTCGCCACAAACGGAGCACTTAATCGTCTTAGTACCTTCTTCTGTAGCTGTCGGCTCAACAATCTCGGGTTCACCAGGAGTGTGTACACCGGTTGCAGGATGCTCCGCATCCTCTTCTTCACTGAACACCTCACCGCACATAGAACATTTCTCAACAATTTTACCTGCGTCAACACAAGTAGGATCAACTACTTCTGTTACCACATCATGCTCCAGCATCGCAATGGATTCTGTTGCAATTTTTTCTTCACATACTGTGCAGTAGATATCCTGAGAGCCTTCTTCTTTGCAGGTTGCAGGCTTAGTAACTACAGGTGCGCCTGCAGTATGACCCAAAGCAACTGCATGATCAGGATCTACTTCCGTTTTAATAATTTCATTACAAACAGAGCAGTAGGTAACAATCTTACCACCTTCAGTACAAGTAGGAGCTTCTACTCTAGTTGCTTCTGTATGAGGCAGTTTTGCAATCTCTACATTTTCCTGTAGAACCACATCACATCTGCCGCAAAGAATGTTCTTAAGACCTGCTTCTTTACAAGTTGCAGCTTTCGTAATGTTTTCCTTTACATTTACATCATCATGACCCAGTGCAGGATTATCGGGATCCTCTACTGTTTCAATATCGCCTTTACAAACATCGCACACAGTCGTAATCTTACCTGCTTCTGTACAGGTAGGAGGAGTTACTTTTTTATCAGCAGAAGGTGTATGCGGGATCATAGGAATTTCTTCCTCAACAGTTTGACCACAATCCGGGCATTCGCCGCTCTTCAAACCTGTTTCTGTACAAGTTGCAGCTTTTGTTTCTGTAAGAACTACATTAGGATGCTCACAAACCTTTGTTCCAACAGCACAGGTAGGATTGTCAGGTTCCAGGAATTTAAGTACAGGTTTGCCGTACTCATCCATGTTATCCATGTCAAGCTGTACTACGTCCGTACCAGTCCAGCAGAAGTCAATAGGGAAACTGTCTCCCTGCTTCATATCTTCCGGCAAAGCAAAGGTAAGACGAGCCAGAACGCCGCCGGCAGTTCTGTTTTCTTCTTTATCTGCTGTTGCTAAAATAATAGCGCAAGCTTTTCCATCGAGGGAAATGTTCTTATGCTCAAACGCATTCTTTGCAGATGCGCTTGCAGAAGGATCTGCATGCTTATCTTCACTTACCTCAAACTCACTTCCGGTAAAAATACCGTCAACAGGCTGAAGGCTGGTCAACTGCAATGCTTCATCATAAGCGATGAAAATACGGATTGCGTTGATACCAGGGTTATTTACCAGACGAAGGTCTACAGTTACTTCTTTTGTACCTACATCTACCGTTCCGTCAGTAGTGAATACAGTGAAGTTGTTGTAAACATCTTTGTAGGGATCGGGAGTAGCAGTAACTTTGCCCTCCTGTTTGCCAGCAAAAGTAATCTCATCGCCATTAGCGTTGGAAGCCTCTTTTAGTTTAACACCATATGTAAACTCTGCTCCTGCAGCATGATCACCAACAAGATTAAACATTACATTAAAGATAGCGCCATTAGCGGTTTCGTCTTCACCCGTTGTCGAATAAAGATCTACCTCAGTTACGTAATATACAACACCATCTTCAAATTCTGGAGATTGGAAGTATTTTTTAAACCTAGGGCTGGTGGAATCACCCTCTGCCCCTTTTGATGCGTCAAAGCAGTCGCCATTTGCAACATCCGCAACAGACATCTGATCAGCAGAATAATACACCAAGGCCGTCATTTCGGAAATGCCTGGGTTGTTTGCAATACCAAAAGTTACGTCGACCGTGCCTGCGTTTTCATCAAAATCGGTGTTCTCTTCTACCACAAAAGACGGAGCTACGTCCGCTGCGGAGGAATAGAGCGCCGGTGTGATGCAAGCAACAAGCAGAGCTGCCATTAAAACAATAGAAAACAGCTTTTTCATGTGCGTATTTGCACCTCCATATCATATTCTATGGGTTCATTATATACTGTTTGACGGGTAATGTCAAGTAAAATTTACAGAAAAAGTACAATTATATTTGTATGAATTGGTACAATTTTTATGATAATACAAATTTATCTTAAATTTGCAATCGATTTATTATTTTTATCTCTTTACCATTATAATTATATACCCTCGGAACCCGCATTCCGATACCGCTGACAAACTCGTAACTGAAGGATCCGGCCATGTCTCCTACTTCTGCCGCAGTAAGCTGCTCTTCTCCATCACGGCCCATCAAAACTACTCGCTCGCCTACCTGTACGTTCTCTAGCGCCGAGACGTCCACCATCATCTGATCCATACAAACTCTACCGCGAATTGGACAGCGTTTGCCACGTATCAGAACATATCCTTTATTGGATAAACTTCTAGGATATCCGTCCGCGTATCCAACCGGAATGGTAGCTATCCGTTCCGGTTGGTCGGCTACATAGATGTGACCATAGCTGACGCCATCTCCTGCTTGAATCGTTTTCACGTGGGAAATATGGGAAACGAGTTCCATGGCGGGATACAACGGATAGGACGGATCCATTTCATCGGATGGATAAATTCCGTACAACATGATCCCCATACGCACCATATCGTAATATTTATCTAGTTCCATAGTACCGGCGCTGTTGTTCAGGTGCTTTAAGGGGATATCCACGCCTATTTCATTCAGCATATCGATCATACAGTCAAACTGTTCACGCTGGGCAAGCGCCGCTGTTTTGTCCTTCGCGTCAGCCGCGTAGAAATGACTGAACATACCAGTGATACAAATTCCCGGCAGTTGGGAAATTTCTCGGATTTCCTCTGCAGTCTCCCGACTGACCGGATAGCCGATTCGGCCCATGCCCGTATCGATTTTGATATGAACTTCCGCCTTCTTTTTTTGAAGTACTGCCGCGTCTGAAAATGCTTTTGCGTCTGCATATCGAAAAATCGCCGGGGTTATATTTTTTTCCACAAGCATCGGATATTCTTCCGGATGCACATATCCCAAAATTAGAATTGGCTTTTCGCAGCTATGGTTTCGGAGCTCCGCAGCCTCATCTGCAGTGGCAACACCGAACCAATCTACCTGATCTTTTAAAAAATGGGAAAGAAAAGCTGCGCCATGTCCATAAGCATCGGCTTTAATCACCGCCATAACTTTTGTACCGCCCGGAATACGTGCGCGCACCCCTGCAACATTTTTTTCCACTGCGTTCAAGTCAATTTTTGCACAAATTCGTTGATATCCCATTTAGACGCTCCAAAATTGAATGTTTTATCCCACCACTTCTGCAAGCGGCGCTATTTGTATGCCTGCATGTTCCAGAGCCATTCGGATTTTTTGCGTAAATAAAAGCGCTTTTGGGCCGTCGCCGTGAACGCATATGGAATCTGCGCAGATTGCAATATCTGTCCCATCGATAGCCTGCACACATCCCTCCTGCACCATACGTACCACCCGCTCCACTGCTAAGTCTTCATTTTCAATCATAGCGCCTGGTTTCGTGCGAGCGACCAACGTACCGTCCGGCTCGTATGCCCTATCGGCAAATACTTCTCTGGCGATAGAGAGTCCCATTTTCTCCGCCTCTGCCAGCATACAGCTGCCAAAAAGGCCAAGTAAAATAAGGTCTTTATCAAATTGGTATATTGCGGCGCAGATAGCTTTAGCAAGGGACGAATCCTTTACCGCCATATTGTACATAGCTCCATGGGGTTTCACATGGGATAAACGCCCGCCACGGGCCAAAGCAAATGCATGAAGTGCACCTAACTGATAGGTTACATATGCCTGCACCTCGGCAGGAGAAGCTTGAAGATTGCGGCGACCAAATCCCATTAGATCAGGATATCCTGGATGCGCACCAAGTCCCACGCCGGCATGCAGGGCCATCTGTACGGTTTGATCCATGATAAGCGGATCAGAAGCGTGATATCCGCACGCAATATTAGCGGATGTGATGCATTTGATAATTTTGCCATCCATATCCATGCGATACGCGCCAAAGCCCTCGCCCAGATCACAGTTTAAATCTACTTTTTTCATTGGACACCTTCAATTCAATATTTTAACGCCGTATTGGGAATATCTGTGATCAGCATATGTCCCGGCGCATGCGTAATTGCAAAGGACGGCTTTGCCGCCATCACAGCAGCCTGCGGCGTTACGCCGCAGGGCCAGAACACCGGTACCTCCCCTGGATATACGGTTACCGCGTCACCAAAATCCGGGCAGTGAATATCAGCAATACCGATGCCTGCAGGATCTCCAATATGCACAGGAGCACCATGTACCTTCGGCATAGCAGCTGTAGCGTTCACCGCACGCACAACCTGATCTGCAGGCATAGGTCGCATTGAAACAACCATATTGCCATGGAAGATACCCGCCGGCTGGCAGGGAATATTTGTAAGAAACATAGGAACATTTCTTCCCTCTTCAATATGTCGCACAGGAATCCCGGCAGCCAGCAGCTCCCCTTCAAAGGAGAACGAACAGCCAATCAAAAAGGAAACAAGGTCTTCTCTCCAAAAGAAAGACGCGTCCGTCACTTCTTCTGTCATCACACCGTCTATGTAAATGCGGTATTTGGGAAAGTCCGTAGCAACATCTGCATTCTTCGCAATCGTATGCAGCAGTCGGTCTCCCGGATCACTGACCTCTAAAATAGGGCATGGAGCCGGATTGCGCTGGGCAAACAGCAAAAAGTCATAGGCATATTCCCGCGGAAGGACACACAGATTTGCCTGTGCATATCCGCTGCACATACCTGCAGTCTGACCAGTAATGATTCCCTGACGAATTTTTTCCCGTACCTGTGCCGGCGTAGGATTTATATCATTCATATTTTGGCTATCCCTTTCTTTGCGTTTGAATCTGTGCTTGAATGTTTGCTAAATACTCCTGCATTTTACCAAGAGCGGACAGCGCCTCTTTTCTGTCGGTTTTTATAAATCGAATCGTATCTCCGGGCCGCAGTTGCGCAAGCTTTGGCAGATCGGCTTTTATCACCGTAGCAATTTTAGCATATCCTCCAACCGTCTGCCGATCAGACAACAAAATAATCGGCTGGCCGCCGGCAGGTATTTGTACGCTGCCAAGAGCGATGCCATCTGAAATAATATCCGTGCCGGATATCGCCTCCGGCGCGGGACCAGACAGCTTCATTCCCATCCGATCTGATGCAGGAGTAACAGCATAAGCTGCAGTAAAAAATGTCTGCATACCATTCTTAGTAAAATAATCGTTTTGCGGCCCGGGAATAGCGCGAATCAAGGTTTCTCCGTGGACAGGCTTTTTATAAGGAGCATAAAAACCGCTCACAAAAGACACGCCGGGCAATACCGACAGTACATCGCCCGCTCGAAGGCCTCGCCCCGCAAGACCGCCGACCTTGCAGCGCAAGTTGGTAGAACGGCTCCCCATAACAAGAGGCACGTCCAGTCCTCCCGACACCGCCATATATGTCCGACATCCAGTCTTTGCCATTCCCATTTTCAAAAGGCTGCCAGCAGGCGCCATCACTACTTGCTGCATAGGAACAGGGATTCCGTCCAACACAGCATACATATCTGCCCCACACAAGGCAAAAGCCACTGGCTCCAAGAAGCGGCAGGTTATTCCGCCCAGCGTCATCTCCAATACCGCGCTGTTTACATCATTACCGCACAAAATATTTGCCAGAGATGCAGCATACCAATCCATAGCGCCAGACTGTTGGAATCCGCTGTGCATATGTCCGATTCTGCCTAAGTCCTGTACTGTAGTCAACGGACCGGGCACTTTTATCCGTATACACATTACACTTCCTCCGTCTCCACTACATAGGTACCCGCAGCCACCGCCGCTTCTATCTTAAGATATTCCTGTTCGCTTACAGGATAAAAACGAATCCAATCACCGGCATCATACAATACCGGGGGCGTTCGATCAGGATCATACAGACGCACGGGAGTTCTGCCGATAAGCCGCCAGCCTCCAGGGGAATCAATCGGATATACACCTGTCTGTTCCCCGCCAATTCCCACAGAGCCAGCAGGAATTTTTTCTCTTGGATTTTCCAATCGAGGAGCG
>CAJUIQ010000029.1 GCA_910586545.1 uncultured Eubacteriales bacterium
AACGTCCAGCGCTGCCTGTAGCACGTCTTGATCAACGGACTCCCGCAAGGTAGCGGATAATCTAAAGTAGTTGTTCCATCTTCTCGTTTTGATGGCAGGATAAATTTTTGCGGCGTTGTCCAGTCTAATCCATCGCAGCTTTCTTGGAGGTGGCAAAGTCTCCAGAAGAAAACGCTCCACTTCTTTAAAATCCCGCTGGCTGCTCCGTATGGGATACAAAAGATAGCCGTGCCACATTCCCTCTCGTACAATAATGCGGGAAGCGTTCCCGGCCGCGTGCAGCGCTTTATGCATCAGCCGAGCATCGTCCAGCATGATCTCATCTCCGCCGGCTAATATCAGCGCCGGCGGCATAGAGGAAAGGTCTCCAAACAAGGGCGACGCAAGGGGAATTTTCTTTTTCTTCCAATCCAGCTCCGGGTTGGAAATACCTTCCGGTGCGCCATGGATATAACAATCTGCGTAAAAGCGCAGGCGAGTCTGCGTCATGGAAGGATCTGCATTGGCATTGTCTGCATATGTGCCACCTGATAAAGTCAAATCTGTCCAAGGGGATATAGCAACGATTCCCGCTGGCATTGTCAGGCCCATCTCCTGCAACTTCAGACAAAGAGAAAATACCAAACCGCCGCCGGCGCTTTCCCCACACAATAAAATTTCAGATGGACGATATCCTCCGGCAAGCAGATATTGATAGGCTTCCAAAGCATCCTCTATCGCGGCAGGGAAAGGCGCTTCTGGTGCAAGTCGATATGCGGGACATAGTACCCGGATGCCAAATCTTGCAGCAAGGGTTGTGCCGAAGCCTTTTGCATATGTCAAATCTCCGCAGGTATATCCCCCGCCGTGGAGATATAGGAGAATCCCATCCCGCAGTAAATCCTTTGGTGTTATAAGCGCCCCTTCAAACTTATCAAAATGAATGTTTTTGCAAGTGATTTTCTTTTTCTGTAAAGAGGTCATCAGCAGCCCAAGCTTATCTTGCCCCTCGCGTGCCGCTTTCAAAGAACAGCCGGCAGTAAAGGATTGAAACAAGCTCAACTGCATTCGAATAAACCTTTCCTGTAGCATTTGCTCCTCCAATTACATAATGGACAGTAATGACAGTCGCTATCCATGGCATTATAAAAAGCCTTTATACAAACCAATAAATCAATTTGTATAAAGGCAAAAATCAATTCATTTATTATTCTAAATAAAAGTATACCACATTTTTTATAAAAAAACAATCATTTAAAGCGTTTCTTTGATAGATTACAAGCTTCTTTTTGACTTTTAAGATTTCAAACCCTGCGTTTTTCCGGGAAGCCCACATAAATATTTTAAAATACCTGCGAAGCAACTCTTCTCATGGAGAAAGGTAAAAGTTGGCGATTACGAGAGTATCATAAAATGACAAGTGTTTCCCACAATTCAGGGGTTGGCATGCGTTAGAACGTTTCTTCTGATAGGCGTTTTGCCGGTATGTTATCAGGAAGGTTGGGATAACAACACCTTGATGCATTCCATAAGATGTTTATAAATTAAAAGCTATCTGTGGCTTAGTCGAACAGTTTATTATCTTTTCTTTTGCTGCAAGCCTTTTTCAAAGCCGCTCCAACGGCCTTGACCATCATAGGACTGACCATCCTTGCACCTTGCGGGCAAATCGCAATGCAACGCATACAGTTGATACACGCATTTTTATCTGTCTTTTTCGGATTGTTTTTATCTATTGCTTCAGCTGGACATTTTGCAGCACAAAAGCCGCAGGATACACAGGCAGAGGAAGCCTTTGGAACCATTCCGGCACCTGCTTTTTTGTAGGGATGATTTCCGGGAATTTGCGGTGCAATAATCGTATCACTTTCCAACTTCTCTATGATTTTCTTTGCAAAAGCCTCTAATTGCTCTGCGTCCTTTGCGTCTGGCCTGCTTGCAGCATATTGATGCGCAATGGAATGCTCTGCAATAGCGGATATGCCTGCAATGACATTAAATCCACAAGCTTTTGCAGTATCTGACAATTCAATCAGCGTATCTTCCTGCTCCCGGTTTCCGTAAACGGCAACAGCCACCGCTTTTGTTCCGTTTCCTTTTACTGTTTTTAATCTGTTTATTGCCAGCTTGGGCGCACGCCCTCCAAAAGAAGGCATAGCAATGACAGCTACGCTCTCTCCGTTCAAGCTGCATCCCTTAAATGATGCTTCTGATAAGTCTATGGTTTCTGTATCCGTTCCGAGAGAATTTGCAAGAATATCTGCAACCTTTTCCGTTCCGCCTGTAGGGCTGAATAAGAGTTTATAGATTTTCATACTTGCTACCTCATTATAGATTGTAGTTTTCGTTTAAAACGCTTTATTCACGGATATTGGATCGCCAAGTTCTCCTTGCAATCCACCGTCGGCGTCAATTATGTCAATTTTTTCAGTATCACTCATTCAAACAATCGCTTTCCCCACAATACTCTTGCTCTCTACGTACACTTTCAAAAATACTACTTGTAATATCTTTCAAACTGTACTTTTTCAGCGTATCTTCCATTGCTGTTTGGGCAGCAAAAAGCGGCCCCGCCATTGCCTCTTTCATGTTTTTTCCAACAGGGCATAGGGGATTCGGCTTTGGGTGAAAGTCAAACAGAGCGAAATCCTCTGTTTTCTGTACTGCTTGATATATTTCATACAGGGTTATTTCTTCCTGAGATTTTGCTAATCGTCCGCCAGGAACCCCATTCTGCGTTTCAATGAGCCCTGCTTTTTTCAGGAAGCCCATTACCTGTCTGATTGCAACCGGATGTCCCCCCACGCTCATAGCCATCATTTCTGAGGTAGCAGGATTGGCGTCATTGAGTGCGATGAGAGCAAGAATATGTGTAGCAACTGTAAATCGTGTATTGATTTTCATAATTAAATCACCTGTAATAATTATAATTACAGGTGTCGCTTTTGTCAAGAGAGAAAGAAAAATCTCTCGACAGTCGGGTGTATTTTCTGTTACCGAGGACGTCCTCTTAACGTATGTTGACGCTTTTTTCAATCCCGTGTCAGGTGGATAGCGTCAAAAAACAGTCGTTAGTATCTGCAACGATTTGTTCGTAATTTAAAATTCGTTTCAAATCTTTCCATAAAAGAAGCAGATACTATTTTAGTATCTGCTTTCCTCTGGCGGAAGCGGTGGGATTCGAACCCACGGTACCGTGAGGTACAACTGATTTCGAGTCAGTCCCGTTATGACCACTTCGATACGCTTCCGTATAACATAAAGATAATAAAGCCGCTGTCGATATTCCTGACAGCGACTTTATTATATCATATAAAGTGCGGGTATTGCAAGTGCTATTTAATATATTTTCGCAGCCGTTTTGTCAGCAGTATTCCCAGCACGATCTTAATTAAGTCAGGCAATATATAAGGAAATACACATTTGCTCAAAACACTAATTAGTCCAATCGTGCCGGTGGAACGCATATATACGACCATAAACCAAATCGTTCCAAATGCGTAGCAGCAAAGGATCCCCCCAAACATGCTGAGCGCCAGCGGTAGGATTCCTTTAAACCGGTCTGCTGCAAGCCCCACTATCAACGCGGTAAAAATAAATCCAACAATGTATCCACCGGTGACCCCCGCCAAAACACTAATGCCTCCGCCAAATCCGGAGAAAACAGGAGCGCCCAGTGCCCCGAGTGCGATATAAACGAAAATGGACGCAACGCCGCGCTTCCATCCAAGCAGTCCTGCTATGGTAACCACTGCAAAGGTTTGCATGGTGAAAGGAACGGGCCCAATTGGAATGGTTATCCAGGCGCATATTGCGATTAGTGCAGCGCCCATTGCAATGTATGCAAGATTTAGAATTTTTTTGCTCATTTTTGCTCTGCCTTTCTTTTTACTGTGGTTATTCTACAATATCGCATCTTTATTGTCAACCATTTTACATAAAATAGTTTACAATTTCTTTTGAAACCGGCAAATACGTTCCTTTACATTTAAGAATGTATATGATAAAATAATAAAAAAGCGTGTCGGGAGAAAAACATGCGGTTAGATAAATTTATTTCTGATACAGGTACTGCCAGCCGTAAAGAATGTGCCCGGGCGGCTCGTTCCGGACTCATTCTGGTAGATGGGATCGCTGTGCGGGATCCTTCCGTACATATTGACGAGAACCATGCTAAGGTGACGTTCTGTGGCAACCCAGTTCAATGGAGCCGATTTACTTATGTGATGCTATACAAGCCGTCAGGCGTTATATCTACTACGGAGGACACGCCACGTTCTGTAATGCGGCTGCTTCCGCCGGAGTTTTCCAAAAAGGGCATGTTTCCATGTGGTCGGCTGGATATAGATACGGTGGGGTTGCTCCTGATTACCAACGATGGTCCTTTGGCGCACAGGATGCTTGCTCCAAAACATCATGTAGAGAAAACCTATGCGTATATGTGCGCGCCACCTGTCGAAGAAGAGCAAATCCGTCAACTGGAAAATGGGATAGATATGAATGGCTATTTTACCAAACCGGCGCATGTAGAGGCAGAAAGCGGAGAACGAGGACGTATTACTGTCACGGAAGGTAAGTATCATCAAATCAAGCGAATGTTTGCGGCCGTTGGCAGCGAAATTGTTTTTTTAAAGCGTGAGAAGTTTGGTCCCCTAATGTTGGATCCCACGCTGGCAGAAGGGGAATGGCGTTTTTTGGCAGATGCAGAAATTTGTGCATTGACAAGTTTGCAGAAATAACAATAAAACTGAGGTATATTATGAATATTATTGAAATGCTTGCCCAGGAGATGGGCATTCCGGTTAAACAGGTTGAAAATACAGTGGCGCTTCTGGATGAAGGAAATACAGTGCCTTTTATTGCCCGATATCGTAAGGAGGTCACCGGTGGCTTAGACGATACTGTCTTGCGTACACTGACGGACAAGCTTACCTATTTGCGTTCCCTGGAACAGCGAAAGGAGGAGGTTCGCGGACTGATCCAGGGGCTGGGTGTCATGACGGAAGAAATTGACGCGGCTATCACAGCGGCGACTACTATTACAGAAGTGGACGATATTTATCGGCCTTACCGGCCCAAAAGAAAGACTCGTGCATCGGTAGCAAGAGAGCGGGGACTAGAACCCTTGGCACAGCTTTTGCTGGAACAGAAAACTGCCTATACGCCGGATTTAGACACAGCGGCAGATGCATTTATTTCTGAGGAGCAGGGTGTACCTGATCGGACGGCGGCATTGCAGGGCGCACGGGATATTATTGCGGAAATCGTATCAGATAATGCCGATTATCGAAAGAGAATTCGGCAGCTTACCTTTGCCTATGGTACCATATCTTCCAAAAAAGTACCGGATGCAGCGGACGAAAATGGTGTGTATGAAATTTATTATGATTTTTGCGAACCGTTGAAGGCTCTTCCGGGCCACAGGATTCTGGCTATCAACCGTGGAGAGCGGGAGGATGTGCTGAAGGTTTCTATAGCGGTGGAAGCGGATATTGTACTCAACGAGTTATTTTATCAGGTGGTAATTGATACAAAGTCACCTGCTTTCCGTCATGTAGCAGCCGCTGTCTGCGATAGTTACGACAGACTAATCGCCCCTTCTATTGAACGGGAAATTCGCACAGGATTATTTGATGAGGCAAGCGAGGGCGCGATCAAAGTCTTTTCCGAAAACTTGAAAAATCTTTTAATGCAGGCTACGCTGAAAGGCAAAACAGTTCTAGGATACGATCCGGGATATCGGACGGGCTGCAAGCTGGCTGTGGTAGATAAAACAGGCATGGTGCTGGATACGGCAGTGATTTATCCTACTAAACCCCGAGAAGATATACAGGGCAGTCGACGAATTGTTTCCGGGTTAATCCAAAAATATCATATAGATGTGATTGCCATTGGCAATGGAACGGCATCTGCCGAAAGTGAAATGTTTATAGCAGACCTGCTGCGGGATTTAGGGACGGATACTAAATATATTATTGTCAGCGAGGCCGGCGCGTCGGTATATTCTGCTTCCAAACAGGGCGCTGAAGAATTTCCTGATTTCGATGTGACCCAGCGCTCTGCGGTGTCCATTGCCCGCCGGTTGCAGGATCCCCTTGCCGAGTTGGTGAAAATTGATCCTAAATCTATCGGGGTTGGCCAGTATCAACACGATATGAAGGAAGCCCGGTTGGACGAGGCTCTTCAAGGGGTGGTGGAAGACTGCGTAAACAGCGTAGGCGTAGATGTGAATACAGCGTCTTATTCGTTACTGTCCTATATATCCGGCATAAATTTGACGGCTGCCAAAAATATTGTGAAATATCGAGATGAGAACGGGGAGTTTACTTCTCGCGCACAGCTTACCAAGGTGCCGCGAATTGGCGCAAAGGCTTATGAACAGTGCGCTGGATTTTTGCGTGTTCCGGATGCCGGGGAAATTTTAGATAATACAGGCGTTCACCCGGAGTCCTATAAGCCGGCCAAGGCGCTGCTTGCGCAGTTTGGATATACGGATGTAGATGTGCGGGAAGGAAAGCTCCAGGACCTGCGCAGACGGGTGACAGACTGCGGCGCGGCCCAAGTGGCGGCACAGCTTGGAATCGGTGAGCCGACCCTGCTGGATATTGTAGCGGAACTGGAAAAGCCGGGGCGGGATATTCGTGATGATCTTCCAAAACCGCAGCTGCGGGAGCGAGTCATCGAGTTATCCGATTTGGAACCCGGTATGACGATGACAGGAACGGTGCGTAATGTAATTGATTTTGGCGCCTTTGTGGATATTGGCGTTCACCAGGACGGGTTGGTCCATATATCGGAGATTTGCGATAAATTTATCAAGCACCCCTCCGAGGCTTTATCTGTAGGCGACATCGTCACGGTAAAGATCAAATCGGTGGATGTGGCAAAAAAACGCATTGGTCTTACTATGAAAGGATTTTAAAAGCAGAAAAAAGGGGGCCTGCGGCGAATAGCTGCAGGCCCCCTTTCATTATGTTTCTGACATGTATCGACATTTTTTATTAAATTTTTCGTTTATACTTATGTATAGGGGAAAAATCGGTATATACAAAAAGATTTCCAAAATATTGCGAATTTTTGGATGATTTGTTGAAACTTGTAGAACAATGTGATATTATTATGAAGGGAGGATAAATAACAATGTTTCGTAATGCTTGAATAGAGTAGACAAAGACATGTGGCTGTTTTCTATTTACTACTTTTTAAGATAGTACATCATTGGGAGGTTAAACATGAAAAAAGCACGTAAAGCAGCAGTGGCGATGATTCTTCTCGTGACATTTGCGATACAGTCGATACCGCTTGTCGGCGCTGCAGGGCCTCTGGAGTCCGTGGAAAATACGGATACAGAAGCACTGGAGTCCGAAAACGCCGGTGTATCGGATGCACATGAAGAATCCGCCGAGGAAAAGTATGTTGAGGATTTATCAACAGTCGATTGGGACAACGTACTAAGCAACCGCATTTGTTTGCGGCGCAACAAGGACGTAGTGCCGGACGATTATGAATGGACTGTGGAGGATTTCCCCGAATTGGATCTGGAGGACGTTTTTGACAACGGATACTCCATATATCCCATTTTGAAAACCGGCGGTAGAGAATATTTGTCGGACGCCATTGAAAAGATGGCGCTGCGGGATGAATTTCGCGAAGTCAAATTATGCCATGTGGTAGAGGTGGAACCGATTACGGATGAGGATGTGCAGGCTTCCGTAGAGTCTATGGAAAATATGATACAGGAAATTGCCGCACGTTCGAGAACGGTTCCAAACGATCCGAAATATGCAAATCAGGCCTCCTACCTGGAAAAGATCCACGCGCCTGAGGCATGGTGGTATAGCACAGGTAGTAGAACGATCCAAATTGGCATAATTGACAGCGGAATCAAAGATATCGATTTGGGTGTAAACCTGGGCAAAGGAAAAGATTTCTATACGAATTCCACAGACTCTTCCGTTACAAATGACGACTTAACCGGCCATGGAACAAATGTCGCTCAGATCATCGGCGCCCTTGGAAACAATGGCGTGGGAATCGCCGGCATCTGCTGGAATATAGAGTTAATTCCCCTGCAGGTGCTCATTTCAGATTTGCCTGAAGACGATGAAAATTACGGGCATTTTTGTGATGAAGCGATAGCAAACGCTTTTGAATATGCAGAAGAACACCATATCCCTATTGTGAATTGCAGTTTTGGTAATATGACAGAAGACTTGACAGACGTTTATACCGGCAATTATACCGGATTGATTGTGGCCGCCGCAGGAAACGATGGAAGGGAATTGCATTATCCAAATAGCTCCGGTGAGGGGGTCCACCATAGACCATCCTGCTATGAAAAAGACAACATTATTGCTGTTGGTGGGCTCAATGCGGCATGTAATGCACCGGCTACAAGCAGTGAGTGGAAATATGGATCGAATTATGGCAAGGATTGTGTAGACATTTTTGCACCAGGTACCGATATTTATTTTAACAAGTCGGGGAACTATTACAAAGGTTATGGCACATCGTATGCGGCTCCTTTGGTGACCGGGGCAGCGGCTTTGCTCCTGTCATGCTATCCCTATCTATCTCCCGTACAGCTTAAATATGCCATCATGGACGGAGGGACACCGCTGGACACCTTAAACGGGAAATGTGTCAGCGGGAAGATGCTAAACATTGCGGGCGCGATTACGTTGCTCCATGATCACACAAAACTGAAAGTTGAACAAACTGTTTCCAATGGAACTTATGTGATCGGCGCCCAACAAAATGCCTTTCAGATGCTGAGCATAGACGGAGGCAGCACGGCGGCCGGGGCACAGCTTGAAACCTACGAGGCCGATGGTTCCGATGGACAGAAGTTTAGAATTGCATATCACAGTGAAGAAAACGGATATTACACCATTCAAAACGTAAAATCCGGTCTGTATCTGGAGGCGGCAGGCGGTGGAACCACAGCACAGACGAGAATTCAGCAAAATATCAAAACGGGAAAAGAAGAACAAAAGTGGGCCATTATCAAATATCCCGTAAATGTTTCTGAAAACAGAAATCCTACATATTATATAATGAACAAGAAATCGTTCCTTGTGATGGACTGTAAGTCCTGGAGCATCGACAACGATAATCCCGTGCAGCTTTATACATGGCACACGGATTATGTTACAAATGCCAAGGATCGAAATCAAGGGTTTGTCTTTTTGGAAGCTGAGGACAATCTGTCTTTTAAGGAAAACGATTTGCTGAAAATAATACCTAAAGTGCTTGCAGACTCAAAAACCTATATCACAAATGCAGGAGAAAATGCGGAGCTGCAGGAAACGGGAACGCAGTTGTGTATTGCCCGTAGCACATCCGGATACTACAAGGTGGTGGATGTTGCTGCCCAAAAAGTATTGACACTGGAAAATGGAAGTACTTCTAAAAATGCCAACCTTGTGTTTGCCGCGGATACAAACGCCTTATACCAGCAGTGGCAGATTAAGCATTGCGGTGATGGAACGGTTCGCTTCCTATCAGCGTCCACAGGCGCCAGCATAGACTGTGCAAGCGGTCAGTCCACCGCCGGCACAAATATTTGGACATACGCTGTCAATGGCACCGATGCCCAGCGATTCCGCTTGGAAACTGTAAAGACGGATCGTGTGGGTGCGTCAGCGGAATACGAAATAACAATGTCGTATGATCCCAGCAATGTAGCAGTTTTGTGTGCATCTGCAAATAGACCGGCAGCTGTTCCTTATACGAACGGTGCCGTACGGTATCCTTTTTCCTTTGAATATGTGGAGGCTGCCGGCTATTATGTGATTCGGGATAAAGCATCCGGACAGGTACTTACCATGACAGGCAGCGGCGATGTATCCTTTGATACATATTCGGGAGCGTATACACAATATTGGATTCTAAAAAAATGTAGTTCTACTGGAACGGCTTACAATTTGCAAAACGTAGACACGGGCCGGTATTTGAGATGGAGTTATGCTTCCGGTCAGTGGAGCATTTATTCTGACAGTGAATTTCAGTCAGGAAATAACACCTATCGCTTCTATCTGAATGTTCGTCCCTTGGTTGACGGTGAATATATTATTCGTTATAAAGATGCGCCGGAAATGGCGTATGAAGCAGATTCTCAGCGTGTGAATGGCAGGTATACGCTGCAATTTCAGAAGTATACGGGTGAGCCGTCACAAATATTTAAAGCAGAATTTGATCCGTGCAAGGGCGCTTATACTTTTGAAAGCATCAGTCATCCCTTTTACCGTATCAATTCGTTAAACCAAAGTACGAATAGTGAATTAGGGTTGGGAAGTGAAAGTGCAAGTCAAAAAAATCCTTACTGGAATTTGAATCTCCAGACGAATGGTTTTTACACTGTCACGGATCCCAGTACGAGCGGCCGGCGGTGGAATTTGGGGCAGGGAAACACAAAAATATATGCAAACCTTAGCGCTGGCGCGTCTCGATATTTTGAATTTGTCCCTGTAACAGAGGAAGTTCCCACCGGGTTCTATCACATTGCGCTTTCTGATAACAATTCCCAGACCCTTGGTATTGCCGAAGACGGCAGCGCCTTTATCCAGGCCGGCACATCCGTACAAACCTTTGTGCCCGTCAAGATTTACAGCAGTTATATGCTGGTCGATTACGCGTCGGGCAACGCGTTGTATGCGGATGAAGATGGAAGCGTCCGCCAGGCGGCGATTGACAGCAATGACCCGGCACAGTTGTGGCAGATAAAATACCAGCGCGACGAAAAAAACAACTTAACAGATCGCGTCAACCTGATTTCCTATCTCACCATGGGTTGTATAACTGCGGGGGGAGAAGCAGGCGGAGAAGTCAAAATGCTGCCAGCCGATGGAAGGAGCGAACAGAGCTTTATTTTAAACAGTTCAACTCCACGGAAAATAAATATTATGGGGGATATTGTTTTATCCGCGGACAGCAGCTGCGACGCCGCCCCGCAGAAAGAAACAGACGGGTCTGTTATTGAAGGCGCGCCGCTGCAGCGGTCCGCATGGGGAGCAGAAGGAAATCGCCGACGCACGTTTAAAATGCTCTATGATGATAACGGATTCTGTAAAATTCGAGACGCCCAGTCGGGCCTTGTTTTAGAAGAGGTTGACAAAGACGGGATGTCCATGGTAGTATTAAATCAGTATAACAGCCAATCAAAGGCGCAGAAATGGATTGTCCTCACGCATGCAGACGGAACGCAAACGTATATAAATGCGGCGACCGGTCGTTGCGTCACACTTTCCGGCGTGCAGGCGTCCGCCGATGCGTTCCATCATACGGCTGCACAGAAATACCGGTTTATAGAAAAGTGGGACGTCACACAGGATGGTACGATTGCGTCAGACGACTTGCTTGTGCTGCGCCGATACCTTGCGGGAAATGCAAACCTGACGCCTGAACAGGAATACGCGGCCGATGCGGACGACGACGGGATGGTGACAGCGGCAGATACGCTTATCCTTTCTCGGGTGCTCGCCGGTAACATACAGGTAACCGACGAAGATGCGGCGGCAGCTGTTTGGAGCATGGCCCTTTCTGACAACATAGACTATGAGTGGCTGCTGACATGCAGTGATGAGGAATTTCTCACATATCTTTTAGGAGAGGATTACGCATCCTACTGTATTCGGTATAGGGAGATCATCGAATAAAATCAAGTATTAGAGGAGGACAATATGAAACGAACAATTGCAAGTTTGCTGGCATGTATGCTGTTGATTCCCGGTATTCTCATATATGCGTCTGCAGGGAACAATTCCATTTTTACCTATGATGATTCTAAAGCTTATGTTCCCAACGTTATTTTAATGGAATTTAAATATTCTTTAGACGGGATTCATCCTGACAATGGTTGGGGTTCAGACGCATTCGGAGATGTTAATCCGCTTATTCAGAACTTTAAGTCTGTAGAGTCGTATGAGACTGAGGAAAATGGTAAGCGCTTTAGATACGATATATATCAGATTACGTTAGTGAAAATGTATCAGCATGATGATTTGATCAACCTTGCTACGCATCTTGCAGATGTTGTCATGTCTGTTGAGCCGGTGAATTTTCCTGAGTGCCGGCCGCCGCGATCTATATCTCTTGTAGAAAAGCCGGTTGTCGTGGAAGAATATTACGATAATATGATTACGGAAGATAATGGCGCATTAGGGCTATGGATAGATAACGACTACGTTGCAAGAGATTATCCGTGGAGTGTAAAAGATTTCCCTGAATTGGATATAAAGAGCATTCAAGTGCAGCGCAGAGGGTTAGTTGGTATACGTGTGAACTTGAAGCTCAATGATTCCAGTAAAGAGGCTTTGATCAACGCTGCGCAGAAACTTGCGAAACGGTACGAATTTACTAGAATCAGTTTTTTTGCATGGAGCGAATATATCCCGGAGGATTCTGTTCCTCCCGTCGATACAACCGTACCAGACGAGACGACCGTGCCTGTGACGGAAACAATGGACACGCAAACAACAGAGCCCGCCGCTGAAACCACCGTTACGCCGGAAAAGCCCACCTCACCGCCGACAGGCGACGCAGGGGTATACGCAGCTTGTGTTTTAGCAGCGGCGGCCATAGGAATCGTTGGAGTGGTTGTCTACAGAAGACGGCGCGCTGTGTAAAATCGTTTCAGCTGTTTGAAGCATGGCCCTTTTCTAACTAATATCTTTTAGGAGAGGATTACGCATCCTACTGTATTCGGTATAGGGAGATCATCGAATAAAATCAAGTATTAGAGGAGGACAATATGAAACGAACAATTGCAAGTTTGCTGGCATGTATGCTGTTGATTCCCGGTATGCTCATATATGCGTCTGCGGAGGAATACAAATTTGTTCCCCCTGATCTGAGCGCCGCCGACTGGAACTTTCAATATGATGATTCGAAGGTATACCTGCCGGTTATTCAAGTGGGAATTGTATCCACAGATATGCCAATAGAGGGAGGATTGGGTCCTGTGGAGGATCCGTTCACCGATTACAGCGGTGGTCCGTTTGTTGATTTTGAGGAAGCAGTAACGTGGCGATATACACTAACAGATCCTCCCAGGGGTGATACTGTTAGCGGCGATAAGCTGATTTCTGATTTGCAGTTGGATAAGGATATATATTTCTGCAGTTGCATGTATAACGTAACATTTGACTGGGATATAACGCAGCATGAGCTGATCAGCTTGGCGCATCTTTTTGCAACAGATACGAGGATGTGGTGGCATTTTATAGGCGGGGCCGATACAAATGAATATTCTGTATATGTTTCTCTTGTGCCTAAAGCACCCATTGTAGAGGAATATGATGACGAAGATAATATTCTAAATGGTCGTATTGTAGTACATATAAATCACGACTACGTTGCAAAGGATTATCCGTGGAGTGTAGAGGATTTTCCTGAATTGGATATAAGCGAGGTTCGGATAAGTCTATATAAAACGCGTTTGGTACTGACGCTTAATGATTCCAGCAAAGAGGCCACGATCGATGCTGTACAGAAGCTTGCTAACCGGTATGAGTTTACTAGAGTCGGATATTTCAGAACGATAGCTGTTATAGACCCGATTCCAGATCCCGTCGATACAACCGTACCAGACGAGACGACCATGCCTGTGACGGAAACGACGGACACGCAAACAACAGAGCCCGCCGCTGAAACCACCGTTACGCCGGAAAAGCCCACCTCGCCGCCGACAGGCGACGCGGGGATATACGCAGCTTGTGTTTTAGCAGCGGCGGCCATAGGAGTCGTTGGAGTGGTTGTCTACAGAAGACGGCGTGCTGTGTAAAATCTTTTTATCCTGCGCACTAACAGAAAAAAGCGTTTTTTCATGCAAGCCCCTGTTGCCTTTTGGCAACAGGGGCTTTTTATGTCATATGGTACAAATACCTGTCAAATGTTTTATCCAAAACTTGGAATTTTTTGTTGGTTTTTCTATTGACAAGGAATGGAGGCGATAGTATAATAAAGCCCGTAACAATGTAATTTATAGAATAATCCCCTAGGCCAGTTAGGATAAAAGAAGGGGGTAACCTCCTGGGCTTTCAAGTTTTCTCAGACAGAGAAAGATGACACAGCAACCTATCTGTTTCAAAGGCCTTTCCTACAGACGAGGCGGAGAGATTTGAAAATAGCGTCGTCTTGAAACACGCTATTGGCGCGGCAGAAGCGCGGTATAATAAAAAATCTTTACATTATTAATAAATATATTGAAAAGTTTACAAATTTTAGGTTGCAAAAAATGAAAAGAGGGGTACAATGAGACAGACAGACAGACAGACAGACAGACAGACAGACAGGGGATAGTTCTGCTCTTTTTGCCGATTCGGTATTCAAACTGTCCTTTCTCACTATCATTCTACATATATTAAGGCGTGTCTATCGCTACAGACATTTGGTCTGGAGCGTAGGCACGCCTTTTTTGGATTTATACAAAAATCGACACACCGATTTTCATGCGAAAGGAGAAGTTGGAATATGAAAATGAAATACAGAATTGTGAGTTTGCTGCTTTGCGTTCTCCTGTTATTTGTCTCTTTTTCGGGACTGGTTCTTGCGAAAGACATGCAGGCGGGCACATGTACGCATACGCATACGGAAGAATGCTATACAAGGGTGACAGCATGCCTGTATGCGGCTGACAGTACTACTGATGCGGAGCATGAGACAGACGCAGATACGCGGCAGGAGCATGTTTGCAGTGAAGAAAGCGGCTGCGTAACGCGTGTTTTGTTTTGCTCCCATGTGCACGATGCAGAGTGTGGATATTTTGAAACGCCGGGGCTGCAATCCGTTCTTTCATGGGAATGGATAGATGAAGAGGGATATCTTGTACAGGACGAGGAAACAGGCGCATGGGCGCTGGGGCTTCCCGGCGTCAGCCGGGAAAATCCGGTAACAAAAGAGGTACTGTGTGAACTGCTGCCTGCACAAGTCAATGCGGTACTTTTCGATGAAAGCGCCGCGGTGCTGTCGCTGGAATGGGACTACACGCCGCTTCCCAATGATGGTGCCTACGAGGGGAACTATACGCTTACCGCATCCTTGGGAGAGGATTATATTTTAGATGCGGATGCGGCGGAGCTGTCGGTGCTGCTGACCCTTGGTGGCGGCGAGACGATGGCGATACCAGACGCGACGCTGAAGCAGCATATTGTAACAGACAGCGTTGTGCAGCCTTCCAACGTAAAAATCAATCTGTTCGACTATGGTGTAAATGTGATTGCTCCAACGACAGGAGACCTGCTGACTAAGGAAGGCACTGCACATATGCGCGCCAACGGGAGAAGCGCTAGCTTTTCCGGAATTAACGAGTGGAATCGCGGCATCAATAAAGATCATCTTTTGATTTTTGGCGACGGTTTGGTCCACGGGGGATTCTGGAACAAGGGGGCAGGCGAGAGCAACGATTACGGAAAAGTATATGCCGGAATGGAAGGCATTGTAAAAAATGTTTTGGAACACGGCTATCCGTCGATTAATACAGCCGCCGCAAGAAATATGCTGGTGGGTGATCAGAGCGTTCGCGACTGGACGCAAATCACAGACTGGAAGCTGTCGGGAGATCATATTGATCAGACAACAGGCGGGGTCTGGACATATGACGGTCTGAACCCGCAAAACCTGAGCAATGCGCTGATAAATAGTTGGGAGGCAGCGACAGGACAGACCATTGAAACAGGAACAGAATCCTTAGATTATCTGTTTAATCCGGATAAAGCACACCCCTCCAAACGCAGCTATCAGGATATTAAGGGCTTGTTCCAGTTAGACGACAAAGGCTATTATTATTACAACATGCGAAGCAACTTTGCTGAGTTTGACCAGGACGAGAGCAAATTTATTTTATATGACGCGCCGGCAACAAGACGTTCGGATGGCAAAGGGCCGGACGGCAAAGGAACAGTTGGCAATTTCTTCCCATTTAACACAGGTTCGCAGGTGTTTTCCAATACAGATGCGGTGGGAAATCTAACCAGTGATGTTCCGTGTTTCGGTAACGCAAACGGCGGCCAATATATCAACCACCATTTCGGTATGACAATGGAAGTTGACTTCCGTCAGCCTGTCAGCGG
The DNA here is from genome assembly GCA_910586545.1 of uncultured Eubacteriales bacterium. Classification (GTDB taxonomy): domain Bacteria; phylum Bacillota; class Clostridia; order Oscillospirales; family CAG-272; genus Avispirillum. The sequence goes on from CAJUIQ010000029.1 coordinate 16,050, forward strand.
GAAAATTAATGCCGGCGGAAATCATACCACAGATGACATGGTATTTGAGTTTTCTGGGGACGATGACGTATGGATTTACATCGATGATGTACTGGTGCTGGATTTGGGCGGTATACATAGTGAGATTTACGGCACCATCAATTTTGCTACCGGAGAGGTTTGTATCGGCAGAGCCTACGGTGATATAGTTGGCGTGCCAGAGGATCCCGCAGATCCGAAGCAGCTGGTAACAAAGACAACACTGAAAGCGTTGTTTGAAGCGGCGGGCGGTGATATCGCGTCCTCTACCGAATGGATTGGAAACACATTTGCCAGCAACACAGACCATACACTGAAATTGTTCTATCTGGAGCGCGGAAACTATGACTCCAGCCTTTCTATGCGGTTCAACTTGGTACCTCGTTTGTTCCAGCAGATTAAAAAGGTAAATCAGGACGGGGATCCGCTTGCAAACGTGGAGTTTGAGTTATATGACGCGGTGGAAAACGCAGACGGTGGATATACGCAAACGGGCTCCGCGTTGACTACGCTTAAGACAGACGCGCAGGGACTTGCGCAGTTTGTAGAACCAAATTCTGTAACGAAAGATAACACGGAAGGCGATCCGTTTAACTTCGCCGACCGGTATATAAGCGGACACCAATATTACATATTAAAAGAAACGGTCACACCGTTTGGCTATCGATCATTGCCGGTGGACATTGTGCTGAAATACGAACCGGATACCGCCATGATTATTGTGGAAAATCCGTGGATTACAGGCGCGTATGCCAGTTTTACGTCCACTGTTACCGGAAGCCGTGGCATTACATACGGAGTTTTTGATGAAGTAACAGGAGATATAAAGCCGTCGGAAGAAATTTTGAATTCTAATGTGCAATCAAGCGGCCTTATTGTAGCGATTCCTATGCTGCTGGAGAAAAGCACCGGTAAATGGAAAGCGCTTTACGGAAGCAATGTGAACGGTTTTAACGCAATCAAGCCGGAGACGCGTACGGAAGAAGCATGGCGCGAAGCGATTTTAACCGCAGTGCTGCACCAGTGCTCAGATACCCGTGGCAATATGCCGGGCTGGTATCTGGAATGGAATAATGATACAAAGCAGTTGGAGGGTACGCTTTCCGATTTGCCGGGTAGAGCGGATCGATATGTACTAAATAACACCAATGGCGATATGAAGATGGTGTATGCTATCATTGACTATACTGCGCTTAACAAGCTTGGCGTGACAGGCCCAAATCAGTCCAGCACTGAAAAATATCAGGCGATAGGCGCATATGTCAATAATTTGATTGCAGGCGGTATGACGCGTGACGCGGCGGTAAAGGCTGCACGGGATTTGATCCTGAACGGCAATGGCGAGGACAGGGGTTTGCACACATTAAATACGGATCAGTTTAACAGAAACTTTCGCGCTTTGGTTTACATTCCCAACGAGCAGCGTGAACTGCGTGTATGGAAAGTGGATCAAAATGGAAACCGGCGCAACGGCGCAGAGTTTGCCCTTTATAAAGACGCGGCGCTTACAGACGAGGTTGTCCGGGGCGTTACTGGAAGAGTAGGGGATCAGGATGGCGTGTTAGTCTTTACGCCTTCCCCCCAGGTAACAGAAACCGGGGAGACTGCCGCAGGATACGCGAAGGTGCTCTGGGCGCGCAGCCAGCATGATACGTACTATTTAAAGGAAACGAAAGCGCCGGAGGGCTGCGACCTGAACGACACGGTCATTCCTGTGCATGTGGGCATCTATTCTATTTATGCGGACGCGGGCATACCGGAGGACGGTGTCACCGTTATGGCCGGAGTTGGTAAGTTGGCACAGACAATGAAAAAATACGCTGCCGACGAAGAAGTGAATATCACGCTTCGCGATATCACTGCGAATGCCCAGATTCAGCCCAGCGGGAATTTTGAAACGGATGGCTGGCAGCCTATGCTGCTGGACGGAACCACTGTGCAGCGCAGCATGAATCTCCACTATGGAAAGAATGCTATAGTGGACTATGGGCTGCATGATGAAGATGGCGGTACAACATATTATCCGTATTTTGTTACCGACACCGGCTTTATTACTGCCAGAGTACGGCAAAACTGGAGCGGACTGGACAGTGAGAATAATAAGTATGGGGATGAAAGCGTCAACCATCAGGCGAACAAAGAAAATTTAGGTGATGCTGATATTACCAGCCTATTTAGTTTGCTAAATGTTGTAGTGGTAACCGATAAAACGACAGAGGATACCAAAACCGGCGAACTGACTGTGAGCAAAACCATTACCGGGGACATTGAAAGCAATGATGCGTATACCAAAAACTTTTCATTTAACCTGAAGCTGACAGATGCCGAGGGAAACGAAATAGATCCTTCCAAAGAATTCTATTTTTATGGAACGAATAAATCGGGATACATCAGCAGCGGTGGAACGATCCTGCTGCATCATGATGAGAGTATCACCATTTTAGGCTTGCCCGAGGGCACACATTATACTGTCACAGAGATATTGAACCCGGAGGATGGGTATACCTCTATTGGCGGTGTAATCCGTGAAGGAACCATTACGCTTACGGAAGATGGTCAGGTGCTGGCTGCGGCTAAATATATCAATGTCCGTGGGAAACTTATTCCCTTTACCTTCACAAAGGTGGATGCGGAGAATATTGACAAACCGCTTTTAGGTGCAAAATTTATGCTGTATTGGTGGAACGGTGTGGGAGACCCCGACACTGCGTTGATTCCCCTGGCTGGCACATCAGCAAATAGCGGATGGACGTTTGTTTCAACAGTAACAAGCGATGCGGACGGATTGGTTGATTTCGGTTCGCTTGCCGCGGGAACCTATCGACTAATTGAAACGGTGGCGCCGGGCGGCTATATTTTGCCAAAAGCACAATGGCAAATTTCGGTAGTTGTAGAAAATGGCGCGCTGAAGCTGGACCGTGTAAGCACGGTAGGCGTTCCGGAGGATAAACCGCCGGCATTTGCGGTAGAGAAAATAGAAACCGAGGCGGGAACGATTTATACGTATAAGCTGCCAAATATGCCGGAAATGCGGCTTCCATTTACTGGTGGAAGACAAATGTATCCATTTATGGCCATAGGCGCGGGCCTGCTCTGCACGGCGGCAGCCGTTGCTGTAGGGTATTCCGTTCGTGGCGGACGAAAGGCGAAAAAGAGAACCTGAGAGTAGCGAATTTATAGTGTAACAGAAAATAATATATGAAAGAGGATTGAAATGAAAAAGCGACTTTTAAAAGCGGGCGCGCTGGTTTTATGTATCATAATGTGTTTGTGTAGCACAATGTCCGTGTTTGCCGAGTGGGTACAGCTATTTCCGACAGATTCTAAAAAAGGAATAGTGGAAGTTCAGATTGATACGTCTAAAGGCGAGGTTCCCACGGGTATGCGAGCGATTGCCTTTCGTATCATTAAGGTAAGCGTAGACGATGTAAATGAAGGCACAGGCAAAGACCCGTTTTACCAACCGGCTGATCCCGTTTATACATGGGCGCCCGGTGTTGCAAGATGGGTAGAGCGTGTATACCCGGCTTATATTGATACCAAGCACTATGACGCGGTAACGGAAGCATACAGTGAATTGGAATCAGACAGCGAAACCCTCATATCGTTTATTGACGCTTTGGCGGCGGCGATAAAAAAAGGCGATCAGGGCATTGCTTTTAAGAAAGATGCCGATGGTGCGTTTCAGGAGAGTACAGATCCTCTTGTAGTTTCCGCCGATATCGGAGCCGCGTCCGGCGCAGCGACTATCCAGGGGCTTTCTAAAGGAAGTTATATCGTTCTAATTGAAAACGGCAATAAAATTTACAAGCCTGCAGTTGCAAATCTGACGCCTGTTTGGAGAGATGCGCAGGCGGATGGTACCGCAGCCGGGTGGTATGTGGATTCTCCGATACAGCTGCGTATCAAGGATACGGAAGTGGGAATCGTTAAAACAGTCAGCGACAAGGAAGACGGCACATTCGGCTCTGCGGTTACGTCTGGTCTTGGAGACAACGTTTATTTTAATATTTTGGCGGATGTTCCTACATATTTGGCAAATGCCGTATCAAAAACTTTTGTAATCAGAGATGAGCTTTCCACCGGACTTACATTTGATAAGAGCAAAGAACCTACAGTATATGGAGTTTCGGGCGATAGCGAAACCAAGTTAACAAGAGACAAGGACTATACATTTGCGACGTCGACTGGAAGTGATACTTTATCCGGTAAATTCACTGTGACTTTTGGAGATTACGATAAGGTATCTAAATATGAAAAGATACGGATAAAATATAACACGCTTGTGGACGAAAAGGCGGTAACCGGTTCTGCCGGAAACCCCAACACTGCTTATATGGATTATGCAAACAATCCCTACAGCGAAAACAGCGTCAAAACGGTACATTCTGAGGCGATTGTATATACATATGGTCTTAATTTGACAAAAACAAATAAGACGGGCGGACTTTTGGCCGGAGCAGTATTTACTCTGGAACGGCAGGTTGGCGAAGACTGGGAGAAAATTCATTTTTCTCAGGACAGCACCGGGGTATATCACCGCGTTACCAGCGGAGGCACAGAACGGATTGCAACCGGCGACGGAGAAAGCCTTGGTAAACTGAAGCTGCGCGGCCTGGATACAGGTTCGTATCGCTTAAAAGAGATTCAGGCGCCAGAGGGCGGTTATGTGGTTCTGAAGCATTATGTAACATTTGCAATTACAGATGAAAAGCTTGCGGACGGAGAGAATGGAATCGACGGTATTCCGGAGAATGATAAGGGAGAAAATCTGGCGAGTGCAGATGCCGCAAACGGGTATATTGGTCTTACGGTTGAAAACTCCAAAGGATTTGACCTGCCGCTGACCGGCGGCATAGGAACGGTTTTGTTTACGGCCGGCGGCATTGCTCTTGTTGTAGGCGCGATTGTACTTTTGCTAATTGCAAACAGAAAAAAATCTCGCCGCAGCTAAGTTTATAATTTATACATTAGAACAGAAGATCGGGCGCAGGCAGTTTGTTGCCTGCGCCCAAATTTTAAGGGGATTGTCGTTTGAAAAAAGGAACGGTATATTGTATTATTATCATTTTGCTTTTTACAGGAGCGGCACTATTTTTGTATCCTGTTTTTTCAAGCTATCTTGCAGAATTACATCAGGCAAATGTGGTTACGGAATATGATACAGCGGTACGACAAACGCAGGACGAAAAGCTTTTGGAAGAATGGAAAAAGGCGAAAGAATACAACGAATCGCTTGTGGGTGAACCGGTACACGACCCTTTTCTTGAGGGAAGCGGAAAGGCGCTGCCGCAGAACTATCTGGAGGTGCTCCAGTTTTTTGATACAATGGGAACGCTTGAAATTCCCAAAATATCCGTAAATTTGCCTATATATCATGGAACGGATCCGGAA
>CAJUIQ010000030.1 GCA_910586545.1 uncultured Eubacteriales bacterium
CCAATGCGGGACTTGTCCCAGTAACCCAGCACAAAAAGGCTACCGCTACTTCCAGTGCGCCGGGAAGAGATCCTATATATGCAGTGGATGATAGTATGCTGTCTTGGTGGCAGCCTGCAAAGGAAGACAAAAATCCTGCCTTGACAGTACAGGTATCTCTTTCTGATACGCCACTTGATATATACAGCGCAAGAATTATCTGGCGGGATGTGGGGCTGGATATCAAGAAAGGAATACTGGCCGGCGCTTTTAGATATAAAATCGAGGCAGAAGATGAAAAGGGCGACTGGGTTTGCGTGCTGGACCGTTCCAAAAGCAGTGAAGACCTAATTATCGACTACCGGCCGCTGCGTCATATGAAAACAAGACAGGTTCGCCTTGTGATATGCAAGTGGCCGCATGGTATTACGCCAGGTCTTGTAAACTTTACTGTATTTGGACGCTGGGAAGAAAATCAATCTTAACAGAGGTGAACGATTTTGGCTTACACCTTCAAGGGCGGAGTCTGGCCCGATGATCATAAGTATACAAAAAATATTCCTATAGAAGAGATTGTGCCTACGGCAAAAGTCTCTGTTTCTCTAAGTCAGCATGTGGGTATCATGTGCAAGCCTGTCGTAAAGGTCGGCGAGCAGGTCCGCATGGGACAACTGATTGGCGATGTCCCGGGGGGGTTAGGATGTCCTGTTCATGCCAGTGTGTCTGGAACAGTTGTTCAAATAGAGGAAGTTACAGCCCAGCGTGGAGGTACTTCCTATAATATCGTGATTGAAAACGATGGTCAGAATACGTTGGCCGATACGGTACAACCCTTTGGCAAAAAACTATCAGAAGCAACTTCTGAGGAGATCATCGCGGCAGTACGGGCTGCAGGAATCACCGGAATGGGTGCGGCGGCCTTTCCTACGTACGCAAAACTTGCGGCAGCAGCGGGCAGGGCAGACACTTTGATTATAAATTGTATTGAAAGCGAGCCTTTTGCCTGTGCCGGTCATAGACTTGTGCTGGAAAATCCCGCGGCCATCATTCACGGATTGAAAATAATCATGGTCGCTTTGGGAATCCAGAGGGCATGGATTGCGGTGGATGGGAGCCGAAAAGAGGAACGGGCAGCGCTGCAGCCATTACTTGGAGATACAAAACTGATTCAGATAAAAAAAGTTACGTCCAAGTATCCGGCAGGATCAGAAAAGCAGCTTGTCTATGCCCTTACAAAAAAAGAGATACCAGGCGGCAGAACGCCTCTGGATGTTGGAATCGTAGTTTTTAATGCGCAAACTTGTGCTGCAATATATGAGGCTCTGGCAAAAGAGATTCTTGCCGATGGCGCGGTTGAGCAACACAGCAGCCACCGAGGAATCGACAAATCTTTTGGTACCGATTGGAACGCCTATTTCCGATTTAATCGAATACTGTGGTGGCCTTTCCGCGCAGCCGAAAAAAATCGTTTGCGGAGGTCCCATGATGGGACAGGCCCAGTGGGATGCGGATACTCCAGTGACCAAAACAACCGCGGCTGTTTTGGTGCTTAGCGAATATTTTGACTACGAATCCAAACTTCCTCCGGTGTGTATCCGGTGCGGTCGCTGCGTACGCGCGTGTCCGATGAAGCTGATGCCTCTGAAAATTGCGTCTGCTATTGAGGCTGGACGAGTAGATGAGGCTGCTGCTTTAGGCGCGACAGATTGTATTGAATGCGGCACATGCTCGTATATATGTCCAGGGGGCGTGCCTGTAACACAACTTGCTGTACGGGCAAAAATGGCAGTACTGGAACAGCGCAGAAACGATGCAAGGCATGAAGGATAGGAATAAGGCGCTATGAATGAAATGAATGAAAAGAATAAATCTGTGGCAAAAGAGACGGTATATACGCTGCCAAGTTTGCTTTGTGTGTCTCCGGCGCCGCACATCAAAAGCTTAGATACCACAAGGGCATTGATGTTAGATGTGATCATCGCTTTAATGCCGGCGCTTTTATGGGGCGTATTTACTTTTGGATTACGTGCGCTTATAGTAGTGTTGATCAGTATTGCATCCAGCGTTCTATTTGAGACAATTTTTCAAAAAATTACAAAACATACGTTGATGATTACGGATCTTTCTGCAGTAGTAACGGGATTGATTTTAGGACTTAGCTTACCTTCCAGGGTGTCTTTTTGGATTCCTGTCGTCGGCTCCTTTTTTGCAATTGTTATTGCAAAAGAAATTTTTGGAGGAATCGGCAAAAATTTAGTGAATCCAGCTTTAGCTGCAAGGGTATTCCTTGCATTGTGCTGGCCGGAGGAAATGACCCGTTTTGCAGAGGGTAAAACAGATATTATCTCCCGTGCAACGCCGCTTCTTTCCCTAAAGGAGCGTGTTCTTCCTTCCAATTCTTTATTTGACTATGTGTTAGGGGATTATGCCGGCGCTATTGGTGAGGTCTCTGCCGTAGCTCTAGCAATCGGTTTGGTTTATCTGCTGATTCGTAAGGTGATTACCTGGCATATTCCAGTCGCCTTTCTTGGGACTGCCGCTGCCTTATTTTTCTTTTTCCCGCGTATTGAAGGAGAAAACGGAAATTTTGCGTTGTTTAGTATATTTACAGGCAGCCTTTTATTTTGTGCCTTTATTGCGGCAAATGATTATTCTACCACACCAGTTACTAATGGCGGACGGCTGATTTTCGGTGTCGGCTGCGGGCTGATTACGGTATTTATTCGATATTTCGGCGCATATCCCGAGGGCGCGGCATATGCGGTGCTGATTATGAATTTGTTTGTGCCTCTGATTGAACGTTTTACTATACCAGTTCGTTTTGGATTGAAGACCGAGGTAAAGAAATAAGGCATTACGGCCTTTAAAGCCTTTGAAAGGTTGGCGTGTTACATGAAAGAAAAAGATCGTGGCAATTTGGGAGACAAACAGCCGAGACGGTTGACGGAAGCGGATATCAACTCTCCGGAGTTTGATCCAGATGAGTTTGCTCCTGCTCCAAGCAGGAACGCGACCGCAGGTGTGCCCAATGTGAAAAACTCTCTTTTCTTTGTCATATTATGTGCGGTATGTGCGTTGGTTCTTGCTCTTACCAATGTATTTACCGTGTTTGCGGCAGAAAAGGGGCAAAAGGATATCCGCAGAGATGCAGTTTTGGCGCTTTTTTCCGGATGCGATCGGGCTGAGTTGTATGATACGGTAGAGGATTTTCCTGTATATGTGGCCTACTATAAAGGAAAGCTCGCGGGCTATGCTGTATATGTCGCAGAAGAGGGGTATATCGGATCTATTGAGATGCTTGTGGCGTTCGACGAGGATAACAAGGTGTCTCAGGTGCAGATTTTGTCTCATAGGGAATCCGAGGGACTTGGCAGCAAAATTGCAGGGCATAAATTTCTTTCACAGTTTGTGGGTATGCCGGACGAGGACGCAAGTATAGATTTAATATCCGGTGCAACTATATCCAGCCGCGCTGTAAAGGGCGGTGTGGAGCGGGTATTGAAATTGGACCTGAACTTCCTTGCTATAGCGGAGGAATTGGACGTAGAAACCATTTCTGCTGCGGAAAGGGAAGATGACCTGCAAAAGGAAGATACAGATACGACTGTAGCAGATGAAACAACCAAAGCGCCTTCAGTGACTACACGTCCGGGGGACGATACCGCGTTTGGGGGCGATAATGTAGGCGGAGCAAATGCCAATACTGGCGATGGAAACAACGGTTCTGCTCAAGGAGAAGACGACACAACTGTTTATGAGACAGAGACGGAAGACCCTGGGGAAACTACTGCAGAGGAAACTACCGCGGAAACACAAGCGCCTTCGGAACCACCGGCTGTGACAAACGCGCCTCCGGTGACAACCCAACCGCCTGTGACGACATCACCTGAAACAAAGCCGCCGGCAGAAAGTACAACACCGCCAGAGGAAACTACGGGAGATGCCGGCACTACCGCACCCGACGAAGAAACCACCGGAGGCGGGGGCTGGCCTGGCTGGGGTTGAGAAAAATTTGTAAGGTTTATTGGAGCGATATATGTTACTAAAGACGAAATTAAAAAGCAGCGATAAGGTATCGATGCTGCAAATGCTTGCTTTGTGTCCAGCCCTTGCAGTGACAACTACGCTTTCCCGTTCTTTGGCTATTGCTGGCGCCTTATTGATATCTCTTACATTGTCTGCCCTACTGGTATCCGTTTTGCGTAAAATGATCCCGGTAAAGTTGCGGATGCCTGTTTATTTACTCATTGCCAGCTTTTCTGTTTCCATTGTGTATTTAGTTATGCGCGCTATTTTTCCCGCTGTAGTGACAGCGCTGGGAATTTATTTGCCAGTTTTGGCTGTTAGTTGTGTTATGATTATGCGTCTGGAAACTTTTTCTGCACTGAACATGCCCGGCCCGGCTGCATTAGATGGATTGATTACCGGAGTGGAGTTCGGCACGGTTATGCTGGTGTGCGGCTTAGTTCGAGAATTGTTTGGTACGGGTCGCCTGTTAGCGGATTCTTTTGGACGTGGGGGATGGCAGATTTTTCCTGCCGCGCCGGTTTCTTTTCTGGCGCATCCTGCCGGTGCGCTGCTGCTGATTGCAGCATGGGCAGCAGCATTTCAGTATATACAGATACGCAGCGAGAAAAAGGCTGCTGAAAATCCGGAAGCTGTGTAGGAGGATATAATGGAATATGTATTGTTATTGCTGTCCGCAATTTTTACAGACAATTTTGTCTTTACAAGATTTTTGGGAATCGAGCAGTCTTTTATTTCATCGGAAAAGCCTTCTTCTGCAGTAAAAAGCGGCGGACTGGTGACAGTCGTATCGCTTGTTGGAGGCGGGCTGACCTACTTGTTATATATTTTTGCTCTTTCTCCGCTAAAAATCTCTTTTTTAACACTTCCTATTGGAGTTCTTTTGACTACAGCTGTTGTGGCGGGGGTGGAAGTTGCTGCTAAAAATAGCACGTTTAAAGAAACACTGCGTGGGCAAATTCCGATGCTTACCACAAATGCTGTCATTATGGGGGCTGTATTCTTGGCGATAGAGCAGAATTTGAATATTGGCTCCGCCTTTCTTCTTTTCTTGGGTGCGGGAATAGGATATACATTGGCCGCTCTTGTGTTTGCCAGTATTCGGGAACGGCTTTCTCATTGTACGCCGCCAGCTGCTTTTGCAGGCATTCCCATAATGATTACAGCAGCCGCTTTGGCTGTAATGGCATTCTCCGGCTTTGCCGGACTCCATTTCTAATAGGAAACAGCCGATATGAGGGGAGAAGAGGTTATATAAATGTTCATCGGAATACTTTTGGCTGTGATTATATTTGCAGTTATCGGTTTTATTTCCGCTGCTTTACAAGAAAAAGCGCAGGCAGACGACACGGTGTGCAGGGAACTTCTGCGAGAAAAGATATTAGATTGCCTTCCCGGAAAGAATTGCGGCGCTTGCGGGTATCCAGACTGTCCTGCAGCGGCCATGGCCGTTGCAAAGGGAACTGCCGCTCCGGATGTTTGCTTGGCTGGTGGCGTCGGGACAGCGCAGGCGGTGGGTGTGGTTATGGGAACGGATTCAACCCATGGGGGCCGTATGCGCGCCCAGGTTATGTGTTCGGGAGGAGGCGTTTCCACCCGGAAAAAGTATGTATATGAAAGCGGTGCAGAAGATTGCGCCGCCGCTGCACGGCTTGGCGGTGGAGAAAAAAGCTGCAGATATGCATGTGTGGGGCTTGGAAGCTGTGTAAAAAGCTGTCCTTTTGATGCAATCGAAATAATTGGAGATGTGGCTGTGGTACAGTATCAAAAATGTACTGGCTGCGGGATTTGTGTAAACAGCTGCCCTAAGCATATTATTCGTCTGATCCCATATGATTGTTATCATTGGGTCGGATGCTCCTCTCATGAAGAAGCACGCCGCCGACAATATAATTGCGGTGCGGGCTGTACCGGATGTGGTGCATGCGAGAAAGTTTGCCCTCGAGGAGCGATTCAGGTGCGTGGAAAGCTAGCTTCTATCGATTACAGCCTTTGTGCGGGGTGTGGCCAATGCTATGATATATGTCCTACAGGCGTTATTTGGAAGTCGGATATCGAGGGTGCGGACGGATTGATATTACGGCGTGGTGAAATACATAATTATGCAATGCGATGATAAAAGAAAGCCCCTGGAGCGTCCAGGGGCTTTCTTTATTCTTGTATTATTGCTGGCAGAATAGCCGCATCTGTATTCTTTTCGTAGAGCAGAGAGACGGTATCCTGAATGTTATACAAAATAATTTCTTCGCTTTCAGCCGCGGAAAGTTTAAACCATAGATCGGCGGCCGCATCTAACTTTATATAATAGTAAGTGGTTCCTTCTACTACTGCGCTTCGCATTTCCGTAATAATACCGGAAATTCCTTCCTTTTCATTTTCTATATCAGGGGCTTCCGTATCGTCAGAGATAATGCTGTTTTTGCGCAGCAATTCGTAATAGTTTTCTTCACACTCAGCAAGAGAGGTGCCATTGCTTACGATTTGATACTGTTGAACATTTACCATTGCATACATTTTTACCAAATTGGAGTCATCCTTTAGCGCCATAAAATAGGTGGGCTGTCCTTCAATATTTAAAAGCAGCGGGAAGGTGGCATTGTAGCTGAACTGTTGGACTGACCCTTCTGCGGAGCTCATGGCAGAATATTCTTCCGCCCCTGCTACGCTATAATATTTTGCTTCTTTTGTCCGCTGGTTCACCAGGATAAACCCTGTATTGGATTCATCTCCGCCGACGGAAGTAATACCGGTATATACCCATACGTCGTCGTTTTGTGCAATATAGTTGTATCCGTCTGTTGTGACGGTACAGCCTTTTTGACCAAAAATGGAGTTCCAATATCCATTTTTATACTCGCCGTAATAATCATACTGGTCAATAATCAGACCAGCGCTGAAAACTCGGTCCACCCAGGTAGGAACGTCTTCGATATCATAGTAGCTGCACTCGCCGGTAACAGCGTTCATCAGTACGGCTCCGGTGATATCTGCGCCTCCAAAAAGACCAATCGTTTTTTTCATAACAGAAGCTACCCAGTAGGGCGTTCCATCCTCGTCAATTTCAAAATTGATATCAGAAAACATGGCGCAGGGAAATTTGAAGCGCAGATGGCGTGCTACATTTCGGTTGAAAGGCTCGGAGGGAGTGTATTTCATTCCTTTTTCCAGACGTATTACAGATACTTCCTGTGTTACCATATCTGTCACAATATAAGCGGGGATTCCTTTGTCACGGTTGTTTATCCATTTGAAAAAGTCGCCGTAGTTTAGATAAGTTACCCGAACAGGAGCGTTTTTGTAATTGATTTGTGCTGAGGAGGCGTCTACTTCAAACTGACTGACCAGATCGCTCAGTTCTCCAAGCTTTCTTGCTGCAAGCGTATTGGCTGAGGTTTCATCCAGCATGGGAATCTGATCGTAGGATATTTCCGCAACATCTTTTGCAAAATCGCCTTCTTGGATATGGATCAGGGAACTGTAAGCCTTAGTATTAAAGATGACGGCGGATAGAATGCTGCCGATCAGGCAAATAACCAAGCATGCACCTATTAAAATCAGAGGTATACGGATATTCTTCCAAAGAAAAGAAAACAAGCTGTGGGGCGTTCCTGCTTCCTGCGGCCTGTTTTTACAGGAGAGCAGTGTCAGAACACTGAACACAATTAAAATAAGAAACACAAAGGTCCAAAATTCGCTGGACTGGACGTTGATAGGCGGCAGAACAATATAAAAATATATTGCGGCAGCCGCAAGCGTGATCAGAATATTGACACAGATTCGTAATGGAGCAGAAAAACTTTTTTTCATAATATCACATTGCCTTTCTTGGGAATGAGTACAATATCAGAATAGCACAATTTATATGGAAAATCAATATGTTGGTGTCGTATAAAATTATATCCGATTAGGGTAACGATCATACGAAAAAATGTGCGTATATATTGCATATTCGGATTTCTTCTGCTATAATAAAACTGGTTATGACAATTATATAAAAACTAAATAGAAAATCTATAGGAAGCTTACAGGAAATGTATTGGCATTTGCGGAAATGCTGTACTGTAAGTGGATAGAACTTTGGAGAAGCGCATATTCTTTGCGTGCCGAAGGGGCAAAACGTGAAAAGCGTTAATCTCTCAGGCAAAAGGACAAAGTATTTCACGAAAAGGAAATATACCTTTCGCAGACTGCGCTCTAAAGAGAACAGTCTGTTTTTTTGTGTTGTGTCATACTATCTGGACTATTGGGGGAGGTTCACAGATACAGGATATGGATAAATTTGTTGAGATGATCGCCAAAATTAACGGAATTGTAAACGATTTTGTATGGGTCAAAATAGGACTGGTGCTGTTGCTCGGTACGGGGATTCTTCTGACTTGCTGTACTAAATTTTTTCAACTTTCTCATATCAGCCACTGGTGGAAGAACACTATCGGCAGTGTGTTCAAACGCGGGAGCGCTGCGACCAAAAAAACGGACAAGCAAACGATTTCACAGTTTCAGGCGTTGTGTACTGCGCTTGCCGCCACTATTGGAACTGGCAATATTGCCGGCGTTTCCGCTGCTATCGTGATTGGTGGGCCCGGAGCAGTCTTTTGGATGTGGGTCGCTGCGTTTTTTGGAATGATGACAAACTTTTCAGAAAATGTGCTTGGCATATACTACCGCCGTCGTAACAGCAAAGGAGAGTGGTCCGGCGGTGCTATGTACTATCTGGAAGATGGACTGGGTAAAAAAATCCACAGCAGAGCTTTGGGAAAAATCCTGGGAATCCTCTTTTCCATTTGTGTTCTTTTGGCGTCCTTTGGAATTGGCAATATGGGACAGGTTAATAAAATTACTTTAAATATGCAGTCTGCCTTCTTTTCTGGAGTGCATGCGCCAAAGCTTGGAGATGTTTCCGTTATAAATATTGCAATCGGAATTGTATTGATGATCGTGGCGGCGCTGATCATTATAGGCGGAATTCAACGAATTGCAGCAGTGGCGGAACGTATCGTCCCATTTATGGCAGTTTTATATGTAGTAGGCGCTTTAATTGTAGTGGATACGCATATTGGACAGGTGGGCGCTATGTTTGCCTCTATCTTCAAATTTGCATTTGGAATAAAAGCGGTAGGCGGTGCTGTCGTGGGTATTGCATTGAAGGAGGTTATTACACAAGGCTGCAAGCGAGGAGTATTTTCCAATGAATCAGGGCTTGGATCTTCTGTTATGGTTCATTCCGCTTCTAATGTGAAAGAGCCGGTTAAACAAGGTATGTGGGGCATCTTTGAGGTGTTTTTTGATACATTTGTGGTGTGTACCATTACAGCAATTGTGGTTCTGTCTTCCGGATATATCAATCTGGAAACAGGGATTGCGGCAGAGGGTGTGAATGATGCAACTTTGGTTGCATCCGCCTTTGGAAACGTATTTGGAAAAGGCGGAGAGATTTTTATCGCACTGGCTATGCTTTTGTTCGCTTTTACGACAGTTCTTGGATGGTCGCAGTATGGCACAAAAGCCATCGAATATCTCTTTGGTGAAAAAGTAGTGCCTGTGTACAAAGTAATTTTTGTTTTAATGATTATTTCCGGTGCGGTAATGACTTCCACCCTTGCATGGGACATTTCAGATACTTTTAACGGTATGATGATGATTCCTAACCTGATTGGCGTGCTGACTTTGTTCCCGATGGTGATGCGCATTACAAAAAACTATGTAGATCGAAAAATACGGGGGAAAAAGATAGAGCCAATGCTTTCTTATGACAGCAGCATTCAAAAGGAAATGGCTGAAGCGATTGAAAACGGAGAAGAATAAACAAGAAAAACACCCGCTAATGCGGGTGTTTTTCTAAAAAGGACTCGTGTTAGTCCTGAGGTTCCTGCTTGGACTTGTTTTCTCCCTGTGTCTGAGGAGCTCTGTTCTTGTTCTGGTTTTTGCTCTGATTCTTCTGCTGATTTTTGTTCTGGTTTTCAGGAGTCTGATTCTGGTTGTTCATAATAAATACTTGCCTTTCTTTTATTAAAATTGGCTCCCACCGAATTCCGATTGGAAGGGAATCCAACTGGGGTACGTGTAAAGTATTTCCCAAAAGAAGATATTTTATTCATGCAGCAGTGTGATCATGTTGAAAAGCATTTTTGCCGTATCTTCTTTTGTGAGATTGGCTGTGGGACTAGCCATGCCGCCGGATACCGGATAAATGCCCAGTTCCCACAGAGCATCGATGGACGCGGCCGCCCAGGCAGGAATTTTATCACTGCAGCTTACCTTTGCGGTTGCGGAATATCCCAAAATATTATTTAATATTACAGATGCCTGCGCTTTTGTAATCGGTTCGTTTGGTTTGAAATACAACTCACTTCCGCTGGGAACGCCATTGATTATACCAAGCTGATGGGCACTGAATACATATCCTTTGTATTCAGTGGGAATATCTGCGTCATCTGCAAAGCCGGTGCTGGTTACTTCGGGAATATTTGCCGCACCCAGTACGTTCATAGCGGTGACAAGAAAATCTAAGCGAGTTACTTCGCTGGATGGCTCGAAATATATTTCACCGTCTTCTTCTTCGAAGTCCATATGACCGCTATCAGTCATTACAATGGCTGCTGCTTGACAATTGCTGTCGTCCATGTCGGAGAAGGAGAGAGAAGTGTTTTTTCTGTCCACATCAATATTGACTGTGCATTCTTCTGAATAGGCGCCGTAGCTGTCTCGCACACGATATACAAAAGAATCGGTACCATGAACCTTTTCATAGGGGGAATAGGTGAAATCCCCTGTACTCTGATTAAAGGAAAGTGAGCCGCTTTCCGGATAGGAAACTACCTCGTAGGAGATTGTATCTCCGTCCGGGTCACTGGCAATCATGTTTCCTGCGCAGGTCATATTTGAAAAAGTTTTGATGGCGGCGCCTTGGGAACAGATCGGCGCGTTATTATTTTTGTTGGACATTTTTATTACGCAATTCATATCATAAGAACGATCGAAGGTGAATCGAAAGCTGGTAGACTGCACTCCATCGGCTGCATCAAAACGCAGCTTGTCCATATCTTTAGCAGCTATCACCTGATTGGGAGCAGCGGCTGCGTCGTTAAAATACAGGGTGCCGTCTGCTGCGGGGGGAAGAGAAAGAATCGTTACGGATTGAAATGTGTCGCTGTATGCGGTGTCGCTAAATTTTTCCTGGGAGAAGACTACGCTTTCCCCTGCAATACCGGATACGATCATTGCCTCCTCGCCGGCAAGCACCTCTAATCCGGGGGAGATGGTGGCAGCGGAAGAGACCGTTGCCAGGATAAGACAGAGCGTGAGGATAATCCATGGAATTTGTTTTTTCATATGCTTTTTCCTTTCATATGTTTTGTTGTACATATTCTGTACAGATTTTTCCGGGATATATACTGTCTTTGGTAAATTATTAAAAGATTCACGAAAAATTCATAATATTTTCCTGCCTTATATTGATTTTGAAGGGGTGAAAGTGTATAATAAAATAGTATAACGATAAGAAAAAAGTTATATAAAGTTATATTTTGTACGTGACAGTGACAAGCAGTATTGTTTTGTCCTGCGGAAAGGACGGATTGTTATGCTCGATATCAGAATAGAAAAAGCGGCGGTAAAAAAATCAAAACCTGCAGATGACAGCCTTGGATTTGGACGGCACTTTACAGACCATATGTTTATAATGGACTATGATGCAGGCCAGGGCTGGCATGATGCACGGATCGTCCCCTATGGTCCTATTGCGCTAGAGCCTTCTGCGATGGTTTTCCATTATGCACAGGAGCTTTTTGAGGGGTTGAAAGCATATCGTCGTCCGGATGACGGTATACAGCTGTTCCGCCCGGATAAAAATATTGCTCGTATGAATAACACCTGCCGGAGAATGTGTGTGCCCGAGATTCCAGAAGAAGACGCCTTGCAGGCAATTAAAACGCTTGTGGATATAGAACGCGACTGGGTACCTCATAGCGAGGGAACATCTCTTTACATACGTCCGTTTATCTTTGCGACGGAACCGCAGCTTGGTGTACATCCTTCGAAAAAGTATTGTTTTGTGATTATTTTGTCTCCGGTAGGCTCTTACTATGCCGGCGGCCTTGCGCCTGTTAAAATTCGTGTGGAACGCAAATATGTTCGTTGCGTAAAAGGCGGTACTGGAGAAGCAAAAGTCGGCGGTAACTATGCAGCGTCTCTTCTGGGACAGCAGGAAGCAGAAGAAAACGGATATGCACAGGTTCTCTGGTTGGATGGTATCGAGCGTAAATATATTGATGAAGTAGGCGCCATGAATGTATTCTTTGTCATAGACGGCAAGGTTGTAACGCCTTCTTTGGCTGACGGAAATATTCTTCCTGGTGTAACGCGGGCATCCTGTATTGAATTGCTGAAAAAGTGGGGATATACAGTAGAGGAGAGAAAAATTTCAATTGACGAGATTCGGGAAGCTTACGAAAAGGGTACCTTGAACGAGTCTTTTGGAACAGGAACTGCTGCCGTTATTTCTCCTGTAGGAGAATATAACGACCAAGGTTACAGCATTCGGATCAATGACGGTAAAATCGGGCCGATTTCCCAAAAACTGTACGATAACTTAACTGCAATGCAGTGGGGAAAAGCAAAAGATGAAATGGGTTGGATTGTACCGGTTGAGTAATAATGCTGTCAGCGCAGGCATATATTTGTTATAAATCGATTATTGAAGAATAGGAATGTAGAGAAATGGAAACGAAACGCAATCAAAAGTATTTTGCAGCAAAGGGAATCAACCCGGTGTTGATTGTCGGCTTAGTGATCGCTTTAGTCGGAATCGTTTTGCTGTTTGGCGGCAACACACGCCCGATTGGTATTGTTATTATTTTAGTGGGTGTGGCGGTAGCTGTATTTGGATCCGGCGCAAAAGCAGGTGAATATGATATCGATAATCAGATTTACGGTGTTACGAAAGAGATGCCGGAACAGGCGATGATTAAATATGAAGTTTATGAAAAACACTTTATTACGATCATCAAACCCGTTTTTTTGAAGGGATTTGATTTCAGTCTGGAAGAAACTCCCTGCAAAAAAGGTTCTGACCATATTTACAGAACTAATATGTTTAATGCTGCACAGTTGTATTTCACAAAAACAAAAATTTATGTGTATGGAAAACATATTACCTTAACAGATGATTCTGAAGAAGCGAACTATGAGTTCGGTGGCGCTTTCCCTTATGAAGATGTAAAAGAAGCTTATATAGAAGAGAAAAAATTCAATGCGGCAGGCAAGGAAATTTCCGTTTACTATTTCGGCCTCAAACTGAAAAATGGAGAGGACGCTTTTAAGTTTACTGTGGAATATGGTGCGGATGTTGATAAAGCCCGTGACGATATTAACCATGTGATTGAAAAGATGACCGAAAAGGCGGAAGAACGCGAAAGAATTAAAGCTTCTAAGCGGGCGGCACTTCGTGCTGAAGCTGAAAAAGAAGCAGCAAAGGCGGACAGCAAAAAAACTGCAGAAAAGCAGGAAGAAACAGCGGCCCCTGTGAATGAGAAGGATGCTGCGGACACCGCGCCTGCAGAAGAAGCGTCTGCTGGAGAAGAAAAAACAGAAGAATAATTTAAAATACGTATGCTAAAAGAGAAATCCCCGCTGAAAATATATTTCAGCGGGGATTTAATTTTTATTGTTTACGAAAGATAAAAAATTATTCAGACTTTTCCATACCGCAGGGATAGGCCCAGTTACTGGATTGCTTTTCTAAATGCACACTTTTATAGAAACGATATCCACCTGCAAAGTTATAACAGTCGTAGCCGTTTTGTGCCAGAATGCGACAGGCGATATAGCTGCGCAATCCCGATTGACACATCACATATATCGGCTTGCTTTGATCGAGCTCATGTATTCGCTTACGCAGGCAGTCTATGGGAATATGCGTTTCAAAGCCTTTTGCATGCCCGTTCTTATACTCTCCATCTGTTCTGACATCTAACAGAATGATACTTCCATCGCAGGGAAGGTCTTCTATACCTTCATAATAAAACTGCTTTACTTTTCCAAGAATTATGTTTTCTGCGATAAACCCAACCATGTTTACGGGATCCTTTGCGGAAGAGTAAGGAGGCGCGTATGCCAGATCCAGTTCGCCTAAGACGCTTACCTGCATGTTTGCCTGCATCGCGGTAGCCAATACATCGATACGCTTATCCACACCATCGCCTCCAATAATTTGCGCACCGAGGATCCGCTGGCTTTCCTTTTCAAAAAGTACTTTCATAGTCATCACCTTGCCGCCTGGATAGTAAGATGCATGGGAGGCAGGGGAGAGAATGACTTTTTCATATTGAATATTTGCGGTTCTTGCAGTCCTTTCGTTAATTCCGGTAGACGCTGCCGTCATGTCAAATACTTTTAATACAGAGGATGCTGCCGTGCCTGTATACCTGCTATCCAGTCCGCAAATTACGTCTGCCGCAATGCGTCCTTGCTTATTTGCAGGACCAGCCAGAGAAACAAGTGTCTTTTCTCCAGTAACCTGGTGGGTGACTTCTACCGCATCTCCGACCGCATAGATGTCCGGATCAGAGGTCTGCATCTGGTCATTTACCGCAATACTTTCTTTTTGGCCTAAAGCAAGCCCTGCATCCTTTGCTAATTTGCTGTCGGGAACAACACCGATTGCCAAAACCACAATATCTGTTTGTATCGGCTCAGCATTTTCTATATTTACCATCACTTTTTGGTCTGCCGTCTCAAATCCCGAAACAGATTTGCCAAGCAGAAGGCGTATTCCTTTGTCCTTCATATGGGCATGCAGAAAACTGGCCATATCACTGTCAAACTGTCCTAAAATCTGTGTCTGCTTTTCAACAAGCGTAACATCCATTCCTAAATTTCGGAAGTTTTCCGCCATTTCCACTCCGATAAATCCACCGCCTACGATAACGGCTGTTTTACAGTTGCTGGACTCTGCCGCTTTACGAATACGAACGGTATCTTCCACTGTGCGCAATGTATAAATTTTTTCGTTGTCGATGCCAAAAAGCTGTGGCCGAATGGGTTTGGCTCCGGGAGAGAGAATCAGTTTATCGTAATTTTCTGTATATGTTTTTCCTGTAGAAAGCTCTTGTACAGCGACGACTTTGGCCTTTCTGTCAATTGTCAGAACTTCATGGCCAACCCTTGCTTCGACTTGAAAACGCTTCCAAAAGCTTTCCGGAGTCTGCAGTGTAAGAGCATCGGCGTCTTGAATGGTGCCGCCAATATAATAGGGAAGACCGCAGTTTGCGTAAGAGATAAATCCAGAACGCTCCAACAGTACAATCTGGGCTTTTTCGTCTAGTCGTCTGATCCTAGCAGCGGCAGTAGCGCCTCCGGCAACGCCGCCAACAATAACTACTTTCATTTATTTTTCTACCTTTCCGTGATAATGTATGATGCCGCCAATATTTTTTATATTGCAGTATCCCATTTGCTTCAGCGCCGCTGCAGCTTGTTTGCTTCTGGAGCCGCTATGACAGTATACAAATATAGGGGCGTCTTTTTCAGAAATCTCCTCTTCAATTCTAGCTAACTCTAACAGCGGCAAATTACGACTATTGGGAATGTGTCCGTCGGCAAATTCTTCCGATGTGCGTACATCCAGTAAAATTGCCCCTTGTGTTTTATGATATTCTTCTAATCCTGCATCGATTGCAGTTTCGGAAAACAATCCGAAAATTTTCATACAAGCCTCCAATTATAGAACTTTTACTACTATAAGATATCACAATGTTTTCCATTTTGTTTGTGAGCAAGTCACATTGAAAGAAAAATCCATCGGCATTGCCGATGGATTTTTCTATGCAAGTTTCGGCGGAATTGGGTGTGTACGGATAAACTGGAGAATTGCCAGATATCCGTCACGAGAAATATGGATCCCGTCTTCTACGCCGTATTCGGCACGCAGATATCCATTTTCATCCTTTAGAATCGTTTGCGTGTCCAAATAATATACACCGCATTCTTGTGCAAGTTCTTGGATCCACACATTACCAGTGTCGATCATATCTTGGGTAATGGAGGCATAATTTTCATGAACACTCTGTGCGCGGGGATAAATAGACTGCAAAATGATTTCTGTATTTGGACTTTGCTCTAATATGCCCTGGATCAGTGACGCATAAACTGTTTTAAAGTTTGTTTCCTCCATAAAGCTGATCCCGTTCATACCCAGGGCGATTACCATAATTTCAGGTTTCTTGATTCCAGCGGCTTCCATGATTGTCATTTCTGTATTGGTTTCCGGGTAGAGAATTTTTGCAGTAAGAACATATGCAAGGGTCAGCGTTCCGCAAGTCGGTGTCCATACTTGCGTGGTATTTTTTCCGCCGGGAAGTACTTCTCGATTGCGCAGGTGATGGGTAGTGGAGTCGCCTACAAAAATAATTTTGTTCTGATAGGCCTCTCCTGCATCTTCGCTTTCTTTCAGCTCGCTTAAGACAGGTGCGGCTGGTGTTGTATCTGCTGAAGTATCTGCAGGCTCAACATTTGTCGGCTCGGTTTGTTCGACTTCCTCAGTAGTAACGGCAGAGGATTCCTCTTTGACATCGTCGTTATCAGCACAGCCGGAACAGCCGATTGCCAATACTGCCGCTAGAAAAATAGAAGTAATACATTTAAAATACTGTTTCATAATTTCCTATATAATCCATTTTTATTTAAACAAATTAATGAAATACTGGTTTGTACGAGTCTTTTTTGCTGTTCGTTCGTTTGCTTTTTCGCGTTTTGAAGGAATATAAAACGGCAAACAGGATATAGCCTGCAATAAAAAGGAAGATAGACAATAGGAGCGTGACACCATTTTTATATAAGCCGCCGCACAGGATGACGGCTATAGCATATAGTAAGGCGGCTGCAAGGAAGTGGAATAGAATGCGCAATGAAAAAGAGAAGCGATCTAAGCGCAGAATTTGATTGGCACCGCTAAAAAGCAGAGAAAATACAAAGAACAAAAGAATCCATTGAAATGTCGGGATGAACACCTTTTCCGCGTTGGAAAGCATTGTGCCGATACCATAGATAATCAGTGTAATAATTGTAAAAATGACGCATCCGTTTTTAATTACCTGCGAAAAAGTCTTTCCTCGTTTCATAAATTTCTCTCCCATTTGTACTTACTTATAGGATACCATGAAACAATCTCAGATGCAAGATAAGATTTGGAAAAAATCAGTTGGGATGCTGCTTATTTACAGACCAGCGGGTGCTGACTCGTTCTCCGTCTTCTGTAGGCACACTGGGGGCGCGGTTCCTGTATAAAAACTTTGTCAGCGCGTACATGTCAATCCAAATTTGATTCCAGCCATCCTTTTGCGCGGGATCAAAGATGATTTGTAGTCCGTAATGGAGATGGGGCGTGTTGATGTTATTAGTATTTTCTTTGGCAGAGTAACCGGTCATTCCCAGATAGCCAATCACTTCCCCCGCGTCAACTTGTTTGCCTTCATACATGTCGTTGTAGGGATGCCCTTTTCGCAAATGCGCATAGTAATAGTATCGTTTCCCATCGTAAGAGCGAATTCCAATCCGCCAGCCGCCATACTGATTCCACCCGCATGCTTCCACATACCCGCCTTCTACAGCTACAATCGGTGTGCCTACGCTTCCCATCAGGTCGTGCCCCAAATGGTTTCTTTTATATCCGTAGGAGCGGGCAACGCCAAAATCATCGGAATGCGTGTAGCTGTAACCCTCGGCAATGGGAGAGTATGCGATCAATCCATACTTTTCTTCTTTTGTGATGGCGCCGTCTTCAGTGGTATATTCAGTGTATTCGCCTACCATACCGCCGAGTACCGCTTCATAGGCTTGGGAGTAATAGGTATACAATTTTTCATTGTTTGTAATTTTTGCCGGATCTTCTCCTTTTTGAAGGTTCTCGCCGATTTCTATTAAATCGGTCTTTTTATAGTGCGCAAAATTTCCGCCATACTTTACGGCAAGACATGCTAAAAGCGCCGAAAAAGAACAGGGGGAGTCACTTTCGTATCCAGTAATACAAAAATCCAGCGCATCCCCCATAGCTGTCTCGCTAACGTCAAAATCAATCCATTTTATATAATCCTGTGCGCTGACCGCCGGGACTGCTGTTATTAGCAGAACAGCAGACAGCATACATGCTATTGCTTTCTTAAACATGATAAAACTTCCTTTTTGCAATATTTTCGCCACTATCAAAAGTATTCCATAGCAGTGCGATAATATAAGCGACACTCTTTTCCTGAACTGGATAGAGCATGCATATTTATAATGAATATTCATTGACTTTTCTTAGCTTTTTCGGTATAATAAAATATGTATACTTATGGATAAAAATGAAAATTGAGGGTGTCTGGTATGAATAGACGTGAAAGCAGAATTTGCGCTTTTGAATTGCTTTTTGAAACAGATTTTCAAAAAGAAGCGGTAGATTGGACCCAAATCTATGAGAGCGCTATGCGCAATCGAGGATTAGGAAATCATGTGTTTGTAAAAACGCTGTATAGTACAGCGATAGAGCATCAGGAAGAAATTGATAGGCTGATTGAAGCCAGTGCGGAAAACTGGCGGCTTTCCAGAATGTCAGTGGTGACGAGAGCTGTGCTGCGTATGTGCGTTGGGGAACTGCTTTATTCGGATGTTCCGGCAAAGGTTGCGATCAATGAAGCGGTGGAGGTCTCCAAGCTGTATAATGATGATAAATCTACTGCTTTCGTCAACGGAATATTAAATCAAATCGCAAAAGATCAAGGCTTTTTCCAGACACAGGATAGCAATGCGTAAAAATAATGCAATGATTCTTGGAATTGATACCAGCAATTATACGACTTCGGCAGCTTTGTGCACGCTGGACGGAGATATAGTGGCAAACGTAAAAAAATTGCTTCCAGTAGCAAAAGGGAATAGGGGACTGCGCCAAAGTGAAGCGCTGTTTCATCACACAGTACAACTTCCGCAGGTATTAGAAGAAATTCAGACAGTGCTTGCTGGTAGAAAGCTCCTTGCTGTAGGATATTCTAAAACGCCCCGCGATGAGGCCGGATCCTATATGCCTTGTTTTTTGGCAGGACAGGCTGCAGCAAGTGCAGCGGCCTGCGCTGCGGATGTCCCTTTGTATAGTTTTTCGCATCAGGGCGGACATGTAATGGCGGCCCTGTACGGGGCTGGAACAATGGAGCATTTAAATCAACCTTTTGCCGCGTTTCACGTGTCCGGCGGTACGACAGAAATTTTGTTGGTTCGCCCGGACCAAGATAGGATTTTTTCTATAGAAAGAATTGGTGGCACATTGGATCTTAACGCGGGACAGGTAATTGACCGTGCAGGGGTGATGATGGGAATGCCTTTTCCTGCCGGGCCCGCTATGGAACAGGCTGCAGAGTCGTTTATGGATCAGACAAAACCCTGTAAACCGTCTGTCAGAGATTTATATTGCAATTTATCCGGCCTGGAAAACAAGGCCCAGGAAATGTTTAAAAAAGATGGAAACGCGGGGAGCTGCGCAGCATTTGTGCTGCAATCTGTGCTGCATACCCTGCAGACACTGACAAAGCACCTGCTGGAGATATATCCGGGTCTTCCAATTGTATATGCCGGCGGCGTAATGAGCTGCAGCTATATACGAGAGGCGCTGTCTGTCTGGGGCAGCTTTGCCGCGCCGGCTTTTTCATCGGACAATGCGGCAGGAGCGGCGCTATTGGCGCTGCACAAATATAAAGAAAGGTTTGGGCGAATGGATGGATGTGAGTAATATGCGGTTTCCTGGCCCACTAACTGTTACAGAACTCAATCAATTTATAAAAGACTTGATTGATGTGAACCCGCCTTTGTCAGACATCTATATTAAAGGCGAAATTTCCAATTTTAAAGCTCATTCCTCCGGACATTTTTATTTTACATTAAAAGATGCGGACAGCGCGCTGAAAAGCGTTATGTTCCGGTCAAGCGCGCAAAAGATGGAATTTATGCCGGAAAACGGTATGAAGGTGATTGCTCATGGAAGAATTTCTGCTTTTGTGCGGGACGGGGCATATCAGCTTTATGCGGATTCCATGGAACCGGACGGCGTTGGCGCTTTATATATTGCCTTTGAACAGCTCAAGCGCAAATTGGAGAGTGAAGGGCTTTTTGCGGACGAGAGAAAAAAACCATTGCCCAAAATTCCTTCTGTGGTAGGTATTGTGACGTCTCCTACCGGCGCAGCGGTGCGGGATATCATTCATATTTGTCGGCGTCGGTTTCCTTATGCAAAGCTGGTTCTGTATCCAGCACTGGTGCAGGGACCGGATGCGCCTGCAAGTGTAGCGGCGGGCATCGCGTATTTTAATGATACAAACTCTGCAGATGTGCTGATTGTAGGGCGTGGCGGCGGATCGGTGGAGGATTTGTGGGCATTCAATACGGAGCTTGTAGCCAGAGCTGCCGCCGCTTCGAAAATTCCACTTATCTCTGCAGTAGGCCATGAAACAGACTTTACAATCTGCGATTTTGTGGCAGATCGGCGCGCACCTACCCCGTCCGCGGCGGCAGAGATTGCTGTACCGGACACAGAAGAATTGAAGCAGAAATTTTTAAACATTATTTCCAGGGAGCGAGCAGTACTTGGGCGGACTTTGGAGGGATACCGTCAGCGACTGCTTCGCAGCAGTACCTCCCGTGTTCTTCTTTCTCCCATGAATACAATTGAGGATAGGAGAATGGCGGTTCTTTCCTTGACACAGCGTATGGACCCGGCAATCCAACGCGAACTGGAAAAGAGACAGGGAGAACTGGCGGCCGCTAGCGGAAAACTAAGCGCGTTGAATCCTATGGCTGTTCTTACCAGAGGGTTTTGCGCAGCTTTCAATGGGGAAGGTAAGATTATCAAATCAGTCGACCATATTAGGATAGGCGACGAGATTGCAATTCAGATGGCGGATGGCGCGGCACAAGCGAAGGTACATTCTGTGCGGCCATCAGAAAAAAAGGTATAAGGAGACCGGTGTGGATAT
>CAJUIQ010000031.1 GCA_910586545.1 uncultured Eubacteriales bacterium
AAACCGGATCCGGAATTGCAGCTGACAGCAGAGAAATATCTGGATGATAAGTTGATGGCAGGAAACGGCTTTGTATTCGTGCTTGAAGGCGGCGAAGGTCTGCTGGAATGCGGATACCATGTTCATGAGTACAGTTGTTATGAATTGCAGCCGACCTGCGGCAATGAAGAAAATGCTGACCATGCACATACCGACGACTGCTATGAGGAAGTACTGATTTGCAAAGAGCAGGAAGATGCTGATCATACAGAGCATGACCAGAGCTGTTATAGCGCACAAACTACGCTGATTGAAGAGCAGAATGCGTCAAATGGTAAGGTTGTGTTCAGCCCGCTGACCTATACACAGCCCGGAATGTATATTTACACCGTTTATGAGCGTAATGAAGGCCATTATGTCTATGAATATGACGGCACGCAGTATCGTGTAGCGGTTAAGGTATTTATCAATGACCGTAATGAGCTGGAAAGAAAAGTAACGATTTTACGCGACGGTGAAGAGGTAGAAAGTATCAGATTTGATAACTATACCAAACCGATTCCGGAAGTACAGTTGACCGCAGAGAAGTATCTGGACGGCGAACTGATGGCAGGAGATGGCTTTGTATTCGTACTTGAAGGCGGCGAAGGACTGCTGAATTGCGACAAGAACCATACGCATGACCAGAGCTGTTATAACGCGCCTGCTGCGCTGGTTGAGAAGCAGAGTGCGTCAAATGGTAGTATTGTGTTCAGTCCGCTGGCCTTTATGGATCCGGGATTCTACATTTACAATGTTTATGAACGCAATGAAGGAAATTATGTTTATAAATATGATGATGCCCTATATCGTGTAGCGATTGAAGTATTTATAAATGAAAACAAAGATTTAGAGCCAAAGATTACTATTACGCGTAACGGTGAAGAGGTAGAAAATATCAGATTTGATAACTATACCAAACCGGATCCGGAAGTGCAGTTAACAGCGGAAAAGTATCTGGATGGCAAGCTGCTGGAAGGAGAAGGCTTTGTATTCGTGCTTGAGGGCGGCGAAGGTGTGTTGCGTTGTGACAAGGGTCATACAGCGCATGACCAAAGCTGCTATAACGCACCTGCTACACTGATTGAAGAACAGAATGCGTTGAATGGTAATATTGTGTTCGGTACGCAGACCTTTACGCATCCGGGATTCTACATTTACAATGTTTATGAACGCGATGAAGGAAATTATGTTTATAAGTATGATAACGCCTTGTATCGTGTAGCAATTGAAGTATTTGTAAATGCAAACAACGATTTAGATAAAAAGATTACTATTATGCGTAACGGCGATCCGGTAGAAAATATCAGATTTGATAACTATACCAAACCGGATCCGGAAGTGCAGTTGACAGCAGAAAAGTATTTGGACGGCGAACTGCTGGAAGGAGAAGGCTTTGTATTCGTGCTTGAGGGCGGCGAAGGCCTGCTTGACTGCGGATATCATGTTCATGATGACAGCTGTTATGAATTGCAGCCGACTTGCGGTATGGAAGAAGATGCGGATCATACACATACCGACGATTGTTATGAGGAAGCGCTGATTTGCGGCGAGGAAGAAAGCGCTGACCATACAGAGCATAATCAAAGCTGCTATATCGCGCGTGATGTGCTGATTGAAGAGCAGAATGCTTCAGATGGTAACATTACATTCAGTTCACTGTCGTTTAAACAACCGGGAATTTATATTTACAATGTTTATGAACGCAATGAAGGAAATTATGTTTATAAATATGATAATGCCCTGTATCGTGTAGAAATTGAAGTGTTTGTAAATGCAAACAACGATTTAGATACAAAGGTAACGGTTACATGCGATGGTGAAGAGGTAGAAAATATCAGATTTGATAACTATACCAACCCGAATCCGGAAGTACAGTTGACCGCAGAGAAGTATCTTGATGGCAAACTGATGTCAGGGGACGGCTTCCTGTTCCTGCTTGAGGGCGGCGAAGGTCTGCTGGATTGCGGATATCATGTTCATGATGACAGCTGTTATGAATTGCAGCCGGCTTGCGGCATGGAAGAAGATGCTGATCATACGCATACCGACGATTGCTATGAGGAAGTACAGATTTGCGGAGAAAAAGAAAGCGCTGACCATACAGAGCATAATCAGACCTGTTATAATGTAAATATTACATTGTCTGAGGAACAGAATGCATCAAATGGTAATATTGTGTTTAATCCGCTGATCTTTACACATCCAGGAACATATTTTTACAGAGTTTATGAGCGCAATGAAGGAAATGCTTCTTATCAATATGATGATACTCTGTATTGTGTAGCGATTGAGGTGTTTATCAACGAAGACAATATGTTGGATAAAAAGGTAACGATTACATGTGAGGGTGACCCGGTAGAGAATATCAGATTTGATAACTATACCAATCCGATTCCAACCGATCCCGACAATCCAACTGATCTTGGTAATCCGGGAACTGGGGATGGCTTCAAACTGTATCTGTGGTTATTGCTAATAGGTATTTCCGGTATTGCTGCGACACTGAAAGTATCTAGACGGCGATACAAAGTAAAACAAAAAAGATAAGATAAGCCCTGGCGGCGTGGCAGGTGGATTGATTCCATCGGCTGCGCCGCTTTGTATGTAAAAGGAGCTGCTGCGTGACGTTCCAAAGCAGATAACGAAAAGCGAGGAAGCGCTGACAGTAGAAAAACCGTTGGAATAAACAATCTGCTTATACACAAAAAAAGACGGTACAGTCTTTCGACTGTACCGTCCAGGTTACATAAAGTTTGGGTTAAGCATTTCTTTCTACTAATTATAAGCAATAGAAAGAAAATATATCTGCTTTTCCAGATTCAAGCGAAAGCTGGAAAGTTTGGCATCCGTTGTCGTTTTTGTAAAAAAGCCTTCGCCGGTGAACTTTCCTAACGCCTCTTGTCTAGTCCAGCTGTGATAAAAATCTTCGATGCTGGTAGGAACGGATGTTGTATGCAGATAGCGCTTTGTAATTTTTGAAAGACGGGCCAAATCGGCGCCAAAATCCACTTTCTCAATATCAATCCCTATATTACCCGAGACTTCCGGTAGAAAAAGTATACCGTTTGTCCATTCCCATACTGTGCAATCCGGGGCACACGGGTATAATTCCATTTTTAAAAAGGCGTCTCCGGTTTCACATGAAAAGGGAAATTCCGCACTCATTGCACAGCAGCAAAGCGCATCACTATGGGAGATAGAAAAATGGAAGGGGGCATCCACGGCGTAGGGTTTTCCTTCATTTGTTTTAGAAAATATATAGGCTTTAGGATCCAGTCCAAAACAGTGGAGAAGTGTGTTTCGCAGACGGATGCCAGCAGCATGCTGGGCGGCATACTGGTTTTCACACAACGCAAATGCTACTGCAGCCATATGCCCTCCTTTTATTTTGTAGTTTTTTTGTTTTTAAGCTTACGTTTATAGGATTTTGTTCCAAAATAAAATTTGGGAAGCTGCATCATTCTTTTGATGCGCCAGGGTTCGCAGCAAAGACGGTAAAACCATTCCAGCCCCAGTTTAATAAAGATTTTCGGAGCGCGTTTTGTATTCCCGGAGTAAATATCCAGGCTCCCACCTAGGCCTAAAAACAGCTTGACGCCGGGCATGCGATCACGATTTTCCCAAATCCATTTTTCCTGAAGCGGAGCTCCCAAGCATACGAACAAGATGGAAGCACCGGAGGCATTGACTGCCTCAATGGTTTTATCGTTTTCAGGGCCTTCTTTTTTACAGTAACCGTCTTGGGTACCGATAATATTAAGGCCAGGATATTTTTTTTCCATCATATTTTTGCACTGGTCTGCTACTGATTGTCCGGCTTCGCATCGGGAAGCGTCCTTTCCCCCAAAGAGGAATACAGGATAGTTTTCTTTTGCGGCCAATTGCAAAACCCGTTCGCCAAGGACGACTCCTGCTACCTTTTCACGCAGAGGGGTACCCAATATTTTTGCAGCTTTGATTACGCCTACTCCATCGGGTACAATCAATTCTGCAGAGTTGATAATAGAGTAATAGGACGGGTTGTCAATACAAAGCTGCACAATTTCAGCGTTTGGCGTATATACAGCGGTGGGGATATCGTTTCGAAGCTGCTCACTTATGTAGTCTACGGCGCCTTCCAGTGTTACATTGCAAACCTGCACGCCGCGGATATCGATTTTTTCAAGTTTCATGGCTACTCCATTTTCACATAAGAATGGCTTCAGATGCTTGTGTAAACAGCTCTGAAGCCTCTTTTTTTATCAGGCTATTATTTTGCTGCCGCTTCCATAAAGGCAACAACATCTCCCACAGTGACGAGTTTGTGCACATCATCATCGCTGATCATAATATCAAACCGGTCTTCGCAAAGAAGCAACAGATCAGCAAGCTCTAGAGAATTGATTCCCAGATCGTTTACCAACTCAGCGTCCATAGAGATATCCTCTCCATTTACACTCAATTCATTTACCAGAATTTCCTTTAGTTTTTCAAACATCTTATCTTCTCCATTTACTATGTGGTTATTTTACCAGAAAACGCTTGATTTTCTTGGATAAAGTCTTTTCAAAGTCTTCATGACGCACTTCAAACCGGTTAATGTGCTTGTAAGGGGGAAGGGTACGGTTAATCTGCGCAATGGCTTCTTTTAGAATAAAGCTGACAGCGGTATCTGTCGTGCCTTCTCCAAGCACCTCATAATTTGGCACGATGACAGCGGTGATTACCACCTCTCCGGAGGCTTCCTCGCGTCCAATTACAACACACTCCCGCACACCGGAAACCCGATTGAGCTTTTCTTCCAGTTCTTCGGGATATACGTTTTTTCCGTTAGAGGCAATGATTACATTTTTCAGTCTTCCGGTGATAGTTATATATCCATTTTTATCCATGGTACCCACATCGCCTGTGCGGAACCATCCGTCGTCTGTGAAAACAGCGCGATTGGCTTCTTCATTTTTGTAATAGCCAAGCATGACGTTGTCTCCTTTGACCAAAATCTCTCCCTCTCCGTTTGTGCTTTCCGGCAGGGGATCGATTTTTACCTGGCAGTTCAGCACCGGCTGGCCTACCGTATTGAATTTTACTTTACCAGCCCTGTTTACTGCTACTAGAGGAGCACATTCCGTGATTCCGTAGCCTTGCAGAACGGTTATACCAAAGGAATAAAAGTCACGAATGATTTTGGGATCAATAGGAGCGCCCCCCACAACAATACATTTTAGATTGCCGCCGAAAGCGGCAGTAATTTGAGAGAACATTTTCGGGCGCATATCTATGCCCATTTTCAGCATGGAATCACTGAGGGCCATTGCTGCCCGTACTTTTCTGACCATACCTTTGCGGCGCAGTTCTTCCCAGATCCGCTTGTGGACTGTTTCTAAAAACAGAGGAACCAGGATTAGCATGGTAGGTTTGAAATCTTTAAAATTGCGGGTCGCATAGCGCAGGCCATCGCAGATATAAGAGGTAATGCCTAGATTGGATGCAGCAAACTGCCCGCAGGTAAGTTCGTAGGTATGATGAATGGGGAGAACAGAAACAAGTGAGTCGTCTCTGTCGTGCTGCATTGCATCACAGGAGGCATTGATTGCGGCAGTAAGATTTCCATGAGAGAGCATAACACCTTTACTGGTACCAGAAGTGCCCGACGTGAACAAAATAGCGCACATGGATTCCATATCAATTTCGTGATCCAAAAAGGCAGTGTCTCCTTGGTCTGTTGCTTCCTTTCCTTTGGCTACCACATTTTGAAAGGGCAGTATGTTTGGGACATCTCCACTTCCATCTACTGGGATCAAATAGTCTAAAAAGGACAAATCTTCCTGAATTGATTGTATTTTGCTATCCATAGCCGCAGTATAAACCAGAGCGCTGCATTCGGCAATTTTCATAAATTCAACCATTTGATCGCTGTCCAGCTCCCGATCCAGCGGAACAATTACTCCACCGGTAGAAACGGTGGCAATAAAGGTGGCTGTCCAAGCAGGGTGGGTATCGCCTACCACGGCGATATTTTTTCCATTCAGGCCATACTGGTACAGTCCGGTTCCAAACGCGCACGTTTCTTCCCAGAATTCGTGAAACGTCATTCTTTTTGTTTCGCCGTTTTCCTTAAAAATGTACAACGCTTTATCGCCGTAGATTTCAGCATTAGACTGTGTCATCTGCCGCAGGTTTTCTACATGCTTAGGAGGTTGTACAGGCTTTAAATTATTATATGTTTTCATTTTTCATCCATTTCTCCGGATATCCGGGGCGAATAGGTGTGTACATTGCGTACAAATATCACATTTATTAGTATTATTATAGTTATCTGTGTATTTTATGTCAAGTCCCTGCGAGAAATTTCTGCGTAAGTCGCCTTGACACGCGGGAAGATGCCATGTAAAATGGCAGGTGTAAGTATGTGTGAAATATATTCTGATTGGAGAAAATATGGAACCTGTAATAGAATTTCTGCAGTGTCACCAGAGGGCGGATCGCGATAAAATATATAGGGCCGTGTCTGCGTTATGGACACTCGCTTTTGGAGACAGCGAGGAATATATTTGGCAGTTTTGCCAGGACATGCCCCTGGTAGGCGCAGTTCTCGCCATGAGCGAAAAATATGTTGCTGGTATGGCGCTGCTTCTGCAGCCGGATGCTGCCCAAAACGCATATTACGGATATAGCGTTTGCACCCATCCAGGTGAGCGAGGACGAGGAATCTGTAGAAGAATACATGAAAAAATCCGTGCCGTGTGTGAGGAGCGGCGGGCAGGGTATTTTGTTCGCCCGGCAGAGCATGCTCTGATAGAGCTATATGGCAAGCTTGGATTAAAGACGCTCCAATGGGAAGATGAAAGAATCGTGACCACCGATAAAGTGATTTCTCATACGTTGCTTTCCCCCAAGGCGTATGCGCAGATTCGTCAGCAGTATTTTGCTTCGAGTGACTTATATGCATGGGATGCGGAGGCGATTCGGTTTATGTGTCAGCAGGGATATACCGCGGCAGGTTTTTCTTTGGAAGGTACGAGCTGTGCGGCGTTTCTATTGGAGAGAGAACGAATCGTGTGTGAAATATGCGCGCCGGATACGCTTTTGGACCGAGCTGCAATTTGTGCGGCTTCCGCTTTAGGAGGGCAGGCGATGGTTCGCTTGCCGGGCAATAAACATATGGGATACAGCGCTGTTATGGGATATGGTACCAAAGAAAATTTCTATTTTAATTTATATATAGAATAGGAAAAAATATGACGGCTTTTAAAGAGGGAGGCTGACGGTAAAGACAGAACCTTCTCCCGGAGCGGCTTCTACCGAGATGGTACCTGCGCATAATTTTACAATGCGGCTTACGATTGCAAGACCTAGTCCGTTGCCCTCGCTTTTGCGAGAGGTATCTCCCTGATAAAACTTTTCAAAAATATGTTCGATAGAGTCTTTGTCTATACCGATTCCCGTATCGCGGACGACGGCCTTTACCGTATCTGTTTTTGTTAATTCCACGGTAATGGTGCCGCCTGGAGGCGTAAATTTAATCGCATTGGATAGCAGATTCAGCCACACCTGCATCAGTAGCTCATCATTTCCGTAATAGATTACATCCTGAAGCCGGACGTCCATCTCTAAGTTTTTTCTGCTCCAGTCTTCTTCCAGTAAAAGAACAGCTTGCCGCAGCTGTTCGTCTAGGCGATATTGTTTTTTGTCTGTAATGATTTCCTGGCTTTCCAGCCGGGAAATTTTTAATATGTTTCCGGAAAGATTGGACAAACGGTGTGTAGCATGAAGAATACGGCTTACATATTCGTCGTGTTCTTCCCTTGAGAGGCGCTGGTCTTTTAAAAGCATGGCGTATCCTTCAATAGAAGCCAGCGGCGTTTTAAATTCGTGAGATAGATTGGCGATAAAATCTCCGTGAACCGTTTCTGTATTTTGGAGCTGCTGAACCATGCGGTTAAAGTTTGAAGCCATAAGGGACAGTTCTTCAATGCGCCTGTCCTCGGGAACCTGTACCTGGAAATTGCCTGCTGACACTTCTTTCAGCGCGCTGCTAAATTTTAAGATTGGTTTTAAAATTTTATGACCTACAATAGCGGATATGGTTACACCTGTTGCCATACTGAGCAGATACAGCACAACAAAGGACGCCATAATGTCCATTCCTGCAAAATATCCTCGACTGGCCGTCAGCGCCATAATAGGAGCAATGAGAACGATGGAGGCGGACATAATGGCGAACACCACAAGAGTGAAATAAAATCCCAATTTAAAACTGCGCTTTTTCATCAAGGAGCTCCTTTACTTTTTTACGGCCTTATATCCGAGCCCACGGACAGTGATGATTTCAAAGTCCTTATTTTCCCGGAATCGGTCCCGCAGGCGATTGATATGCACGTCTACGGTACGGGCTTCCGTTTCACTTTCCATACCCCAGATTTCATCCATCAGCTGCTGACGTGTGTATATATGTCCTGGATTGGCGGTTAACTTATATAAAAGAAAAAACTCTTTTTGGGGCAAAACCGTTTCTTTTTGCTCCGCTGTGACTGTCAGCGAATCATAGTCCAGTACAGTGCCACCAATGATTTGTTTATGTTCACTGATGCCCTTGGCGCGGCGTAAAAGGGCGCCTACCCGCAGAATCATTTCGTCTACATCGATAGGTTTCACCATATAATCATCTGCTCCGGATAAAAACCCTTTTTGTTTATCGCCAAAGCTTTCTTTTGCGGTAATCAGTAATACCGGGGTTAGCTTATCTGTCTGCCGCACTGCTTCTGTCAATGCGAATCCGTCCATATGGGGCATCATAATATCTGAGATAATCAAATCGATATAGGATTGCTCCATCAGACGCAGTGCTTCCACCCCGTCCAGGGCGGGCAGTGGATTATATCCATTTTTACGCAATATCGTACAGAACAGCAAATTCAGTTCGGTATCGTCTTCAGCTACAAGAATGTTGAACATTTACTTCTCCGTTCCGCCGCCGCAGCGGCTTTTTCTAAACGAAAGGTCTGATCCCTACGGATGCTTTATATTTCTTCTTTGGTTATGGCTGAAGCTCTCCTTATCTAATGAGAGCTTTCCTTTGTTACAGTATACTACAAAAATGGCTTCTTTTGCAAGATTTGTACGATATTCTAACTTTGTAAAGAAATTTCATAATTTTTTTACAAAATTGATGTTGGGTTGATGTTGGATTGACGTAAGCTTGATGTAATATCGCTATAATATAACAAAATCAGTAAATGTGGGAGGAACAAAATGGTATGGGACGGCTCATCGGAATAGATCTTGGAACGACCAATTCCTGCGCGGCAGTGATGGAAGGCGGGGAGTGTGTAATCATTCCCAATGCGCAAGGAGAGCGGACCACACCGTCTGTGGTTGCTTTTACAAAGGCTGGAGAACGTTTGGTGGGGCAGGCGGCGTTGCGGCAGGCGGCGGCGAACCAGGAACGCACGATTTTTTCCATAAAACGAGAAATGGGCAGTGATTATCGCGTGAAAATCGATGGAAATGCGTATTCACCCCAGGAAATTTCAGCAATGATTCTACAGAAGCTGAAAGTGGATGCGCAGGACTACTTAGGCGAAGATGTGACGGACGCAGTCATTACTGTGCCTGCATATTTTACTGATGCCCAGCGGCAGGCCACCAAGGATGCAGGAAAAATTGCGGGTCTGTCAGTTCACCGGATTGTAAACGAGCCTACGGCGGCTGCCCTTGCATATGGCATTGATAAAGAAGAGTCCAAAAAGGTGATGGTGTATGATTTGGGCGGTGGCACCTTTGACGTGTCTATTTTGTCTATTTCTGAAGGGATTATCGAAGTGCAGGCTACGGCGGGAAACAATCGTCTAGGAGGAGATGATTTTGACGCATGTCTTGTAGACTATATTGTAAAAGAATGCAAAAAGCAGCATAAAGTAGACTTGCGTAAAGATAACGCTGCATTACAGCGGGTTCGTGAGGCGGCGGAAAAGACAAAAAAAGAGTTATCTGTAATGACAGCGTCTACCATTTTGCTGCCCTTTATTTCAAATAATAAAAATGGTCCGTTGAATTTGGAAATGACGATTACACGACAGGTTTTCAATGAGCTGACGCACCACCTTGTAGAAGCGACAGGCGGCCCTGTGCGGCAGGCAATGGAAGATGCGGGCGTTTCCAGAGAGGATATCGGCAAGGTAATATTGGTAGGCGGGTCTACCAGAATTCCTGCAGTGCAGGATTATATACGTTCGCTTACAGGACGGGAGCCTTTCAAAGGAATCAATCCGGACGAGTGCGTGGCGATGGGAGCGGCAATTCAGAGCGGCGTACTCAGCGGTGCGGTAAAGGGACTTCTACTTTTGGATGTGACGCCGTTGTCCTTGGGAATTGAAACGATGGGTGGCGTCTTTTCTAAAATAATCGAGCGTAACACGACCATTCCCATTAAAAAAAGTCAGATTTTTACTACGGCGGCAAATTTTCAGACCAGCGTGGACATTCATGTGCTTCAAGGGGAACGGGAGATGGCCGGAGGAAATAAATCTCTAGGCCGCTTTCGACTCAGTGGAATCCGGCGTGCGCCTAGAGGTGTTCCACAGATTGAAGTTACCTTCGCCATTGATGCAAACGGGATTGTAAACGTGTCTGCGCGGGATCTTGGAACCGGAAACGAGCAGCAGATTGTGATTGAGGCTTCGTCCAATTTAAGTCAGGATGAGATTGCTAGGGCCATGCGGGATGCGGCAACGTATGCGGCGGAGGATCATCTGAAAAAAGAACAGGGAGACAGCAGAATTCGTGCAGAGGAGCTACTGTCGGCCGCATCTGCTCTAAAAAAACTGACTAGAGAACAGAAAGTGCAGCTGCGCGAGGCACAGAAGCGTGTACGTGCTGCTATGCGCGGCAGAGATATACAGGAATTAAATCATGCTTGCGACGCGTTAGAAGATATAATACAAAGATGCGGTGGACAGAGTTGAAAAGGAAGGAGAAGCAGTATGTTTGGATATGTTATAGCCAATCCAGACCAGCTTAGCGAAGCGGACCGGCAGATGTATCAAGGTGTATACTGTGGTATCTGCCATTCTCTTGGCGTGCATCATGGCCTGCGGGGACGGATTACTTTAAATTACGATATGGTGTTTTTGGCGCTGCTTTTATCCTCCATATATCAACTTCCTTTTGAGCGAGATCAGCATACATGTCCTGCACATCCTATGAAAAAGCAGAATGTGTATATCAATGAAATTACCCGGTATGCGGCGGATATGAACGTCGCTTTGGCGATGAAAAGTGCACAGGACAATTGGAATGATGATAAAAATGTGGGCGGATGGTGCACTTGGCGCTTACTGAAAAAAGAGTATCGGGGGATTTATTCCAAGTATCCCCGACAATGTGATACAATAGAGAACTGCCTTGCTGACCTTTCTGCCATTGAACGCCGGGGAGATCCAAATCCAGATGTGGCTGCTGAGGCTTTTGGACGGCTTCTGTCTGAACTGTTTATCTGGCAGGAAGATAAGCTGAGCGACAGGCTGCGTGCGTTGGGAGACGCTTTGGGGCGTGTAATTTATATGATGGATGCGGCGGTAGATCTGCGGGCTGACTTGCAGCGGCAAAGATATAATCCACTTAGCTTCCTGCCGGACGCAGACCGGCGTGGGATTTTAGATGCTATGATGCATCGGTGTGCAGTGGCATACAGCGCTTTGGAGCTTGACTTTTTCAGCGATATATTGGATAATATAATTTATTCGGGCATTTGGACCAAATTTGAAATGTCTATGGGAAGAGAGGAGAGACGCCGTGGCAGAAGATCCGTACAAGGTTCTGAACATTTCTCCAGGAGCCAGTGAAGAAGAGGTCACGAAGGCGTATCGCCGACTTGCCAAAAGGTATCATCCGGATTTAAATCCAGGAAATGCGGAGGCGGCGCGAAAAATGTCGGAAGTAAACGACGCCTATGAGCAGATTAAAAATGGCGCAGCAGCGAACGGCGGAGCCAGAGCCAGGGACGGCGCATCGTCAGGATATTCCGGTGGATCCGGATGCTACGGCTATGGAACCGGCGGGTATGGAAATGCGTATGGCGGCAGTGCCCACGGGGCCGGCTTCTCTTATACAGATATTGCCCAGCGATATATACAGTCCGGACTATATCAGGAAGCGCTGAATGTTCTTTCTAATGTGCGGGACCGCAGTGCTCGGTGGTATTATCTTAGTGCCATCGCGCATCAGGAACTGGGTAATGTTGTGACTGCTATCAGTCATATTGAACAGGCGGTACGTATGGAGCCGGGGAACGCGGTATACCGTCAGGCAAT
The DNA here is from genome assembly GCA_910586545.1 of uncultured Eubacteriales bacterium. Classification (GTDB taxonomy): domain Bacteria; phylum Bacillota; class Clostridia; order Oscillospirales; family CAG-272; genus Avispirillum. The sequence goes on from CAJUIQ010000031.1 coordinate 12,312, forward strand.
GCAGACCATCAAAGCAGGCGGACATATTTATCGTTCCAAGGCACAGAGCTACGGAGTGCCTTTTTGCAGGGTAAATCCTGTGCTTGGTATGTGTCTGCTATGCTCTTGTATTAATATGTGTGCAAATGGGTTGTTTTGCGGGCTTGGAAACGGCGGCCATCGAGATTATGGATACAATGAGACAGATACGAACGGATCTGTTTATGAGACAAGCGCGCCGTCGCAGAAGGACACACCATTTTGGTTTGATAACAAAAATAATACCGGCGGCGGTCGGTGATACAGTAAAAAGCAAGCGAGGATTTTTGGATGCTGAAGAATTTAGATAGAGCAGGAGACGATATTCGTATCGGGATAGATATCGGTTCCACTACGGCTAAAATTGTGGTAGTCATTGCCGGTGAAGTGGTATACGAAAAGTACGAACGGCACATGTCGCAGGTGCGACAGAAAACACTGGAGATTCTCCGAGATGTTAGACAGCATGTGCGTATGGATACAGTACGTGTAGCAATATCCGGTTCTGCAGGGCTGGGAATGGCGCAAGCTGCTGGAATCCCTTTTGTGCAGGAAGTGTTTGCTGCCGGTGAGGTGATAAAAACCTTGGAACCGGAGACTTCCTGCGTGATTGAGCTCGGCGGTGAAGATGCAAAGGTGATCTTTTTCAAAGGCGGTACCGATGAGCGTATGAATGGCAGCTGTGCAGGCGGTACTGGTGCGTTTATCGACCAAATGGCAACGCTTTTGGATGTGACGCCGGACCAGTTAGATGCGCTGTCTTTGAAAAGCGAGCGAATCTACTCTATCGCATCTCGATGCGGCGTATTTGCCAAGACGGATATACAGCCTCTGCTCAATCAGGGAGCCCGAAAAGAGGATATTGCAGCCAGTATCTATCAGGCAGTAGTAAATCAAACCATTGCCGGACTTGCTCAGGGACGCAAAATTGAGGGGCGGGTTATGTTTTTGGGTGGCCCTCTATATTACTGTAAAGGCCTGCGCCGCCGATTTATAGAGACATTGAAGCTTGGTGAGGACGAAGCCTTGTTCCCGGAATATGGCCGTTTTGCGGTGGCGCTTGGAGCGGCGCTGTATGCCGGGCGAGTGGGAGAAGCGACAAGCATGGATTTGCTAATGGAACGTATTGAGAACGCTGCCGGCCAGAGAGCGGAGGCGGAGCACAGTCGACCTTTGTTTGAAAGTAAAGAAGCGTACGATGCCTTTGTACGCCGACACAGCCAGGCGAATGTACCTGTAGCAGACGTATCTGCCTATATTGGGGACGCATATTTGGGAATTGATTGCGGCAGTACCACTACAAAGCTTGCGTTGATTGATGGAGAGGGCAGGCTGCTGTATACATATTACGATTCCAACAAAGGCAATCCTGTAGAAATTGTTCGGCAGCAGCTGGAAAAAATATATACTCTTTGTGGTGAGAGAATCCGCATACGGCAAAGCGCTGTAACCGGATACGGAGAAGAACTGATTTGCCATGCTTTTGGTGTGGATAAAGGTATAGTAGAAACCATTGCTCACTACACAGCGGCTCGTCATTTTGATCCTGATGTGGATTTTATTTTGGATATCGGCGGACAGGATATTAAGTGTTTTAAAATCAAGAACCAGTCGATTGACAGCATTATGCTCAATGAGGCTTGTTCTTCCGGCTGCGGATCCTTTTTGGAAACTTTTGCAAAGTCTATGGGGTATTCTGTGTCGGAGTTTGCACAACTGGGACTTGCCGCAAAGGCGCCGGTAGATCTTGGCAGCCGGTGCACGGTGTTTATGAACTCTTCCGTAAAACAGGCGCAGAAAGACGGCGTCGGCGTGGAAGATATCTCTGCGGGTCTATCCATTAGTGTTGTAAAAAATGCCATATACAAGGTAATTCGTGCAGGAAGTGCAGACGAGCTGGGAGAGAATATTGTTGTACAGGGGGGGACCTTTTACAATGACGCGGTATTGCGCAGTTTTGAAATGGAACTGGGCAGAAACGTGACCCGCCCGGGGATTGCCGGACTTATGGGTGCGTATGGCGCGGCGTTATATGCTGCCGAACAGGGAAGTCGGGAGACAACGCTGATTGATTCTGCGTCTCTTGCTGGATTTGTTCATAAGGCTACCAGCGCACGCTGTGGGAAATGTGAAAACCGGTGCAATCTGACTATCAATACGTTCAGTACCGGCGCAAAATTTGTTTCGGGAAACCAATGTGAGCGGGGGGCAGGTGCGTCTTTGCAGAACAAAGCGGCGCTTCCCAATCTTCATCAGTATAAACGGGATAAACTGACGGCCCTTGCAAAGAATGAAGGAGAAGGGCGGCGGGGCACTATTGGATTGCCATTAGCGCTTGGAATGTACGAACTGGCGCCGCTATGGCATACTTTGTTTCGTGCGCTTGGATTCCGTGTGATTCTTACAGGTCAGTCCAGCAGGGAGATTTATGAAAAGGGGCATTTCAGTATCCCCTCAGATACAGCCTGTTATCCGGCAAAATTGATGCATGGACATATACAACTACTGCTGGACGCAGGCGTAGACGCAATTTTTTATCCTTGCCTTACGTATAATATGGATGAAAAATCCGGGGATAATCATTATAATTGTCCGGTAGTGGCGTATTATTCGGAATTGCTTTCCGGCAATACGGATGGGCTGACAAAAACAAAGTTTTTGTATCCTTATTTAAATATCAATGATGCAAAGGAACTGACAAAAGGATTGTATCGGTCTTTAAAGAAATTTTTCCCGGATATATCCAAAAGGGAGATTTCTGTTGCGGTGGATGCTGGTCTGGATGCATATGACGTTTGGATGGCGGATATTCGCAGAGAAGGGCGGCGCGCTTTGTCCTTTGCTCGCAGTGAGGGATATCCGGTTATGATTTTGGCTGGCCGGCCCTATCACGCGGACGCGGAGGTGGGCCATGGAATTGACCGGCTTGCGGTCAATCTGGGGTTTGTTGTAGTCAGTGAAGACAGCATTTCCAATCTTACAGAGACGCCGAAAATTGAAGTTCTCAACCAGTGGACATATCATGCACGACTGTACAGGGCTGCGCAATATGCTGCGCTTCATGAGGACTGCCAATTGGTGCAGTTGGTTTCCTTTGGCTGCGGCGTAGACGCAATTACTACCGATGAGATTCGGCGAATGCTGGAGGAACGTGGAAAGTTGTATACACAACTAAAAATCGATGAAATTACAAATTTGGGTGCAGTAAAAATCCGTTTACGCAGCCTGATTGGCGCAATGGATGAGCGAAAAAACGCGGAAGATATGGAAAATACCAAAAGAAGAGATGAGGTGCTTGCATGATCCAACCAAAGGTGCAGTTTACAGAGGAAATGAAAAAGGATTACACGATCCTGATCCCTACTATGCTGCCGATGCATTTCAAAATGATTGCGCAGATCCTTACCCGTCATGGATATAAAACAGAGCTTTTGGAAAACTGCGGACAGAATGTAAAAGACTGTGGACTGAAATATGTACATAACGACACTTGCTACCCGGCGCTTTTGGTAATCGGTCAGTTTTTAGATGCCATCCAGTCCGGAAAATACGACAGCCATAAGGTGGCGTTGATGTTGACGCAGACTGGCGGCGGATGCCGCGCATCTAACTATATCGCGCTGTTGCGCAAGGCATTGGAAAAGGCAGGGTATGGATATATTCCGGTGATTTCCTTAAACATATCCGGATTGGAAGAAAATCCAGGCTTCAAGCTGACACTGCCGTTGATTCGAGGAATGATTTATGCGGTGTTGTATGGAGATTTGCTTATGACGCTGCGCAATCAGTGCCGTCCCTATGAGGTTGAAGCGGGAATGACGGATGTGTTGTGCGATAAATGGACGAAATATCTTGCAGACGAATTATTCGACAAAAAGGTAAGTTATCAGGATGTGAAGAAAAATTATGCGGCTATTGTCCGGGATTTTGACAGAATTCCAAGGCGGAGGGAAAAGAAAATCAAGGTTGGCATTGTCGGCGAGATTTTTGTTAAATTCTCACCCCTTGGCAATAACAACTTAGAGGATTTTCTCGTGTCTCAGGGTGCGGAGGTATCCATGCCTGGGCTGATTGATTTCTGTATGTACTGTATTTACAATGGTATTGTAGATACAAAACTTTATGGAATCGGAAAGCTAAAATGCGCTGGTAGCAAAGCTGTATATCAAATTATGCGCAAAATGCAGAATGATTTGATTACCGCAATCCGGCAAAACAGCAGCTTTGCGGCGCCTACACCCATAGAACATACGAGAAGGCTGGTAAACGGCTATATCGGTATGGGCGCTAAGATGGGTGAGGGATGGCTGCTCCCGGCAGAGATGCTGGAGTTAATTGATAGCGGCGTCAACAATATCGTTTGTGCGCAGCCGTTTGGATGTTTGCCTAATCATATTGTAGGCAAAGGAATGATGAAGCCAATCAAGGAGCGTCACCCCAATGTAAATATTGTAGCAATTGATTATGATCCCGGTGCTACGAAAATCAATCAGGAAAACCGGATAAAGCTGATGCTGTCTTGCGCAGCGGAAAATGCGGGGATTATACCACAATCTGATTCGGCAGAAATAAAAGAAGCAGTTTTGCATAGCCAAGAACGAAAAGCGTCTGGGAAACCGCTGACGGTGTAAAGATTTATAAAATTTGTTGTGCTTTTTGTGCCACCATAAGCGGTGGAATGGAGATAACTATGAATAAAAAAATCCTCATTTCCGGAGGTAGCCGAGGAATCGGCGCAGCCACTGTAGAAGCCTTTGCGGCAGCCGGGGATCAAGTTGTGTTTCTGTATCAAAGCAGTCATGAGGCAGCACAAGAGATATGCCGCCGGACGGGAGCGGCATCGATCCCCGCGGACGTGACCGATTCAAATACCGTACGGGATGCTGTGGATCAGGCGGCAAAGCTTTTAGGCGGTTTAGATGTGCTGGTGTGCAATGCGGGCATTTCCTGGATCGGTCAGATATGCGATACCAGCGATGCAAACTGGCAGCAAATTTGTAATACCAATCTTGCTTCTGTATTTTATCTTTGTCGCAGTGCGTCGGAATACATGGTAAAAAATCACAGCGGGCGCATTATAAATGTAGGTTCTGTGTGGGGAAGATGCGGCGCATCTTGTGAAGTGGCCTACAGCGCGTCTAAGGCAGGTGTGCGCGGGCTGACTATGGCGTTGGCAAAGGAGCTGGCGCCGTCGGGGATTACGGTGAACTGCGTGGAGCCTGGTGTGATTGCTACAGACATGAATGCAGGATTTTCTCCAGAGGAGTTGAACCAGCTTATAGAAGAGATTCCTCTGTCACGTATGGGAGAACCTGCAGAGGTTGCCCGCGTGATTGCATTTTTGGCCTCTGACGCCGCGTCGTACGTGACCGGGCAGTGTATCGGTGTAGACGGCGGATTTGGCGTATAGTATATACTGTATGTTGAAAAAGGCGCTGCAGCCCAACGGCTGCAGCGCCTTTTTCTTTATTATTATTATTATTTGTCGTTCTTTTTGCCGGTTATTTTGTTCAGTAGTACAGTGATGCCGATAATCACGCCAATAACGATCATGATACCCAGCATACCGACTCCCATATAATATAAACTGTCTATAAAAGCTCCAGGATGAAAGTTCATGTGCTGCCTCCTTCTTCTTTATCCAAAAAAATTCAGAATCAGTCCGCCTGCGATTACGGAGGCGATTTGACCGGATACGTTTACGCCGATAGAATGCATCAGCAGGAAATTCTGTGGATCCTCCGCTTGTCCCATTTTGTGTACGACACGGCCGGACATAGGAAATGCGGAAATACCCGCGGCGCCAATCATTGGGTTAATCTTTTTCTTGGTAAACAAATTGATAAATTTTGCAAATAGGACGCCGCCTGCGGTATCGAAAATAAAGGCTACTAGGCCCAGCCCTAAAATCAAAAGAGTTTCGGTCTGTAGGAACTGGTCTGCCTGCATTTTTGTGGCAATCGTAATACCAAGAAAAATGGTGATCAGATTTGCTAAAACTTTTTGCGCTGTTTCGGACAGGGAATTGAGTACGCCGCATTCCCGAATCAGATTTCCAAACATAAGAAATCCGATGAGAGATACGGAAGCAGGGGCGATCAACCCGGCAATTATAGTAATAATAATTGGGAAAAGGATTCGAGTAGTTTTGGAAACTTCTTTTTGTTCATAAGGCATACGGATCATGCGTTCTTTTTTTGTGGTGAGCAGTTTAATAATCGGCGGCTGGATAATGGGCACAAGCGCCATGTAGGAATATGCGGCAACCATAATTGCACCAAGGTATTTGGACATGAGTTTCTGCGCTACAACAATAGATGTAGGACCGTCGGCTGCGCCAATGATGGCGATGGAAGCGGCGTCGTTGATATCAAAGAACATAGACGCTACACAAAGTGTAAAAAATATACCGAATTGTGCAGCAGCTCCAAAAATCATCAGCTTGGGATTGGAGAGCAGCGGACCGAAATCAATCATGGCTCCGATGCCGATAAATAAGATCAGCGGAAACAGTTCGTTGGCAATTCCTGCGTCAAATAATATACTGAGCGCCCCTTCTTCTGCCGCACCATCTATTATCTGTGTAACTGCGCCGGAAAAGGGAAGATTTACAAGGATAGCTCCAAATCCGATGGGCAACAGTAGTGTCGGTTCCATATCTTTTTTTATAGCGAGAAAAATTAAAATGCCACCAATCGCCCACATGACCACTTGTTGCCATTCTAGTTTCAGTAAATTTTCATACAAAATTTCCATGTTTACTCCTTTTTATATCTCTAATTTATTTTTGACGCACAAAAACGCTCCCATTCTTTTCCCGCGTAATAAAAGCGAGACTTTTATCACAAATCGCAATAAAAGTCTCGCTTTTTCATACAACAGCGGGTACATTCATACCGGCATGACGCTCATTGTAACGATTTGCATCGCAAGCTACTCCCTTTTCCAATATCATACCATATTTTCGTAAATATGGCAATAGGAAAAAATGCTTTTTCTTAACACATAATAAAATAAGAAATACAAATATATAATAATGAAAGAAATCGTAAAAACGCATATGATGCATATTACAAACATAACAAAAATTGCCGTTCATAAACTTTGCATATACGATTATAATAATACCAGAGGACGCGAGAGTGTTCTCAATTAATATAGATTGAATTTCCTTAAAAAAGGAGAGACGGGCACTTTCGTGTCCGAGAAAGGACGAAAAAATGGCAAGTAACAAAACTCTTGTTCCTGAAGCTAAGGCAGCTATGGATCAGTTCAAAATGCAGGCTGCAAGCGAAGTAGGCGTTAACCTCGCTCAGGGTTACAACGGTGACATCACCGCACGTCAGGCTGGTTCTGTAGGCGGTCAGATGGTTAAGAAGATGATCGAGAAGTACGAAAACGACATCAAAGGCTCTAAATAACATTTTATCATCGTAAAAGAAGAAAGGACTCCTGTAGGAGCCCTTTCTTCTTTTAATTGTATCTCTTATATAACGCAATATATATTGCTGTCAGATATATAGGAGAAGAAGCGAAGGAGATAGAAGGGAGCGGGATGTGTTTG
>CAJUIQ010000032.1 GCA_910586545.1 uncultured Eubacteriales bacterium
CACGGACGAAATGTACCGGCGACTTTGGGCTTTTGATAAATAGAATTACCATTCCGGCAATAACACCCAAAATTGCCGCCCCACACAAGATAAGCTGCAGCACTGTCAAGTAAATATTCACGATGGAAATTCCTGTACGCAATATAGAAAAATCCACCGCCTCCAACGGCGTTATCCTTGTGTACAAAAGAATGCAGTTGATGATTCCAAGTCCCACAAAAACAAGGGCAACTACTGCCTGAGCAAAAATACGCTTTGGTATCAAATATGTAAGAGAAAGAAAAGTTGCTATCATCAGCCAATTCATCAAAAAGTACATTGGCTCATGAAATAAAAATAGAAAACCGCCCCAAAAACGATGTCGACTCAGCGACTCGATCAACAGCAACATGCCAAAAGATCCAATGAGCCCAAACCATAGGGGATTATTCCATATTTTTTGCCAAAGTGCACCTAAACTTTTATCATTTTTCGTTTTCATACGTTTTACCGGATTTATTTTATGCGTTTTTTCTTTGAAAGAAATCCCATTCCAACTACCATTAAAATTGGAAAAATTACTCCAGCTAAAATTCCTGCGCGCAATCCCGTTTGCTCCGCATCCAGTGACAGGTGTGTCCCTATCTGTCGAATGACCGGCAGTTCCTCAGCAATATCTGATACGACTCCTGTCAGCCAAGGGCCAAGCGAGCAGCCAATATCCCCGCCCACAGCCATCATAGCAAACATCGACGCTCCCGCGCCAGGATATTTATCGGCACACAGCGCAAGCATTCCCGGCCACATTAAGCTGACACCCAACCCGGTTACACCACATGCCAACAAGGAAACAAAGGGGAAAGGAGCAAATACAGCCGCCAGATAGCATACTACTGTAAGAGCCGCGCAGGCCGTAAGCGCTCTAGAAATTTTTAATTTATGTCCCCAAATGCCGTAAGCCGTTCTGCCGATTCCCATCATTACGGCAAACATACACGGTCCAAGTAAATCTCCTACAATTTTGGTAATCCCAAGCCCACGTTCCGCGAACAAAGACGCCCACTGCGCCATTATTTGCTCTGCTGCTCCCGCAAAAACCATAAGCAAAAAAGCCACGATAAAAACTGGATCCCGAAGCATAGAAAACGCGCCATGCTCTCCGTCGTGCACAGTCATCTCCACCATAGGCACTTTAGCAAAAAATATACTGTTGAAAATAGGAATCAGCGCCCATAACAGAGGCAGAAAAAACCAGAACTCGCTGCCGATTACCCGCAAAAGCGCAGTCGTCACCAAAATGACGAAAGCCTGCCCCCACGAATAAAAGGAGTGCATTAAAGACATGGGAGATCCACCGGCATCCTCATCTTTGGGAAGTGCCTCCATAAGAGGGCTAAGTACTACCTCAGCTAGTCCACTGCCGGCCGAATATACGATTACGGAAGCCATTACCGCAGCTTCCGGTACAAGAATCGCCGGTAAAAAGGCAAGAAGAATGAGACCTACAGCGCAGGTTGCTTGACTCCATACGGACAAAACTCGATAACTGGCCTTTTCTATAAATTTAACGGAAAGCAAATCAATACCAATTTGCACTAAAAACGTCACCAGCGTAATAGCAGCAATATATGTAAGAGAAAAATGATAGGTATCCTGAAATATTACAAACAATAGCGGAGCAAGATTGACTACAATCGCCTGGGTGACATATCCCGTATAACAGGCGACCCGTGTCTTCTTAAAGTTTTGCGTCATAATAGGGTCTCCAATCGATATATTTTAGTGAAATAAAACAGTGGCAATAACAGATACGCCTCCACCAACCATCAAAAGCGCTAAGAAAATAGCGACTGTTCGTACAATAATTTTTTTGGATTTTTCTGACATAGCAAGCTCCATTCCATAAAAGGATGATAAAATCCTATGCCGGCACAAAACGCGGAGTTTCTTTGTGCCGGCTTCATTCCTTTTATTCTATAACAATTTGCATCTCCCCTAAATCGGGCACCAAAAGAGGCGATCCCACAGCGGGAATTTTAATTTTTCTGCACTTAGCTCCACGGCCTCTTTTTCACTGCATGATCGTTCCAGCTGCTGCCCATAGTATACACCGTTTATCAGCTGCTTTTTACGCAACTGATACAAAATTACACCTGTGGATGTGCGGGTTGTTTTCTCCGGAATCAAGGACGACTTTATTAAAATTCCCTTCCCTACGTCCGATACAATAAGCAAATCCATAGGCTCCTTCTCATAAACTGCGGCAATCAGTGGTGCAGTATCAGAATAAGCGCTGGTAAGCCGTTTGCGATTGGACTTGGTCTCGTAAGCAGATAGGGGGATACGTACACCCTTTCCGTTTTCAAAAATAAAGATTATATGATCCTCCCCGCTGCAGGAAGCGTTAATAATCTTCATCAGCATAGGACGCTCATTTTCTTCAAAATCCAGTTTTCCGGGAAGAAAATCGCCTAAAAGAGACGCCTTTACCGGATCAAAATCCGCCAATCTTCCTTTGTATACCCGACGCTGATCGGTAAATACCAAAAACTCATCTTTGTTTTCGCAGTCCTCACTCCAAAGAATCTCATCTCCATCCTTCAAACGCTGCTCGTCGTTGCCCCGCAGCGATTGGTGAGTAATCTTTTTAAAATATCCATCCCTGGTCAGAACAACCCTGCAGGCGTAATTCTCCACTGTGTCGATTACGGCAGGCTCCTCCAATGTGTCCGCATAAATTAACTGTGTTTTGCGGGGCTTGCCATATTTCTTTTTCACTTCTGTCAGTTGGGCGGATATAAGCGCTTTCATTTTGATTTCATCCGCCAGAGTTTCCTCGATATTCTTTATCTCTTCCTGCAGGCTCTCGATTTCGTGTACCCGATTTATTAAATATTCATGGTTTAAATGACGCAGCTTGATCTCGGCCACATATTCCGCTTGCACCTGATCGATAGCAAATCCGTCCATCAGTCGCGGTACTACGTCTGATTCCTTTTCCGTTTCCCGAATAATGCGGATCGCTTTGTCGATATCCAGCAGAATCTTGCTTAGCGCTTTCAGCAAGTGGAGGCGGTCTTTCTTCTTCTGCAGTTCAAAACGAAGCTCTCTGCCCACACATCCCATCCGAAAACGTATCCATTCCTGGAGAATGGCAATGATTCCAAGCTGGCGGGGCGAGGCGTCAATCAGCACATTGAAGTTACAGGCAAATTCATCCTGAAGAGGCGTCAGCTTATATAACTTTGCCATCACTGCCTCCGGATCCACGCCGCGGCGTAGATCCAGCGTCAGCTTGAACCCGTTCAGGTCTATTTCATCCCGCACATCCGTCACTTCTTTCAGCTTGCCTTCTTTGATCAAATCTACAATTTTTTTGATGATCAATTCAATGGATGTTGAATAAGGAATTTGCAAAATATCTATGCAGTTGTTTTCTTTGTCATAACCATATCGCGCACGCAGACGCACGCTCCCTCTGCCCGATTCATAAATAGACTTCATCTGCGCTCGATCATATATCAGCATACCGCCCCCGGAAAAATCCGGGGCTTTGATCAAGTCTAATATTTTATCTACAGGGAGTTCCGGATTCTTCAGCAGAGCAATGGTGCCGTCGCACACTTCCGCCAAATTAAAGGAACATATGTTGGAAGCCATACCTACGGCAATTCCCATATTTGGAGATACCAAAATATTTGGAAATGTGGTGGGCAGCAGAGTTGGTTCCGTAGTTGTGTTGTCATAATTTGGAACCATATCAACAGCATTTTTATCGATCCCTGTAAAAATCTCATTGCAGATTTTGTCCAACCGCACTTCCGTATATCGAGAGGCCGCATAGGCCATATCTCGGCTGTACTGCTTTCCAAATGATCCTTTGGAATCTACAAAAGGATGCAACAGTGCTTCATTTCCTCTAGTAAGACGCACCATGGTTTCATAAATAGATGCGTCACCATGGGGGTTGAGACGCATAGTTTGCCCTACCACATTGGCGCTTTTTGTACGAGGACCGCTGAGCAGTCCCATTTTGTACATGGTATAAAGGAGTTTTCTGTGGGACGGCTTGAAGCCGTCAATTTCCGGAATAGCTCTGGAAATAATTACGCTCATTACATAGGGCATGTAGTTTGTTTCAATTGTTTCCGTTATGGGTTGATTTACAATATCCGCATGCACCACCGGCGCTGCTTCCACTTTCTTCTTTTTTGCCATGAATTACGTCCATCCTTTTATAACTTCACATCCGGCAGCCCGGATAATACGATTGTACAGCGCGAGGTACTCGTCAGTTTTGGGCGGCAGCGGAGCATATATAACAGGCACTTGCATGTTATCCGCCTCTCGAAGAATGCGGAACAAATTGTGCATCTGCCCAGCAGGATCCTCTTTTTTCCCTAAATCCATTACCTTCCTGCCTGCAAAGCGCTCCATATCTTCCGTATAAGCAAGCACACCGCAGTCTTGTTCTTGCCGATTTACAAAATCTACAAAACTTGCCGTATCCTCTACAAGGATTAGTTTGGTTTTAGGCGCATAGTGCCGGTATTTCATTCCGGGAGATTGCGGCTTGTCGCCTGCAGCATCAGGGTCCAGCACCGCTGGCGAAACCATTACCTCTTCTACAAAAGCCGCCAATTCCCTTGGGAGCACTTCGCCGGGACGAAGCAGCGTGCATCCTTTCTTCGTCAGTCGAATGACGGTAGATTCTACACCGATAGAGCATTCTCCGCCGTCTAAAATCATGTCCACTCTGCCGGAAAGGTCTGCCGCCACATGGGCTGCAGTGGTAGGAGAGGGCGATCCGGAAAGATTGGCGCTGGGGGCGGCAATCGGCACGCCTGCAGCTTGAATCAGACGACGGGCTGCAGGATGAGCCGGGCAACGCACTGCCACAGTATTTAGTCCTCCTGTAACAGAGTCAGGCACCAGCGTTTTTTTATCCAAAATAATTGTAATAGGTCCGGGCATAAAATGTGCAGCCAGCCGGTAATAAGCGGGCGTTGTAACGGCAAATTCTTCCGCATCCCGAGGATCCGCCACATGGACAATCAGGGGGTTATCCGCGGGACGTCCTTTGGCGGCAAAAATTTTTTCTGCGGCATTGGGATCTAAAGCGTTTGCCCCAAGGCCGTACACGGTTTCCGTAGGGAACGCCACCAGACCTCCGTCACGTAAAATCTGACCGGCACGCCGAAAAATTTGATCGTCCCCTTCTCCGGTAAGAACAATTTGTTCAGTTTTCATCTACGCCGGTTCCTTTCAGCCGTTGAGCCGCATCTGCAGTAGCCAAAGCGTCAATCATTTGATCCAAATTTCCGTCAACAAAACTATCCAATGTATATAAAGTCAGTCCAATTCGGTGGTCGGATATACGTCCCTGGGGAAAATTATACGTGCGGATCCGCTCGCTGCGGTCCCCCGTTCCTACCTGTCCTCGCCGCTCGCCAGCAATTTGCTCCGCCTGTTTTTGTTGCTCCATATCGTACAACTTGGTACGCAGAAGCTTCAATGCCTTGTCTCGGTTTTTGAACTGACTACGCTCCTCCTGGCATTCTACCACAATTCCCGTAGGTTTGTGAATCATACGTACCGCTGACTCTGTTTTATTTATGTGCTGTCCACCGGCACCGCTGGATTTGCAGGTTTCCACAATCAAATCGGCCGGGTTAATCTCCACCTCAACCTCTTGCGCCTCACACAAAACAGCAACCGTAGCAGTAGAAGTATGAATGCGGCCTGAGGATTCCGTCTCCGGAACTCTCTGCACACGGTGCACACCGGACTCATATTTTAAACGTGAATAGGCACCTTCTCCGGATACCATAAAAGAGATTTCTTTATATCCTCCAAGACCCGTTTCGTTTTGTGATAAAATTTCTGTTTTAAATCGGTGGCTTTCCGCATACATACTATACATTCGAAAAAGCACCCCTGCAAAAAGGGCCGCTTCTTCTCCTCCGGCCCCCGCCCGAATCTCAACAATGACATTTTTGTCATCGTTGGGATCTTTGGGAAGCAGGAGAATCTTTAGTTCTTGTTCTGTATGTGCAATTTGGTCCCGCAGGGTGTGATACTCCTCCTGAGCCAAGGCGCGCAGTTCCTCATCCGCTTCCGACTCCATTAGTTCGGCAGCATCAGTATAGTCCTGGGTCAGCTTTTCGTATACATCATATTTTTCTACCACCGGCTGCAGAGACTTATACTCCCGCATTCGCTTCGTATACAGCTCCATATTTGCCATAGTCTCCGGCTTTGCGAGTTCCTCTTCTATTTGGATGAATCGGTCTTTTACTTCCTTAAGTTTGTCAATCATATATCCTCATTTACAAAATGCCAGAAAGGCCCTGTATGTTTCATACAGATCCAATTTGGAAATCACTTCAAAAGGCGCGTGCATGGACAACACTGGCACACCTAAATCTACAGTATCGATGTTTTCATTGGCAATATATTTGGCAACGGTACCTCCGCCGCCTTCATCAATCTTGCCAAGCTCCGCAGTCTGCCACAGCACATGATCCCGCACAAACATGTCGCGAATTTTTCCTATATATTCGGCGCTGGCGTCATTGGTAGAATATTTACCACCGCTGCCGGTATATTTAGACAGTACCACGCCGCTGTTGATCATCGCAGCGTTACGCTTTTCAAATACCTCGCTGTATAACGGGTCATATGCAGCATTTACGTCTGCGGACAAACACATAGAATTGCTTCTTGTCAGTGCAGCATTTGCACCCAGTGCCCTGCACAGTTCTCCAATCAAATCTGTCAAAAGCGCGCTTTGCATGCCAGTTGTTCCATCACTGCCCGTTTCTTCTTTATCGGCAAGAACGCATATGACCGTATGGGCGCTGTCGTCACTGTCGATCAGCGCAGTCAGCGCCGGGTAAGCACAAACCTTATCATCGTGACCATACGCACCGATCATACACCGATCCAATCCAATATCTACCGGTCTTCCTGCCGGTACGGCACACAGCTCTGCTGTCATAAAATCGCTTTCCACAATTCCATATTTTTCGTTGAGGATTCGCATCATATTCAGCTTGACTCTGTCCTCTCCCGTCACAGGAGTTCCATCCTCATCCAGCAGAGGAGATGCGCCTATCAAAAGATTGAGTCCTTCCCCGGCAAAGGCTTTATCCAGGGGCTTAGCGCCTTGCGTTTTTCCAAGGTGGGGCAACAAATCTGTAATTACAAATACGGGATCTCCCGCATCCTCACCAATGTTGACTTCTACTGTTTCTCCCCCCTGCTTAGTGACAACACCATGCAGCGCCAGCGGAATAGTTGGCCAATGATATTTTCGAATGCCACCATAATAGTGCGTTTTTAAATATCCCATACCCTCTTCTTCAAAAAGCGGATGTTGTTTTAAATCCAGACGGGGAGAATCGATATGAGCCGCGCTGATACGTACGCCGCTGCTAATGTCCTCACTGCCGATACGAAAAGCAAACAACGCTTTTCCACGGTTATTAAGATAATACTTTCCGCCTGGCACAACGGCATCTCCCATCCGATAAGGTGTATATCCTGCTCGCTGCAGCATGGTCACAGAAATCTGCACCGCCTCCCGCTCCGTTTTAGCCCGGAAGAGATATTCACTGTACCCGGCTGCGTATTCCCCTGCCCGCTCTACATCCGCTTCGTCCATCGTTTCAAATACATTCTTTTTCTTATACAGAAGCTGCTCTCTCAAAGCTTCTGCCTTTGTCTTTTCATTTGCCATTTTCATGACCCCTTTCTCAATGTTTAAGATTCATAATATAGTCTTTTATATACATCAATTGCGTTGTTCACTTTTTTTACATAGTTCTTCGTTTCTTCAAAGGGAATGCGAGAAAGTTTTCCATCTTTGTCTGTATATTGTTCATCCTCCAACCATTCGTCCACATTTCCATGTCCGGCGTTGTATGCGGCAAACACCTCGTCCCAGCTATTATAGCGCAAATATAGGTACGACAAATAGTATGTCCCATATTTTATATTTGTCGCCGGATCATAAAGCATACCCTCTTCCAAACTTTCTTTTGTCATGGTCATCAGCCAGTTGAATGTATCGGGCATAATTTGCATCAGTCCAACAGCGCCCGCGTCGGACACCGCCCCAGATGAAAAAGAACTTTCTGTTTTAATAACAGCGTAAACAACCGCTTCCGGCACGCCATACTGCCCAGCATATTGCTCTACATATTCACTATAGTCTCTAGGATAATTTGCCCGATCCACTTTGTCCCAGATAAATTGAAATAAAAAACCGGTCAAAACAGACAATAGCAATATAGAAATAATGACCGCACTTCTCACCAGCGCCTTTTTATATTTCACTGCATCCTACCTCTTTCTGCCTATTCCAGCAAAGAAAATTGCCGTACCAGCCTTACCGCCTGTGCTTCTACATCAGAAACACCGTCGTTGCGGATCACACCATCGCATCGAAGCGCCAATTCGGTGTCGGACAATTGTGCATCCAGCCTACGCACTGCCTGCTGTTCCGTAATCCCATCCCGCGCACAAATACGCTGCACCAGCACTGCCGCCGGAGCGTGCACATAAAATATTAGGTCACACATCTTATCAAATCCGCTTTCAAATAAAACTGGCGCATCGATCAAAACCGTACTAAAGCCAGCGTTTTTCAGGGAAACGATTTGTTTTTGTGTCTCTTTTTTTATGTATTTATGGGTAATAGTATTTAATTGCTGCAGGCGTGATTCATTCCCCGGCGCAAAGACAATGTCTGCAAGGGCACGTTTGTTTAAATCCCCTGCCTCATTCAATACCCTGTCGCCAAACGCTTCTATAATCGCAGACAAACATGGGGTGGGATTCCCACGGCATCCCATCACAAGCGCTTTGTACACTGCATCGGTATCAATGGAAGGGATTCCAAGCCTTTCGAAAATACTACAAACATACCCCTTGCCACTGCCGCTTCTGCCGCACAATCCCACAATTTTTATTTTTCTGCTCATATTGTGCGCACCGCTTCCCTGCAACCAGTCTGATCAGAGAGGTACGCGGCTTCCATAACCGCCTGCACATGGGCAGCTTCATCAAAAGAAGGAGAAACGGACCTGCCGCAGTGCACGCCATCCAAAAAATTATACATGCTTGCAATATGACCCCGCAGCCATCCGACGGGCGCTTTTACCCCTGGAAATATTCCGCCTGGTGCTGGATAGCGTCCGCAGCACTCAATTTTGGTATATCCTTTTTCTGCCGCCGGGGCGGCGTTGTCGTAGAACCAAAGGAAATTAGGCTGCATTAAATCAAATCGTATACTGCCACGCTCACCGTAAATTTCAAAACAATGGTCGTCGTTTGTACCGCACATAATCTTACCTACAGAAATTGTTCCACATGCCCCGCAGGAAAGCGTTGCAGTCAAATAAAAGGCCTCGTCAGCATTGGTGGACCACATAGCCCCATCCATTCCCAAGCGGCTTGGATACGCGATTTGGCTCATACCAGACACCTGTGTAAAAGGGCCGCAAAGATATTGGATTAAATCAATTGTATGGGACCCTAAATCAAACAGAACACCCCCACCGCAAATATCCCGGTTTTGTTTCCAGCCTGCATTTTTATCCGGATCAGCAGCACTGCTGTGAAAAAATGTCCCACGGAAGCTAAGAATCCGACCGAGTCGCCCGGCATCTACTAATTCTTTTGCACGCATAACCGGCAGCATAAAGCGCGTATTGAAAACGACCGCGTAGGTTTTGCCCAAGTCTTTTGCCAGGCTCGCAATTTCAAACGCCTCATCTGCAGTAACGCACAGGGGTTTCTCGCAGTAGATATGCTTACCTGCCCGCATTGCCTTTTTCAATGTATCATAATGAAATATGTTTGGGGTACAGATATCTATTACATCAATAGAAGGATCCGCAATCATTTCTTCTGGACATGTATAGACCCGTCCAAGGCCGTATCGTTCACATGCAGCCAGTGCGGTTTGAGAATGTGCCGTACAAACACCGGTAATCTTTGCAGAAAACGGCAGCGGAGCATAAAAATACTTTAAATTTTCAATAGACCAAGCATGCGTGCGTCCCATGCTTCCAAAACCGATCAATCCGATATTCATAAAATCTCCATTCCGCCGCAGTGTGTCGGCACAAATTGTTCATGAAAAAGCTGTGCCGACGAAGTCGACAGAAATGAGGCAGTTCCCATGTCCAAGCTGATTTTGGGTGCGAAATCGGCTATCTACATGGTTCGTTGAATCTTATTTTCACACTAAATCTCTCTTTAAGAAAAATACTAAAAATGAATCAAATTTCCATACAAAGATTAGTTTAGCATAATTTTACCAATTATTCAATGACTTTTCCGTGAATTATCCGCAATTTTCCCCGTAAGCAATGCATCTGCATTCATAAAAATTACACTGCCAGTATCCCGGCGCACGCCCACAGTAATTGGAGCCGTAGGATAGGCTGGATAGGAAAAGGAAAAATAATAACATCCTTCCTGGTCTTGTGCAGTTTTTTCCTCCATCTCCTTTGGTACTCCATTGCCGCGTAAAGCCGGCGGAAGCGTTCGCTGTAAAAATACCACAGCATTTTTACAGCATGTTGATCTATCCAAAACCGCTTCCCCCGCAACACATCCAAAAGCATAGAAATAGGGCAAATGCAACGGTCCATATACAGCAAGATATCGATTGCCATAATAAAAATAAACTGTGTCGTTTCTATTTCCTGAAACAGAAAAATTTTCATTGTTTTCAAATATCCAAGACAAAGCCTCCCGCACTTCTTTCGAAGCATATTC
Organism: uncultured Eubacteriales bacterium; assembly: GCA_910586545.1. Lineage (GTDB taxonomy): Bacteria > Bacillota > Clostridia > Oscillospirales > CAG-272 > Avispirillum. Next base: position 10,771 of record CAJUIQ010000032.1, read on the forward strand.
CGCGCCTGCCTGCAATCCTTCTGCATCTGTGTGTTTATCCAGTTTTATCTGTTTGCATAACTTTTCAAGCATAGCAGCTTTTTCCACATTTGTACTTTCTACAAATACACTGCTCTGCAAGCAACGGTTTAGTTCCATTGCCTGCGCCTCGCAGTACTCGGCGGACGCAAAAGAATTCAACCACGTAAACAAAATTTCTTTGGCATCCGGGGAAATAGAAAGTCCTGCCAAATAATTCCCTGCAGCACAGGTCTGAGAGGCAATTCTTTCTAAACTTGCGCCTTCTAATCTCAGCGCATATGCTGCTCGTGTCGCTTCTCCAAATTGATAAAACATTCTGGTTTGTGTTTTATCCACCTCCAATTGTGCAGCGGCAGTACGCATTTGCGACTGATGCCAAATGCCAAATGCACAGATGGCGGCAGCTGCAGAACACGTTATTGCTCGTATATACTTTCTCCTATAGTTTTTCATGTTTTCGCCTCTTTTTACAATTGCAAATATATTTTTAGTTTTTCGCTAAACCGTCAAAACACCCACTGTATTTTTCGGGAATACAAGCGGAATTTGCTTTTGCTTCCAACCACACAACGCTGTGTGAATTTGTTTGACAAACGACGGATTTTTTGTTATAATTATTTGCACTGAAAATGATTTCGCGGAGGAACGAGATGAGGCATTTTTTTCCGGCATTATATGGCAATGAAAAAACAAAAAATCTCATAGGCCGCGACATTCTTGAAAAGAAACAGCATCACGCATATATTTTAGAAGGTCCCACAGGCAGTGGAAAACATGTATTGGCCTGTGAAATTGCGAAAGCGCTCTTGTGTCTGCGAAAAGATGTACCCGCGTTTCCCTGCGGCACATGTCTCCAGTGTAAAAAAATGGATGCGCAGTCTCACACGGATATTGCATATGTAAACAGCGGCGACAAGGCTTCTCTGGCTGTAGAGACAGTGCGGGAAACGCTGGCAACGCTTTCCTATGCGCCTGATGAAGGAAACTATAAAATATATATTTTTGAAGACGCCCAAAAAATGACTGTGCAGGCACAGAACGCATTACTGCTTTCCTTAGAGGAACCGCCGCCGTACGCTGTTTTTATCTTGCTGGTCACGGATGCGGCTGCACTTCTGGAAACAATTCGCAGTCGTGCCACGATATTCTCCATGCAGCAATTTACCAATGATTCTATTTTCACATACTTAGAACAAACCGGAATACAAGGAACAAAAGAGCGTCTTCGCGAAGCCGCCGACGCATCTGGCGGAATCATCGGCACAGCAAAAGCTTTTCTTCTTGGAGAAGACGCTACAGCCGGTCTTCGTACCGCCGCAGACGAATGGATCTGTACATTGTGTACCAAAACAGTCACAGAAGCGCTGGTCTATTGTTCTCAAATCAAATTTTCTCGGACAGAATTCGATACGTTTCTGATCTATGCAATGGCTGCCTTGCGGGACAGGATTGCGATAAAGCTTGGAGGGAAAGAACTCTTATTTTATCAGCAGGCAAGTCAAATACAAGACGCACCCGGAAATACGCTGGCGCGGTTGAACGCTCTATATGACGCCTTGTATGATGCAAGAGAAGAAATTGTGCGAAGTAATGCATCCCCTTACCCGATTTTATGTACTTTAACAGAAAGACATTTTCGACAAATCTGACTAAACGATAATGGAGAAAAAACATGGAAGAAAACACAAAAAATATAGACGATGCCCTTGCAGAAACGCAGGAGATGCCTGCGTTTGCAGAGGTTGTGGGTGTGAAATTTAAAAGCGCAGGTAAGGTATATTATTTTTCTCCCGAAGGTTTGCGATTTTCTATTGGGGATAAAGTAATCGTCCGTACTGCGCGTGGTGTGGAACTTGGATTTATTGCGCAGGAAAACAAAACCGTTGCCCAATCGGAAATTGTTGCCCCTTTATGTCCTGTTTTGCGTCAGGCGGCTTTGGAAGATATCCAGCGTTGGGAATCCAATAAACAGCTGGAAAAGACAGCATTTGAAACCTGTGTAAAGCTGATATCCAAGCATAAGCTGGATATGAAGCTAATTGAAGCGGAATATACCTTTGATAACAGTAAGCTTTTGTTTTATTTTTCAGCAGATGGCAGAGTGGATTTCCGAGATCTTGTCAAAGAGCTCGCTTCCGTATTTCATACACGCATTGAACTGCGGCAAATTGGAATACGGGACGAGGCGAAAATGATGGGGGGCCTTGGCGTATGCGGCAGACCATTCTGCTGTTCTACATTTTTATCCGATTTCGCGCAAGTTTCCATAAAAATGGCTAAGGAGCAAAATTTAAGTCTAAATTCTTCAAAAATTTCCGGCGCCTGCGGACGTCTAATGTGCTGTCTGCGCTTTGAAAGCGAAGCCTACGAGGCGGAGCTTCAAGCGACCCCGCCGGTAGACAGTAAAGTAAAAACGCCGGATGGCGTTGGATTCGTAACAGAAATTTCTCCTCTCACCGGCATGTGCAAAGTTTCCATTCATGACAAAGGCGTAGATATTATAAAATCTTTTCATCGGGATAAATTTAATGTAATCGGAAAACGCAGCCGCGGCGACAGAGGAAAACGCAGTGAGGAAGGCGCCTGTGACGTCTCGGAAAAGAACAGTTAGCAATTCCCTATTTAAAAAAATACCTTAAAAAATTTATAAAAACTCTTTGCATAGAAGATATTTTGTGGTATACTGTAGCCGCGGTGCAAACTGTAAATGAATTTTAATGGAGGTAGTAACAATGGCATATACAATCTCTGATGATTGCATTTCCTGCGGCGCATGTGCTGCTGAGTGTCCTGTAGAAGCAATTTCTGAGGGCGATGGAAAGTATGTAATCGATGCTGATAAGTGTCTCGATTGCGGCGCCTGCGCAGGCGCTTGCCCTGTAGACGCTCCCAAGGCTGAGTAAGAACATACTGTAAGGAGCGGAGCAATATGCTCCGCTCCTTTTCATTATAAATTTTTATGATTTGGAAAGGACTTTTGCATGGAATCCAGTATCCTCCCGCTGCCAGACGAGCGTCTGGATAAAATCAATGAAAATTTGTCTCTTTTACAATTAAAAGATGGGTTGACCTTTGGTACGGACGCATATCTCCTTGTTGCCTTTACGAGACCGCAGCGTACTGCAGGAGCCGATCTTGGAAGCGGTACCGGCGTCGCGGCTTTTCTGTGTCTTGCAAAAAATAAATTTCCTCACATGCATGCTTTTGAAGCACAGTCGCGCTTCGCCAATCTCATTGAAAAAAATGCAAAACTAAATGCACTTTCCAAAAAAATTACTGTCCACGCAAAAGATATACGCCACGCAACGCCGCAAGATACTAGCGGATGGCTCTCTGGTATTATTTCTAACCCTCCCTATATGAAAGGAAAATCCGGATTTGAAAACGCATCTGATGCAAAAAACATTGCTCGCCGAGAAGTGCTTGGCACAATTGAAGACTTTTGTCACTGTGCTTCTTCCCTGCTGAAACATGGCGGCCTTTTCACCGTTGTATACCGTCCCCAGCGCCTTGCAGATCTTTTTTATGCCATGCGCAGCAATAATTTGGAACCCAAACGAATTGTTTTTGTGCATCCGGATGCTACGTCAGCGCCCAGCCTTGTATTGGTAGAGGCAAAAAAAGGCGCAGCCTCTTCTCTTTTGTGGGCAAGACCGCTGATCATTTATAAAGCGGGAACCAGAATATATACAGAAGATATGGACAAGGTATATGAAACATGTTCCATGGATTTCTTATTTGAAGGAAAATAAAAGCTCTGTTTGCAAAGAAAGGTAGCGTCCCAGGTATGGATACAGAAAAAAATAAGGTTTTAGGAGGCACACTATATTTGGTGGCAACTCCTATCGGAAATCTTTCTGATATGACGGAACGAGCGCTGAAAGTACTTTCGCAGGTTGATTTTGTGGCTGCGGAGGATACCCGTAACACCGGCGTCCTTTTGTCTCGTTTTGGCATATCCAAGCCCCTCGTCAGTTATTTTGAACACAATAAGCGTCAGCGTGGAGAAATCATTGTGAACCGCCTTCTGCAGGGAGAATCCTGTGCGCTGGTAACAGATGCGGGCATGCCCGCTATAAGTGATCCTGGAGAAGATTTGGTAGCGCTGTGCGCCCAAAAGGGAGTCCCTGTTACGGCGATACCTGGCTGCTGCGCCGCTGTTACCGCGCTTGTGTTGTCCGCACTGCCTACAGGACGATTTGTATTTGAAGGATTTCTTACTACCAGCAAAAGTGATCGGTACCGTCGGCTGGAGGAATTGGCGACAGAACGCCGCACTATGATCTTTTACGAAGCTCCGCACAAGCTGCGTCGAACGCTTTCGGACATGGAACATTTTTTTGGCGGGCAACGCCGGATTACTCTATGCCGTGAGTTGACCAAACTGAATGAAGAAACGATACATACCACCCTTGGCGGCGCCGTAGAAAAGTATGAGAAAAAAGATCCCAAAGGAGAATATGTTCTGGTACTGGAAGGAGCCCCATCCTGCGCGGAAGAGGTAGCATATCCGGCAGATCCTGCAAAGCACGTGCAAATGTACATAGATATGGGAATGCGAAATATGGATGCCATTAAGGCGGCGGCGAAGGAACGGGGTATACCGAAAGCAGAACTTTATAAAGCGCTGATCGATGCAAAAGAGGAATAAAATACCATTCTGCTATTGAAATTCCTTTATGATTTGGGTATAATAATAGTAATATCGGATAAGGAGAAATGCGGCATGCTGTTTACAAAGCGAATGCCTTCGGGCATGTATTGTGAAATAAAATACAACAAACATCGTGCTGCTATTTATGGATAAATCTATCCCATAGGACAGCGTCGCTGTCCTATTTTTATTTATAAGGAGACCGGATTATGGAAAAAGAAAAATTTTATATAACTACAGCCATCGCCTACGCATCGCGAAAACCGCATTTTGGAAACACTTATGAAGTCATTATGACCGACTGTATAGCTCGCTACAAACGGCAGCGGGGATATGATGTGTTCTTTATGACAGGCACAGACGAGCATGGTCAAAAGGTAGAAAATCTAGCCAAAGAAGCCGGGATATCTCCCAAAGAATATGTGGATCAGGTCTCCGGACAAATCAAAGAAATTTGGGATCTAATGGGTGCAAGCTATGATCACTTTATCCGTACTACCGATGAAGCTCATGAAAGAGCCGTACAGCATATTTTCAAAAAGCTGTATGATCAGGGGGATATCTATAAAGGAGAATACGAGGGCTGGTACTGTACACCAGACGAAGCTTTTTTCACAGATACGCAGGTTACTGACGGCAAATGTCCCGATTGCGGACGTCCTGTCCAGCGCGCCAAAGAAGAAGCCTATTTCTTCAAAATGAGTAAATATGCTGACCGCCTGATTCAGCATATTGAAGAAAATCCGGAATTTATTGAACCAGAGTCACGGCGCAAGGAAATGCTTAACAACTTTTTGTATGCGGGACTGCAGGATTTGTGTGTTTCCCGAACTTCTTTCAAGTGGGGGATTCCCGTCACCTTTGACGACAAACATGTAATTTACGTCTGGATTGACGCACTTTCCAATTATATTACTGGTCTTGGATTTGACCCAGATCAGCCGGCAGATGAAAAATATAAAAAATATTGGCCCGCCGATGTGCACATTATTGGCAAGGATATTCTCCGATTTCATACAATTTATTGGCCGATTCTTCTTATGGCGCTGGGAGAACCCCTGCCTAAAAAAGTATTTGGGCATCCCTGGTTCAATGTAGGCCAAGATAAAATGAGCAAATCCAGAGGCAAC
>CAJUIQ010000033.1 GCA_910586545.1 uncultured Eubacteriales bacterium
CTTTCCTATTTGATTTGTATCTTTAAATGTGCCAACGCCAATCCCATATTCTCATACTGGATGGCGATATCCGGCGGCACCGTAAGTGAACAGGGAGCAAAGCTCCATATAGCTCGGATATGGTTTTCAACCAACCGGCTGCATACGCGCTGTGCTTCTCCTGCGGGTACGGCAATAATCCCAATCTGTACCGGCTGTGTCCGGCAGAAGGCCTCCAGGCTGTCCATAGGCAGGATCCGTTTACCCATATCGCTTTTTTCTTCCTCTGTCACCGCCTGATCAAAGGCAGCTAGAATGTCCAGCCCGTATCCTGCAAATCCGCTGTAGTCCAGTAGCGCCCGGCCTAGTTTTCCCGCGCCGACAATTACGGCGCCGCCGTTTTCACAGCTGAGATAGGTTTCCAGACTGTCAGCAAGTCCTGCGGCATTGTAGCCGATTTTGGGCTTGCCTGCGCCGCTGATGCAACTCAAGTCCTTTCGTACCTGTACCTCTCCCAGTCCCAGCTCTTTAGCAATGGTGGTTGCGGAAATATTTTGGATTTCCGGCGGCAAGGCACGCAGATACTGCAGATAAGACGGGATTCTGCCAAGGGTAGCCCGGGATATTTCACGGTTTTGCAACACGGTACCTCCCTTCCAATGCTGTGTTTCCCTTGTATGGCATTATTCTAACAAAATACGCGCATTTTGTGAAATGCCTCTTTTTCATATCGGTATTATCTTTATCGATATAATACATGTTGAATAAAAAACTTGTGTTTTTACGGAAATGAATTGTACAGATTTTCATTTAAAAATGGAAAAAAGCCCCAGGGGCTTTTTATCCAAATATAATTCGTTTTGCCTTGCACAATTCGGAGATAAACAGATTATCCAGTTCAGACAAAGTATATTCCTTTTTATGTATCAAAACATCTTTGTACACACGCTGGTTCTCGCTACAATCCAACTGTACCAGTCCGTATCTCTCCAGCAGTTCTTTTGGAACCGGCGACACCCACATAAACGTGTCCGGATTTTGTGTGAGCAATTCAAACTGGCTGGCCCGTTCAAACACACAGATCCGTCGGCGAATATTGTCCGGCAGTTCTTCCTTTTTCACCTCTGCCAGAGGAAGAGACGGGACAAACGGATCCCCGTGGGCAATTTCGATGTAGCTTTCCAAATCATCATAGGTAATGTTGTCTTTTCTGGCAAGGGGACTTTCTCTGCTGGCCACCAGCACATAGCGGAACTCCGTAATCATTTCGCATACAAGTCCCTTTTCGTCTATCATCGCCTTATAATATTTGTCGTAAGTTTCTGCATACCGGACGATTCCCAGTTTATAATCTTCCTGAATAATATTTTTAATTGCTCGCATGGAATTGGTTTCTTTATAAAAGAGTTCCACTTCTGCGTCATCGCCTAAAAGCCTGGAAAATTTAGCAAAGGCATCGGCCACATAGCTGGCTCGGGGAGCGGAAATGGAAAAACGCTTTTTGCGCACCGCATCTTTTTGAAACATCCCCGTTACTTCGTCAACCTGCTTTAGAATATTCTTGGCCAGGCGAATAAACACTTCCCCGTCCGGTGTGAGAAACATCCCTTTGGAGGAGCGGTCAAAAATGGCTACACCCAGCGAGGTTTCCAATTCCTTTACAGCGCGGCTCAAATTTGGCTGTCCCACATAAAGCCTTTCCGCAGCTTTATTTATGGAACCAGCCTCTGCAATTTCCACGGCATATTTCATATGTAGTAAGTTCATGAACGCCTCCTGGTATGTACGTATACGTATATATTGTAGCATAGAAAGATAAGAAAATCTACTATTTTTTCCACTCAGAACACAAAACGCCTCCTTGCAAAAGCGACGTCGTTCTACATATTTATCTAAAGATTGTAATAAAAGGTTGTGTTTTTGAGGAATATGTGTATAATAAAATAAGTATTATTTTTGGCGGTCCACCCTGGAACCGCTTTTATAAAACATATGGGGAGGTCACGACCTGTGGAACACAAAAGAAGTTCCTTTTCAGGGAAAATCGGATTTGTTCTGGCGGCGGCAGGCTCCGCTGTTGGACTTGGAAACATTTGGCGGTTTCCGTATCTGGCAGCCAAGTATGGCGGCGGGATTTTTTTGCTTGTGTATATTTTGCTGGCAACTACTTTTGGTTTTTCTCTTATGCTTGCCGAAATTGCTCTGGGCAGAAAAACACGGCTCAGCGCTATCGGTGCCTTTCAATCCCTGCATAAGCGGTTCTCCTTTTTAGGCTATATTGCCTCTGCGGTTCCCATGATCATTTTGCCCTACTACTCTGTAATCGGGGGATGGGTAATGAAATATCTGGCCGGGTTTGTTACCGGGCAAGGCGCTGCGATGGCAAACGACGCCTATTTTGGCTCTTATATCAGCAAAACAGCGGAACCTATCGTTTGGTTTTTGCTGTTTATGGGGATTACGGCAATTATCGTTTTGTTCGGTGTGGAAAAAGGCATTGAAAAGGTCAGCAAAATCATGATGCCAGTACTGATTGCACTGATTCTCGGAATCAGTATTTATACTATCTGCACCATGGACGGCGCAATAGATGGAGTCGTATATTACTTGCGGCCCGATTTCTCCAAATTCTCCATTATGACGGTAGTGGCCGCTATGGGACAGTTATTCTATTCCATGTCCCTGGCTATGGGAATCATGATTACCTTTGGTTCTTATATGAAAAGGGATATTCGGGTGGAAAAATCCGCAAGACAGATTGAACTGTTCGATACAGGCGTAGCATTTCTGGCGGGACTAATGATCATCCCGGCGGTGTTTGCCTTCTCCGGCGGGGACGAAGCCGCCCTGAGTCAGGGCCCCGGTCTGATGTTTGTAACGCTGCCAAAAGTTTTTGAATCTATGCCCGGCGGCGCTTTTATCGGCACGGCATTTTTCGTGATGGTTTTGTTTGCGGCGTTGACCTCCGCGATTTCCCTTATGGAAACCATCGTTTCCATTTTTCGGGATAAGCTGGGGATCGGTCGGCGTCCTGCATGTTTGCTGGTCTTTGGAATCTGCGTGGCTCTGGGACTTTTGTCCTGTCTTGGATACAGCGCGTGGAGCACCGTCCAAATCATCGGTATGCAGTTCCTGGATCTTTTCGATTTCCTAAGCAACAGCGTGATTATGCCGCTGGTAGCCTTTGCGACCTGCCTTTTTGTAGGCTACTTCTTAAAGCCTAAAACCTTGATCGCAGAAATGGAACAAAGCGGCCCTTTCAAACGAAAAACACTTTTTACCGTTATGATCAAATATATCGCACCGATATTTACGCTTTTGATTCTTTTATCCTCTATACTGGATGTGTTTGGTATCATCCATATTTAAGCCATACAGGATTTTGGGAGCGCCTGGTTTTTCCAGACGCTCCCTCTTTCTTTTTATATAAAAGCGTGGTATACTAAATCTATCAAACGCAAGGGGGTGGACCCTATGGATCATTTTGAACTTGTATCCTCCTATAAGCCTACCGGCGACCAGCCGCAGGCGATTGAAAGTCTGGTTCGGGGACTGGAGTGCGGTATGAAAGACCAGGTGCTCATGGGTGTAACCGGATCCGGTAAAACCTTCACGATGGCAAACGTAATTGCCAGAATGAATCGGCCAACGCTCGTTATCGCCCATAATAAAACACTTGCCGCACAGCTCTGTTCCGAATTTCGCGAGTTTTTCCCAAATAATGCGGTGGAATACTTTGTGTCATACTACGACTACTATCAGCCGGAAGCATATATTCCCGGCAAAGACATGTATATTGAAAAGGTCTCGTCCATTAACGATGAGATTGATAAGCTGCGCCACAGTGCAACCAGCGCCCTATTTGAACGGCGGGATGTAATTATCGTGGCCAGCGTATCCTGTATCTATTCCCTGGGTCCCCCGGAGGAATATGCTGCCCAAGTGCTGGCCCTGCGTCCCGGTATGCAAATGGAACGCGACGAGTTGGCCAGACGGCTGATCAACGTAAGTTACAATCGAAATGATATGAATTTTATCCGCAATACTTTCCGTATGCGGGGGGACACTTTGGAGGTTTTCCCCTCCAGCCAGACGGACAAGGCCATCCGGGTGGAATTTTTTGGGGACGAGATTGACCGGGTATCGGAATTTGATCCTCTAACCGGCAAAATCCTGCAAAATTTGAATTACGCCGCTATTTACCCCGCGAACCATTACGTAGTGAATCACAGCAAAATGGAACAGGCGCTGGACAAAATTGAAAAGGAACTGGAAGAACGGGTTGCCTATTTTGAGGAAGCCGGTAAGCTTCTGGAGGCCCAGCGGATTGAAGAGCGCACCCGATATGATATGGAAATGCTCCGTGAAATCGGATTCTGCTCCGGTATTGAAAACTACTCCCGTATCCTTGCGGGACGGGAGCCAGGGGCTGTTCCTTATACTCTGCTGGATTATTTTCCAAAAGATTTTTTGCTGTTTATCGATGAATCCCATGTAATGATCCCCCAGGTACGGGGCATGTTCGGAGGAGATCACGCCCGTAAAACCAATCTGGTGGATTTTGGCTTCCGACTGCCATCCGCATATGACAACCGGCCTCTGAACTTTGCGGAATTTGAAAGCAAGCTGAACCAGGTGGTCATGGTGTCCGCTACCCCGGCGGAATATGAGCGAAGCCACGCCGAAGCTATTGTGGAACAGATTATCCGCCCCACAGGGCTTTTGGATCCAGAGGTGGAAGTACGCCCCGTAGCTACCCAGGTAGACGACGTACTGGGAGAAATTCGCCTGCGGGTCGAAAAAGGAGAGCGTGTATTGGTTACCACGCTTACCAAAAAAATGGCGGAAGACCTTACCGAATATCTGGATGCACAGGAAATACGGGTAAAGTATATCCATCATAACGTAGATACCATGGAACGCAGCGAGCTGCTGCGAGACCTGCGTATGGGAGTTTTTGACGTACTGGTAGGTATCAACCTGTTGCGGGAAGGTATCGACTTGCCGGAGGTAACGCTGGTAGCAGTTCTCGATGCGGATAAAGAAGGCTTCTTACGCAGCGAATCCTCTCTGATTCAGATTATCGGCCGCGCGGCACGAAACGCCGGCGGAAAAGTAATTTTGTATGCGGACAAAATCACCGGTTCCATGCAGCGCGCTATGAGCGAGACGGAACGCCGGCGGAAAATCCAGCAAAAATATAACGAAGAACACGGCATTACGCCAACAACCATTAAAAAGCAAATCAGCGAACTGATTAAAATTGGCGTGGCGGAAGACACGCCCAAAAAAGGAAAGAAAAAGCATCTTACCCGACAGGAAATGGATGCGGAAATTCAGCGGCTGCGTGAGGAAATGCAAAAGGCTTCTAAAGAACTGCGATTTGAAGAAGCGGCATATCTGCGGGATCAAATCCGTGCGCTGGAAACGACAAAGGCAGGAAAATAGTGCTGCCCTGCCCCCATATATCAAAAGCCGGCAGGAATTTCCTCTCCTGTCGGAAAACGGCTGCTTTTTATACTTGACAAAAAGGATTCGAATGTATAGAATAATAGTAGCAAGCAAACTCTATCAACAAAGGAGATTAAACATGGCAGACGAACTTTTTGAGAGTGATGTTTTTACACTCACCGATGAAGAAGGCAACGAGGATGATTACGAGCTGATCGGAACGGTTGAGGTAGATGACGTTACGTACTACGCTCTCATTCCCTGCACAGACGACGATAAAGAGGCTACGGAATATATTGTCCTGCGCGGCGAAAAAGACGAAGACGGAGAAGACGTTCTGGTATCTATTGAGGATGACGAGGAGTTTGACCGGATCGCTGATATTTTTGACGATGAATTTGCCGATATCGATTACGATGAAGGCGCCGACGCAGACGACGAAGAATAAATAAACGAACAGCCTGCGGTGTTTGTGATAAAGTTTTTAATTAAACCCACAGTTGATTCATGGAGTTCGACCCCAAAACGGGAATGCAGGCCTCCCGCCCGCCTCTCCTTATGCGACAGGCGGACCCGGATGTTGGAAGCACGAAGTGCGGGTATAGGACACCACCTTGCTTAGGGCAGGGTTTCTTAATTATGGCTTTACACGGCACGGTGGGTCGTACTGTTGGATGATCCCCCGTAAATAGATTGTATGAACATACATCTGTTTGCGGGGATTTCCAAAAAGAGGGGAGATAAATCCCCCTTTTTTTATTTTTATCTCCTTCCTGTCAAAACGAAAAGTGTGGATTTTATAGGATATCATTTCCATTGACACGGGAAAGTCCATGTGTTATGATATGTATACAGTGCAAAGGCCGGACCAAAAGGAACGGATTCTGCAATAAATATACAAAGACAATGAAAAGAAAGAGTAGACGGACAGGCAGTCTGCAGAGAGAGGATGACCGGTGCAAATCCTTGGCTTGCCCCCGCCGAAGCAGTCTTGGAGTCGCTGCCCGAAGGATGTGTTCCGTAGGCGCAGACCGGGTTTCTCCCGTTACAGAGAAGCGGCATTTTTGTGCCGGCAGAGTGCAAAGAGAGCGACAGCGCCCTCTTTGAATATCAGGTGGTAACACGGAATTTTTTTCGTCCTGAACGCATACTGCGTTCAGGACTTTTTGTTTTACCAGGGAAAGGATTAGAATACAATGTACACCAATAATCCAGTAAAGCAGGGACTGCCTGCTAAACTGCAAAATATTCACTATGAAATCCGCGGCCCCCTTCAGCAGGCCGCAGATGAAATGGAAAAGCGGGGAGAATCCATCCTCCGTCTGAATATCGGCAATCCTGCTCCGTTTGGACTGCGCGCGCCGGAGCATCTGCTGCGCACCTATATGAATCGTCTGACAGAAGCGGAAGGGTATTCCGATTCAAAAGGACTTCTCAGCGCCCGCCAGGCGATCATGGCGTATTGCAGAAAAAAAGGTATGAAACCATGGGGGATAGACACCATTTATACCGGCAACGGCGTCAGCGAATTGATTCTTATGTCTATGCAGGCGCTTTTGGAAAATGAGGACGAAATTCTGGTTCCCGCACCGGATTATCCCCTGTGGACCGGCGCAGTGCGGCTGGCCGGAGGTCGGGCCGTTCACTACATCTGCGACGAGGCCGCCGGATGGTATCCGGATATAGCCGACATAGAAAGAAAGATCACCGGACGGACCCGAGGAATCGTGCTGATTCATCCCAACAATCCCACCGGCGCTCTATATCCGCCGGAACTGTTGGCCCAAATCGGGGAAGTCGCGCGCCGGCATGGCTTGATTTTATTTGCCGATGAAATCTACGATCGGCTGGTCATGGACGGGTATACCCATGTGGCTGTAGCTTCTGCCGTCCCGGATGTACCGGTGGTAAGCTTCAACGGACTGTCCAAATCCCATCTTGTAGCGGGATTTCGGTGCGGCTGGATATGTCTATGCGGCGACTGGTCCGAGCAGGAGGGATTCATCCGGGGAATGCATCTGCTCACTTCTATGCGGCTGTGTTCCAATGTTCCCTCCCAAACAATTATCCCGGAAGCGCTGGCCGCTGAGGAGGATATACAGGCGCTGCTGGCGCCCGGCGGAAAAATTCACCGGCAGCGGGAAGCGATATGTCGGGGGCTCTCTCAGATTCCTGGAGTAAGTGTCTGCTGGCCTAAAGCAGGCTTTTACGTGTTTCCAAAGGTGGAGCTGCGCCGGTATCCTGCTTTTGATGATCACACATTTGCGCTGCGGTTGCTGGAACAGGAGCACATTCTCATCACTCCGGGGACAGGGTTTCACTGGAACAGGACGGATCATTTTCGAATTGTATTCTTGCCAGCGGAAAAAGAACTTTCCTTTGCGGCAGAACGGATTGGAACGGTACTGCAAACTTTTAGCTAAAACAAAAGATCCCGGCGTTCTCTTGAGAACACCGGGATCTTTTTGTCGGCTTCAGCCTTCCTTTTCAATCCCTAAAAGCGTTGCGGCGTTGTTCCAAAAAATATCCTCCCGCTCCCCCGCAGACAGCTCCAGCGTGTCTATAAGCCGCATCTCCATTTCCGGGGTATGCCACGGACAATCGGATCCAAACAACAGTCGGTGGGTTCCATGCTTTTCAATAATATCCAAAGCCTCTGCCCGAGGCTTTGTTCCATATCCGAAGGAGAGATCAAAATATACGGGCAGACCGCAAAGATGCTGCAGCACGTCCTCCCCCATTCCCGCTCCGCCCCAGTGGGCGGCGATTACCGGGCAATCGATATGCCCAAGCGCGGCAGCCAGCCGCACAGGGGTACAATGGAAGGGCGCTCTGTATCCGTAATCCTGTCCCGCATGAAAAAGGATTATAAGCCCCAGGTCTGAAGCTTTTTTATAAATGGGAAACATTTTTGGATCGTCTACAAAAAAGTCCTGATAATCCGGGTGCAGCTTAATCCCGCGCATGCCCAGCGCCGCGATCCGTTCCAGTTCCTCCAGCGCGTCTGGTGCGTCCGGGTGGACGCTGCCGAAGGGATAGATATGCGCACACTGCATAGAGGCGGCAAAATCGTTCACCTTTTTCATCTGCCCCGGATTGGTGGCAATGTTCTGCACAGCAAAGGCGTCGACTCCCTGCGCACGCATGACATGCTCCAGGGAGGACAAGGTGCCGTCCGTATGCGGCTGCAGCCCACCGGAGGCGAAGGATAGCTTTCCAATAGCCCGGGGAGCCAGGCCGTCGGGAAAGCAATGGGTGTGTATATCAAAGATCATGCCGAGTCTTCCTTTCATATTCCTTTAAAAAGAGAAGCGCTTCCCAATATCCTGCAAATCCCTTGCCGGCTATAGTTTTCAAACATGCCGCCGATATATAAGAGAATTTGCGAAAAGGCTCACGGCGGTTGATATCGGACAAATGCACCTCCACCGCCGGCAGGCCAACTGCCTTCAAAGCGTCCAAAATGGCAACACTGGTGTGGGTATACGCCGCCGGGTTGATAACGATGCCGTCAAAATTGCCATACGCCTCCTGAATTTTGTCTACCAGCGCCCCCTCATGATTTGACTGAAATACCTCGTATTCTATCTCTGCCTTACGACAGGTTTCATCGATAGAATCCAGCAGCGCCTGATAGCTTTCTGTACCATAAATATCCGGTTCCCGCAGTCCCAGCAAATTCAGGTTCGGTCCGTTGATAATGAGTATTTTCATTTGTACGTCCTTCTTTCATCTATGTTTTTTATGGGATTTTTTCTTTCCTGCAGGAGATAAGTGCAAAAAGGAAATAAGCTGCCATGCCGTTTCTTGGATTCCAATATTTAAAATTTTTACATCCGACCATGCCAGATATAGTGGACGACGCTGCTGTTCCAGTTCCTTTGGGGAATGCTGTGCCAGCAAGGGACGATTTTGCGCGCCCTTTTTTCCAAGTCCCAGCTGTTCTCTATAGGTTTCGGTCATCTCACGCCAAATATACACAATCGTGCCATTTTGCCGGAGCAAATCTTTATTTTCCGGCCGGGTAACTACGCCGCCGCCGGTAGAGATCACACAGCCGCTTTTCTTTCCAGCCTGCGCTACGCACTGGGTTTCAAGCGTGCGAAAGGCGTCTTCTCCGTCCTGCTGAAAAATTTCGGGAATCGTTTTCCCCGCCGCTTTTACGATTTCGGTATCAATGTCGATCCATTCCCTGCCAAGGATCGCCGCCAGCCGCTTTCCAATAATAGACTTTCCGCAGCCGGGCATTCCAATCAGGACAATATTTTTCATTTGTCCGCTGATCTTCTGCCGGACCTTCTCAATAACAGCATCCTTTTGCTTTTTTCCAAGAAAAATATCCGCACTGAATTTGGCCTGGGCCACCAGCATAGAAAGCCCGCCGACAGCAGGAATCCCCAATGATTGAGCCTGCAGCATCAATGCCGTTTTTTCCGGATTATATATAATATCTGCAACACCGTGCAGTCCAGGCAAGCATGTAAGATCCACCGCAGCCGCACCGTTATCCGGATACATCCCCACAGGCGTGGTATTTACCAGAAAGGCTGCGTCT
Source organism: uncultured Eubacteriales bacterium (assembly GCA_910586545.1). Taxonomy (GTDB): domain Bacteria; phylum Bacillota; class Clostridia; order Oscillospirales; family CAG-272; genus Avispirillum. The sequence continues at coordinate 9,986 of CAJUIQ010000033.1, forward strand.
GCGTGGCGGTCCAAATCATCGTAATTGTCCGCGCCGCTGCGGGAGATCACTACCACTTCACCGGCGCCTATGTCCCGCAGCACCTGTACTACTGTGACCGACGCGCCGCCGCTGCCAAGTACCAGAACCTTTTTCCCGCGAATGAGAGACTCCCTTCCCCGGAGCATATACCGGAACCCGCCATAGTCGGTGTTGTCTCCGTATAGACTGCCGTCCGCTCTGCGCAGAATCGTGTTCACACTGCCAAGTTTTCGAGCTCTTGGAGACAGTTCAGTAAGATAGGGAATCACTGCCTTTTTATAGGGAATGGTAACATTGAGCCCGTTAAAATCCCCTTCAGTGAGAAAGACGGCGAGTTCTTCCCTAGGTGTGGGAAAAAGCTTGTACGTATATTTCCCAAGCATGGAATGGATGAGAGGAGAATAACTGTGAGACAGATGTTCCCCCAAAAGACCGAATGTCATAGGGCCTCCTTTATGGATCAAACGATTTCACTGTAGGAACCAAGATAGCGGAAATCTTCGCACATGTGTTCCAGTTCACCCATAAGTTGGAGAAACTCCTTCGCATATACGGAAACATCCAAATCAAAATAAAACATAAATTCAAAATCCCGGTCCGGGATCGGCCGGCTTTCCAACTTAATAAGGTTAATGCCAAGGGCATTAAACCGGGACATCACCTGGTACAGGGCGCCAGGCCGGTGCGGCGTTACCACCATAATGCTTGTTCTGTCCGCACCCGGATAGATTTCTTTCGCCTTAGAAATACAGATAAACCGGGTGTGGTTATTGCCGTTGTCCTGTACGGAAGTAGCCAGCGGGCGCAGTCCGTACAGAGAAGCACAGGATCGCGAGGCCAAAGCAGCCACGTCCTCCCTTGGGGAATCCGCTACCATTTTTGCCGCCACCGCGGTATTCTCACAGGGAGTAACCTTGACGCCCAGCCCGCTGAGATATTCTCTGGACTGCGAGAGCGCCTGCGGATGGGAGAAAACCTCTCGTATCTGTGATACTTTCGTGCCCGGCTTTGCCAAAAGCTGGTGATCGATATGGACACGGGTACTGCGTACAATATGCACATGATGGCGAATCATCAGGTCGTACACCCGAGTGACAGAACCGGCGTTGCTGTTTTCCAAGGGCAGCACGCCATATGCGCATGCACCGGAATCAATCGCTTCAAATACCTCTTCCCAAGTTTCATAGTAATGGAGTATTGGATAACGGAACAGCTTTTCCGCCGCCAGAGCGGAATACGCTCCTTCTGTTCCCTGACAAGCAACAGCAGCTTTGGCGGGGAATATCTTCGGTGTATTTTCCAGAGCCTGCCGAATCGCATCTACCGTATCCGATGCGGGATGCATCCGTTTTTCCTGTTCTGCTCGGCTCATTTCAAAAATAGCGTTGTACAGGGTGCAAACATAGGATTCCATGTCCTCCCCGGCCTGTCCCGCTACCTGGGCCAGCTTCTGCCGCTCTCTTGCTGCGTCCAGTACCGGCAGTCCTCGCTGCGCTTTATAGGCAGACACCTTACCGGAAATCTCCATTCGGGAACAAAACAATTTTACAATATCCCGGTCTATAGCGTCGATTTCCTCTCGCAGTGTATTTAAATCTAGTTCCATATAAAACAGTTCCTCATTCTTTATAATATTGCGTCCAAAAGCGCCAAAGCGACTGCCGCTTCTACCACCGGCACCGCCCGTAAAACAATACAGGGATCGTGACGGCCGTGTACGGTAAGTTTTTGCGGCTCCATCCGGGAAAGGGACACGCTGTCCTGCTCTATGCCGATGGAAGATGTAGGCTTAAAGACTGTCCGAACCAAAATAGGCATTCCATTTGCGATACCGCCCAAAATGCCGCCGTTGTTGTTGGAAGTAGTGCGTATCGTACCGTCCTGAACCACATAAGGATCGTTGCAGGCGCTGCCACGCATAGTCGCACAGCCAAATCCTGCCCCAAATTCTACGCCCTTCACTGCGGGAACGGCAAAAAGCATAGCGGCAAGCCGACTTTCCAGCCCGTCAAACATAGGATCCCCAACGCCGGCAGGCACGCCTAAGACGGCGCATTCCACTATACCGCCTACTGAATCGGCTTCTCCCTTTGCCGCAAGAATCGCTGCTTCCATAGAGGGAGCGATGCCATCATCTACTACGGGAAAGGCTTTTTCCCGTATCTCTTGCAGCAAATCGGCATTTATGTTCACGCCGTCAAACGGCGTGTCATGCACATGTTCAATTTGCGCCACGTGGGCACCAACGCAAATGCCCCGCTGGGATAGAAACTGCAGAGCGATACCGCCCGCAATACACAGGGGAGCGGTAAGCCGTCCGGAAAAATGCCCGCCGCCGGTTGGATCTTGGTATCCGTTCCATTTCACAGAAGCGGGATAGTCCGCATGTCCCGGCCGGGGACAGTCGGCAAGATTTGCGTAGTCTTTGCTTCGGGTGTTTGTATTGTGGATAATAGCTGTAAGAGGAGCGCCGCAGGTAACGCCCTCATACAAACCGCACAAGAACTCGGGGGCGTCCGCTTCCCGACGGGGGGTGGACAGAGCATTTTGTCCTGGCGCCCGCCGGACAAGAAACCGATTTAAAGCATCCATGTCAACAGGCAGTCCCGCTGGCAGACCATCTATAGTGACTCCGATTGCAGGGGAGTGGGATTGTCCGAAGATCGATATTTTAAGTTTATTTCCATACATACTGGCCATAGTATTCTCCATTCCACCGCTCTGCGGCGGTAAAAATTGTTCATGAAAATCAGCTGTGTCGATGCAGTCAGCAGAAATGGACCGGGCCCCATTTCTAAGCTGATTTTGGGTGTGAAAGCGGTTAATCACAAGATTCGATATATTTTATTTTCACACCATTCTCCTAATTTATATAGTCTACACTGCCGCCCAGCTTTGCAAAATCTTCCCAAAAAGCCGGGTAGGATTTGCTGGCCGACTGTGCGCCGACAATCGTCACATCTCCGCACAATACAGAGGCCACCGCAGCGGACATAGCAATTCGATGGTCTCCGGCGGCGTCTACCACCCCGCCATGGAGTGCGCCGCCCCCCTGAATAATAAGGCCATCCTCCAATTCTCGCACCTGGCCGCCCAACGCGCGCAGCATGGCGGCGGAGGTAGCAAGACGGTCGCTTTCCTTATAACGCAGTCGGGCGGCATTGTAAATCACCGTCTCTCCGGTACTGCCCAAAGCCGCCACCGACAATACCGGAACCAAATCCGGAATATCGGACGCATCCACCTTACCATTTCCCATTTTCATCTCCCGAAGCACATCGCGGATGGCCCGGTCCCCCTGAAGAGAATCTTGCTTCAAACCGCTCACTTCTACCGGCGCTCCCAGAAAGCTGCATACTTCCCAGAAAGCTGCTGCAGACCAGTCTCCCTCCACGTCAATTTTTCCGGGCGAGCGATACTGCTGTCCGCCGGGGACAGCATATCCGTCTTCTGTGGGTACAATGGAAATGCCAAATGCCTGCAAAGCCCACAAGGTCATGTCCACATAAGCGGTAGATTCCATTTTTCCTGTGAGAGTAATGGTGCTGTCCCCTTCACAAAGAGGAAGGGCAAAAAGCAATCCGGATATAAACTGGGAAGACACATCGGAGCGCAAAGTATAAGAACCGGGCATAAGACGGCCCTGTATGGTTAGAGGATTTGAACCGGATTTTGACAAAATACATCCGTGGCGGATCAGCTCTTCCCGCAGGGGCGACAAGGGCCTGTCCGGCAGCCTTCCTCCCAGATACAACGCGCTGTCTATCCCTGCCGCACCCAAAATGGGAAGAAGAAAGCGTAGGGTAGAGCCGGATTCGCCGCAGTCTATTTCAGCGTGGTGGCCCTGCCTGTCCGGAATGACAGTAAACATACCCGCCTCATAAGAAATGTGGGCAAAAGCCGCTTCCAGACAATGCCAGGTTGCTTCTATATCTTCATTCAGGGCACTGCAGCCTATGACCGTCTTTTCTTCTGCAAGAGCGGCGCAAATAAGCAGCCGGTGGGCCATAGATTTTGATGAAACTGCGGGGATTCTCCCCGACAGATATTTGCCGTTGACGGTAACAGTCATAATGATACCCATACCTTTCTTTGCAGTGGTGAAAACCTTATCTTACCTGCGAAACGCGCCGCGTCTTGTAGGCTTGCCCCCTTAATTTTCTTCCATTCCAGCCCAGAAAAAGTCTTCCAGGTGAGAAACAGAAATTTTATAGGGAACACACAGCCCCATCTCCTCCGGCAGAATCAGCGTAATGGTATCGCCGGCTCGTTTTTTGTCAGACAAAGCAGCCTGCGCCAGCTGTCTTGGAGAAAAATCACATCGAATGGGCAACTGATACTGCGTAAGCAGTTCGCAAAGGCGGTCTGCAACGTCCCCCTGACATAAGCCCAGCTTGCAGGCTCCGCGGCTGGCAATGACCATACCCACGGCTACAGCTCTTCCGTGGGAAATCTGATAGTTGGAGCACAGCTCTATTCCATGGGCCGCCGTATGGCCGAAGTTCAGCAGCGCGCGTACGCCGCAGTCCCGTTCGTCCTCCTCTACAATATCTCGCTTAATTGCTACGCATGCGGCGATTACGTCCTCCGGGTCGGGTCGTACCGGTTGGTGCAGCCGCTGGAATAGGGCGGCGTCCCGCATAACGCCGTATTTGATTACCTCCGCCATTCCATCGGCAAAAATCTCGTCGGACAAGGTATCCAAAAGGGTATAATCACACAATACCAGGTGTGGCTGCCAAAACGCGCCGCATAAATTTTTTCCCGCCGCAAGATCGACAGCCGTTTTGCCGCCCACAGAAGAATCCACGGCAGCAAGCAGAGTAGTAGGAACCTGAATAAAGGGGATTCCCCGCAAATATGTCGCTGCGGCAAAGCCCGCAAGATCTCCCACTACGCCGCCACCAAAAGCCAGAATGGCGTCCGTGCGGGTAAGCTGATGCTGGGCTAAAAATTCCAACAGTGCGCTGTAGGTAGCGATAGATTTAGAATCCTCCCCTGCCGGAAATACAAACTTGACAGCGTCGATTCCATCTAGAGCCTGGGCCAATGCGTCCCCATAGAGACGATTTACTGTGTCATCCGTAACAACGGCGATGCGGGTTTCCTGGCTAAACAGGGAGCGTATGCGTTCTCCCATATCCTTTAAAATATTTTTTCCGATACAGACATCATACTGTCTGGATGCGCGTACTTGTATGGTTTTCATCTATCCGTCTATTGCCTCCTTACACCGGCGACCTTCCGCCAGCAGGCGCTTCATCGTTTCCCGGTCTCCCTCGTCCAGAGCCTGCCGGTATGCCTGCAGGGCGTTAATGAAATAATCCATTTCCTGGAGCAGATAATCTGCGTTTTCAAAAAATAGTTCTGTCCACATCTCCTCATTGAGCCACGCCACCCGGGTAAGATCCTTATAGCTTCCCGCTGAAAATCCTTTATGGGCTTTTGCTGTAGGACTTTTAATAAAAGCGTTGGACACCACATGGGGCATCTGAGAGGTAAAAGCGATCATAAGATCGTGTTCCTTCGCGGTGGTTATAGTAATTCGGCCAAAGCCTACCGGCTCCAGTAAACTTTTGATGTGGGCGGTAAGATGAATATCATCAAAGCGGGGCGGAACAAGGATCATAGACGCTCCCCGATACAAATTTGCCCGACTGTATTTAAATCCGGAATACTGAGATCCAGCCATAGGATGGCCACCGGCATAGGTAAAGCCGTATTTTTCCGCGATAGCAAAACCTGCTTTGCAGATAGTACGTTTGGTTCCGCAACAGTCCACCACTACCGTCTGCGGGCGGATATATGGAGCGATGCTCTCCAAATACTCCACGGCTGCTCCCGTATATAGGGCAATGAGAATCAAGTCGCATTCCCCAATTCGTTCCTGAGTCAATTCCCCGTCCAAAGCGCCGTCAATTTGGGCAATATGGGTGATGGAGGTATCCCGGTCAAATCCCAAAACCGTCACATACCATCCCGTTGGCTCCCGCTCCTAAAGCTTCCCGGACGTCAAACTCTTTTCCTCCCACTATCTGGGATATGGCCGAACCTGCAAATCCAAAAGTTCCTCCCATGATCCCGCCGAGGATCCCTCCTGCAAGGATATTTGCCACCTCTCCCGTAGGGTCCACATAGTTCACCGGGTCGTTGCCGCAGTAGGGATAGCCGTTAAGCCCCCTCTTTACAGGGTCGGGTGCCAGCATACGTCCATGGGCCGGGTCGTAGAATCTTGCCTGGGTAAAATGCTTCCCGATGACCGGGTACTGGATGTAGCTGGTAAAGCCGGATACGGCTCCTCCTTCCGGCCAGGACTGACTTCCCTGGCCGTGGGATTTCAGATCCCCCCATA
>CAJUIQ010000034.1 GCA_910586545.1 uncultured Eubacteriales bacterium
AAGCGACTTTTTAAAGTCGCTTTTTCTTTTCTCGATTTAAATTCAAAAAAAGACTTTCCCCCCCATTGTGATCCGAATGCTTTAGACCCACCGTAATCCGGTTCCTTATATCCCCCCCTTGTACCCTGTATTACGTTACGAGACGATAGCGCAGCATCGTTTGCGTTTTCACTTGATTAACAGATATGCAAAAACGACAGAACCGCATATCATGATAGTAATCAGTAATAGTTAAAGGGAGAATCATATATGAAACGATGCGTTCCGCTGGAACCTGCCGCAGAAGTCGTCTGTAATCAAAATTCTGTGCCCCCGCTTATTTTTCAGCTGCCCCCCGAGCAAGGTAGAAAAATATTGGAAAAAGCACAGGATACACCGGTATATAAATATCCCGCCAATATATCCTTTGAAACTATAAACACCGGAAAATGGGGCGGAATACCAGTATATTTTGTTGCACCTAAGGACGCAAAAGTAAGAAATATTATATTCTATATTCACGGCGCCGGATGGGTATTTGGCAGCTTTCATACACATGAGAAGCTGGTTCGGGAGCTTTCCGCAAGAACCAATTCGCTGGTCGTGTTCCCCGAATATAGTCGCTCACCAGAAGCAAAATATCCAACAGCAATTGAACAATGTTATTTTATACTATCCCACCTGTGGGAAATCATTAAAAATCGTTATCCACTGATAAACCACCGCACACTTACGGTTGCGGGCGACAGCGTCGGTGGAAATATGGCAATCGCAATGGCGTTACTGTCGGCAATGCGGCAAGGTCCGAGCATTCACAAGCTGCTGTTGTATTACCCGGTAACAAACGCCTGCTTTAATACACCAAGTTATCGTCAGTTCGCAGTAGATTATTATCTGTATCGCGAGGGAATGAAGTGGTTTTGGCGGCAATATACAGCCTCTATGGAAGATCGAAATCAAATCACCGCGTCTCCCCTTCGCGCGGACATCGATTGTTTAAAGTGCCTTCCGCAGACTATGATCATCAACGGCCAGGCGGATGTTTTGCGCAGCGAGGGGGAAGCCTTTGGAGAAAAGCTCCGCTGTGCCGGCGTAGAGGTAACTGCTGTGCGGGTGCAAGGGATTATTCATGATTTTGTGATGCTGAATGCATTGGATCAGACAAATGCCTGCCGTACCGCTATGGATGCATCGACCGCGTGGATAAATCGAAAAAATCAATCCGCTTTCAAAATATAACATGCAGAACAAAACCACCTAAAAATTAGGTGGTTTTGTAAATATATTTCTGATTTAGGCGTCCGCCCCACAACCGTCGTTTGTGATTCCCAAAGCATTACAATGTTCCAGCGGCGACTTGTCCGACGATTTATTTATCTCACTTCCCTGCTCCAGCGGATACGCGCTCGCCTCTTCAATCATTGCCTGAAGCTGCATCGCAAATAATTGAAATGTTTTGTTATCCATACCGGTAACAGACTTCGCATTCCAAGTCAAATAGCCTTTATACCTGAAAATTTGCGCGCCCAGCATCTCCTCAAACGTACCAAACCCCGATTCCTTTAAACTCTGCGTTGGAAGGTGGGAAAAGACACACGCAAAATATTTTGCAAAAAAGAATCTAACTTGTGCGATAAAAATATCGATATGCATCGGATTACTTACACCCTCTATAAAAATCTTCTCTTCCGCCGCGTCGTTTTCAAAAAGCGCGCTTAAATAGGCGACGCCCCCGGCAACTCCAAAAAATTTTCTGTTTGACAGAGCGTCCAGCAGGTCAAACAGGATAATCCCCTCAGCAATCGCCGCATAAAACATCCCCCTGCCGCCGCGGATTTTCGGAACAGTAAATTCTTCTATCGTTATGCTTTTCAGGTAGGCAACCTGGGCGCTTACATCTGTATACAAAAGCTTGTCCGGATCATCCAGAGACGCATAAAGCTGGAAACATTCCCCCTCTGCCGGCAGCTCCTGCAAATAGGCGGATACAGTCTCACGGTCTGCATAACCGTAGACCAGTGTGTTCGGCACACATTCCAGCCTTGGCGGGATGTTGTCTCCCCGCAGCGGCGCAATGGAACGTATAAAATCATACAGGTACGTGGGATTCCCGTTTGATTCGTTTTTGCTTTTCATCCTTCTCTTCTCCTGTCTATAAAATAAAAAGGCAAGCAGTCTTTTTTCTGACTGCTTGCCTTTGCGGCGGCATTCCGGTGGTGGGTGAATAAGAAGAAATACCGCGCATCTATAAATCCGGCTCCGCCGCGCCCCCGCACCCACAGCATATCCAAACGGTGGATAGCAGCCGGTACAAAAAGAACGGTATCATAGCCGGATAAGCTAACTTCCGGAACAAAAACACGATCCGAAAGCGGAGAACTCTGGATTGTGGGCTATCGTACAGAGCACTGCTCTACCACAGTACATAAACCCACCGCACCTATCTATGTAGACTGACAGCATGCGCTAACAGCGCACCTCGCGGCCTTGACAAGCTATCTTAAATATGGTAAGATGTTTTTGCCGCAGAAGTGACTTAGGTGTTGTCTTCAGCAACCCTGAGTTCGGACGTGAGGAGTACCACCTCCTCACGCTCCGCTGTGGCGTTTGCTTTGCCCGAAAGATAACTCCGTTAAATGGAGGCTTTGCAGCAAAGCAGTGTCAGTCTATTTGATTGTAATAATGACTCCGGTCTGGATCTGACAAGGTCTATCACATCCTTTACGCTAAAATAAAAAAGGAGCATGTGCGGCAAACACATGCTCCCAAAAATTTTGAAAGCTCTACCCTCCGGCGGCTTAAACCTTTTCCCAAAAAAGGTTTAATAATCCCAAAAAACTTGAACAAGCCCCTTGTAATGTGGAAATAGGTATGATATAATACTTGCAAGTCGGTGCCGGGATTCCGGTTGGTGTGTATGTGTCTTCAGCACATAGACATCAGGAGATGTTGAGTACCACCTCAACAAATCTGCCGGCGTTCTTTTACGTCCTGCCGGAGGGACGGTATTCATTTGGCTTATTATAGCATTTGATAATGGAAATGTCAACTGCTTTGTGAAAATAATAGCAAATTTTGTTGACAAGGTTAGAAACTTTGGAAAAGGCGCCGCAAAAGCGGCGCCTTTTCCGTATTTGCAAAGTGTGGACGTTTTTATGCAAAAAACGTGTGATTTCCAATCGTCATCACATAGGGTCTGTTATCAGAAACCCAAGTGTTTTCTGCAATCGCCTCATTTACAAAGAAAAATACATTGTCGGATATACTGGCTCCGTCCAGGCAAAGCTTGGCTGCTAAAACGCTTTCTTCGTTGGGCGTACAGTAAATCGTACCTGACGCTGCCGGAGAAAATTGTACGCCGGCAGACATGTCAAAAATCACGCTGTAAATGGTATTCGGAAATTGGCTGCTGTTTACCCGGTTGAGCACGACGGAACCTACCGCCAGCTTTCCGTCCAGGGGTTCCAGACCTGCTTCCGCGTGGATCACTCTGGACAGCCACAAAAGCGCGTCCTCCCCATAGAACTCGTTGGCCGGCGCGATAGCGCCGCTGCCGCTGGTAAGGTACGCGGCATAATCTGTGCCGCTCCAAAAGACGCTGCAATCGAAGGCTTTAGCAATAACTCGAAGGGGAACATACATTGTTCCATCCTGGGTACGGATCCCGTCGGGCGCCCAAAGGCATCTGCCGTTTGCCGTTATATACCGGCTCCCGTCCTGGGCAGTAACTGCAAGGTTGTCCGCAGTGATTACTGCGGTTTTTGACGCGCCGTCCCAGTCAACAGAATGGGCGCCCATAAACAGGGAAAATTCCCGGATAGCTACATATGTGGTCTCATTCTCCGAAAATACCGTCCCGGTATATGGAGCATCGTCGATAAATACCTGCACCTGCTTTTCTTCTTCCTGCGCTGTTGCTTCTGTTGCTTCTGTTGCTTCTGCCGCAGCCGCTACAGGCGTCGCCTCCAAGGCAACGGCTTGTCCCGCTTCAAAGTCTGATGTAAATGCACTGCCGCAGTTGAGGTCTTCTTCCCGAACGTCCTCAGCCAGCGCTGTAATGCCGGATACAAGGGACAGCACTACTGCCGCCAAAACCGCAATACATCGCACAAATCCACTTCGCTTTTGATTTTTTAACATAAACTGACCATGCCTTTCTTTGATATAAAGAAGATGCCGGAGCTTTTACTGTCTGTTCCTTTGTATGACTTTCCAGTCTCTTCCTACGCGGCGTCCGGCTGCCTGCCATTTCTTCTGCTCCGCTTCTTTCCAAATTTACAAAAATATCTTTCCCATCTTGGAACATAAGTCCCAAGACAAAATTTCCCTTGGAGCAGTTTACAAAATCCGGTAAGGGATCGGTTCCTAAAATTCACACTTTGCAATTGATTTTCCGGACGCGTTGTAGTAATATATATGTGACAATCTTGTAAATTATGAATCAAATTGCAAAATTTTATTCATTATTCGCCGCAAATTCCAGGAAAGGGTTGGTTATTATACCTATGAAGGACCTAAAAAAAGCATTTACCTGTACAGCAATTGTCCTGCTTTGCTGTGCTATGATTTCCCTGTCGGGATGCGGTGTTTTTCTGCTGGGCGACCCCTCCGGCGACAAAGCCCCGGAAGACACAGGCGTTCAGACAATGGAACCTGTAAGTGATTTTGAAGCTGTAGAAAACGATTACAGCAGAGAGCTTACCCGTTTTAAAGTAGATTTATCTACCCAGACGTACGGCGGGGCGTCTGTAAAAATAGCAAGCACAAAAAGCAACACCATTGTTCCGGATGAGACGGTAGGCGCCACGCTGTCTAAGGAGCTGACACGGCGCAACACATATGTGGAGGAGCTGTTGAAGGTTTCCATTTCCGCTGTCCAGGCAGATCCCGAAACTATGCTGGAAGAGATGCAGGCTGCCGTACGTGCCGGCGCGTATTACGCGGATTTGATTGAATTTCCCCAGTCTTACATTAGTGTGTACAAAAACGCCGGAGTTCTGATGAATCTTATGTCCCTGCCCGGGTTTAATGTGGACGCGGAATACTTCAACGCCACCGGCACTTCCGCTGGAACCGGCGGAGATATTGTATACGCCCTTACCGGATATGCATCGCTGAACAGCGACGCGCTCAGCGCGGTCTTCTTCAACAAGGGACTGATGGAATCGCTGCAGATGGAGTCCCCGTATGCGTTGGTAGACAGAGGCGAATGGACTATGGACGCGTATCTGCAGTATACCGCCGCGCTGTCCGCTCTGGAGGGAGAATACTACTCCTATGCCGCGCAAAACACCGCCACATATCTGCCGGATCTATTGTTTTTCTCCGGCGGCCAGCGGCTGACAACCAGCCTGCGCGGCAGCTATCCTTACATCAGCTTTAACGCTACCGATACGGCAGATCTCTTCACAAAGATGTCTGCTATTGTATATGATGAAAAGGCTTATGGAAACGCTGTGGCAGGGATTGGCGCCTTTGGCGAAGGAAATGTTTTGTTTCTTATCGACCGGCTGAATACAATGCCCACAATTGCAAACAGCAGTGTGGAATGGGGTGTTCTGCCTTTGCCGAAATACAGCGCCAGTCAGGAAAATTATGTTTCCCTTGCGCACTATGAAGACGCCATGTTCTTTGGCGCGGTACCGACTATATCCGATGTGCAGAAGGCGTCGGACGTGCTGATGGCGCTGCATATTATTTCCTATGGAATGAATGCGGACGCTATGGTTCAAAATGCCTCCTACCTGTATTTGCGGGACAACGATTCCATTCGGATGCTGGACATTATTCTGAAAAACGCGGCGTATGATTTTGCGTATACCTTTGCCAACTCCAATAAAGCGATTCCCTCAGCAACCTTTTCCGCAGTACGCAACACGACTGGCGGTGTATCCAGCCTGCAGCGTTATCTGGATATGTGGAGCGGATATTTTGACACTGCCATGTATCAGCTGTTTTCTGTAAACTGATGACTATATCATATAAAATAAAGAGGCCATGATATGGCCTCTTTAAAAATATAAAAAAGAAAAAGCCTTCTAAAAAGAAGGCTTTTATTTTTACCGTGCCAGTCCCTGCTGGCGCTGTCTGGAAATATTGATAGCGCCCTCCGGGATGCTGGAGATATTATCCAGAGACATTCCCGTTCCCAGCGCAACGCAGGACACCGCCCGCTCCGCGACTCTAGTTTTAATACCCGTAACATTGGCAATCAGCCGATCCAATCCGTACAGCAAACTGCCACCGCCGGTCATTACAATCCCGTTATACAATATATCGCCTACAAGCTCCGGCGGGGTACGTTCAATCACCGAGCAAACTGCCTCAATAATGGCGGTAATCGGTTCTTCCAATGCGTCCGGCATTTCCAGAGAAGAAATCCGCACCACTCTTGGCAGTCCCTGCACCAGGCACCGTCCTTTTACCTCAATCATACGGGGCTCATCCCGTTGCCACGCGGCACCCACTTTGATTTTGATTTCTTCTGCAGTACGCTCACCAATGAGCACATTATGCCGCCGGCGCACATATCGGATAATCGCTTCATCAAACCGGTCGCCCGCGACCTTGATGGATTCGGACACCACCACTCCTCCAAGAGAAATGACAGCAACGTCCGTGGTGCCGCCGCCGATGTCTACAATCATATTACCGTTCGCGCTGGAAATATCAATTCCCGCACCGATTGCGGCAGCCACCGGTTCTTCAATCAGATATGTTTTTTTCGCTCCCGCCTGCGTAGCCGCATCGACAACTGCGCGCTCCTCCACTTCTGTAATCCCGCTGGGAACGCATATGATAACGCGGGGAGAAAAGAAGGAAGACCCGCACGCCTTTTTTATAAAATACTGGATCATCCGCAAGGTATATTCATACTGGCTGATTACACCATCCCGCAAGGGGCGGATTGCAGTGATATTGCCCGGCGTCCGCCCAAGCATCATCTGCGCTTCCCGCCCGACCTTCAGGATTTTATCTGTATTCTGGTCAATGGCCACAACGGAAGGTTCTTTCAAAACGATGCCCTTGCCCTGCACATAAACCAAAACAGTAGCGGTACCAAGATCAATACCGATGTCTTTACGCATACCCAGGTGCATATCTCTGCTCCTTTCCTTCTGTAATGGATAAATTATACAACTCTATAAAATCGCGACACTGTATTCATTTTACCACACAATTTTTCATTTTGCAATGAAAAACTACTTTTTCTTTTTTCTTCTTTTTTGCCTGCAAATGTATTCTATGCCAAATCTGTGATAGAATATGTGCTCTTTTAAAAAAAAGCATGGACCGAAAGGAATAAATTGTAAATTCGTCCAAAAATTCAAACTTTTTTCAAAAATACATGCTATACTATTTGCAATATCATACAGCAAATTCTGCAGCGGCGCTGCAACATTTTATAATCCGGGAGGAATTTGGTTTGATTGAGGTCAAAAACGTATCCAAGAATTATGGTCCCGTGCCGGCCGTAAAGGACATTAGTTTTACGGTGGAAAAAGGGCACATTTATGGGTTTCTGGGGCCAAACGGCGCTGGCAAGTCTACAACTATGAATATGATCACAGGCTGTCTTGCCGCCACCAGCGGAGAAATCACCATTGACGGCCACGACATCTACGGTGAGGCGATTGAAGCCAAGCGGCATATCGGGTATCTGCCGGAACAGCCGCCGCTCTACACCGACATGACCCCCTTTGAATATTTGTCCTTCGTCGGAAGGGCCAAGGGACTTTCCAAAAGCGAATTATATGAGCAAATGGAAACGGTTATGGAAAAAACGGGCATTACCGATGTAGCGGACCGTCTGATTCGCAACTTATCTAAAGGATACAAGCAGCGGGTCGGTATCGCACAGGCGATTTTGGGAGATCCGGATGTAATTATTTTGGACGAGCCTACCGTGGGACTGGACCCTATTCAAATCGTAGAAATTCGGCAGCTGATCCAAGAACTGGGCCAGGAGCATACGGTTATTCTTTCCAGCCATATTCTGCAGGAAATCAGTGCGGTATGCGACTGGGTAATTATGATTTCTAAAGGAAAAATTGTTGCAAGCGATTCTATGGAAAATCTGCTTGCCAACGCGTCTGCTTCCAGTTCCATTCAATTAGAAACAGAAGGCGACGAGACTATGGTTCAAAAAGCGCTGGAAAATATCGCCGGTGTAAGAAACCTTGCTTTTTCTAAAAAAGGCAATCGTCTTCTTGTTACCGTGACGGTGGACGAGGGGACGCATCCGGGAGATGATATTTTTATGGCGCTGCGGCATGCAAATTTACCGGTTCTTTCTATGACGGACGGCAGCGCAGGTCAGGGAGCGCTGGAAGACCTCTTTATTCAGCTGGCAGGAGAAAGCTTGGATGCAGGCGCTGCATATGCGGCGGATAAAGCGGCAAAAAAAGAAAAAAAAGACCCTATTGGGGAATCTCCTCTTGGCAGCGCATATTACGACGAGTCCGTCGATGAACCTGCCGCAAAGGATGAAAAAGACACAGACACTTACGAATCCCTGTTCGAAGAAAAAGAGGAGGAAGACCAATGAGCGCGATTTTTAAAAAAGAATTTCGTTCCAGCATGTGCGGCATGACCGGTATGATTTTTATTGCCTATGTATTGCTGTTTCTTGGGTTCAATACCGTTTATGTCAACTATTATGCCGCCGTAGGCAGCTTTGAAGTTGTTATCATTTCGGCATCGTTTTTATCCCTTCTTGCCGTACCTCTGCTGACAATGCGTTCCTTTTCTGAAGAGCGGCATAACAAAACAGACCAATTATTGTATTCGCTCCCTATCAGCACGGGAAAGATCGTTTTGGGAAAATTTTTTGGTATGGCTGTCGTTTTTGCCATTCCCACCGCTGTTGCATGTATCTATCCTCTAATCGCCAAAGGCTATAGCAGCGGCACCATCAATTTGGCTATTGGCTACGGTTCCATTTTGGCATATTATCTTCTCGGCTGTGCTGTCATTGCTATCTGCATGTTTTTGTCCACCCTTACGGAAAGCCAGGTAATCGCGGCGATTATCAGTATTGGCGCGATTCTTCTGCTGTATTTCACTGACATGCTGCTGACAGTACTTCCAACGGGAGCGTGGGTTTCTCTTACCGTAGTCATCCTGCTTTCTTTGATCCTCGTGTACATCGTTTTTGTTTCTACAAAAAGTCCAGTGGCAGGCGGCATATGCGGCGCCGTGTTGATCATTGGCGCGGTAACAATATATCTGATAAACGCGTCCCTGTTTGACGGGCTGCTTCAGAAAATGGTAGGCGCGCTGGCAATCTTTCAGCCCATTGAAAATTTTGGCCTTGGAACTTTTGATATTGCCTGCCTGTTCCGGTATCTGTCTATATGTATTCTATTTATATTCTTTACCGTACAGTCTTTTGAAAAGCGGCGCTGGAACTAAGGAGGGAATGAAAAATGAATGAACAAAACAATAAAAGCAAAAAGCACACTCTGAAAATCGGTTCCTTCAGCATTGTGATTTCCCTGGTAGTTTTAGCGGTAGTTATTGCGGCCAACCTGCTTGTGAGCAGTCTCCCCGCTTGGCTCATTCGGCCGGACACCACCAAGGGAGGACTGTTCACCATCAGCGACACCACCAAGGAAATTGCCGCTGCGCTGGACACAGATGTCACACTATATCATATCACACAGCCGGATAACGCAAATGTTACAGTACAGGAAATTTTACAGAGATACGCAGACATGAGCACCCATATCAAGGTTGTGGAAATTGATCCTGTGGCAAAACCTACGTTTATCTCTGAATATACTTCTGCTGAACAAATTGCAGAAAACAGTATTATCGCCGTTAGTGACAAGCGGAGCACCATCATCGACGGCAACGCCCTTTATATGTATAAGCTGCCGGGAGACGATATAAATTATTATTCCCGCAGTGAATACGAATACTACTATCAAATGTTTGCTTATCAAGGGAAGCAACTAAGCGCCGAAGAATATTTCTTTGGTGAAAATGAACTGACCCGCGCACTCGACTATGTAACAACAGAAGAACTCCCTGTTCTATATGTAGTAGGCGGTCACGGAGAGCTCCAGCTTACCGAGACGTTTGCTTCCGCTGTAGCCGACGAGAATGTGGAAATGCGGGATTTGACCCTCCTTGCGGGAGAAACGCAAGGCGTGCCGGAGGATGCGGCAGCCATCATTATCAATGTGCCGCAAACAGACATTACCGAGGAAGAGCTGACCATACTCAAAACATATTTAAATGCGGGCGGAAACATTCTTCTGACAACATTTTTCCAGTTCTGTACTGCGGACACCGTTCCAAATATAGCGTCTCTTGCAGAATATATGGGACTGACTGCCACTGCTGATGTGGTTTTGGAAGGAGACAACACAAAGTATTATCAATCACCAAGCATCATTATTCCCACCCTTACCGAGCAGGGGTTGGGGAGTAACCTTCCCAGCACAAATATCTCCACATATATGGCAAATGCCCACCCCATTACGAACACCCAGTCTAACGAAAATGTAACGACAGTGCCTTTGATGACTACTTCTGATACCGCATACCTGTCCGCAGAGGCAGAAAAAGAAGATAAGGCAACTGCGTCCTTTACCTTGGCCTGGGAAGCAACCCTGAAAGATGGCGGAAAGCTGATTTGGTTTAGCTCTCCCTACCTGTTCAGCGATAATTTTATACAGTCTAACAGTCAAATACTGGCAGCCGCGCTACAACAAATCGGAGAAAAGCCAAATGCCGTATCCCTTGTGGGCAAAGCCGTACCTACATCAACGCTGGACGTTTCTCAAGGTGATATTACTACATGGTTTATCGTAATGGTCGTCGCCGTTCCTCTAATTTTTCTGATTACCGGATTCGTAGTCTGGTTCCTGCGTCGTAGAAGATAAGAGAGGCAGCCTATGAAAAAAACCGGGAAAAGTATCTTAACACTTGTAATTTTGCTATTCGTTCTAGGAGGGTTGATTACAGGATATTTGATTCTACGACAATACAATGCTGCACAAGAAGACGCGGAAGCTTCCTCCATCCCCCTTCTGGACAAAACCAAAGAAACCGTTACTTCACTGCGATATCATAACGGAGAAAATGATCTGTCTTTCGTCTACGAAAATGATGTGTGGGAATATGCCTTGGACAGCCACTTTCCTCTCCAACAGAAGCCACTGCAGGATATGGCCGCGGCAGCCAGCTCTATAGAAGCTAAGCTGCAGGTGGAGATATCTGACACAGAAGCGGAAACCTATGGTCTGGACACGCCTGCGTGCACAGTCGAAGTTACGTTTACAGACAGTTCTGTATACACCTATACCTTTGGAGATACCAACAGTTTTAACGGATATCAATACTTTACTATATCCGGCGACGACGCCGTCTATATGGTAGAAGCATCTCTATCAGCGTCTTTTGATACACCGCTGCATTCTTTATATCAGGCAGAATCCTACGTACTTACAGAGAGGGGCGTGGAAAAAGGAGACGTTACATCTATTCTTTTAGAAACTGCCGCTGGGTCTGCAAAAGAAATTACGGATGCCGGCGGTATCGAAACGCTGTTTGCCCATGTGGACAAATTGAATCTCAGTGTCTGGGAGGACTACTATGCGGATCCGGAAGAAATGCAGGAAGTATACGGCATTCACGAAAACGGAGATCGTATTACAGTGACCTATAAGACAAACGACGGAGAAAACACCACTTATACAGTATTTATCGGAAACAAATTTGAGCGGGTTGGAGATGCCGACGATACACAAAACTCCAATAATACAGAGGACAAAGAAACAAAATACGGATATTTTTATTCCCCCCAAGGGTCGTCTGTTGTGTATACCGCCGACGCGGATACAATAGACGCGATTTTCGACTATTTGGTATATACGCCGCCGGTTGACACATCCGATACCTAACGTCTGATCTAATAAAAGCGTAAAAAGAGGGAGCGCATATGCGCTCCCTCTTTTTTATCAAGTTTTTCGTTATCTTACTTGTCTGCCAATTGCATACGCAAAATTCCTATATCGCGTATCGTAACGTCTCCATCACCATCTGCGTCGGCTGCAGCTAGCTGCTCTTTTGTAAACGCGCTGCCTGCAGGAAGTTTATCCGCCAAGTGCAGACGAATCAATCCTATATCACGTATTGTAACTTCTCCGTCACCGTCTACATCCCCAAGAGTGTAGTCCGGCTTAGACTGACCGCAGACTGTGCATTTGTCGTTCTCATCATACTGATGCCCTGGCGCGGTGAGAACGGTTTTCTCCTTAAAGCCGCAACGGGAGCAAGTTCTCACAGAGCTTCCGTTCACTGTACATGTGGGATCCTTTATAACCGGATCGCCAAATTTGTGTCCCAGAGGCGGGGTAGTTTCTCCGTCCTCCACGTAATCACAGCGGATACAAGCGCCGCCGGAATGTCCAGGCTCTGTGCAGGTAGGCTCGCTGCCGCCTTCCGATACCAAATAGTGGCCCTTTGCGGTAATCGCTTCACCCTGTACAGCATAGTCGCAATATCTGCAGGCATCCACTACGTAGCCATCTTCTGTACATGTGTTTGTGTAGCGTTTCTGCATCAAATGACTATCGCTGGAAAGTCGCGTGTCGCAAATCGTGCAGACTACGCTGTGTACGCTCTCATCTCTATTTTCATAACGATAGTAGCTGTCGTCATCGTGATATTTTGTAACGGTTACTTCCTTTACATATCCACAATCCTTACAAGTGTAGCGAGTCTGACCATCTTTCGTACAGCTTACCGGAATGACAACCTCTTCTGTAAAGCAGGATCCCTCCGTATGTTTAGCGGGGATTGTTTCTATTGTCGTCTCGCCGCATTTTGTACAGGTGTACTGCATTTGCCCGACCGTGGTGCAGCCCGCTTCGTTTACTACAGTACCATTCTCGTAAGTATGGTTGCATACGCCTTCTTTTACTGCTGCTTCTACTGCATTACCAAGCTCCAGACGGACAGCCGCCATAATGTCGTATTCGTCCATATCACTATCCCATGCGCTGGTGTCAAAGCTGTTCAGAGACAAATAATCAACAACATTTGTCGAAACCTTGGAAACGATAGCCTGCGCTGTGTCGCTTCCCTTGTATTCTTCCAGCATGGTAAGCATCTGATATTCTTCAATACCGTCGCGCATCTGTTCTACACGTACAGTACCGATGTATTGTTCCGTCAGCACCATACCCTGGATCGGACCATAGAACAGCGTACCATTTCCGTAAATGGCATGTTCGTTCGCTGTGCCTTTGTTGTAAATATGCTTGTTGGTATACCACATATTTTCGTTTCTATTACCGGTTACCGTTTCATCAAAGAAGCCACCGTTTTCATTTTGATACTCTTTCCAGTTATTGGCGCCATAGTAAAGATATCCGGTAACCCCGTTTTGATACAACTGCCAGAACAGCATTTTGGTCTGCAAACCAGTATTTTCAATCAAATGGTTCGCATAGGTATATCCCTTGTTATAGCCGGCGGAATAAGCCCACAGTTCTCTCTTATTGCCCTGTTCCTCGGCTGCGGCAACATAGGAATGCGCTCTGTCGTAATAATCTCCGTAAATTCTTTCCCAGTTAAAATATTGCTGGCCCTTGAGAATCATACCGGAAATCGTGCAGCTGAGATTGCGGATTTTTTCTGTGCCTTTTCCCTGATAACCTACTTTATCCAGTTCACTGGAAGGTGTGAAGGCATATACTTGCGGGCAAAGTACTGTAGAACTATCCGTATTGAACATCTCCTGCGCACCGTCCCGAATTCCCGCCGTATTATCAAAGCTCAACGGCCCCTCATAATAGTTATAGGGATACGGATGATTTTCATGGTACGGTACAACGGTTCTTGCGTCGTCCCAATATTTTGCAATCGCTTTGGCGCGGTTTTTCACATCGTCTATAGTAGCGCCGTTCGGATTGCCGATTGCAGTCTGCTGTTCCTTAGACATGGGCTCGTCGGTGGTATAGAAGTAGAACTTATCCTTGATCAGTTCCCACTCATTTGTTTTGGACAGCGCCGCGTAAATATCACCATATTTTGCATAATCCGCTATGTTGCGGTCCATATACAGGTTTTTCCATCCGCCACCGTTTGAAGTCACACGAATGGATCCCACTCTCTCATTTGTAAGATACGGGTTGCCGGCAGTCAAGCCGTCAGGAATGTCCATTGCGGTGATCCGGTTTTCCAACAGATAATCGTAAAACGCCTTATAACTTCCGCCGTAGCTCGTATCATTACCCATATAAATGGAAGTGTCCAGAGCAGTTTTCTCAGACAGCGCAAAATCCCATACATATGCAAATACCTGCGCTGTTTTCACTTGCTGTCCCTGTGCATTACGGATGTTCAGCGTCGCTGTATACCATCCGCTGGGAGTAGTAGGCGTACTTTTCAGACGAATGTAGAATGCTTGGCTTTTCCCTGCGTTCAGCTGGAACGCGCCGATTGCGCTCAGGGGCGCTATCGGATCCGGCTGCTCGCCTTCTCGAATGATAGAGTCCTCCGCACTGGTAGCGCCTAAAACGCTTGTTACGTCCAGATTATCCACCGTTACGTACATCTGATAGTACAGCTCCGCCGCAAGAGTGTCGCCGCTCTCATTGGTAAACGGTGTGATTTCAGCCGTCATGTTATCCTTCTGCTGCGCAGAATACAGGACAAACTGAGCATTTTCAATTTCATTTTTCGCCATGTACACAGAATATGTATCCATGCCGGAAGGGGTGGTGTCACTGGTCATTACTTTTTTAAAGGAATGTTCAAACCACAGCGACAAGCTTGCATCTTCATACTCTGCCTGCTGCTTTTTATATGTATCGGCCGGGTCGTCCACACCGTATACGCCCCCTGTAAACGTGCCGATACACAGCGTCACAGCAAGTACTGTCGTCAAACACGACAACAATAACTTTTTCACAATTGTCTCCTCCTAAAAATAATCTCGCAAATCCGCGAAAATACCGCGCTTGCTTATGAAACAATATTACCATATCCCATATAGTTTGTCAATAATGTATGAAAAGTTCAAAAGAGAAAGAAAGCCTTTTGTGCAATCCCTTTATTATTTTTATATCTTTCTGCAAAAGTTAAAAAAATCTTAAACTTTTGTCATATTGAACCTTAAAGTCCCTTTGCGTATGATAGTGTTACGGGCAAAAAAGAACAAAAGAACCTATTGACAACCTGTTAAAGAGGTGTTATACTAACTGTGCTATTTTGAATAGTACAGTTAGTATACACATTACAAACACAACAGAAAGGATTTCCCATGCTCGAAACAAAAAACCTATGTAAAATCTATAAGCCTAAAAAAGGCGTACCCGTCACAGCACTAGATAAAATATCTCTTCGTTTTCCTGATAAAGGAATGGTCTTCCTGCTGGGAAAATCCGGCAGCGGAAAATCAACTCTGCTGAACCTGCTTGGGGGACTGGACAGATACGACAGCGGCGAAATTATCATCAAGGGCGTGTCCTCCAAAGATTTTAAGCAAAAGCACTTTGATTCCTACCGTAATACATATGTAGGATTTATCTTCCAGGAGTATAATGTGCTGGAGGAATTTTCTGTGGGCGCCAACATTGCGCTGGCCATCGAACTGCAGAATAAAAAAGCCAGCGACGAAGAAATCACACAAATTCTGCGTGATGTTGATCTGGATGGATTTGGGAACCGCAAGCCTAACGAGTTGTCAGGCGGACAAAAACAGCGTGTTGCAATTGCGCGGGCGCTGGTAAAAAAGCCGGAAATTATTATGGCGGACGAACCAACCGGGGCGCTGGATTCCAATACCGGACGGCAGGTTCTGGAAACACTGAAAAAGTTGTCCAAGAAAAAGCTGGTCATTATTGTATCCCACGACAGGGAGTTTGCAGAAAACTATGCGGACCGCATCATCGAATTAGCGGACGGTCGGGTGATCAGCGATATGGAGGTAGACGCCTCCTCTCCTGTTGAAGAAGCATCCGCGCTTACCTACGACGGACAGGAAATACAAGTGCCGGTAGGATACCACCTTACAGAAGAGGATCGGGCCGCCATCAATGCATATATTGAAGATTTGCAAAAGGACACAACCGTCCGTATCGGCAAAAAAAAGGCCGGAAAAAAATTCGCCCCAACGGATACTACTAAAATCAAGCCCGCCGGCGGCGAATCCTTCCATTTGATCAAATCTAAGCTGACAATGAAAAACGCTTT
>CAJUIQ010000035.1 GCA_910586545.1 uncultured Eubacteriales bacterium
CAAACTTTTAAGTTTGCTGGCTTTTTCTTTAATATTTGTATTTGTAATTGGGTGTCTTTTCCGTAAATCAAGCCCAGATACATGAAAATATTTCTCTCTTTTACCTTAAGTGTTGCCGGGGTTAAACTCCGTCAATTTCACCAAACCGTTGAATAAATATGAAAACGAAGAATGTATGCTCGGCATTCAACAATCGTTTTACTAATTATTGAGACATACATACAAATATGCTAATATATCATTTAATTTCTTCGAGGAGACCAATTATGAGCTAGGAAAAAATGGGGACTAGTAAAGTGACATGTTCATGTGGATATGGAAGCATATACCAATCGCAATATAGTGACGATTGGAACAGATATAGTGATGGACCAGTCATTATTGACTGCGAAATATGCTCAAAAAAATATAAAATTGAATTAAAGTATTTTTATCCTAAGCCATATCACGATTATACTATTTAATATTTAACGCCTATAGATTATCCTGATTATGTTAAAACAACCGGTGCAGATATTCTATATGGACAATGCCAGAAACTAGAGGATATAGATTTTTACATATACTTAATAGAGCATTATACTCTAAAATCACTTATAGATGCATACAAAGAATATTACGAAAAAGGATACAGTGCATCTGTGAGCAAAGAAGCAAAAGGAATACGAGGATTATATCGCGACAAGTACGGGAAAGTGAAACTCAAGCTGCTTTTAGAGGTAATATGAAACTACAGCAAATATGAGGGTAATTATATAAATAGAAAAGCTGAAGATAATGAAGAGAAAAAAGAACACGAAGAATATTTAAAAATTAAAAGGGAGCATCAGATATATAAGGGAAAATTATATGGTCAATATGGCTATGAATTTAGAAAATAGAGCAGTAGCAACATAAAAGGTAAAAGGGAGAAATATTTACTCTATTTTTCAGCTACACGCCTGATAGCAATTTTACATGTTGCTACTTTACACAAGTTTAGGGATATCTTTTGCATCTATAAAAAGAAAAAATTCTAATTGGAGAATATAAGGTTTGAAAAATAGATAGTAAAAAGCAGGCGCTCTATACAGAATCTTGCTTTTACAGTCGCTTATCTTTTTTGTAAAGCCGTGTTCTGAGCTGCCTTTTATCACCTTGGCACAGTTTGTCTCATATATTGTCGTTGAGGTGATTCAATGAATAATGTTGTTATTCTGGCGCTTGTTGCAACCTTGGGAACATGGTTCATTACAGCATTGGGCGCCGCAACTGTTGTATTTTTTAAAAAAACCAATCAAAAAGCGCTGAATTTAATGCTTGGCTTTGCTGCTGGGGTTATGATTGCCGCCAGTTTTTGGTCTTTGCTGCAGCCTGCTATTGAGCGCGCTGAAATATATTTATCTATGCCGGCTTGGCTCGTTGTAACACTAGGATTTTTAGCGGGCGCAATATTTATGTGGATATCGGATAAAATTGTGAGCAGAGCCCAGCGCAGGGCAAACAGTACGCAATTGCAGACGAATGAACGAACCCATCGCATTATTTTACTTGTGCTTTCGATTACGCTGCACAATATTCCCGAGGGACTTGCTGTAGGGGTGGCATTTGGCGCTTTACATAGCGGCGTCTCTCCAGAAGCATTTATGGGAGCAATCACTATTGCGATAGGAATCGGTCTACAGAATTTTCCAGAGGGAGCGGCTGTGTCCATTCCGCTGCGAAGGGAAGGATATTCCCGCAAAAAGAGCTTTTTGCTTGGGCAGGCTTCCGGTATGGTAGAGCCAATTGCCGGTGTAGTGGGGGCTTTGCTTGTTGTGTATATTCAAACATTTTTGCCTTTTGCACTTGCTTTTGCAGCAGGAGCGATGATCCTGGTGGCGGTGCATGAACTGATTCCGGAATGCCAACAAAATCAAAAGGTTCATCCATATTTTGCAACGATGGGCATTGTTTTGGGATTTGCAATTATGATGCTTTTGGATGTAATGCTTGGATAAAAATGAATACCCAAAGAAAAAGACATACCGCTGAAATCTGGATTTCAGCGGTATGTCTTAAATATAAATAAAAACAATATCTATAAACGGTGCTATACGATTATACGCTTTAAATAAATGGAGGGATACAGATGAATTTTATACCCGACCGCCTAATGTCGCAGCCATAACTGCTTTAATGGTATGCATCCGGTTTTCTGCTTCATCAAAAACGATAGACTGAGAACTTTCAAATACATCATCGGTCACTTCCATGGCGTCTCTGGAGAAACGCTGACCCATCTCACGGCCTACCACTGTTTCGTGATCGTGAAAAGCAGGGAGACAGTGCATAAAGCGGCACTGAGAGCCTGCGTTTTGCATCAGTTCCATATTGATTTGGTAGGGAGCAAGATCTCTGATTCTCTCTTCCCAAATTTCCATAGGTTCGCCCATAGATACCCAGACATCCGTATACAGTACATCCGCTCCTTTGGTAGCTTCCATAGGATTGCTAGAGAAACGAATGATAGAACCCGTTTCACAGGCTATTTCCTGGCAGACCTTTACAAGAGCCGGATCGGGATAATATTTTTCCGGAGCGCACAAGGTGAGGTCCAGTCCCATTTTTGCACAGCCTACCATCAAGGAATTGCCCATATTATAGCGAGCGTCTCCCATATATACCATTTTTATACCGGAAAGGCGGCCGAAGTGTTCGCGGATGGTGAGAAAATCAGCGAGAATTTGAGTAGGGTGAAACTCGTTTGTAAGGCCGTTCCATACAGGAACGCCTGCGTATTTTGCAAGGGCTTCCACGATTTCTTGGCCATTGCCCCGATATTCGATGCCGTCAAACATCCGGCCAAGTACCCGCGCTGTATCTGCAATACTTTCCTTTTTGCCGATTTGAGATGCGGATGGGTCCAGATAAGTGACGTGCATTCCCAAATCATGGGCGGCTACTTCAAAACTGCATCTAGTGCGAGTACTGTTTTTTTCAAAAATCAGCGCAATATTTTTTCCACGCAGGCATTCATGTATAATTCCTGCCTTTTTTTCGGCTTTCAGTTCCGCTGCTAAATGGAGCAGACGATCAATTTCTGCAGAGGTAAAATCCAAAAGTTTGAGAAAATGTTTACCGACAAATTGCATGGCGACTCCTTTTATGTATAAATATACAAAACAATGTTATTGTTTTTCAGAATATATTTTCATTTTATCATAATCCACTTATATTGTAAAGTCTTTTTTTAAATTTATATTAAATATTTATACATGGATTTGTTTCTTGACTTATCCTGACAGATATAGTATAATCTATGGAAAAGTTGTATAAATATGGGAGAATAAAATGAAAAAATATAGCAAAAATGTTGCCATAGTTTTAGTGATTTCTTTGCTGTTTTCTCTTTTGAGCTTTAATACATCAGCATCAGGATATAATCCCCAAGAGGGGGCCTTTGTTTTTGATAGCGAAGAGATGCTGCAGTATATCACAGCCACCCATAATTTAAATGTAATTTATGATCCGTATGAAAATGCGTTGCGCACCGTTGTTGGTTCATGGGAACAGGATCCGGATCCGTATTTTCTATTGGACGTATCTATTTTGGAGAATACACTGCATGCTTTAGAGTATCAGTATTTGCTGATCACTTATCGCTGCCCCCAGACAAACTCCAAATATGCGGCAACTACGGAGGTGTTTTTGAGCGCTGGTGAGGTAGCGGGCCCCGCGGCAGGTCACTCTGTTTTATTTGATACAGCACGAGGGGAAGCCTATGCGGTACAGGAGATACAGATGGCGTCTGTATCTTGGTGGAAGGGAGATGTACACAATATTCGAATTGATACCTTTACCCAGGGGCGGTTTGGAGATACAATGTATATCGATTCAATTATTTTATGTCATGATGAAGTCCAGGCGCAGGCGATCCGTACCGAACGGTTGAAAAATGCGGGGGCGTCTGCAGATATGCCGGTATCGGATTTTATCTGCAACCGGTATGATGTACAAAAGTATACCTCGCCTGTATGGGAGGGAGAGATTATTTATAATGAAGCAGTATATCCTATAAAGGGGCAAGATGGCAGCGCTGTCTATACACTAATGTATACGCCGGATACGGTGCAAGCCGTATATGACGCTACCTTCAGCAAACTGTATCAAGAAGGGATAGACTATAAAGTAGAGGGAAATCAGCTGACGATTCTTCCCGGCGGATCTGTCGGAACCTTTGCTTATGACTACATACATCCTCAGTCGAATCCCAATAATTACGGAGCGGACAGATATTATAATCGTACCGCTGCGGGCGATGGAAAATGGGAATATTGGGGGCAAAGCTCAGAATTCTTTGGTGGATATTTAAACATTACATATACCCACAGCGATGTATGGAACGGATATGTACCGGAAAATAAGGCAGATGCGCTTCCTATTACAAGCCGGAAGCTTGAGAACAACGAAAACTTAAATGTAGTTTTCTTTGGGGACAGCATTACCGGAGGGGCGAATGCTTCTTCATACAGAGATCTCTATCCTTATGCTCAGTGGTGGAATCAGCAGATTGTCAGCAAGCTGGAAGAAACCTATGGATGCACCAATATTTTTGATTATTATTCTTCTGTGGGCGGTAGTACTGCTTCTGGAATGGTTTCTGCGGTACAGGACAGCGTAATACAATACGCGCCGGACTTAGTATTTATTGCCTTTGGCATGAATGATTGCATGAACGAAAGTCAATCCTCTGACGGCAGTTTGAAGCGGGTACGCGCTGCGTATAAGGCTGCGATTGAGCAGATGGTTCAGCAGGTACGCGCGCAATATCCGGATTGCGAATTTGTGTTGGTATCTCCTTTTTATGCCAACCCGTTTTGCCACTATCAGTCCTATTTTAACGCATGTCGAGATGTTTTAATAGAATTGGAGAGCGTATATATCGGTGTAGTTTGTGCGGATGTGACCAGTATGCAGGCATCCATGTTGGAATACAAGGATTACTTGGATTTCAGCGGAGACAACATGTGTCATCCCAATGATTTCATGTCTAGACTATATGCGCAGGTTTGCTTGGAAACCATTGTTCCAGGGGGTATTGACGCGTATGTTCCGGCAGGGGGAGAGGAACCAGATGGCCCAGGGGAGGATACAGGTGAATCCACTAAGCCCAGCGAGCCAGGAGGACCGGGGGATATAGATGGAGATGGAGAAGTGACGATTCGTGATATAGGGGCGTTGCGGTTGTATCTGGCCGACAAGATAGATGGAGAAGAGCTGCTTTTAGAGGAGGTCGGTGACGTAGATAAAGACGGGGAGCTTACTGTTCGGGATACGGGCATGCTGCGGCTTTATTTAGCAGACAAAATAACCTTAGAATGAGATTGCGTGCAAGAAAAGCCATGTCGTCGTGTTACTTGCGACATGGCTTGATTTGGGAGGACATATGAAAAAGCTTGGACTGGGCCTGATGCGTCTGCCTTTACTGGATGCGGAAGACCCTGCTAGTGTAGACATCGTGCAGACAATGCAAATGGTGGATCAATTTTTGGAGAGGGGATTTACATATTTTGATACGGCCTATATGTATCACGGCTTTACCAGCGAAAATATTGTGCGGCAGGTGTTGACATCTCGCTATCCCAGAGAGCGTTTTGTGCTGACCACAAAAATGCCTACGATGCGGTTGCGGGAAAAAGCAGATTTGGATTGTATATTTGATGAGCAGTTGTCAAAATGCGGTGTAGACTATTTTGACTATTATTTGCTGCACAATTTAAATACGACTCATTATGAGATTGCACAGCAGCTGGATGCTTTTGCTTTTATTAGAGAAAAGAAGCGAATAGGACAAGCATGCAAAATCGGATTTTCCTATCACGATGGGCCAAAGCTTTTAGATCAAATTTTGATAGAGCACCCTTATATAGATGTGGTACAGCTGCAAATCAATTATCTAGATTGGGACAGCGCCGGGATTCAGTCTAAAAGCTGCTATGAGGTTGCCCGACGCCATGGGAAAGATGTAATTGTTATGGAGCCGGTCAAGGGCGGGGCGCTTGCCAATGTTCCGGAAGAAGTGCGGCAGTTGTTTACGACGGCCGATCCGGAGCGCTCCGCTGCCTCCTGGGCAATTCGTTTTGCTGCCAGCCTGGACGGGGTGCTTACAGTGCTCAGTGGGATGAGCAATTTGGAGCAGCTCATGGACAATATTGGATATATGGAAGACTTTCAACCTATGGATGCGAAAGAACGACAGATTGTCAACCAGGCCGCGACAATTTTAAAAAAAGCTATTGCTATTCCTTGCACTGGCTGCAATTACTGTACGCAGGAGTGCCCGACGGGGATTCCTATTCCTACATATTTTTCTCTTTATAATGCGGAGATGCAGTCTTTGCGCCGGGGTTTTTCTGTGCAGCAGGTGTATTATGAGAACTATGCAAAAACGCATAGTAAGGCTTCTGCATGTATTCAATGCGGCCAATGCGAGAGACAATGTCCACAGCATTTGCCAGTGATCCAGTGGCTGAAAAAAATAGTAGATATTTTGGAAGAATGAAAAGAAAGCACCGGTTGTTTCCGGTGCTTTCTTAATTATCCAAGTTTGTCTCCATTTTGTACTGGCCGGTCCGGAGTAATCAGTACTACGCCGCCATCTGAATAGGTACCAAGTACCAGAACTTCAGAAAAAAAGTTGGCGATCTGTCTGGGAGGGAGGTTTACTACAGCGAGAATCTGTTTGCCTATCAAAGTGTCGGGAGAATAATGGTCTGTAATCTGCGCAGAGGATTTTTTGATGCCTATCTTAGCGCCGAAATCAATTTCCAGCTGATAGGCAGGATTTCGAGCCTTTTCAAAGGACTTGGCGGACAAAATGGTTCCCACACAGATATCCAGTTTTTTAAAATTATCAAATGTAGCCATGTGTAAATCCTTATCATTATAACGTGTAACAGGGCGCTTCGCTTTGCGAAGCACCCTGTATAGTTATGCGTTGTAGTTATATCCAAGCGCCAGTGCAGTTTTATTCTTTTCAATCAAAGCTGCTTTAGATTCAGGAATGCCCCGGAGCATATCAGCCAAGAAGGTATCATAATCAAACAAACCGGTGAGCCGTAGAAGCTGTCCCAACACAATCACGTTTGCCATGCCTTCAATATTATTTTCGCTTGCGATGGCAGTGGCGGGAATATAGCATGTTTGAATATCGGTGCGTTGACTTTTCTTGTTAATCAGAGAACTGTCTACGATCAGATATCCGCCGGCTTTAACGCTTGCCTCAAATTTATCGAACGAAGGCAGGTTCATAGCTACCAGAATATCTGGCGCCGTGACCAGAGGAGATCCGACTTCATCGTCGGAAATAATGACAGAGCAGTTTGCGGCGCCGCCGCGCATTTCCGGACCATAAGAGGGAAGCCAGGAAACATTTTTGCCTGCATACATTGCGCTTTTGGCCATCTGTTTACCGGAGAAAAGGATTCCCTGGCCGCCAAAGCCTGCAAAAAGCATTGCCGTTGTCATTTTGCGGCACCTCCTTCCAATGCGTCGATATCCTTATACACGCCCAGCGGGTAATAGGGCATCATATCGCTGCGAACCCAATCCAGCGCTTTTTCCGGAGAAAGTCCCCAGTTGGTGGGACAAGTGGACAGGACTTCAACAATGGAAAGTCCCTTTTTGTCCTCCTGATTTTTAAAGGCCTTCAGGATCATTTTCTTTGCCTGCATAACATTCTTAGGAGAATCTACGGAAACTCTTGCAGCAAGCGCGACGCCGTCTAAAGTAGAGAGCATTTCACATACGCGAATGGGATTGCCTTGAATAGAGCGGTCTCTGCCGTAGGGGGACGTAGTAGTCACCTGACCGGGAAGGGTAGTAGGGGCCATCTGACCGCCGGTCATGCCATAGATCGCATTGTTGACAAAAATGATGGTAATGTTTTCGCCTCTTGTGGCAGAATGAACAGTTTCTGCTGTTCCGATTGCGGCTAGGTCGCCGTCGCCTTGATATGTAAATACAAAATTGTCTGGATGAGTACGTTTGATACCGGTTGCAACAGCCGGGGCACGACCATGTGCTGCCTGAACCATATCGCATTCAAAGTAATTATAGGAAAATACGGAGCATCCAACACTGGCCACGCCAATCGTCTGGCCAGCGATGCCCAGTTCGTCAATTGCCTCTGCTACAAGACGGTGGATAATTCCGTGCGTGCAGCCAGGGCAGTAGTGCAGCGGCACATTAGAGAGAGCCGCAGGTCTTTCAAATACAGTTTTCATTTCAGTTTTCAGCCTTTCTTTGCATTTGCTTTTACAAAGGCAAATGTACATGAAAAAGTGGATTTGGAGTTAGGGTATATCTCCAGTTTTCACGTAAGCTCCCTTACAGCTGTGCCTGCATGGCACGAATTTTTTCCAGAACGGCGTCCGGAGTGGGAATCATACCACCGGTACGACCGTAAAATTCTACAGGGCATTGACCGTTTGCAGCCAGGCGTACATCATCTATCATTTGGCCCTTGGACATTTCTACGCTTAGCATTGCCTTTGCACTGCAAGCCGCAGCATGGATGGCTTTTTTCGGGAAGGGCCAAAGAGTAATAGGACGGATCATACCGACTTTGATACCTTCTGCTCTTGCAGCGCCAATAGCCGTTTTGCAAACTCTAGCGGTGATGCCAAAGGATACCAGCACGATATCGGCATCATCGGTGAGATATTCTTCGCAGCGGGCTTCTGTTTCTTCAATTTTTGCGTACCGCTCATACCGCTGATCAACAATGTTTTCCAACTCCTGTGGATCAATATACAGGGAGTTTACAATATTCTTTTTCCGTTTGTTGTCATGACCGCATGCTGCCCAGTCTTTAGCTGGCAGTTCTCTCTGGGGAATGGCGCCGAAGTCAACAGGCTCCATCATTTGCCCCAGTGCACCGTCTGCCAGGATCATAGCGGGCATTCTGTAGATATCTGCCAAGTCAAAAGCCTCGATGGTAAGCTGTGCCATTTCCTGTACGGAAGAGGGGGCGAATACCAGCAGGCGCAGGTCGCCGTGGCCAACGCCGCGGGTTGCCTGATAATAGTCGGCCTGTGAGGGCTGGATACCGCCCAGCCCCGGGCCGCCTCTTTGAATGTTGATAATTACGCAGGGAAGATCACATCCTGCTATGTAGCTGATTCCCTCGCTTTTCAGGGAAATTCCGGGAGAGGAAGAGGAGGTGATTACGCGAACACCGGACGCGGCTGCTCCCATTGTCATATTGATTGCAGCAACTTCACTTTCCGCTTGGAGGCAAAGACCGCCGACCTTAGGCATTTTCTTTGCAAGGTATTCGGAAAGCTCCGTTTGCGGGGTGATGGGATAACCGAAGAAGTACCGGCACCCGCATTTGATTGCGGCCTCGGCAATCGCTTCGTTCCCTTTCATAAGTACTTTTTCTGACATGTCAATAATATCCTTTCTTCAGTCTTAGGCTTTGAGGAAGTTATGCGTCTTTTTCTACCGTAATGACACAGTCTGGACACATCAACGCGCACATAGCGCAGGCGATACATTTTTCCTGATCGGTGATAATCGCAGGATGATAGCCCTTTTGATTCAGTTCATCTGTGGCAAGGGCCACGATTTTTTTGGGACATGCTGTGACGCACAATCCGCAGCCTTTGCAGACGTCTGTTTTAAAAGTAACTTTATTCATATAAAAACCCTCCGTTTCGGATTTATACAAACGATGTTAAAACATCTGTTTTGTAACGTTTTTCATAGGAAATAACGGTTCCCCTGGTATATCGAGCCCAGGCAGTAGCGCTTCGTAATAGGAAGTGAAGCGTAGCGGGATTCCGCAGATATCTTCACATGCATGGGCATAAGCCATGGAGGCGATAATTTCCTTTTCTGTTGTATCTGCTCCAATGGAACTATTATTTACGATACCTGTACACTTTAAATGTGAGGCTTCTTCAATTACATGCATTAGCGCAGCTGCTTCCTTGGGACTTTCTATAAGCGGGCGATAGCAGCTGACTACATAAAGCATTTCGTAACCGAGCTTTTGAATTTGCTCTGCGTACATTCCCAGAGCTACGGCGCCGTCGTCCCCTCCCACATCAATAAATGCTATAGTATTTGTATCTTCCCGAAAAAGGGAGTACAGTTCTGCAGGCAGGCTAGGAATATCCACATTAGAGTTGGCAAATGCGGGGATAATTGGTCGTACCCCAGCGTCAGAAAGTTGCTTTGCCGCATCCGCAGCCCGAAAATATGGATTGACGATATCCACATCCGCCAGCGCTACGTCCGTGTCTGGGTGCGCGCTTTTATATTGGAGGGCCAGATTGACGGCTACGTTGGTTTTACCACTGCCGTAATGGCCGCAGACAATAATAATTTTTTTGTCTTTTTGCAATGAGATCCCTCCTTCTTTGTGTACATAATCAGTATATCATATTTTTCTCCAGAAAAAAAGACATATTCGATGATAAATCTATCCAATTTTTTAATAGTGAGATATATAATTTATGTAAATAATTTGATAAATGTTTGAAATAGAACGCCATTTATGCTATACTTATAAAATGTAGATGCTGCAGAGGGCAGTATTTTTAACTTCCGTCCAATAGGGAGAGGGTGAAAGTATGAAAATTGCAGAGTGGTTCGCTGACTTTCTCAGCGGTTTGTTACGAACGATACGCTCCATCACTGTTGTGGATTTTCTCGATATATTTTTGGTAGCAATCATTTTGTACTATGCCTTTCGTTTTGTACGAGAGCGCCGGGCGGGAAAACTGGCTGTCGGTGTGATTTTCTTCACCATGTTTTTGGTACTTAGTGATTTACTTGGTATGCATGCGCTCAAATATATATTCCAGAATCTTTTTCAAGTGGGTGTAATTGCACTGGTGGTTTTATTCCAGCCGGAAATGCGCAGCGCTCTTGAAAAAATGGGCGGCAGTTCTCTGAAAGGATTGAAAAACATTAGCGATTCCAAGGATGGATCGGCTTGGATGCTGGCAATTCGGGAAGTATCTGCTGCGGCGTCGCAAATGGCTATAGACAAAACCGGTGCGCTGATCGTGTTTGAACGGGGAACCAGACTGGGAGAAATCGCCGCTACCGGGACGATATCCGACGCGCAGATCAGCGCGTATCTTTTGCGGAATATTTTTTTCAACAAAGCGCCTTTGCATGACGGCGCAGTTTTACTGCGTGATGGAAGACTTTATGCAGCAGGATGTCTTTTGCCCCTCACCCACCAGACGGATTTAAATCGGGATTTGGGAACGCGGCACCGTGCGGCTATTGGACTTAGCGAGGACAGTGATGCGGTGGTTGTGGTCGTTTCTGAAGAAACAGGAACCATTTCGGTTGCTGTGGACGGCTATCTGACGCGGGGGTATAATGTGGATACGCTGCGAAGCCGCTTAACGGAGCTGGTTGAACCTGTTCCTGATATAGGAGAAGGCAAGAAGATTTTTCGATTCATACGAAAAGGGCGGAGGACGCAGACGTCTGCAGAGAGGAGCGACAAAAAATGAAACAGGAGAAAGTTGCTGCTCAGGGAAAGAGAAACTGGCATATTGGCACAAAGATTCTTTGCATTGTTTGTGCTTTTATTATCTGGCTTTATGTAATGGAAGTGGACAGTCCAGATTATGAATCGGAGTTTTTAGATGTGCCGGTGAATTTAGTAGGTGTATCGACGCTGGAAAACGAACATAACCTGTCTGTATTCGGCGGATTTGACGCAACGGTGGATTTAAAGGTGAAGGGACCGAAAAGTGTGATTGGCCGATACACGGTTTCCGATATCAATGTTACTGCGGATGTTTCGGGGATCGTTCAGGCGGGCAGCCATGAGATAGCGTTGTTTTTTGATCTGCCTACAGGGCTTACAATGTTGGAGTCGTCTGTGTCCAGGCTTTCCTTATATATTGATGAACGCTCTTCCGCTGTTGTGGATGTACGATCCCGTATTTCCTCTGTAACCATACCCAAAAGTTATGAACTAGGAGAGCTTGTGGCGGAGACGGATACGGTAAATGTTAGCGGACCCAAAACGATTTTGGACGATATTGATTTCGCTCAGGTAAGTTTAGATGCGGGGGCCATTGAGTCTTCTGTTTCCATGGTGGGTACTTTGGAGCTTATCAGTTTGTCCGGCAATGTGATCACCAACCCATATGTACGTCTTTCCAAAACGGAAGTAAAGGTCAACATACCTGTATATTGCTATAAAGAATTAAAGCTTGTGGCTGCTACGAAATATGGCTATTATACGGAGGATAACTGCCGCATCACCATAGATCCGGAGACGGTAACGGTAAAAGGTGACCCTGCTGTTTTGTCCAATATGGATGAGCTTGTGGTGACCACTTTAGACGAAAAGGCGATTACAGAGGATTCCAGTTTGATTGTACGTGTGAATGTTCCAGATACGCTTACACTGGACGAAGAATCGGCGACGGCAACGGTGGCCGTACGGCATATCGGAACGAAAACTAGGACTTTTAACGTAAAGGATATAAAAGTATCTGTTGACAGTGGGGTGGAGTATGAACTGCTTTCCCAAACGATTCCTGTTACTGTACGGGGAGACCGGGAGGCGGTGGATGCACTGCAGGCGGAAGATATTGTTGTATCTGCCGATTTGACCGGATATACCCACAGCAACATGGGAAGGGTATATGCCGAGGGAAAGGTTACCATAAATGATCCCTCCGGGACGGTATATGAACTGGGTGAGTATAATATTCAGGTGGCAATCAAGTGAAAAGCAAAATTATTGTTGAAAATATACGGGTACCTATTGCTGTAGAGGACGGAGAAATATTGGAGATTGCCAGGAAAAGATTGATGCAAAACGCAGTTCCCTTTATCTCGGAGTCTCTTCACATCCATCGAAAATCTATAGACGCAAGACATCGGGGAAAGATTGCATTTGTGTGTTCCGTTTTAGCATATTCAGAAGAAGATGCAAAGCGATTTCCGCCTTTGCAGAATATAAAAGTCCGGCAGGAAGAATCCTTTTCTTTACCAAGTGGAAACGAAACGCTGCCGGGGCGTCCCATTGTTGTAGGCTTTGGACCTGCCGGGATATTTTGCGCTCTGCTTTTAGCACAGGCGGGGCTGTGTCCTCTGATACTGGAGCGTGGCGGATCCGTGGCAACACGAGCAGACGCCGTAGAGAAGTTTACTTCTTTGGGACAGCTAAATTTGCAGAGCAATATTCAATTTGGCGCTGGAGGCGCCGGTACTTTTTCTGACGGGAAGCTCACAACGCGCATTGGGGACAGTAAATGTGGGTTTATTCTTGAAACGCTCCATAGACTAGGGGCTCCGGAAGACATTTTGTGGCGGGCCAAGCCACATATCGGCACAGATATTCTGCGCATGGTAGTGGACAATGCGGACCGGGAGATTTGTCGCCTTGGACCAAGGTAGAAGCGATGGGTGACGGATGGATTACGGCAGATGGGGAGCAGATGGCCTGTGGTCCGGTAGTACTGGCGACGGGGCACAGCGCGCGAGATACGTACGCGTACTTAATGGAAGCAGGGTATGCGGTGGAACCCAAGCCCTTTTCCGTTGGTGTACGTGTGGAGCATTTGCAGGAAGAACTGGATGCCGCTTTGTATGGCGATCCACAGCTTGCCCAGCGGCTAGGGCATGGTGAGTATCAGATGTCCTGGCGGCGGGGACAGCGGGGGGTATACACCTTTTGCATGTGTCCTGGTGGGGAAGTGGTTGCGGCCGCGTCGGAAACAGGCGGTGTGGTGACCAACGGAATGAGCAGGCATGACCGAGGCGGGAAGAATGGGAACGCTGCTGTTGCCGTGTCAGTTCTTCCAGAGGATTTTGGCAGTAATCCTGCGGGAGCGATTGCATTCCAGCGCAATTTGGAACAGGCGGCATTTGCGGCCGGAGGCGGAGATTACAGTGCGCCTTGTCAAAGTGTGGGTAACTTTTATGCCGGCAAGTCAGGCGGATTTGGAGAGCGCGTTTTGCCCTCATATGGAAACGGTAGAGTTCGGGGGGCCGATTTCAATGTGTTGCTGCCGTCTTTTGTCTGCGATATGTTAAAAGAAGGGCTGCACCGTTTTTCCGGGAAAATTGCCGGCTATGATGCGCCGGATGTACCTCTGACGGGAATTGAGACGCGTACCAGTGCGCCAGTGCGTATTCTTCGAAATGATAACTTGACTGCTATTGGGCGTACGCTGGTATACCCTTGCGGAGAAGGCGCGGGATATGCGGGTGGAATTATGAGCGCTGCCGCTGATGGAATCCGAGTGGCACTGGCTATCTTGTCCCGATTTAAGCGGGAAATATAGAGAGTAGAGCATGGAACCTCTGCTGCGGTATTGGAGAATTTGAGAATGTCTGCAAAAAAGAAAATAATATGGGATGTGAAAGCTACTCGCCGCCAGGTAGAAGAAAGTGCCGCTGCCTGGGAGATTGCCCGGGAACTGGAACTGTGTCTTCCAACGGCGCAGCTCCTTATAAACCGAGGATGCAAAAATGCGGACGAGGCAAAGGATTTTTTGGAAAACAAAACGGATCGTTTATACGATCCGTTCCTGATGAAGGACATGCGGTGTGCGGCTCAGCAGATTCTTGATGCGGTGGCTGCCGGTCGGAAAATCGTAATATATGGCGACTATGATGTGGACGGTGTGACTTCCGTATCGATTTTATATTTGTATCTGTGTGGTCTTGGCGCTGCCGTAAATTTTTATATTCCATCCCGGATTCGAGAGGGATACGGAATGACAGAGGCTGCTTTGCGTCAGCTTAAAGAAGACGAGTGTGATTTAATTGTGACGGTGGATACGGGGATTACCGCTATAGAGGAGGCCAAAATCATTCGCAGTCTTGGCATGGAACTGATTGTTACCGACCATCACGCATGTCATACCGAAGTGCCGGAGGCGCTTGCTGTGGTGAATCCAAGACAGCCGGAATGTCCGTATCCTTTTAAAGAGTTAGCAGGCGTGGGCGTAGTATTTAAGCTTCTTTGCGCTATGGAAATTCTGCGGTATCCGGAGCGGACGATGCTGGAAAATATCCGCTGTGTCAGTGATGCGTATATGGACTTGGTAGCTATGGGTACGGTGGCGGACGTGATGCCTTTGCGGGACGAAAACCGGCTGATTGTATCCAGAGGACTGCACATGATGGAGGCAGCACCCAGAACGTCGATTGCAGCGCTGCTGGACGCGACAAACACAGACGCGAAGCCGCATCAAAAGAGAAAGATCACTTCTAGTTATATTGGTTACACGCTTGCCCCGCGTATCAACGCAGCCGGCAGAATCCGCAGCGCGTCCATTGCTGTGGAATTACTGCTCACAAAAGAGCGCAGTCAGGCGGATGTGCTTGCAAAAGAGTTATGCAAAATCA
>CAJUIQ010000036.1 GCA_910586545.1 uncultured Eubacteriales bacterium
CAAGTTTTCCACAGCGTAATTGAGCTTTGTAAGCGTTCTGGACAGTTCGTAAATACCCTTACCAATGGCTATACCTGCAGTTGTAAGAGACAAAAAGCCTACAACGATGTCCCAAGTCATTGCGGAGCCTCGTTCCAGCCGTGTACGCCAGGTTCCCATACATTGTTATCCACATCTGAAATCCAATACTTGTCCAAATGGCACACCTTATCTCCCAGCATATACACATCGTGCGCACCTACAGGCTGCGCCCATGCCTGCCACTCTGCTCCGCGATCACCTACACGCGTCCAAAGGGACGCAGCAACCTCCGGAGTCCAGTCAATCTGAGACGTATGCTCTTGAACACAGCGATACAGACATTGCCGAAAGGCACAGATATCGCCTTTCTTATAATGCACAGAATGATTCCACTCAGCAAATAATTCTGCGTGCTCCATCACAGCAGCGTCATCCAAAATCTGTGCCTGTGCAAGAGCCACGAAAGTAAGAAACGCCGTATTCATCAGCTTCTTTGTATCTTCTTGCCAGATCAGCGTTACTGTGGGACGGTCTATTTGGGGACGACCGTCCACATGATAAATCTCTCCGTCTAAAATAACGCCCTGACCTTCGCTTTCGTCGCAGCATACAAACACGCCATTATCCTGCAGCTTTACCCACTGGAGCTGCTGCGCCATTTTTTCTTTTCCATCAATCCATGTATGATACATAATTTTCTCCTTTTCTTTATTTAAACGCAAAAGCCGAAACATACGCCATGATACCCAGTTGCTCTAAATGTATCGGCTCCGCCGTATGCACGAATAAATGCATAATTGGAAGAGTTTGCTACAGCAGGAGAACGAGTCCACCAATCGCTGGGGCATTCCGCTCCATTAGACAAAAATTTTTTACGGCTATTGTTATCTGTAAAAATCGGATACTTTGTTCCTTCTCCAGGAGCAGAAGCAGATGAAGCACCAATACATTCAATTTCAGAGAAAAGGAATAAGGATACATTGTCCGTGCGTATTGTTTGACTTGTAGAGCCAGCCGAAGTTTTCTTTTTTACCGGTTTGATCACAGCGCGCAGATCGACAGGCAGCATATTCCATAAATCCTGTCTCATCCAATCGTATAGACATGTGTCTACAAAGCTTCCGCTGTTTCTTTCAGATGGATCCATTTGACGGTAACTGCACATAAGATTTTTTAGTCCAAAGGTAATACCCGCTTTTCCCGTTCCACTTGCCAAATCGTCATGAAGAAAATCATAAATCTGCAGCGTAAGTATTTGACCGTCGTCACAAGTGATATTTATTGTATCTCCTATCTTCCAATATTTAGACGCCATACCAGCGGAAGAAGCCTGCGCAATCTCCGACCAGCTGTTAAGAGACAAAACATTGAAATATCCCTGATATACTCCGCTGGTATTTGTCGGTGTGAACGTTCTTGTATAACCATTGCAGGTTACAGTATAGGTCTGTCCTGCCGTTACGGTGCCAACATTAATCTCTCCCCCCTGTGGTACTACATTAGAGTATCCGGTAAATCCGCTGCCTGCGATCGTAAAGGTTTTACCAACAAAATGTGTACCAAAAGATAAAGCCAATGTCGCGCTTCCTTTTTGAGAAGTAGGATTGAGCAGCTGCCATGCAGACCCGTCAAAGACAAACAAAGCCCGCATTTTTCCAGGAATCAAATCTGGATCCAGTGAACTGCTGCCATTATACTGAATTGAATATGGCCCAGTACTATTCACATTCAAGCTTCGTGTAGAAGCAGACGTGGCTGTCGCTGCATTTTGAAAAAGCACCGTCACCATAACCCCAGGGCTCAAGGTAAACCCGCTTCCTACATTTACCGTTTTTGTAGCAGTAGAAGTAGCAGTGGAACAGGTACCATAAAAAGTGTCTTTGCCGGCTGTAGACATACTGTTCCAACGTGTCCGCTCCGCAGCAGTAATATGTACATCAGCGTTTTCCGTATGTACTTCCAGCGTTTGCTTCACCAATGTACTGGACGGTGGAAGGCTGCCGTTCTGTGCAATATTCGTATTGTTGATTAGCGCACGTGTTTGAAGTGTATAGCTTTTGGTTGACGGTATATACCGTACTACATACTCCGTTTCTGCTCCGCCGTCAAAAATATACTCATATCCCGCGTCAGTCTTCGCCTCTCTGCGGACCAGCGTATATACTTTTTCTCCGCTTTTTAAAATCACATTCGGTTCTCCCGATGCCTGATGGAGCGTTTGCAACGCAGTTACATTAGACGACTGATTTTCTGCGAACTGTAGCACTGTAGCAGGTTCCGCTTTCGCATTCCACTTGTTTCGATCCGCAGTAGTAATATGTACACCAGCGTTTCCCGTATGTGCTTCCAGCGTTTGCTTCACCAATGTGCTGGACGGCGGAAGACTGCCGTTCTGTGCAATATTCGTATTGTTGATTAGCGCACGTGTTTGAAGTGTATAGCTTTTGGTTGACGGTATATACCGTACTACATACTCCGTTTCTGCTCCGCCGTCAAAAATATACTCATATCCCGCGTCAGTCTTCGCCTCTCTGCGGACCAGCGTATATACTTTTTCTCCGCTTTTTAAAATCACATTCGGTTCTCCCGATGCCTGATGGAGCGTTTGCAACGCAGTTACATTAGATGACTGATTTTCTGCGAACTGCAAAACTGTAGCGGGTTCCGCCTTCGCATTCCACCTTTTTCGTTCTGCATCTCCTACCAACGCAACGGTTCCTCGTGCATCCAACTGTAAAATCGCCTGTGCTCCATTTTGGGACAATTCTTTTACTTTTATTGCCATTTCATTTCTCCTCTCTTATTATACATAAATGCTGCAATTCATTATTGATACGTATCGCCAAAATTTCTCCCGCAAGAGACAAAGTATACAGATTGTACTTGCCCTCATCAACGAACGACTTCATAACCGCACAAAACTGAATCCATCGATTGATGTCCTCTCGTATCGGAGTCGATTCATGAAATTCTTTATGCTCCACGTAGTATGGATTGGTCCAGTCTATGATTTGGTTGACTCTGTCAATGTTGCGCTCCAGAGCATTAATTTTTATCTTGATTTCTCGTATATTGGTACCATATCCTCCAGAAAAATCAATATCTTCTAAGGGCTCCAGACTTTCGTCTCCAAAAACCTCTGCAAAACGATTCCATATATAGCAAAGATTGGTTTGGATTGCGGCAGGAATTCGGTAATCCCATCGGCATCCCTGAGGCAAAGAAAACATCTCATTCCATACCGATGTTTCTTCTACTTTTACTTTACAAATATATTTTGTGTTTTCAAACGCATTATTTGTCTGAATTATGATAGTCGCTTCTCCAATACTAACTCCAGTTACCGCTCCAGTGTCTGTTACCACGGCTACGTCTGTATTACTGCTAGAAAATAATAGCTCTTTGCGACTAGCCGTTTCCGGATATACAGAACAAATGATATTACTGGTTCCATTTACAGGAAGGTGTATCTGCGGGTTGATGACGTACACACATTTTATACCCTCTTCTACATCAATGGTCACAAATGTTTCTGCCCCTCCGCCGTCTGCTGCGCAAATATGGATACGGCATGTTCCTGCAGAAACGGCATGCACGATTCCATCCCGTGAAACAGTAGCTACTTTGGGGTTGCTACTGGTATACAATAGCTCCTGAATACTGACGATTTC
Organism: uncultured Eubacteriales bacterium; assembly: GCA_910586545.1. Taxonomy (GTDB): domain Bacteria; phylum Bacillota; class Clostridia; order Oscillospirales; family CAG-272; genus Avispirillum. The sequence continues at coordinate 3,693 of CAJUIQ010000036.1, forward strand.
CGGAGATGTCTTCACACGCAGCTGTGTCGTCATACCTTTTTGTAAATAATCCGTTTCCCGAGCAGTAATAGACTCTATATATATCGGCTTCGTTGTAAAAATTTCTTTCACTGTTTTGGTAGCAATACCGTTTGAGGCTATTGCCTGAAACGTTGCTACATACTGCGTATTAGGCTTCAGATTATGAAAAGTCGCATTATCTTCTTTAGTCCTTATCTTAATATTGTTTACGGTGAATATATATTCCTTGATTCCACGAGCGTGGCTGGCTTTCATAGTAAGGAGTGCTGTGTCCTGACCTATCTCCGCCACTTGCCTATATTCCAACACAGGCGGGTCCTGGGGAATCGGATCCAAGACCACCTCCTCTTCTGCTGTTATTTTATCTGATCCCACAAGCCAGACAGCAGACAATTTTACCGTTCTTGTACCGTCGGGTTTGTGCGGGATTCCTTTCCACACCCAGCGGGTCAAATATTTATTCTTAGTGCCGGAACTGCCGCCAAAGTTATCATAAAAAGCCTCCGTCTTTACTGTGTTTGGCTCTCCAAATTCCGCAAGATCAACCGTTATTTCTCCTGCCATCATCCCCGTATTTATCCTGTACCGACAATATACTGTCAGAGCCACATCACTGGTATTTTTCTCATTGTCGGCTTTTGAATCCCACACACAATATAACTTGTGATCACCTACGCCTTCAAAATATCCACTTGCCATTTATCTCACCTGCCTTCTACCAATTTGTATGTTCCATCTGCAACAAGCTTGTCTCCTTCCAGATGGAGCGTCCGCTGTACGAGAAACACGTCTTTTCCATTGATCAAGATTCGGTCGCCAGGGTGAATATCACTGTCCATTACAGATTTTGCCTTGTAAAACTCTGAATGGAAATAATACTTAGCATACAGATCCCGCAGTGTGTTGAAATGCTTGTATGCCGAGTCTGCATCCACTTTAGTTACGCACATGGCGCTCGCATCCAGTACCAGCTCCGCCGCGCTTCCGGAATATGCCGTATTTTTCAAAGGCTCCGTTATTACATATTCTTTCTTATCAGATTCCTTATACTTGATCGCCAAAGTACGATACGGCTCCCGCATCTCCGTGCTGTCACCGCTGAACACCTGCACCTCCGGAATGATTTTCGGCCGGCTTATCCTTTGGGCAGTTGGAACAACCGGGGGCGCTTCCAGCGCGTCCCTCGTAGATTTAATTAAAATCCCATCGGAACGGCTGGTATCCACATATGCTCCAGCAGAAAGACACAGCACAGTAAGCGCTTCTCTTTTCGTCATCTCTTTATCAATGGATCCACTAATCTGCTTATCTAAAATAGATGCGTCAGACTCCAAATCCAAAACAACAGCAGACGGTCCTGTATCCTCTCCATCGGACAAAATCTTCTCCACCCAATCGGCCAATGTCATGCCTGTAGAAGATATGGACTTTATTTTAGACTTGTCCAGCTTGGATAGAATATCGTTTCCGGTTATGGATACTCGCTGCCCCTGCATTTTCAAATCCGTTACATAATGCTTTGCAATCCGTTCTCCGCCATACCAAATTTCAAAATCCTGCTGTTCTTGGAAGGTTGCTTCCGGATCCGCCCAAAGCACCACGCTGCTGGTATTGACCTGCAGTTGATCTGCCACCAGATTTACATTCTCCGTTACAGAAGCAGAAAGAACCACATCCCCTTCATATACTTCCTCATGACCGTAATCGATTCGGTACAGCCGGGCCCATCTGTGACCGAAAGACCACTTTTTAAAGATAATATCCAACTGTATATATCCCTCTACCTTCTTTTTGCAGAAAAATACGTTGCTGTCCGGATAAAACGTATCCGTCACTGTTTTCTCTTTTCCTCCTGGAGCAACTGCTAAATGCCAGATTAACTCTACCTCGGTGGCATACTCCTCTTCTATAGGAGAAAAATATAACGTAATTCCGTCAGATGTAATCGGAAATTTTGTCCTTCCTTCCTCCATATCATACATACGAACTGTAAGAACAGGATAATCATCCCTCCAACCAAATTCGCCAGTTCTGTCACACATGACCTCGCTGATATAGCCCACGCTTTCCGTTATATCGTCTCCTAGACAGTAAAACGGATATCCTACATCGCTGCACATATATTGCTCCTCAAAGGAAGCCAGCCGCCGGGGCATGCTGTCGTCCTGTAAATCTTTTAGCCGGGCAAAGGGGCTTATACTATTGCTCGAGATAATAGTACTTTTTTTATCAATAAGCGCATAGTTTTTATAAATGATCTTTGCACCCATGGGCCTTACCTCCTTTTGGCAGCCTGCGGTACAATCTCAAAGGACAGGTCAAACCAATAATTTTCACCGTTCCGTATGAACCCAAGAGTATCCGATACGCTGGTTATGTACCCAATAAACGTATAGGTAGTTTGTCCGTAAGGCATTTCAAAAATATGAAACTCGTCCGGCGACGTAAGAATTTCATACAGCGCGTCGTACTGATCCGGATGGAGCGCTGAAGTCTGCAGCTGCACCGTATAGTTGTAAAACGAGCCGATTACCGACCGAATCGCCGTACCAGTAGTGGTGCTGCGGGCCGTTTCCCGCTCCTGGGCCGCAAACTTTCTGGACAGGGCTGTGACGCCCACGTCAAACTCCGTATTGTCGATTTTAAACATTACCAAACACCTCCTGTAGCAAGGCGAACGCCCCGCTCTGCTTTCACCGTTTCCATCATATCAAAGAGCACGTTTTCCCGCACCTTTGCCTCTACGTTCAAATAGATGGGCTGCTGGGTCTGCTCCGCGTTTGCACGGCGCACCGCATTGTATACGCCTCCGGATACCGCCGCTACAATCTGGTCGTTGTTCATGACTACATTTCGGCTTCCGAAGGATCCTACAAACTCCGGTCCCGCTTCTCTCGCAACAAACAGCTCACCGTATCCCGGTATACCCCCTTCGGCTAGACGGTAAGGCATGGTTAAGCCTTGTACCTTTCCCAAATTTCCAGAATTCTGCGTTTCTTTCTCAAGATTTTCGACTATCTCTTGATCGATGTCTTTGAAAGCTTCGATTAATTTATTCTTGACATAATCTCCTCCAAACCATCCGGCTATACCGCCTAAAAGTCCGAATTCTTTATATCCTAGATATGTAATAAAAGCCTGTACAGCCAAACCTATGATATTTACTATTTTAGATAAACTTCCTCGCGCATCCATATAAAAATCTTTAGCAAATTTTAATGTGCTTGTTTTCACAGTATCTAAAATTTCTGTAACTGTCTCATTTAACAATCTCTTCAGTTCCGCCCAATCTTTGTCCAGATACTCATTAAAAGTTTTAATTAATTTCTCTATAGGCTCGAACTTCTTTATAATCTCGTCTTTAGTCTCATAAAATATTCTTTTTGCTTCATCATAAATAGGCCGAACAGTTTCGCCCCATATTGCCGTGATAGTTTCTTTCACTAATATAAACGTTTCACCAATAAGCTCTTTTAATTCATATACTGCTGTCTGAATTGTTTCCTGAATATATGGCGTTAACTGATCATGTAAAACAGCAGAAACATTTTCTTGAATAAAAATGGTCAGCGCGCTAAGCGTTGTATTCAGAGTTTTCATTATAAACGGCATCAATTGTTCGTTTAACGAAAAGGATATTGTATTTTGTATAAACATACTAAGAGCAGAAAGTGTGCTTATAAGCAACGTATTCCATAACGAGGATATGAAGCCATACATATCGTTTAAAAATATTGGATTAATTTCTTGCCATAAATTTATTAATCCTTCTGTTACCATTTGAAACTTCTCTCCAAGTATTTCATTCCAAGCGATTGAAAGATTTTCTCCTAACTTGCCCAAAGTGCTTGTCGCAGCCTCAACAATTGGATTGGTAAGGTTCGTAAGATTTGCCCCAACCGCCGTCACTACATTTGTTATTTCCGTCTGCAAAGTTGTAGATGCAGCAACCAATTGTTCCGATGCCGCAGATAATTCTCTACCAATAAGCTGTAGTGTTTTATCCATATTTACTGGCATATATTTTCCCTTCTTTTTTAGATTTTGATTGACTTTTTTTTTAATTTTATTATAATTAAGTTAGTATCTTTTCACATCCTTTCCAATAAGTTCTTTTTTAGTAGAAAGTAGGTATCATAATGAAAAAATATGTAATTATAGGATTCATAATGGCTATGTTTGTGTGCGTTGTTACAGGATGTACGAGATTGACAAATCCTTTTTTTCAGAAAGACAAATTAACTACAGAAATAACGACCGTTCCTCCACCCGATTCTACCACGGTAACTACCACTGAACCGGGTGTTGGTACAGTAGAGAACCCTGTTGGGCTAAATGAGACATTTTATATTGAATATTCCACTTCTTCTAAGCATTATATAGAAGAGCTTACATTAACAGAAGTTATACGAGGACAGTCGGCATCTGATTTAATATACCAGGCGTCAAAATATCCGTTATACGAAGCCAACGAAAATGAGGAATATATATTGCTAAAATTTCATGCGGGCTATGTTAGCATAGAAAATTTTATAAATCCATTGGGCTTCTATTCTATCAAAATTCTCCAAGAAGATGGTACTTGTTGTGATTCCTACAGCAGTAAAGGGATTGAGGATCTCTTAAATATTCGATATCATTTAGATGTAGACTTCGCTGTACCCGGCAGTACAGATGTTTATGCTTTATTTATTGTGCCAAAAAATCAAGCCAAATTAGCGATGTATAACGACCATCCCAAAATATATTTTTCTCTTGAATAATATTGAACTCAAAAGCAAAGCACAAGCAGGCTTAAAGTAAACACAAAAATTTAACTATTTCAAGCTGCACCATTGTGCAGCTTTTCTTTTATCTCCTCCTTTCTTAGCAAACTTACGCTATACGTAAAAAGAAAAATAATCGTATATCGCTGGCCACAGGTGGCCAAGGCAACGGTTTCGCTTTCGCCAAACCCCTCCCTTGGGCATCTCTGGTTTTGTGTAGTATGTCTGCAAAAACTTACGCTTTGCACAAGTGGAACAATGCGTTCCATTTGGTTTTTAAGCCGCATTTATTTTCTTATTTTTTACGCAAGTAATTTGGATTTTATTTTATAAATAATTGTAAACAAAAATAAATTTCTCTTTTATTCTATTATAATTGACAAAATAATTAGGATATGATAAAATAAATTTGTAGAATTATACCATCCGTACTACTTTGTATTATGCAGCATAAGAAGGAGATATAATTATGAAAAAGATTCTTTTGTTCCTGCTTGTTTTGTCTTGTCTATGTCTTTGCGGCTGCGATATTTTTTCCAGCAGTACAAGTCAAACGAAAGAAACCACAGAACCTGTTACAGAAGAAGCTGAAAAAGAAACAGAAGAGACCACAGAAGAGGAGACCCCTATTGGGCACACGCCGGATCAACCAATTGCCATAGGAGAATATGTTACAATTCCTGCAAGCAAAGCAGACCTGCAAATGAAGGTTTTGGAGGTAGTCGGCCATGCAGACGATATTGTGATAAAAATGAATTTAACCGTTGCCAATTTAAAAAACGGGGCGCGGCTCAGTCTTTATAATGCTGATTTTGAACTGCTTTGCAATAACGGCCAGATTATAGAAGAAGACTACGCCTACTCAGAATATGAAATTGAGAGAAAATATAATTTAAATATTCCATATGTATATGATGTGACAATGGGCGGGGATGGAAGCGTAGACTTTTATGTTTATTTTCACGGAGACAGTGAGAATGCAAAAATGCTAACTATATCCTATGGGCGAAACAAATATATTTACTTTTCCTTGAAATGAGAGGTGGCTGCGCACGGAAGGTGCGCAGCTTTTTTATAAAAAGGAAAGCCGAAAGTCGCGTGCCTTCCACCGCAAAAAGTATACTGGCAAAGTTTTATACGCGCTCCTCCGGCTTTTTATTTTGAAATTGCTGATTAAAGGCTTTTGCCCAGCATGCAAATTTAATAGCGTCTGCTTTTCCCTTGTCCCCTTCTTCCGCCGGCTGCTGTGTAAGCACTATGGGCTGATCAAAATAAGAAGTATTTTTAGAAAAGTTCACAGCTATTGCCCGGGCAATATATATACCCTGCAGCCATGCAGAGAAATTTGCTTTTGCGCGGTATTCCTGCGCCGCATGTTCCTGCCGCTGTTTGAAAGCCTCAACAAACGGGGCAAGCTTTTTAGGAGTTAGATCCCAGAAAGTTTGGTAATCCACTCCAATCGTAAGCGCCTGGACAAGCCAAACATTGTAAATTGCATCTTTAATAGAGGTTATTTTGCTTTGGAGTCGCTCTCCGTCCTCTGCTGGATCTGTTTCGTCGAGAGCGCTTGAAAAAAACCACTATCCTGCACCGCCTTTGCAATTTTTTCCACGATCTCCGTAAAATCACCGCCGTTTACAACATGCGCCTCCAATTCTTTACCTGCAGTTTCTGTATCGCCGATGGCTAAAGCCAAAAATCCGCGGATTGCAGCCATAGGTTTTTTGTCGAAATCTGCCATAGAAATTCCCATATCTTCTAACTGGCACATCGCATTAAAACTGAGCTCGGGCATTTTATATGTTTTTCCGTTAATCTTCATTTTTTACTTCCTCTTTCCTTTTTATCTTTTGAATCGGGGGCATTTGTTGCCCCCGATTTTTTAAGCAAATTCTTATTCTTTTTCTTTGTTAATCTCTCCGGTGGGAACGATGCTAATTTTCATATCCACAGCAGCGTTGGTTCCTGCGCCAACTACCCAAACCGTCAGTTCACCCGACCACGTGAAGATACCATTTTCACCATTCTTGCCGAAGTACAAGGCAAAATTCTGTTCACCAGTGAGTGCGATCAATTTATCATAGTCTGCAGGATCATAGTTTGCAGTGAATTCCATGGGAACCGTTGTTTTCACGCCCATAATAAATTTCTGTGCAGTATCGGAAAGTGTTGTCGTCTCAATAGTCTGCGGAGCCGCACCCATATCCGGGAATGCTTTAATATCTACCAGGTCTTCATATGTCTCAGATGCTGTACCTTTAACTTTCAAATAAATACCGCTTGTGCTGATTGCCATCGTGTTATTCTCCTTTTATTCTGTAATTTTTGTTATAAATTGTATGGGAATCGTCTGTAGGCTGCTGTCCGTATCCAGTATTACAACGCCCACAACTGTCATGCTGCCGTCATAGATTTCCGAGGACAGTCCAATCAGAGTTCCCTTTTCATAATCGGCAGCATCACCTATGTAAGACTTGCTGCTGATATCCCATCTGGGATTTATCAAACAACTCACACGCAAATTTTCTGTCATTGTTGTGATCATACCTTTCTTGGCTTTTATGAAGATTTCGACGCATGAAATGGGGGCTGCATTTGTAATACTTCTCCGATTACAAAGTTCTAATATACTTCCTTTACGCCATAATTTCTTGCAAATATGCGAACAGCATTTGTTGCGCTGGAAGCTGATAAGAACAATAATCAAAAAAGTTCTTCATATCACTGCAAAAAGAAATTAGCTCTAAGACATATTTTTTTGCAGCTAGGCCTTCCAAAACAGGATTAGTAACTTCATATTTTTCTCTTTTTACGATATTGATTTAATATTTATCGTTGTACAACGACTTGTTCCAAAGACATACGACATTTTCTCATAAAAACATTTTTATATTGCAGCCTTTTCCCAGGGTTCTTACCCACAAAGGATATATGAAACGTGCGCAGTCTATGACACACGGAATATGTCCTATACAACACGCACCAGTCGCAGCTCGCCGGCGGTACCAGTCCGTCTTGCTTTGACATGCTTATCATACAAAATAAAGCGGTCAATAAATGACCGCTTTATTTTTATTATTCAAATAAATTTAAGTTTCTGTATAATCAAATTTAAATATGCGCTTTGCCTTTGACGTAAGACACCGCAGTATATCCTGCTCAGTCTTTTTTTCAAATACCGCTTTTGCTATGGCATTACATTCTGACTGATTCAGCTTGGAAAGTCCTGCCCGCATAAAGAAGATATTTGACGGATCCACACTTAATGCATCCAGCCCAAAGGCTACAAGCAGCGGTAAAAGTCTTATATCGGCGGCGGCCTCTCCACACATGCCGCATGGAATCCCTCGCTTCTTTGCACAAGCAATAATATACTTTATCCCCCTTATAACTGCCGGATCGAATACTGAGTACAAAGAGCTTACATCGGCATTACCTCTGTCAGCAGCTAGAATATATCCAGTAAGATCATTCGTACCGATACTAAAAAAGTCGACGTATTCTGCAAGTAAATCCGCTGTTAGACACGCCGCCGGCGTTTCAATCATAATACCTACTTCAATATCCTTTTTATATGGAATCTGCGCATTATCCAATTCCTTTTTTATTTCTTGAATAATTGCCCGAACTTTTAAAATCTCATCGACTCGTGTGATCATTGGAATCAAGATTGCAACATTTCCATAAGCCGATGCACGCAGAATCGCCCGAAGTTGTGTTCTATACAGTTCCCTATTCTCAAGACAATACCTTATAGCGCGAAATCCAAGAAGTGGATTTTCTTCTTTCTTTAACTTCAAACACGGAATATCTTTGTCACCGCCTACATCCAGTGTACGAATACGGACTTTCCTACCCTTCATACCCACCGCAACAGCTTTATAGGCCTTAAATTGTTCCTCCTCCGAAGGCAGCACAGCTTTAGTTATAAATAAAAATTCCGTTCTGAAAAGTCCAATTCCTTCAGCATCTTCAGCAATAGCAGCGGCAAGTTCTCGCGGCGAACCTATATTAGCAAGCAACTCCTTTCTTATACCATCGGCTGTTACAGTTTTCTTTTCTCTAAACATCTCGGCAATTGCTTCTTTTTTCACGCAGCTTTCCCGCGCCTTTAAAAAATTACACTTTAAATTGTTGTCAAAGTTTGTATATATATCTCCTGACCCGCCGTCAACTAGCAGCGTTGTCCCTGCGACAATTTCTCTTAACGCATTGTTTACGTTTAGCACTGCGGGAATTTTCAGCGCACGGGAAATAATTGCAGAATGTGAAGTTACCCCACCCTTTTCTACTACGATTGCTGCAATGTTTCTCACATCTATTTCCGCCATCATTGCAGGTGTAAGCACTTCTGTAATGAGTACAGTATCCGGTGGAAGCTCTTTTAGATCAAAATCTTCCATTCCTAAAAAATTTTCTATAAGCTGCCTTTTTATATCGGCAATATCTTCAGTTCGCTGACGCATATATCTATCTTCTACGGACGAAAGCATAGCAAAGAGCTTGTCACATACCTTTTCCACTGCTCTTTCCGCACGCTTTCCTGCATCTATTTCCATATTTATATGGGACAATACCCAAGGATCATTCAGTATCGCAATATGGCTGCGAAGAATTTCTCCATCAGCCCCAGATGCATCCACTCGACTGGCCCATTCTTCATTTCTTTGTACAAACTGACAAACGGCTTTTCTAAACCGATTTTTTTCTGTTCCCGTATCGGTTATAGCGGTATCTGCATATGCCACAGTCCGTGTAATATACTTAACTGCTTTGCCAATGCCAATTCCGCTGGATACGCCTACTCCTTTTAACATATGTGCAACATCTCAATTCTATCATGACTACAGTTTTTCCTAACGCTCACTGCAAACTTTTTATCTATACGTTCTTTTGTCGCAAGACCGACTGAAAATGCGGTTGCGCTTCCTGCATCTAGCCTATTGAAGGTTACTGTATAGATCAAAGTGTCGTCCTTTCCGCCTTAAAGCAGTTCATCTATTATATATTTTCTATTTTTAATCGGGCTTTATTCAAATCAGTTACGATTAATTATACATATATATTAAGACTATCCAAAAAAATAAGGGGCATTGCGCCATAGACGGTTTGCCCACCTATTTTGCAATGCTCCCTATATTCATTATTTAGTTTTTGCTTTCACAGGACTTTTTATTAGACCGACGACGGATAACTAACAGAGCAAATACTGCTGTAAGGCTCAAAATGAATGCCAAAATAATACTGTTAAAGTTGTCTCCCGTCTGCGGTACAGATGGGTTCTTATCCGTTTCAACCGGTTTAGTAGTATCATCTGTGTTATCCTGTTCACTGTCTTTATCTACATCAACGTCTGGCTTGTTGGTATTATCCGGATCAGTATCTGTAACGATATTGGTATCCGCTATACCATCACCATCGGTATCAATGTTGATATCAGCCTTACCGTCACCATCGGTATCGATATTGATATCAGGTTTGCCGTCTTTATCGGTATCGATGTTGATATCGGGATCGCCGTCTTTATCAATGTCGATGTTGATATCAGGTTCGCCGTCTTTATCAATGTCGATGTTGATGTCAGGTTCG
>CAJUIQ010000037.1 GCA_910586545.1 uncultured Eubacteriales bacterium
GTTTACCTATGAACCGATTCAATATTATGACGATATGATCGGAAAAACCTTGCAATTTGGCGATACAAAGTATATAATAACTGGCGTAGTTGATACTGGACTGGATTTGGACAGATACAAATACCTTACAGAAAAAAGACAGAATGTCAGCGCGGCTGATCAAATTATAGACTATGCGCTGATGAACGAATTTGCGATTGCCTCCAGATATAGCCTGGCAGGTCTTATCATGATTGGCGAGGGCCACATGGATACCCTGCTGAATAGCCGCGCTCCCATCTACGAAATCAGCAACGGATGGCTGTATTACTTTAGCGATCAGGGAAATGGAAATGAAATGGTCATTGACCCTTCCTATCTGACTACGCTGGATCTGGTACAGAATCAAAACATTACCTGGATTGACGGAGAGAAAAAAGAACTCGCCGACAATGAAATTATCGTCACTTCGGATGTTTTGCGCAACTACAATGGCGACGGAATCGTATCCAACGGAGACATGCAGAATGATGAAGCCACGATGGATCATTTGATCAAAACGCTAAAAAAAGCCTCTTTCAGGAGAGAATTCAGCACCTTTGGCAATTTTGATTCCCAACACGAAGAAGGCTACAAAGTTGTCGGCATTCTGGAAACCGATGATGGCAACACGAACATGGCTTCTACAACGGTAGTATCCGATAAGGATTTTAACGCCTTTACAGACGGCAAAGACGCGGTTTACGCGTTCGCCGTAGGAGAGATGCCGGAAGATAAAGAAGAGATTAACAAGATAGTGGCCTACTGCTATGAAGACGAAAGCAAAACAGAGCGATTTGAACTGAAAAACTCTGTTACCTATGAACTGGATACGGTAAACAGCGTCCTGCACAGTCTGGCAGACGTGTTCCTGTACATCGGCCTTGGCTTCGCTCTGTTCGCGGCGCTTATGCTGGCCAACTTTATCAGCACCAGTATTTCCTATAAGAAACAGGAAATCGGCATCCTGCGGGCTATCGGATCCCGAGGCAACGACGTATTCCGAATCTTCTTTGCAGAAAGCTTTATCATCGCAATGATCAACTTTGTCCTGTCCTCCATCGGCGTTTTTGCCGCCACAATGATTATCAACTATGTAATCCGTCACGAGGCAGGGATCCTCATCACTATTTTGAACTTTGGGCCCCGTCAGTTGCTGCTCCTTTTGGTAGTGAGCCTTTTGGTAGCAGCGGTGGCAAGTTATCTGCCTGTGAAACGGATTGCTTCCAAGCGCCCCATTGACGCAATTCGCAATCGATAAACCGACTGCCTGCACGGCATATGCCGTGCAGGCAAAGAAAGGAAATAGCGCCATGAAAAATATTTTGCAATTTTTAGAGAAATCTGCTATAATGCATCCGGACAAGATCATTTTCGCAGATGCGGATAAATCCGTGTCCTACTCAGCATTTTTGGAAACCGCTCAGGCGATTGGTACGGCTATCGCCAAGGAAGGAATCCGCAATCGCCCCGTAGCGGTGCTTATGCCTCGCTGTACAGAAGCGCTAATGGCAATGATGGGCGTGGTATACAGCGGAAACTTTTACGTGGTGATTGACAGCGAAATGCCTCAGGCCAGAGTGGAAAAGATTTTTCACACACTACAGCCCGCGGCCGTTGTTCTTCCAAAAGACTGGCAGGAGGAACGCGCCGCATGGGCGCCGGATATTCCCTTTCTTGACTATGAAACCTGCGCTTTTTCCGATTCGGACAGCGTCATACTGGAACAGATCCGCCGTTCTATGGTAGACACGGATCCCTTGTATGCACTGTTCACCTCCGGTTCTACCGGTAATCCTAAGGGAGCGATTCTGAGCCACAAAAATGTAATCGCTTATTCCAAATGGTTTATTGATACCTTTGGTATCACAGAAAATACTGTATTTGCGAATCAAACGCCTTTTTATTTCAGCATGTCCGTGTCGGATCTCTACGCCACTATGCGTGCAGGCGCCACTTTGCATATCATCCCCAAAAGCCTGTTTTCCTTCCCGGTAAAACTGATTGAGTTTCTCAACCAGCGGACAGTAAACACCATTTACTGGGTACCCTCCGCTCTATGTATTGTAGCCAACTGGAAGGTACTGGACTATGCGATGCCCGCTCATCTGAAAAAGGTCTTGTTTGCCGGAGAAGTAATGCCGGTGCGCCAACTAAATTACTGGATGGATAAGCTGCCGGACGCTATGTTTGCCAATTTGTTCGGCCCTACGGAAACCACCGACATCTGTACCTATTATGTTGTAAACAGACGCTTTGCCGACACAGATACATTGCCTATCGGCAGGGCATGCGACAACTGCAGTGTGTTCATTATAGGAGAGGACGGCAAAGAAGCGCCCACCGGTACGGAAGGCGAGCTGTATGTCCGCGGCCCCTTTGTGGGAATGGGATATTATAACGATCCAGAGAAAACCGCTGCGGCCTTTGTGCAAAATCCTCTGCAAAATAGCTACCCGGAACGAGTTTACAAAACAGGCGATCTGGTACGGGAAAACGAGCAGGGAGAGCTATTGTACATCTCCCGCAAGGACTTTCAAATTAAGCATATGGGGTACAGAATCGAGCTAAGCGAGATCGAGGCTGCCGCCGGAGCGATTCCGGAAATTACAGCTTGTGCCGCTGTATACGACGGAGAGAGGGATAGAATACTTTTAATATATCAAGGGAAGCGTCTGGAAGACGCTTCCCTGTGCCAGGCCCTAGCACAGCGTTTGCCTACCTACATGATGCCAAGCGGCTTTATACGGGTAAAAGCAATGCCGTACAATCAAAACGGAAAAATTGACCGGGCCTGGCTTGGAAAAAATTATTCCACATTAGAGTCCGCGTCTGCTCCTGCGCCCATATCGTAACCTGCAAATAATTTTATTTATATATGAAAGGATCAATTTATCATGGAAGAACTGCTTGAAATTCTTGAAAACCTTAAGCCCGGCGTGGATTTCCCCGCCCAAACAGATTTGATTGAAGACCATGTACTGGATTCTATGTCCGTAGTCATGTTGGTCGGAGAACTGAACGACGCTTTTGATATTGAAATCACACCAGTGGATGTGGTTCCGGAAAACTTCAAGACGGTAGACGCTATATACGCAATGATACAGCGGCTTTCCGACGACTAAAAGAGATTAAACCAAAGGATATAAACAAGCTATGGCATACAGTTCCATTGTATATTTGCTTCCGTTTCTTGGCGCGGTGGTCCTTCTGTATAACGGAATGCCGAAAAAATACCGCTGGTGGGTTTTACTTCTTGCCAGCTACATATTTTACTGGCTGAACAGCCCCACCACGCTGATTTTTCTGTTGCTGTCCACCGTGGCGGTATACCTGGCCGGTATCTTTTTAAATAAAATACAGGACGGCTTTGACCTGTCCAAAAAAGCGCTGGATAAAGAAGGTAAAAAACAGCTGCGAAAAATTGTAGGCTGGCAAAAGAAAGCCGTGTGCGCTTTCGCCCTGCTATTTATCTTCGGACTGCTTGCCTTTTTAAAGTATTATCCTTTTGTCAGCGAAAATGTCAATCAGTTTCTAAAGCTGCTTCACTTGGAAAACGCTCTTCCCTCGCTGAAGCTGCTCCTTCCGCTGGGTATCTCTTACTATACGCTCCAGGCAGCCGGATATATCATCGACGTTTATCGTGGAAAATACAGAGCAGATATGCATTTGGGCAAGGTAGCCTTGTTTCTCTCCTTCTTCCCACAAATCGTAGAAGGGCCCATCGCGCGGTTTGATGAGACGGCAGACCAGCTGATGGAGGGAAACCGCTCTACATATCAAAACCTAACCTGGGGCGTGCAGCTGATCCTTTGGGGCCTTTTCAAAAAAATGGTGATTGCGGATCGAGCCAATCCCTTTGTAGCGGAAGTATTTAAAAATTATGCAGAGCAAAGCGGCGTCGCACTTCTGGTAGGCGGAATTTTGTTTACCATCCAGATTTATATGGAATTTTCCGGATGTATGGACATTGTAATCGGCAGTGCACAACTGTTTGGCATAAATCTGCCGAAGAATTTCGCTCGTCCCTTCTTTGCTACCTCTGTGAATGATTTCTGGCGGCGCTGGCACATTACGCTGGGCGCTTGGTTGCGGGATTATATATTTTATTCCGTGTCCCTCTCAAAAGGATTTGCTAAGCTCTCAAAAAAAGCCAAGGAAAAACTGACGCCTTTTCTTGGCGCTTTGATTCCCTCTGCCGCTGCACTGTTCTGCGTGTGGATTTGTAATGGAATATGGCACGGGGCAGGCTGGAAGTACCTTGCATATGGTATGTACTATTACGTAATCATGCTCCTTGGCATGCTGCTGGAACCTTTGTTTGCGCAGTGTGCCGCAAAGCTTAAGTTGAATCGGGAAGGCAGTGCTTTTCGCATTGTGCGGATACTGCGCACCTGTATTCTGGTAGTAGGCGGTATGACTTTGTTCCGGGCAGAAACGGTAGGGGTCTTTGGTGAGATTGTGTATAGAATTTTTACGAATTTCGCACCCCAGCATTTCTACGACGGTACCCTGCTGCATATGTGTATCGACGGATGGGATTTCATTGCCATTGCCGCCGGATGCGTAGTGGTTTTATTTGTAAGCATTCTGCAGGAAAAAGGGTATTCCCTGCGAGAACATATTGCAGGGCAAAATATTGTCATACGCTGGAGCGTATATCTTGCTCTCATTTTAGCAGTTATCATATTCGGCGCATACGGTTCCGGATATGACCAAGTTGCCTTTATTTACGGGCAGTTTTAAAGGAGGATTGTAATGGAAAAATCAAAAAACACCCTCCTTTCCTGCGTTGTCAAAAGCATTGTATTTATCCTGATCCTTGCACTTTTACTGCTGGGATTATCCTATATGATGGCTCCCAAGGACAACACCAAAGAAAGCGGTATCATCAACCCCAACGCTACCGGCTTCTATTCCGAGCCCAAAAACTCCATCGACGTGGTCGTGGTAGGCAACAGTGACGCCTACAGCGGATTTTCTCCTATGGAGCTTTGGAACAGTTTTGGATACACCTCCTATGTAAGCGCAGAAGGATTGCAGGTGCCAGCAGGCTCCCTGGCGATGCTGAAACGTATTCTTACCTGTCAGACACCCAAGCTGGTAATCTTAGAGACAGACGGTATGTTTACCAAAACAGACGCCTCCCAAAACATTATCAATGCGTTCAACTCCGTATTGGGAGAGCCTTTCAGCGTATTTCGTTACCATAATCGATGGAAAAAAATGAAATGGAAGGATGTTCTGCGAAAGCCCTATTATACCGCCCATTGTGTGACCAAGGGACAGATGCTCTCCAACAAGGTAAAGGAATACAATGGCAAAGAATATATGGTGGAAACAGATGAAAAGGATAAAATTCCGCCGTTTTCAGTAATGACAGTCGACAAAATCAAAGAGCTATGCGAAGAAAACGGGATAGAACTGCTTCTGCTGGAGATGCCTTCCGAGTCTTCCTGGAACTACAAGCGGCATAACGCCGTAAAAGAGTTCGCCAAAGAACGGGATCTTCCCTTTATTGATCTGAATCTGGACCGCGACCGGTTTGACTTTGATTGGACTACCGACTCCCGAGATGGCGGAAATCACTTAAATACTCGGGGCGCCCGCAAGGTCACGCGGTTTATCGGTGAGTATCTGCAAAAGCATTATGATCTGCCAGACTACAGAGAGGACCCTGCTTACAGCGTTTGGCACGAGGACTACAAAGAATATTTAAAGCAGATTAAAATATAAGAGCGGCATAGCCGCTCTTTTTTCTTATTTACCCGAGTCATACTTTAAGATATTATTATCATAAATGACTACGGAGGGATAGTCTATTTCCACCGTCGTGATGGCAAGCCTTTTATAAAAACTTTACAAATAAATTTTCCATACTTAGTTTTGTGGTTGATTTTATTTGTCGATACAGGTATAATATGAGTATCTATCCTTATATGAAATATTATAAAATTGGTGAATGGTTATGGATCGAGTTTCAAAAATCAATTATTATCTAGATATCGCTCAAACTGTATCAGAACGCAGTACTTGCCTGCGTCGCCGCTTTGGTGCGATCATTGTTAAAAACGACGTAATTATTTCTACAGGCTACAACGGCGCACCTCGAGGACGTGTCAATTGTACTGACCTGGGGGAATGTCCCCGGGATAAAATGAACATCCCTCGTGGAGAGCGATATGAAATGTGCCGCAGCGTACATGCGGAGGCAAACGCAATCATCGCAGCTACAAGAGAGCAAATGCTGGGTGCAACCTTATACATGTGTTGTACATCCCCCTCAGGGGAGCTTGTCAGTGGGACATGCTCCTGTATGATGTGCAAGCGCTATATTATCAATGCTGGCATTGAACACGTATATATCCGGGAGACAAAAGATACCTTTACCATTTACAATACACAGGACTGGGTGGAAAATGACGACAGTCTCTCAGGAAAGTTTGGATATTAAAGAAATGGAGAAAGCGATGAAACGTGTCTGTGTGCTGCTACTAGCTCTGGTGTTGCTTTTGTGCGCCTGCGCAAAAGAGGCAAACTATACCTTTCAGGAAGATGGTACCCTGTCCGATGGGCTGGGAAACACATACCGCAGTGCCCCTGTAGGGTACGAACCCACCAACCAAGGTGTAGAATACGGTAAAATTGATGATGCCATCGGAGAAACACTGTATCAAGTAGGAACGCTGGATCCCAAAGATTATCTCACCGGCGCCTATTCCGGCGGTACCACTCTGTTTTTTTATAATGCCGATATTTCGCTCCCCACGCTTTGGGAGATGGAGGCGTCTTTGTGTTACCTTTGTCAGCAAGACACCAATATTATTACCATCTGTACCATCGGCGATGGCTCTCAAAGCGGCGATGCAACAGCAGACAAGGAGCTTATACAAACCTTGATCCAGCAAATGCAAAGCGCTATTGAAAATGGAGAAAGCGCTTCTATCTGGCCGCGCACAGATGTAAATGAAACGTATCAGTTAAAATTCTACTCAAAAGCCTGGCCTGCCTTTTATTACAATCTGACCCTTGCCGTATGCGGCAGCGGAACCTATCTGTATGACCGGCAGTCAAAAATTTGCATTGATACCGGCGATCTTTTGCTTCCCTACTATGAGGCATCTGAACCGCAAACACCGCCTGCATCCGATACATCGGAGGCAAGTGTATGAATATATGTACCATCGCTGTCGAATCAGAGGAAACATTGCAGAACTTGCAGGTGCCGAAGAAAGATTTATATTTGTTCGTGTGTTCCGGAAATACCTGCCGCAGCCCCATGGCCGCTGCTATTTTCAATTACTACTATGGAAACGACAACCGTGCCGCTATTTCTGCAGGGTTATATGCGGATGCGTCTCCTTTGTCTCCCAATGCTGCGCATGCGCTGGAACTGGCTGGAATCTCTCCGCCAGACCATATCTCACAACCAGTAGATACGGACATGCTGAACAAGGCCGTTCAGATAATTGGTATCACTGCCGCACATGCGGACAGTCTTATATGGACCTACCCTCAATTTGCTTCCAAAATTACTAAAATGTCTATGGATATTTCAGATCCATATGGAGGGGACCTCGCCGTATATCAGGCATGTCTGGAAAAAATTAAAGAAGCCCTTTTCGATATGTTCGGACCGGCGAAAACCGTATGATAGATATAGTATTACTGCCTTCAGAATTTCCTGCAGAAGATCCTGTTTTGGATCAGCTTGCAGCAATTGAAAAAATATGTTTTGGAAAAGACGCCTGGAGCAAAGATATGATTCTCTCCTCCATACGGCAGTCCTGCACACAAATTTGGACAGCAAAAGATATACAATTGTCTAAAATATTTGCCTACGCTATTTTATACCAAGCAGGCGATGAAGGAGACATTGCAAATATCGCCGTCCTTCCTGACTATCGTCGAATGGGAATTGGCGGTATGCTGCTGGATACGATGCTACAGCACGCAAAAACTGCAGATATCCGCGCGGTTTATTTGGAAGTGCGGCAATCTAACATCCCTGCCATACAGCTTTATCTTTCCAAAGGATTTCAAGAAATTGGCAAACGCAAAAAATATTACAAAAATCCCACAGAAGACGCTTTGCTTATGGTCAAAGCTATACTTTAAACGTAAAAAGGAAGAACATTATGCGCATTCTGGCAATCGAATCTTCTTGTGATGAAACAGCAGCCGCTATTGTAGATATAGGGCCTCACCACCGACAAATTCTCTCCAATGTAGTAGCGTCTCAGATAAATACCCACGCCTTGTACGGAGGTGTTGTTCCGGAGATCGCCAGCCGTGCTCATATTGAAGCAATTTCTATGGTTACCCAGCAGGCGCAAAGAGACGCCAGTCTGACTTTGTCAGATTTAGATGCTATTGCAGTCACCTATACGCCAGGTCTGATCGGATGCCTGTTAGTAGGTGTCAGCTTTGCAAAATCCCTTGCCTTTTCTGCTGGGTTGCCACTCATTCCGGTAGATCATATTAAAGCACATGCGGCAGCCGCCTATTTTGAGCACCCCACACTGGAAGCGCCTTTTACGGCATTCGTGGTATCCGGCGGTCATACCTCTATTTACAGTGTGTCAGCACCTTCTCAATTTGAAGAAATTGGCGGTACACGAGACGATGCAGCTGGAGAAGCCTTTGACAAAGTTGGCCGAATCTTGGGCCTACCGTATCCCGGCGGTGCTGCAATGGATGCCCTGGCTGCGGAAGGATATGCCCTTTTAGCGGAAGGAAAGTTGGATAAAATTTCGCTCCCATCTCCTGCACTGCGGGATACCTTCGACTTTTCCTTCAGCGGATTGAAAACCGCTTGTGTAAATTATATTCATAATTATCGCCAAATTCACGGCTTAGATAAAACGGATCCTATCCCGCATGAAGAAAGGGTTCGCGTGGCAGTCTCTTTTACAGATGCAGCTGTACAAGGCATTTGTAAAACATTAGAAAAGGTCATGCACCATACTGGCGAAAAAAAGCTGGTGCTGGCTGGAGGCGTAGCTGCCAACAGCCACCTGCGCAAAGCAGTTTTGTCCGTGGCAGAGAAGGAAAATACCGCCCTGTATATGCCCCCACTGAAGCTATGTGGAGATAATGGCGCTATGGTTGGCGCACAGGCATATTTTGAATACATCGCTGGTATACGGGCTGGAACGGATCTCAATGCCTTTGCCAGTGGCGAAACTGCCGTAATTTGTTCCACGCTGTAGGTTTATATCTGCATATGACGAAGTTATACAGTTGAAGGTTCTGCCAATGCCGAATTTTCCACAGGTTTTTCCACAGGGTGTGGGAAACTCTGATTTTACAGTACATTTCCGTTTTCTGCATTTGAAAATTTGAAAAATCGATTCTGGTTCTTGCCAAAAATAAACCTACAAAGAGAGGAACGGTCTCATTTGTGAAAATAAAAGTAGATTATACCGGGCAATGCATTCTAATTCCTGCAGGGCCTGTTTTAGATAAACTGGGCGACGCAGATGGAACCAAGCTGCGAGTACTGCTTCTTGCTCTTGCCAATCCCACAGCGGAAGAAGAAGAAATGTGCGACACCTTGAATATCACTCCAAAGAGTCTGCACAATGCCCTGAGCTTTTGGGTAGACGCCGGAGTGATCCATTTAGATGCTACGGCACCGCCCGTTAAAAAAAACGCACAGAAAAGCAGCACAAAAAAAGACACGGCTGCGGCAAAAAAAGAAAGCGCGGCGGGACGTGTTGCCGTGTCCCGCCCCCGCCCGGTTGCCCGCGCGGCACAGCTTCCCCATTATACATCAGAAGAGGTGGCAAGCTATGTCAGCGCCCATGCGGAGGTGGCTGATCTTTTGGTCAGTTGTCAACAATATATGGGAAAACTGTTTAACATTGCTGAGGTTGAAATTGTAGTTGGCCTGCTGGACTACCTTCACCTGGACAGCAACTATATCCTGCTTCTGTTTTCTCATTGTAAGAAAATGGAGAAAAAGTCCCTGCGTTATATAGAAAAACTTGCTATTGGCCTTTTTGACGACGGCATTATGGACTATGATGAGCTGGATGCGCATCTGCAAGCCATTGAGGATGCTTCTAAGTTGGAAAAGCAACTGCGTCGTCTATTTGGTGCAGGTCGCCGTTCTCTCACAGCCAAGGAAAAAGACACGTTCGGCCGCTGGGCAGGAAAATGGAAAATGCCTTACGAGCTGATTGAAAAAGCATATGAAATAACAGTAGAAAATACGGGTGGTGCCTCCCTTCCCTACTGCAATGCAGTTTTGGAAAAATGGTATCAAAGCGGCTATACAACGCTAGAGCAGGTTACTAATGCAATCACCCAATATCGGCACGATCGAGATGGGGCACAGGATAAAAAAGGCAGCTTTGAAACAGACGACTTTTTTGAAGCAGCCCTTCGCCGCTCATACGGCGACGAAGGCGGAAAGGACGCGTAACACTTATGCATGATGCAATCAAACGGGTACGAGATGCATATCAAAACAAAAGAGGCGCTGCCGTAGGGCGCAGCGAGGAACGTAAAGCGGCGCTGTATCCTATCATTCCCGGTTTGTTGGAAATCGACACACAACTGGCCTCTACAGCGCCAAAGGTACTTTCTGCCGCCATATCAGGACAAGATGTGGATAAAAAACTGGAGTCTCTCCAAAAAGAAAACGCCGCGCTTCGCAAAAAAAGGGGAGAAATGCTGCTGGCAGCAGGATATCCTGCCGATTATACAGATATTGTATATACGTGTAACGCATGCGGGGATACTGGATTTATCGGCGTAAATATGTGCAGTTGCATGCGGCATGCCATAGCGCAGGCTATGCTGGAAGATTCGGGGCTTGGCAAACTGGCTCTCGCACAAAGCTTTGATACCTTCTCTCTTTCTTATTACAAAGAGGGTAAGGAACGTGCTTCCATGGAGCACAATCTGCACACATTGCAAAGTTTTTCAAAAAACTTCACTGAAAAGACCCAGGACAGTTTTCTTTTGGTCGGCTCCACAGGGCTTGGGAAAACGCACTTATCCACTGCTACAGCCGTGTCCATTATTGCCAAAGGCTACGAGGTCGTGTATAAAACAATCCAAAGTATGCTGGACGATTTTGAACGGGAACAGTTTGGCAGGGGCTCTTATGAGGATATCCGTATGTATTACGAGGCGGATCTCTTGATCGTGGATGACCTTGGAGCGGAGATGTCCACGCAATTTACCGTTTCCTGTATATACAATGTAGTAAATATGCGTATTAACAACGGAAAACCAACGATCATCAGCACCAATTTAACGCAAAGCGAGCTGCGGGAACGGTATGCGGACAGAATTACCAGCCGTCTTTTTGGAGAATATAAGCCCCTGCTCTTTTGCGGAGTAGATATCCGTCGACAGAAACTGGCTGATCAAGGGAGGAAGTAAAAGTGAAAAAACACCAATTTGGCATTTTGACGCTGGCAGTACTGCTGCTATTCTCAAGCTGCGCGGCCACTCGGGAAACAGAACCCGCTGCGGTTATAGAGTATTTGCAGGAATCAAAGGAGGTGCGGGCATATATATATGAAACAGACGCTTCTATGAAATTGGTTCCCGACGATGCATTTATGTCCCTGCTGGACGGAAGCTGGGAAAAGAAAAGCGACGGAGCAGATGGAGAAAAAATTTTGTCCATCATTGCAGGATCCCAATATGAAATCTGCTTCTTTTCCGATGGAACCGCAATGATTTATTATGGCGTAGTGGATATTCTCCATCGCGACCGTCAGTATTATACCTTCACACCAGGAGAAAATCCTGAAAGAATGGTACAGTATATAGAAGAAAATGGCACCATTTATGAAGAAACCACAGACTGATCTGTAATAATGTAAAGAAAGGTATGGGTATAAATATGAAAATCGGCGTTATGGTAGAATCCTTCCGGAAAGACTTTCGGGAAGGCGTTGCAGAAGCCGCTGCGCTGGGAGCAGCAGGAATCCAGGCATATGCCACCGCATATGGAACGCTCAACGTAGACACCATTACCAAAGACAAGCTGCGGGAAGCTTTAGACATCGTACATTCCCACGGAATGGTATTTTCCGCGATTTGTGGGGATTTCGGTGTAGGATTTACCGATCCTGAAAAAAATGCGGTCTATGTAGACAAGTCCAAGAGAGTACTGGAATTGGCGAAAGAATTGGAATGCGATGTGGTAACCACCCACATCGGCACAGTACCGGCGGAAGAATGTGAGACAAAAGAAATCATGCGCAGCGCTTGCCGAGAATTGGCAATTTTCGCTGATACGATGGGGAGTGCGTTCGCTGTGGAAACCGGACCGGAAAAGGCGCAGATCCTATGTGATTTTCTAGACAGCTTGGGGGCGGGCGGCGTACGGGTAAATTTTGACCCAGCCAACCTTGTAATGGTAGCGGCAGACAATCCTCAAACAGCCGTGGCGACGCTTGGAAAATATATAGTACATACCCACGCAAAGGATGGAATTAAACTGGATACCTCTCTTAGAAAAGACATCCAGGTTGCCATTGGCGGCGAGGCAGCCGGTCACGATCAGTTGCTGGCTATGGGTCGGGCATATCTGGAACTTCCTCTGGGAGAGGGCGACGTAGGATTTGATACCTACCTGCCGGCGCTTGCCGCAACCGGGTTTGATGGATTTCTCACAATCGAACGGGAAGTGGGAGACGATCCCGCAAAGGACATCCGGCTTGCCGCAGACTTTCTGCGGGAAAAGCTTGCCATCCTCGGACTTTAAAATATCCTTCCTTCAACCCCTATATTATGTAGCCCGTTGACAAAACCTTTTCATAAAAAAATCCCCTGCCAGGCATTGCCTGGCAGGGGATTATACTTTATATATTTAGAGAATCGTTAGGCAAATCAAGCGCCGCAGCCGCATACGCAAGTGAGAATCAGCAGAGCGATGATGATGAGCCATACAACCTCATTACCGAAAAGATCGCAAAGGCAGTTCATAGTGTTTTCCTTTCGTCATTTATTATTTCGGACAGGAATCCGTTCCGGAGTGCTTTTGCTTCACACTCCAATATAATAGTATGTTACATAACCCCCTTGTGTGCACAGCATCTTGAACTGCGTCTCTGCCGTTTTTCATAAATGCCTTAATAGAAAAAAATCTTTGCCGGAATCTGCAAAAAAACTCTTGAAAATCCGCACGGGATTTATTATAATAAATAAGTAAGATATGCAGATGTAGTTCAGTGGTAGAACCTCAGCTTCCCAAGCTGATGATGCGGGTTCGATTCCCGTCATCTGCTCCAAAAAGGCGATTCAGTTGAATCGCCTTTATTTATTGTGTTTTTCGAGTTTTCCCTTTGTCATCAATGGTTTTGAGAATTTTAAACTATTCAAAAATGAATGTTTTGTTCTATAAAAGCGGATTAAAATACACAAAAAACGAGCAATTGCATACATAGATGCATACATTATATCCTGTAAAAAAGAGGGAAAAGAATTATTAGTCCTATCCCCTCTTTTTCATCCACGTCAATGAAAGCATCCTTACAGCTGGATAATTATATTGGGCTTTATTTCGATTGATACAAAACCAGTTACGCCCACAAACTCACCAAAATGATAGTAATCCGTAACCGCTTACCGAAAACATCACTCATAAAAATTCACCCATACTATTTTTTAACAATATTTACTCACATATCGCCCTGTGAATATAAGGGAGCGTTCTACGCTCCCCTTTCTCTCATCCTACCTTGACATGCCCAAATTTAGTATCCACGTGTACCTTAGTGCCCTTCTTTACGTTTTCATACAGCCACTTTCCTGTATCACCATGGCCGGAGAGCACGTACCCCCCCGCGGGTACCGAACTGTTTCCCTTACCGTATACCGCATCCGATGTAGCTACGCTGTTTACAATACATACCTCAAATCCATACGCATTCGTCCCAGTCCGTCCCTTTGTATAGGCTATCAGTTGATTTTCTCCTCTTCCTGTATCTATCCCGTTCAGACTCTTGTAGCAAGCCTTTACTGCCTTTACATTGCCGTCATAAATCCCTACTTGGTATCCTTCTC
>CAJUIQ010000038.1 GCA_910586545.1 uncultured Eubacteriales bacterium
GACATCGCCGCAATCGGTTTTTCCTATCCCTGCCGCCGCCGGATCCACCAGTGTTCGTACACCCAGACCGTATCCGTATCCTACCAACGCATTGCCGGCAAAACTGGAAAGAGAGGCAGGGATCGTTGGCAAATGGTTTTTGCGCATCATGTCCACAGTACGAGGGGCTAAAATGCGCACATCCTCCCGCACCACACCGCGGCCACACATCACATCCGTAAATTTCGCCATATCGGAAACTGTGGATACAAGCCCAGCGCCGCCGCTGTCATACGCTGGTCCAAAAATAAAGTCATTGTTTTGGGACGGGGATTTCTGAATCGCATTTTTCTCATCGCTGAAATTATATAAAACAGCCATTTTCTGTCTTCGCTGTGCATCAGCGCCAAAGGTAGTTTGATCCATCCCGATTACATCAAAGATTGTCCGTTTTACATATGCGCCAAAGGGTTCTTCGGCAATCACTTCCACCAGAGCCGCCAATATATCGTGAGAAAATCCGTAACACCAGGAAGCGCCAGGGTCAAAAAGTAGAGGCTCCGCCGCAATAGCACGGGCCATTTCTCTGGTAGGACACTGAGGCGCATATTTTTCTCGTGCAGCGGCTAAAGCAGGCGCATGATAATTATAGTCCAAGCCTGACTGCATAGTAAATAGGTCCTGCACCGTCACATCCCTGACGGGCGCGCGCAGCCGCTGGCTTCCATCCGCCGCAGTATCCCGCACCTGTACATCCGCCCACTCCGGTAGATATTTTTTTACAGGGTCGTTTAAGATAAACTTTCCCTGCTCCCATAGGGTAAGCGCCGCCGCACAGGTAACCGGCTTGGTAGCCGAATACATATACATAAGAGCATTTTCCTGCATCTTTTCTCCGGTTTCCAGATTCGCATATCCGGCTGCATACCGAAATACCGGGCGTCTTTTATAATATACAACGCAAGCGTTTCCCGGAATTCGCCAACCGCAAAGAAAATCCATAAAATCGCGCAGCTTTGAAAAGTCCACGGTGCTACCGCTCCTATCTTTTGTTAAAAAATGTATACCCGAACATTTCGCCGACCATATCCGGCAAAATTTGGATTATTGGATTCATAATAAATATCGATGAAGTTCCCTTTAATACCGCCGCCCGTGTCTGCCGCTGTCCGGAATCCCACTTCGGCGTAGCTTCCGGAAATGTAGCAAGTAGTTCCAAGCGGAATCACTTTAGGGTCTACAGCTATTACCTTTTCTGTAGCGGGAAGACCGGAAGCCGTTATTCCACCTCCGGTATATACTGTAGACCGGCAGTCGATATAATAGGAATATGAATACGACTTGCCGCCCACCTGCAGTGTACCGCCAACGCCCCGGTATACAATGTTATCAGTAGGATTTTGACTGGTATATTCATTCGCCAGTACCCGCTCCACTTCTATACCGTTTACATAGGTCACCTGGTATTCTGCAGTCTGCGTACCATTTACACCTTTTTGATGCGTTTGGGTCGATCCCTTAGGTATAGTTTGTACATCTACATACTTTGTTTCATAAGGGATCGCGGTATTTACCGCTACGGTATCATATGTAACGGCATCTACGGAAACAGTCGTATCCGCTTGAATCATGGCTTCCATGCTGATATTGCTTCGCTGCGCATCGGTAAGCTCAAGTTCCAGCAGTTCAACAAGTGCCCCCACCGTTTTTCCATTGGAGGTACATGTAAGGCTTTCTCTATCGTAAAAGGTAAACGTAACCGTAAATCTGTCCGCGCTTTTCTGCGACACAGATTCATCCGTTTTTTGCAGTACAGGCTCTGCCTGTGCCGTCTGCACCTCTGTCTCTGCTGCAGACTCTGCAACCGCTGCCCTTGCGCCAATTGCTGTGTCTATCGCCATCTCGTCCGTCTGTCCGGGATTCATGATCAACACCGCAGAGATAATACCAGTACAAAGGCACAGCAGCACAACCGTTGCTACTACGGCGCGGGCCACTTTAAAAGATGCCTTTACAGCGCGTCTGCCAGTTCCCCGTGGGAATATAGAGGAAGCGTTCCTGGCAATTCTGTCGCTTTTCTGTTGGCATCCTCCCGCCTTCTGATAAATTCTAGGATTGTTTGTTTTTTTTGCGGCCGGATGCATAGACGCCGGAACCGGCGTTTGCATCTGTTGGGACCTTGCCGCCGGCTGTCTATATATTCTGCCGGAAGGAACTGCCCTTTTTATCGTTTCATTTTTGCCAGTACTTGCTGCATTGCTCTTTGACAAAAGTTCGGACATTGCGCTGTGCGCACTGTTTTTCTTTTTCAAATCGCTCACCACCAAAATTTTTTCCCGCACCTGCGGGCGGCTTCTATATAAAATCACAAAAACCTTTCATATTTTCAGCCAATTTTCTAAAGAAATGTTTTTCTTTTTGTATGTACAAACAGTGCAAAATATTGTATAATATTTGTGAAATGATAGTATTTTTTCATTTTAAATTTTTATCGCAATATGTTGCCGTGCATGAACATACGAGTAACAGTATAACACATTTGTCCCCAAATTGCAAGGGAATTTTATGGCAGGCACATGCATCTCCGTTTAAATGTCACGCTGTCGTCTGTTCAAATATAGTATTTTAACATTGTATTTATACATATATAACGCATTGGAAAGGTCTGGATTACATATGATTTCTTTACAACCCCTGCATGATAAAGAAGCGTTTATTATCGATATGGACGGAGTGATTTATCATGGGAACACGCTTCTCCCTGGTGTACTCGATTTTATCGATTGGATGCGGCGGGAAAACAAAAAATTTCTCTTTCTTACCAACTCCAGCGAGCGCTCTCCCAGAGAACTGTCTACCAAGCTTTTGCGTATGGGACTGGATATTCCGGAAAATCAGTTTTATACAAGCGCGCTTGCCACAGCATCTTTTTTGAAAACGCAGTGTCCCGGCGGCAGCGCCTATGTAATCGGCGAACCAGGTCTGGTCAACGCGCTGTATGAAGCGGGATTCAGTATGAACGACTATAACCCCGATTATGTAGTATTTGGCGAAACACGATCTATTAATTACGAAAAAATCGAACATGCAGTAAAGCTTGTCCAAAATGGTGCAAAACTTATTGGTACTAATTCCGACCTTACCGGCCCCACAAACGCCGGCCGCATTATGCCTGCCTGCCGAGCGCTTATTTCTCCTATTACCCTTACTACAGGAGTCGAAGCCTATTATATTGGCAAGCCTAATCCGTTGATCATGCGTCATGCTTTAAAGCACTTGAACGTACATAGAGAAAACGCCGCCATCATAGGCGACCGGATGGATACGGATATCGTAGCCGGTATCGAAAGCGAGCTGGATACTGTACTAGTCCTCTCCGGCGTAACAGACTTGAAAACAATGAAGCTATTTCCTTATCGGCCTGCTTATATTATGACCGGTGTAGGCGATATACCCAAAGACGAAATCGAACGCATCCGCTGATTTTCAATTGCTGTTCTCATATGTATACAATAAAGCACCGCTTCGTCGGTGCTTTATTGTATCTGTAAATCCTATAGATTAACATTTGTGCAAACCGCACATCAAAACCATTTTTTTCTTTAAAATGTCGTAAATATTGCATTCATTCATACGGAGTTCATTTTATTTCCGTATAATATATTTATAATAAATGCAGAAAGGATTCTAATTCATGAATACAAATCCTTATTCGGTCATCACACCGTACATCACCGAGCTTTCCGATAAGAGCTGCGCCGCTAACGGAATCAAACCGGAAATGTATACGGAATACAATGTAAAGCGTGGGCTTAGAGATCTTCAGGGCAAAGGTGTGCTTACTGGACTGACAGAAATATCCGAAGTGGTTTCCAGCAAAATGATCGACGGCGAAAGTGTCCCTGTGCCAGGCGAATTGTATTATAGAGGCATCAACGTCAAGGATTTTGTCGCAGGCTTTCAAAACGAAAATCGCTTTGGATTTGAAGAATGCGTATATTTATTGCTGTTTGGAGCGCTGCCCTCAAAAGAAGAATTGAACAAATTCAGCACGCAGTTGGCCGCATACCGCAGTCTCCCCACCAGCTTTGTACGAGATATTATTTTAAAAGCGCCCAGCCGGGATATGATGAATACCCTTGCACGCAGCGTGCTGACATTATACGCCTACGACGACAATGCAGACGATATTTCTCTGCCCAATGTTCTGCGGCAGTGCCTGCAATTGATCGCCCTGTTTCCAATGCTGTCTGTATATGGATACCAGTCCTATTCCCACTATCATGATAAGCAAAGTCTCTTTATCCATGCGCCTAAAGAAGAGTTATCCGCCGCAGAGAACCTTCTGCATATTTTGCGTCCGGACGGCGCCTTCACGGAAATCGAAGCGCGCACGCTGGATCTGGCTATGGTGCTTCATGCAGAACACGGCGGCGGCAACAACTCCACTTTTACCACACATGTAGTAACCTCTTCCGGCACGGATACATACTCCACTGTAGCAGCCTCCCTTGGCTCCTTAAAGGGTCCCCGACACGGTGGAGCCAACATCAAAGTGGTACATATGTTTGACGATATGAAAAAGAATATTCCCGACAGAAGCGACGCTTCTATTCGAGATTACTTGTACAAGGTTCTGCGCAAAGAAGCCTTTGACAAAAGCGGCCTGATTTATGGAATTGGACACGCTGTATATTCCCTGTCCGACCCTAGGGCTGATATTTTGAAAACCTTCGCCAAAAAGCTTTCCTTTGAAAAAGGAATGGAAGAAGATTACGATTTGTATAAGCGTGCAGCAATCAATGCTTCCGAATTGATTGCAGAAACTAGAAAAATCTATAAAGGCGTCAGCCCCAACGTAGATTTTTACAGCGGTATGATCTATCGGATGCTGGGACTGCCGGAAGAACTATACACGCCTATCTTTGCCGTATCCCGGATCGCCGGATGGAGCGCACACCGGTTGGAAGAACTGCAGAACGCCGGAAAAATCATTCGCCCTGCATACAAATGTGTGCGTGAACATCAACCTTACATTCCTATGGCAGATCGAAAATAAAAAATGGAGCGTTGATCCAATGAAACAAACGCCGTTTCCCAGAACCCAAGTAGGCGGTATATCCGTCTCTCGGTTTATTATCGGTTCCAACTGGATGGCTGGTTACAGTCATCGCAGCGACGCAGCCGACCAAATGATTAAAGAGCATCACTGTGCGCCACAAACAATGTATCCCATGTTCGATACCTTCATGGAACATGGAATCGATACTGTGATGGCCCCTTTCGGTATGCTGCCGCACATATATCAAGCCGTTATGGATACCAGTGAGCGCTGGGGTAAGGAAATGATCCTGATAGACACCCCGGTAATCAACGTGGACAATACAAAAGAAGGGCGCAAAGAAGCGGAAGCAACCATTCGGGAATGTGCCCGCCGCGGTGCAAAAATATGTCTCATTCACCATTACTCTGCTGAGCAGCTTGTGGATAAAAATAAACGGTGTATGCACCGACTAGATGATTATACAAAAATGATCCGAGACGCGGGCATGGAACCTGGCCTGTCTGCGCATATGCCGGAGCTGGTCGTTTACAGCGACGAAAACGGATATGATGTGGAAACCTATATCCAAATTTATAACTGCATGGGCTTTCTTATGCAGGTGGAAATTGAATCTGTAAATGCTATTATTCAAAATGCAAAAAAGCCTGTCATGGTGATCAAGGCTATGGCCGCTGGCAGAACCACTCCTTTTGTAGGACTAAACTTCGCATGGGCTACCATACGCGATTGCGACATGATTACTGTTGGATGCTTTAACGAACGGGAAGCGGCGGAAGATATCGAAATTTCTCGCGCCGCCTTAGAGAGACGGGGCGTCAATCTTGCAAAACGAAACAGTCCTGCAAAAAATCAGACAGTTTTAGCCGCAGCAGGGCGAAATTCGTCGGATTCTGCAAAGCAAGAATAGCAGCCCCCTATTTTCAGCATACTATATACTATTGACACAAAACTTGCCAGGCATATTTTCGTATAGCCCTGGCACAGGAGGCAATGATGGTTTTAAATGAAAAAGGGACTACGGTAACATACCGCTGTCCTGAATGTGGGACATGGGTAACCAGCCTAGTTGGAGTGTTTTCCCTTACTGCCGATATGCTGCGGCTAAAATGTCCCTGCGGGGGAAGTGAAATGACGCTGCTGAATGGAAAAGACAAAAAAGTGCGGCTGACTGTTCCCTGTTTTCTCTGCCCGCAGCCCCACAGCTTTGCTTTATCCACCCAGCTTTTCTTTGACAAAGATTTGTTTGCGCTGCCCTGCGCTTACTCGGGGATTGATATCTGCTTTCTCGGAAAGGAGCAGGCAGTAAACGAAGCGACGAAACAATCAGACCAAGAACTGGAAGAACTTCTTGGAGAAGCAGGGTACGCTGAATTTACTGCCGCTAGAGAAAAGTCGGATACAGAAATTTTTTCAGATCTGCAAATTTTGGATATTATCCATTTTGTAGTGCGTGACCTGCAGGAGGCAGGTGAAATTTCCTGTAAATGCGAGGGCGGCACCAGTGATTATACAGTAGAAGTCACGCATGACGGCGTACGAGTACAATGTAAGAAATGCGGAGCCAGTACGATTATTCCAGTGACTAGTACTTTGTCAGCTAACGCATTTCTCCACTGTGAGCACTTAGAATTGGTATAAATTTCAGAAATAAATCCATCCGAGCAACCCTGCCCGGATGGATTTGTCTTGTAAAGGAGTATAGGAGTTTATTATGAAACTTATGATTGCATCCGATATTCACGGTTCTGCATTGTGGTGCCGCAAAATGCTGGAATCCAGGGAAGCAGAAGGTGCGCCTCGCCTTCTGCTTTTGGGAGATATTCTATATCATGGGCCGCGAAATGATCTTCCCGATCAGTATAACCCCAAGGAAGTCCTAGCCATGCTTAATCCCTTGCGTCAGTCTATTTTCTGTGTGCGCGGCAACTGCGACACAGAAGTGGATCAAATGGTACTGACTTTTCCCATATTAGCAGATTATGCCCTGCTATACGCAGGGGACAAGCTAATCTATGCTACCCACGGACATGTATACAATCCGGACTCTCCACCCCCATTGGAGGAAGGCGCTATTCTTTTGAATGGACATACCCATATACCTGCTTATACATCTAAAGATACTTTCACATATATAAACCCAGGATCTGTTTCTATTCCTAAAGAAAACAGTTGTCATTCCTATATTTTGCTGGAAGACCGTCGTCTTTTCTGGAAGGATCTTTCCACAGGAAAAATCTATATGGAACAAACCCTTTAAATCCTTATCGCCCCACTTTTTTCTGAATATCTCGGTTAAATGCCTCGCGCTGGTTTTCCGTATTGGTTTTTGCACTGCGCAGCAGGTCGTCGCAAAAAGCGGCCACATCGTCACCGGTAATCTGAAGCACAGTCTTTCCTTCTGCGACCCCTGCTTCAAACAAATCGATCAGATCATAATGGATTTGCATAATATCATAACCCGCGCCGGATGCAAACATCCACATACGCTCCTGTATTTTTTTGAATACATATTGATAGTCTTGCGGCAGGGCCTGCACCCGAGCCATCTGCGCCTTATATTCCTGTTTTTCTTCTATAATCTTTTTTACATTCAAATAATTATCCCAAAATGTAGACATTTATTCGTTCTCCTTTAATTGTGTAATTTTGGATGCAACAAACGTCCATTTTTCCCAAAAACAGCGCAGTTGCTCTTTTCCTGCTTCATTTAGTCTGTAAAATTTCCGAGGCGGTCCTTTATCCGACGCTTTTTTCTCTACATCAACCAGGCCATGTCCTTCCAAACGAAGCAAAATTGTATACACAGTTCCTTCAACCACATCGGCAAATCCAAGGGCGTTGAGTCGGCGTGTAATTTCATATCCATAGGTTTCTCCGCGGCTGATTATCTCCATCACACATCCCTCTAATACCCCCTTCAGCATTTCTGTCAAATTTTCCAGAATACTCTCTCCTTTCCGCAGCCTACTTTGTAATGCTTAGTACCGCTATATTGTAATACAAAGTAGCAGTATTGTCAAGAGGAAAATATTCTATATTTTTCCTATTTTCTGCTTTTTATGAACTTTTATTGAAAAGCAGGTCTTTTTCTGGTATACTAATTATTATAATTGGAAGAATTCGGTCATAAATAAAATGCAGTTTTCTAAGGAGACATTTGAATGGTAAAATCATATATCAAACTCATGCGAGTGCATCACTATATTAAAAATCTGCTGGTTTTAGCCGCTTTAGCTTGCAGCGGACAGTTTTTCGTATGGGAAAAACTGCGTGCAGGACTGGCCGGGTTTGCAGCCTTTTGCCTAATATCCTCCGTAGTGTATATCATCAATGATATACAAGATCGAGAAAAGGATCGTGCGCACCCACAAAAATGCAATCGTCCGATTGCCTCTGGAGCAGTTTCTGTCAAAGGTGCGGTTATTCTGGCGGCGGTGTTATTTGCAATTGCGGCTGTTTGCAACTTTTTTGCCTTTCACCCGCTCTCCAGTATCCTACTCCTCCTTTATTTTGTTTTAAACCTTGCTTATAGCTTTGGATTAAAAAATATCCCTATTATTGATATTAGTATTCTTGTTGCAGGTTTTTTGATTCGTGTTGTATATGGTGCGCTTATTACCAATATCACCATCTCTAACTGGCTGTATTTAACCGTAATTGCAATTGCGTTTTACTTTGCACTTGGAAAACGACGTAACGAATTGGCCAAAACAAGGAATGGAGAAACACGCAAGGTACTGAAAGCCTACCCTATCCAATTTCTAGATAAAAATATGTATATGTGTCTGGCCCTGGCCAATGTGTTTTATGCACTTTGGAGTATGGATGCATCTACCATTGCCCTATATAAAAATGAATATCTGGTTTTCACCGTTCCGATTGTTTTGCTTATCACAATGAAATACAGCATGAATGTAGAAGGAGACTCCGACGGAGATCCTGTAAATGTTTTGCTTCATGACAAAATCTTGATTGTTTTGTGTGCCGTCTATTTAGCTGCGATGTTTATGATTCTGTATTTATGATAAAAATGCAAAGCTCCACACTACTTTATCAATATAATGAAGAGGTATCCGGATGAAAAAACTAACGTCTGCCCTGCTCTTAATTTTCAGTTTATTATTTTTGCTGTATCCTGTATCCTATGGAATAGCAAATCTCAAAGTTATTTTTATCTTTGTATTTTGTTTCCTTCTGCTTGTTATGGCATGTAATAAATTGAAAAACAAAATTCATTTTAAAATTGACCCCAAGTACTACATTTGGATCGTTTTCATTCTTGCGGCCGCTACACGACTCGCAGCAGTTTTCGTATTAGAACCGTATATGACACAGATATCTGACTTCGGGAAAGCCTTTGAGGTGTCTCAAACTATGGACTTCTCTACAGATTACTATAAGGTGTTTTATCATTGGATCCTGCTGCCCTCTATTTTAAATGTAATTTATAAAGTATTCGGTGCGTCTCAGTTGGTAGCCCTATGCTTTAACGCAGTGATACTAATTGCTTCCTCAGTGCTTGTCTACAAAATCGGATGTTTGCTTTATAAAAACCGGAACCTGGGATTTTTAGGTGCGCTCGTATATATTTTTTGGCCGGCAAATATTTTATATACCCTGATCCTAACGCCCGAACATATATGCGTTCTCCTCTTATTCACCGTTATGTATCTTTTTCTGTGGATTGAAAATAAGGACTTTGACCGGTACGGTATAAAATCCGCGGCAGCTCACGCTGTAATAGGCATTCTGCTAGCGCTGGGCGCCTTCTTTAAAAATTTTTCTCCCGTATTCTTGATCGGCTTTCTTATCTATTTTGTTATGGTATGTCTGCAAACAAAACCACCCAAGCAGTATTATATAAGCAAACTGATTACGATGGTCGTTATTATAATTTCTTTTGTTGTCGCACAAAATGCCACGTTCGCCGTTGTAGATCATCTGACCGACGCCCATGTAGCAAGAAATATTACACCTTGTTATTTAAATGTAGGATTACGAGGCAGCGGAACGTACAGCGCCGAAAACTACAATATGTATTTCTCCGCTTTGGAAGAAAACAATTTTGACTACAAAGAGACCAATAAGCAGATTCTGGATAAATTATTCACGCAGAAAGAAGCAAATCTGTCTCTGTCTTTCTTTAACAATAAAGCCAATATTGCCTTTGGTAAAAACGATGCCGGGATGGAAGACTATGCGAGAATGGATTGGATGAAAGATTCCGTTGATGCAGGAGAACACTATCGACTGGGTACATTCTTTGGGACGATTGTGCAAAGATGCAACAGCTATTATTTCCAAATCATCGTATTCTTAATGGCTATAGGCCTGATTGTTATGTATCAAAAGCGGGATCTAAAAATATTTTTGCTATATCTAATTCTATTTGGCTCTCTCCTTCTACTCTTGCTGGTAGAAGCCCAAAACCGATATATGTATGCTGTGCAACCCATTATTTGTATTTTATCCGCTCGTGGAATCCAATGGTTATATAACAGCTGCAAACAAAAGTCCATTGAAGTGAAATCGGAATCATAATATACGGTTCTCCGGTGGAAGTATAGATATTTGAAACGAGATTTTTATGAATGTTTATGATTTTGACAAAACAATTTATGACGGCGATAGTACCATAGATTTTTATTTATATTGCCTGCGCAAACGGCCGAAAATTCTTTGCTGTGCTTTTCGGCAATGCCGCGGCATCCTGCTTCATAAAATGCACAAAATTGATACAACCGCTATGAAAGAGCAGTTCTTTTCGTTTCTGCTTAAACTGGATGTGGACGACACCAATGCCCTTGTGAATACCTTTTGGAAAAAAAAGCAAAAGAAAATAAAGCGATGGTATTTACAAAGAAAAGATGCGTCTGATGTGATCATTTCCGCCTCCCCTGCATTTTTGCTGCGGCCTATTTGTGAAAAGCTGGCGATTACAGAGCCAATTGCAACGCAAATGGATATCTCTACCGGTCGCATACAAGGTTCTAATTGCAAGGGGGAAGAAAAAATCCGCAGATTCTATGCCCAATATCCCAATGAGACAATTCAACATTTTTACTCTGATTCCAAAACGGATACTCCATTGGCAAGCCTTGCAAAAACAGCATTTTTCGTTCAAGGAAACAACCTGCTTCCTTGGAAATAATATTACAAATAAAAGAAACGCAGGATTTTCCTGCGTTTCTTTTATTTGTCTTCTGAACCCATGGAATTGATCTCCTGGGCCAGAGAAGACAACCGTTGTTCTATTTTTTTCATATCATCTTCGTAAACCGTGCCCTTCAAATATTCTTCTTCTGCACGATCCATCTGCTCCAGCACATCTATCCATTTGCTGCGCACCGCGCTCCAGCGGACAAACTTATAAAGGGACCGGCACAGCACTCCTCCGGCTACAAACCAAGTCAATGTAACCAATACAGCATACAGCACGATTAAACCAACAAGGTGCAGCAGTTTTTCACTGTCATAGGCCGCCATCATAAAAGAACACAGCGCGAGGAATAGTACTACTGCTCCAATACAAGTAATCAGCAACACCTTTTTATATTTTTTAGAAAATATGTCCACATGATCCTGGGCACTGCTGCGCATCTCGTGAAATAGAATGTCCTGCGTCTTTTCCTCTTCACTTCTTGGTTGATACAATCCCTTCACGCTTCCTTTCTCTAATATTATGTAAGCCTGCGCGCTAACGCGACAAACTGCTCTGCCGACAGCTTTTCTCCTCGAATATCGGCACGCAAGTTCAAATTCTCCAATGCCGCAGTGACCGATTCTCTTGTATATACAGAAGACAGCGCATTGACTAATGTTTTTCTCCGCTGCCCAAACCCAAGAGAAATCAGCTCTTTCGTTTTCTCAATCAGTACGTCTAGTGCTGCATCGTCTGCAGGCAACTCGTCTATAGCATCTCGTATACCATTTTGATATAATCGCACCTGTACCACAGACGACGCAACTTTAGGTTGAGGTAAAAAATTACCCGCCGAAACGGAAAAAAGCTTCTTTGCAGTCCCTGCAAGGCAAACCGCCGCAGTAATTGCCCCATAAGCAGCGGAACCTGCAGGCGCACACAGACGATCAGCCACTTCTGTCTGCACAAGTATCGTTACAGACTGAATCTGAGGCTGCTGGGAAGGTTTTTGCGCCTCTAAAAGCTTCATGAGAATAGGCGTTGTAATATAATATGGAAGGTTAGCGCATACATGCACCGCACCGCCACCAAACTGCTGCTTCAAAAATGCAGGCACATCCAGTTTCATAAAATCTTCATTGATCACCTGCACATTTGTACAGTCTGCAAGCGTCTCATCCAGAAGAGGAATCAGACCTCGATCAATTTCCACTGCGGCGACTCGGTCATACAACGCAGAAAGATGACGCGTCATAGCGCCAAGTCCCGGCCCGATTTCCAAGGCATATAGTGGCTGCGCACAGACGCCATTCCATGCCTCGTCCGGCACGGAAGCTTCCGCGATTTCCTGTGGGATTCTGGAATTGATTAGAAAGTTTTGGCCAAACCCCTTCTTAGGCGCAAGATGATATTTTTCAAGAAGTTCTCTCACCACAGCAGGACTGCAGAGGTTTTTATCCCACGCTTCTATACTGCCGCTCAAAGTACACGCACCTGATACCCGGTTTCAAAGGATGCCCCAGGCTCCAAATACTTTACATATTTTTTGTCTGCCATGTCTGGTGTCTCGTCTAATCCGCCCGGCAGTCCGTTCCAAGGTTCCAGGCAGATAAAGGGGGCGTCCATTTTTACCGGTGTCCAGAATCCAATCGCGTCAAAAGACGCAAAGTCAAACTGAATGCCATGACCGGTACCTCTATTGACAAGCTGCAGGCTTTTTTGCGGCAGGTTTTCCACTACAATGGCATCGTCATCATAGTCACTGTATCGCAGCGGCAATTCGTTATTTTGAATTACATGCAAAGCAGGGGAAGAAGGATCCATATAGCCGCTGCCTGGTTCTGTTACATGCGCTACAGCTCCAAAGGCATCC
>CAJUIQ010000039.1:0-7505 GCA_910586545.1 uncultured Eubacteriales bacterium
TCGCGGCTTAGTACAGGCTGCCAGATCAGAGATCCCTCCAACTGCTGGAATACATCTCGGATGCCAATATGGGGACCTGCATAATTTTTACCCAGCGCACAGAAACTTGTCTGTTTTTGCACATTGCGGATAAAGCGGTTTAATACAGCCGGGTGCAGAGAGGTTTGTCCATTCCAATCTGCAAAAGTAATTTTCATATTGTCTAAGTCTCGGCACTCTTCCTCTTCCCATGCCAGCAGGTCGCTGTCGATTTCCGTTGTGTTGATAGAATCTTTTGCGTGGGATTTCGCATCATCAATGCTGTGATAGTAGGACAGATCATATTCCCGGCGCACCATTTCGCCGCTGTCCAGTTCCATATGAATCATATCGCATGCGGCAGGAATTTCTGTGGTAGTTGCTTCTTTGGCCTGTTTTTGGAAGCGGCCGGTACGCAGCGACTCTGCATTTGTCAGCCCTCTGCCTCGATACCCTAGAAAGTCGGATTTTGCCATAGTATAGTATGCATCTGTAATGCTTCCGCCGTCAGAACAGGTGTTGATGAGAAGGCAGTGGTCTGACGTGCGCAGAAGACTGGAATTTTCACAGAGGCGGGATCCAAATTTGTTCATCCGATCCCAAAAAGCTTCTGTTTCTTCAAATTTAAGGATAGCGTAATAGTAAGACGCAAGATAAAAAGGAATTTTGTTTTGCGTTTTATTAATAGCGGTGAGTGCAAAATGAATATGTTTCTTTTTATCAGTGTGCAGGCGCACCGCAAAGGTAACTTGCTCGGTATCTGTGATATAATAGGCGCATCGGGGCGAGTATACCACATATCGATTTACAGCCAGCGGTTCAAACAGTTGTTTGCTGGCGCCAAGGAGAGAAATGGGATAGTAGTCGCCGCTGTCCATGGGGATGCCCGCAAAAAAGTTTATAGACGGATCCTCGGAAAAGTGTACTGTTTGAAAAATATTGAAGGTGGATTCACAAGCTTCTATATAACCGGAAGAGCGAGCCCACACCACCAGTCCGTCCGCGTCATAGGGATAACGGGATTCTCCGTTTTCCCTGGGATAGCACACGATATCCCGCTCACCCAAGTAAAAGGTATTTTGAGGGAGCTTTTTGTCGGGAGCGGGACGGGCTTCCAGCTCCTGAATCTGAGACAGAATCGATACAATTTTTTCTCTGAGCGTCATATGTTATGTACCTTTCAGAATTTTGTTTAAATTTATTGTATCATAGAAGCTCTGCTGTCGCAAGGCGATACTTGATTTTTTCTTTGTTATTTTATAAAATAAAGACAGATTAAACATGCAGCGGAGGATTTTTATGAAGCGTATACTGACTGGCGTACAAATGAAAGAATGCGATGTGGCGCAAATCCATGCTGGAACGCCGTCCTATGTGTTGATGGAACGAGCAGCCAAGTCGGTGGTGGACGAGATATATCGCAATGAATGGGAAACGAAGCAGACGCTGGTAGTATGCGGCAATGGAAATAACGGAGGCGACGGTCTGATTGCGGCACGGCTTTTACACATGGATGGTATAGCTGTTCATGTTTATTTTGCGGGAGATATGGCACTCTGCACGCCTGAGACTAGGCAGGCGTATACAGATGCGCGGGAGTCCGGCGTATCCTTTATACAGTCCCCAATTTGGAGCAGTTATGGGCTCATTATAGACGCCTTGTTGGGGATAGGACTGTCCCGTGCACCGGAAGGGTCATACAGTGAGATTATTCAACAGATGAACCGTTCCGGTGCAAAGATTTTGGCTGTAGATATTCCCTCCGGGATATGCGCCGATACAGGAGAGACCCCAGGAGCGGCGGTGTGTGCTGATGTGACGGTGACTATGGCGGCATATAAAAGAGGACATGTAATTGGAAAGGGCGTGAACCATAGCGGCAGAGTGAGCTGCGCGGACATCGGGATCAGCACCGACTTGTTCGACATAACAGGGAATGCGCCCTCTCTAGCTTATGTGATTGAGGAGAGAGAACTGTCTCTGATTCCTCGAAGAAAAAGAGATGCCAACAAGGGCACTTTTGGCCGGGTTTTAGTGATTGGCGGATCGCGGGGTATGTGCGGCGCAGCATATTTGTGTGCAAAGGCGGCCTATAGAAGCGGTGCGGGACTAGTGGAGATTTTTACCTGTGAAGAGAATCGGCAACCACTGCAGATATTGCTTCCTGAAGCAATTGTGACCGCTTATACAGGAGATATACCGGATTCAGCCCTTTTGACTGCCGCTCTGGGGCGGGCCAGCTTTGTTGTGATTGGGCCGGGACTGGGGCAGAATGATGGGGCGGAATTTTTAGTGCGTGAAACCCTGCAACGAACGCGTGTGCCCGTCGTCTGCGATGCGGATGCTCTCAATATATGTGCGTCACACTCTCTTGTATATCCTAACGATATCCCAGTTATTGTGACGCCTCACCCAGGGGAGTTTTCCAGAATGACAGGTCAGAGCATAGAGGCCCTCTCACAGGATCCTCAGAATAATGCGGTACAGTATGCCCGTGAAAATGGGGTGATATGCGTGCTAAAATTCGCCCGCACAGTAATTACCGACGGAAGTGTATTGTTTATAAATATGAGCGGCGGTCCAGTTCTTTCTAAGGGCGGCAGCGGAGACGTTCTATGCGGTGTGATCTCCGGCATGCTGTGCAGTGGGATGTCTCCAATTGGAGCGGCTTGCCTGGGAACTTATATTCACGGGAGAGCAGGAGATGCGGCACGGGCTGCATATGGAGAATACTCTCCGCTTGCCTCGGAGATATGCGACGAGATTGCGGGCGTATTAAAAAATGCATATTAGTTGTAAAGCTCGCCGAAAACCTGGCGGCATAGATTTTGACAATATACAAGGGAAAAATCCGGATCACTGCTGCAAATTTCATTTTCTTCTGCGAGAGTCTGTGTATAATCCGACAGTTTATAGGTAGTAATCTGTCCTGATCCCGTGCGGACATGTGTGACTAAAGGCAGTACGCCGTAGTTGGAAATATAGGCTTTGCCTTGGT
The DNA here is from genome assembly GCA_910586545.1 of uncultured Eubacteriales bacterium. Lineage (GTDB taxonomy): Bacteria > Bacillota > Clostridia > Oscillospirales > CAG-272 > Avispirillum. The sequence continues at coordinate 3,017 of CAJUIQ010000039.1, forward strand.
CGTCCATGGTAATGGTAATCTGAGCCATGGCGCCTACCATACGGTTGGCGATTCCTTTGCCGGTTTCGGCGGTAGAATTGATAAAATTGCCCAGCGAATAGTATACAAGCATATTCCCCTTGTCCCCAGTAATCATTTCTACCGGTTCGATTACATGGGGGTGGGTGCCAATTACAAGATTTACACCGCATTCATAGAAAATCTGTGTCCATTTTTCCTGACTCGCATCCGGTTTTAGTGTGTATTCTGTTCCCCAATGGGGGGCTACGATAACAAAATCCGCAGTATTTTGGGCCTGGGCTATATCGGCACGTACCTTACTTTCCTCTAGTAGATTTATAGTATAAGGAGAGCCGCCGGGAAGCAACATTCCATTTGTACCATAGGTATAATTTAAAATAGCAATTCGAATACCATTTATTTCCCGAACATAAACGGTGTCTCGGGCGGCTGTGCTGTCGTATATGCCAAGCACTGCGATATCAGGATAGCTTGTCTTCCAAAAATGCAGACAGTTGCGCACGCCAGCTTCTTTTTTATCCAGCGCATGATTGGTGGCGTGAAGCACTACATCAAATCCGGCGCGGACGAGGGCGTCACCCACTTCAAAGGCGCCGTTAAAATTCGGATATCCGGAAAGACCAAGCTCCCTGCCTCCAAGGATTACTTCCTGATTGACAATAGCGAGGTCTGCTGCTGCGATTTCGTCTCGTACGTTTTGAAACAGGTGATCGTATTGGTAGCTGCCGTCTGCCATCCGTCCGCTGTTGGATACCGTTTCATGCAACAGTACGTCTCCCACCATGGAGATCGTTACACTGTTTGGCTGAGGCGCTTCCAGTTCGAGAGCGCTTGTTTCTTCACTTGTGAGCGGTTCGATGTACGGCGGTTCTGGCTGTGCAGTCTTCGCACAGCCGGTCAGTAGAAGGATTGTTACAATCCAAGTAAGCATTTTTTTCATGTGTTGCTCTTTCTAAAACATGCCCGACAGACACGTGACCGTGTCTGTCGGGCATGTTCTTATAAATTGATAGATTTTAAGAATTCGATGCTAGCCCGGGCGCTTTCCATTTGGTCCATTCCTAGAGAGGGGTTGTCCTGTTCAACGATTACCCATTTGGCGCCTGCGTCTTTTGCGGCTTCCAAAACTGCAGGAACATTCAGCATCCCTTTTCCAGTAGGACGAAATTCCAGCTTGGATTCTCCTTCGTCCGCCTCTGTCTCCGGCAGACCAATCAGCGCATACAAGTGCGCGGGCTTTTCACCGCTCATGTAAAAGTCTTTTAAATGCACCACAGGACAACGGCCGGTAAACTTGCGGATATACGCAGCCGGATCTTCTCCGGAGACAGTTACCCAGCAGGTATCAAGTTCTGCCTGCAGTTCTTCGGGCGTTAGATGATCAAACTGGTATTCCAGTTTATACTGGCCGTCTATTTTCTCAAATTCAAAATCGTGATTGTGGTACAGCATCTGAATCCCCCTGGACTGGGCCTGCTTTCCAATCTGGCGCATATTTTCTAAAACGGTTTCATAATCCGCGTCTCCCGGACGCTGTCCTTCGACCATATATGGATATGCAATATATTCAACCCCCAAGGTTTGATAAAGAGAAAGCTGGTTTTCCAGATCTGTTGTAAGCATGTTATAAGATACATGAGCGCTGATAACTTTTAGTCCCAGCTCATCGCATAATGCGCGAAATGTATGTGGGTCCATATCGTACGAACCGCCGCAGGGTTCAATTCCATCGTATCCCATAGCAGCGATTTGCCGCAAGGTGCCCGCGGGATCCTTTTCCATAAAATCTCTGACGCTGTATAGCTGAATTGCGATTGGCAGTGCCATAAAAACCTCCAAGCAGATGTGATTCCTATTATTATATACGCTTCCATACAAAAAAACAAGATACAAACCAAGGTTTTCCATAAAAAATCATTTCCAGTCAACGCATCTCTTGACATCGCGTAGGCGTTGCTATATAATAAATATAATTATATAAAGGGAGACGGCGTATGGTTGAATTGAAAAACAAGGTTGCATATGAAGGTCTGACCTTTGATGACGTGCTTTTGGTTCCGCGTAAAAGCGATGTGCTGCCATCAGAGATCAAATTACAGACAAAGCTTACAAAAAAAATAACGCTGAATATACCGCTGCTCAGCGCGGCGATGGATACGGTCACAGAAAGCGAACTGGCTATTGCAATGGCTAGAGAAGGCGGCGCTGGAACGATCCATAAAAACATGTCCATTGAAGAGCAGGCTGACCAAGTGGAACGTGTGAAGAGAAGCGAAAACGGCGTTATTACCAACCCGTTTTTCCTTCATCCGGACAACTTTGTCTACGAAGCGGACGAGCTGATGGGCAAATACAAAATATCTGGCGTGCCGATTTGTGATGCGGATGGAAAACTGGTAGGTATAATTACCAACCGGGACCTTCGTTTCCTGCCGTCTTATAACATTCCGATTCATGAGGTTATGACGAAGGAAAATCTGCTTACCACCAAAGAGGGAACCACGCTGGAAGAAGCGAAGGCAATTCTGTGTAAGGCAAAGGTGGAAAAACTGCCTATCGTAGACGAAAATTTCCGTCTGAAGGGCCTGATCACTATTAAAGATATTGAAAAAGCTTCCAGATATCCCAATTCCGCGAAAGACAGTGCAGGGCGTCTTATTTGCGGCGCAGCTGTAGGCGTTACAGCGGATATTTTGGACCGCGCAGGCGCATTGCTGCAGGCTGGCGCAGATTATCTGGTGCTTGACAGCGCACACGGACATTCCCGAAATATTATTCAGTGCGTGGGAAAACTCAAGGACGCATTCCCTGATGCGCAGGTGATTGCGGGCAATATTGCTACTGCGGAGGCCGCCAGAGATTTGATTTCTGCCGGTGCAGACGCAATCAAAGTAGGTATTGGCCCTGGATCTATCTGCACCACAAGAGTGGTAGCTGGTATCGGCGTGCCTCAACTGACCGCAGTTATGAATGCTTATTCTGTCGCCTGCGAGGCGGGCATTCCGATTATCGCAGACGGCGGCGTAAAATATTCCGGAGACTTGCCTAAGGCTATTGCCGCAGGCGCCAATGTGATCATGATTGGATCCTTGTTTGCAGGATGTGAGGAAAGCCCTGGAACTTCTGAAATTTACCAGGGACGTCAATTTAAAGTATATCGGGGTATGGGTTCCATCGCGGCTATGGAACATGGAAGCCGGGATAGATACTTCCAGGAAAATGCAAAAAAACTTGTGCCGGAAGGGGTAGAAGGCCGTGTACCCTATAAGGGACCGTTGTCTGATACTATTTATCAGTTGATGGGTGGTCTTCGTGCCGGTATGGGATACTGCGGTGCTCCTGATATTGAGACGATGAAAGCAGAAGGATATTTTGTGAAAATTTCCAGTGCGGGTTTACGTGAAAGCCATCCTCACGATATTAATATTACCAAGGAAGCGCCCAATTACAGCATTCAAGTAAATTGACTGCCTCCCTGGCGCAACATTGAAAGAAAGGCATGGTAGATACCATGAAAAAGCTTGTTACATTGATTTTGACGGCTGCTTTGCTGCTGTCTTTATTTGCAGTGCAGGTCTTTGCGGCAGAGAATCCTGTTTCTATTTCTATTAAGGGAGCTCAAGGAAAGCCTGGCGATATAGTGGAAGTTCAGCTATATATGGATGAAAATCCGGGACTTTGGTGCTGCGGACTTGATATAATCTATAATCCTTCCTATTTCCAGCTTGGAGATGTGGAAAATGGTGAAGTATTTAGTGATGCTGCATTTGTAAAGAGTCGAATCACGCCTACCGGCAATTATCGGTTTTATGCACAGTATAACACGGATGAAGTTACAGATAAGACAGGCGTTTTGGCAACATTCTATTTTAAGATTTTAGAAACTGCTCCGAATGGCTCTCATAATATCTCTGTCAAACAGCCTGAGGGCGACTGGATTATAAAGGTTTTGCCAGGCTATAAACAGGAGGAGGTCACTGTTACTATTGGGGATGCGGCAACAATAAAGGTTACTGATTCAGCTGCCACTGCGCCCGCAAAAGATCCTACAGATGACTCAACTGGAACGACTGATAATTCAGAAAATACAACAGGACGTCCTGTAACAAAGCATGTGACCGACGACGAAAGCTATGCTGTTACGGATAAGGACGGTAAATATGTAACAGAGATTGTTACCAGTGTGGTTACAGACAGTAATGGAGATACACAGTATGATGAAGCAGGTAATCCTGTGACTGAAATTGTGACAGAAACACTGCCTGCGACGGAGTCTACACAGCCTGAAAATGAAGATGATACACAAAAAAATATGGGCACAAAGAAGATTATTCTGATTGTTGGCCTAATTTTGCTTGTGGTCGCCGCAGCAATTATACTGGTTATTTTGTACAATGCCCGTAAAAATGGTAAAGGACCTGGAAATGATGGAGAAGGCGGAAGCGCACCTTCGTCAGATTCTTCGACT
>CAJUIQ010000039.1:7515-13021 GCA_910586545.1 uncultured Eubacteriales bacterium
TTGCAAAAAAAGACGACGTTATTGAAATGGAAGGTAAGGTACTTGAGTCGACTAATACTACCAGCGAGGAATAATAAAGAAAAAGAAAGCCACCGAATTTTGGTGGCTTTCTTTATGTATTTTACATATATTTATATTTTTTTCGTTTTGCGAAAAGAAAAATAGTAGATATGATACAAGCAAAAACTTCTGCTGCAGAGATAGCCCACCAAATGCCGTCTACCCCAAAGAATACCGGCAGTATGAGTACCGCAGCCGCTTGAAATATTAGAGTACGCAAAAATGAGATTGCTGCGGAGACAGCGCCGTTGTTCAAAGCGGTAAAGAAGGACGAGGAAAAAATATTGAATCCTGCCAACAAAAAGGATAGGGAAAACACGCGAAAAGCATGCTTTGTCAGCTGATATAGTTCTAAATCATACCCTACAAACAGTCTTGCCAGAGGGGCGGCAAGAACAACTGCCAGTACAGAAAGCGTAACGCCGGCAATGCCCATCAAACTTATACTTTTTCCAAGCATATTTTTTAGTTCAGAGTGGTTGCCGGCGCCAAAGTGATAACTGATAATCGGCGCGCTTCCGATTGCATATCCAATAAAAATGGCGATAAAAATAAATTGTACATACATAAGTACACCATATGCGGAAACGCCGTTCTCTCCTGCAAAATGCAGCAGTTGGAAATTGTACAGCATGCTAACGAAAGAAGCGGAGATATTGCTCATCAATTCGGAAGACCCATTGGTACATGCCTTTAAAATTGGCCGCCAGACAAGCTTTGTTTTGGTCAGACGCAAGAGACTGGTATTTGGACGTAAAAAATATATAAGCGGAAACAATCCACCAACGCATTGGCTGATCCCAGTAGCGACGGCTGCTCCGACAACGCCCCACCCAAACCCGGCGATAAACAGTGCATCCAGAGCCATATTGGTAACGCCCGCCGCTATCGTTGCTGCAAGGCCAAGCTTAGGCTTCTGTGCTGCGATCAGAAAACTTTGAAATACGTTTTGCAGCATAAATGCAGGGGTAAAACCGGTTACAATTCTACCGTATAGGATACAGTGACTTATCATTCCATCCGTTGCTCCAAGAAAATGTGCTACGGGGCGCATAAAAGTCATACCAACAACAGCCAATACAACGCCTAAAAGCAGTGTGAAAAGCACCATAATGGAGAAATAGCGGTTTGCTCGTTCCCTATTCTGCTCACCCAGCACTTTAGATACAAGAGCGGTTCCTCCTGTTCCAATCATGAAGCCCATACCGCCCAAAATCATAATAAACGGCATAACCAGATTGATAGACGCAAAAGGTGTTTTCCCAACAAAATTGGATACAAACAATCCGTCTACCACACCGTAAATAGATGTAAATACCATCATTACAATAGATGGGAATACAAACCGCAGCAGTTTTTTATATGTAAAGTGATCTGATAATCGTATGCTCATTTGGCACCTCCTATTTCCTTTGTTTTGTCTTTCAATATTTCTGTATACTTTCGGAAAAGAGACAGAAACATTGCGCGCTCCTGCTCGGAAAGTGCAAGAAGGGCGCTTTGTTCGGCCAGCATAACGGCATCTACTGTTTTTCTTGCAAGGCAAATTCCTTTTTCGGTGAGCATAACACATTTACTGCGCCGATCCTGACCATAGGAAAGTATGATATATCCTTCTGCCTCTAGGCTTTTCAATGCAGAATTCACGGTTTGTTTTGGCTCATGCAATATTTCACAAATTTCTGTTTGTGTTATGCTGTTTTGCTCTTCACGCAGCGTATACAAAATCCAAAAGGTGCATGCGGATAACCCAAGTCTTTTATAAAGCGCACGATAGATGCTGTCATTTTCTTTGATTAAATCGTTATATGCGGGCAGTGGATTATTCATATCATTTTTTCCTTAAAAGAAAAATAATCCGAAGTCGGACCTTTTTAGTATAGTCCGATTTCGGATATTTGTCAATCTGAATAGAAGATAAGTTACAAATTGTTTAAATGCAGTCCTGAAAGTGTTTCTGCATGCAGATACGCGTCTTTTGTAATGGAGCACACGCCAACCGCTACGCTTTGCCCTTTTGTCATAAGCGGTTCATCAGAAAAACCTTCAAAGGTCATGCCGGATTTTTCCATAACTTTTCTTGAGGGGGTATTGCCTTCCATGAATCGGGATTCTACCCGATTTAGGTTGAGCACGTCAAAGGCGAATTGAATAACTCTTTGCAGTGCCTCCGAAGCAAGTCCTTGGCCCCAATAGTTTCTATTAAGTACATATCCTACTTCACCCAGACCATTTTTGCAATCAATTCGAGTAAATCCACAGGTCCCGATCATTTTATTTTCTGTGCGGAGAACCAATGCCCAATCAAAAAATTCTCCCGCTTTGTAACGGCTGGAAACATAGGTAAGATACCTGCGGGTAAACGCCTCGTCAGGGTGAGGTTCCCAAGTGAGAAAACGGGTTACAGCAGGATCCTTGGCGTAAGCAAACATATCGCTGCTATCACTGCGCTGCATACGGCGCAGTATCAGTCGGTTTGTCTGCAGTACCGGCGGGTCCCGAAAAATAGATTTGAGCATATTTGCCATGGTAATCTCCACTTCATCGTATAGCGACGATATAAATAAATTTTGCTTTTATAGTATAGCATATTTTACCAGGGAAAGATAGCGGTTTTTCTGCTTATATGTTCCTGCGATTATATTGAGATACGGAATATAAAACGTAGTGCATAGGAAATCACAATGGAAATTTTTATAATTTTATTGATGTATTCATAAAAATATGATACACTGATATTAGACTTTTATGTAGTATTGTGTTTTTTGTGGGAAAGGAATAAAAAATGGAATTTCATAAAATTGCAGTATTAGGTACGGGAAATATGGGACGGGCCATTACCGATGGAATGCTTTCTTCCGGAATGCTGCAGCCCGGCGAATTGGTTTTGGCAGATTTGCAGACGGATCGACTACAATCTTATGAAGAGATGGGCTGTGCAGTGACTGCTGACTCCGTACATGCATGTCAGCAGGGTGACGTGTGGATCTTAGGCGTAAAGCCACAGGTTTTGCCGGCGCTGCTGGAGAATCTGCGGCCCTACTGTGCTGGGAAATTGGTGATTTCCATTGCTGCAGGCGTTTCTATAGATACGATTGAATCCGCACTGCCTATGTGTTCGGTTGTGCGGGTTATGCCTAACACTCCGCTTATGGTTGGTAAAGGGGTCAGTGCGAGGTGTTATGGAGCGCGTGTTGACGAGGCGCAGCGTGCCTTTGCAGAAAAGATATTCTCCTGTGCAGGAAGCGTTCTTTGGTGTGGAGAAGAACTTCTCAATCCTATAACGGCGCTTACCTCTAGCTCCGTAGCATATTTTGCCCGCCTTATTGCAGATATGTGTACATGGGCGGAGCAAAACGGATTTCAAGCATTTGACAAAGCCGCTGTTGTACAATGGGTTTGCGATACGGCTGCAGGCACTGCCGCATTGATAACGGATAGGAAAATGGATCCAGCAGATCTGGTTCGTGCGGTAGCTTCCCCAGGCGGAACGACCCAACGTGCCTTAGATGTTTTTGACGAACGGGATTTAAGCGGCCTTGTTTTAGAAGCAATGGATGCGTGTCTGCGTCGCGCTGACGAGTTGTCCGGTAACGCATAATAAAGCTGGAATGGAAAAGCCCTCTCTCGCATAGGATGTACTAAAAAGGAGCGGGGGCTATCATGACAGAAGAAAAAGATTTTGTATTTGGAGATGTGCGGAAAAAAAAGCGGTCTTATCTGGTGTATCTGCCGATTGCTGCGTTTTTGATTTGTATTGCCGCAGGAACATATATAGGGGGAGACGGCGGCGCTTTTGTTCGTTTGGAAAATCCCTTTCAAAAGGACGCCTCTTTTTTCTTTACCTGTGCGGGGATATGCTTTTTAGATATTGTACAAACATTGCTGATTGGAATGAGCGCGGGTGGTCGTATGTTCGTTCCTGCCGCAACAGGAATCGGTGCGTTGCGTGGAGCGGCGCTTGGCGCAGCCATTTCTTTTTGCACTGAAAACGCACTTCCCAGTGCGGCAGTCGGCATGACAGCTTCATTTGGTGCAGTGTCGGCGCTGCTTCTTTGTTACGGAATATTTATACATCGCATATCTTGTGAGACAGGTATTTTGTACCGTATTCTATGTTATTTTGCAGTAAGCGGAGCAGCTGCGCTGTTGCGATTGCTGCCGTATCTGTTGCTCTGAAAGAAAGCCTTACAGGGAAAGGAAGTCAAATGGCAAAAAAGTATGAAAATATGGGCGATAAAAACGCTTATGATGAGGAACCACAAAAGAAAAAGCGCTTCACGCTGAATCCTTTTGAAAATATGTATCAAAAGGAGGGGAAGGGAGTTGGTCTTGAAGAACTTCATGTATTGGAGAAGCCGAACCTGCGAACCTTTTTTAAGCTTTTGCGCCGCAAGCTGAATTATATTTTTTCTGTAAATATTTTGATGGTTGTAGGAAATTTCCCGCTCCTGTTTGCGTTGTTTGCTGTGGCGTATACGCTAAATGAAGCGCTTGCCCCGAATTATCAGATTTATTCCGCCCTCCAGGGTGTGGCGTATTTTGATAATTCGCCGCCGATTCTATCGCTGCTGGGTATATATGGACTACAGGACAGCGTATCTATTTTTACGACAGCATCCTATGTGTTCTTAGGACTCTCTGCACTGGTGCTGTTTACCTTCGGACCGGTAAATGTAGGAACGACCTATATTTTGCGTAATATTGTACGGGAAGAACCGGTATTTGTGTGGAGTGATTTTTGGTATGCTGTGAAGCGAAATATCAAACAGGGAATTTTGTTTGGCATCATTGATTTGGCGATGATTGCAATTTTGGCATTTGATATGCTTGCATATCGGATCAATATTTTAAATAGTACGCTATATTTCGGCTTGTATGTTCTCAGCTTTGGCATGATGATTATGTACTTCTTTATTCGGATGTATGCTTATCCCATGATCGTCACCTTTGACATGAGTCTTTGGAAGATTTTCAAAAATTCCATTTTCTTTGCCGTTTTGGGAATTAAACGAAATATCATGGCGCTCCTTGGCACTGTAATTCTTTTTGTATTGGACTTTTACCTGATGGGTATTTTCTTACCTTTAGGATTGATTCTGCCATTTGTTATTTTGCTTGGCATGGCAGGGTTCATGTGTAATTATGCCTCCTTTCCTAAGATTAAACAGATTATGATAGACCCATATTACAAGGAAGTAGACGTCGCAGACAGCGAGGAAAATATAGCTGCACAGCAGAAATAGCCGAAAAAACAGGTCAACTTTGTTGACCTGTTTTTTCGGCTATTTAATTTCCGCAGCCACACCGCTTGCCGGTGTCTGTGCTGCATCCTCTGGCTAAGCTGCCTGCAGAGGGCGGGCAGAACTCATTTACAGGAAAAGCCATGCTATGGAACAGTCGGCAGGGATCGTCTTCGTGTACTTCCTGGCAAACCTTTTCGGGG
>CAJUIQ010000040.1 GCA_910586545.1 uncultured Eubacteriales bacterium
CCCCCCCCCCCCCCCCCCCCCCCCCCCCCCCCCCCCCCCCCCCCCCCCCCCCAATGTCTTTTTTTGAATTTAAATCGAGAAAAGAAAAAGCGACTTTAAAAAGTCGCTTAAATACTGAATTTATAAGTAAAACACCATTCAATCCAAACCGTAGGGGCTTAAATTCTAATGGTGTTTTTTAATGGGGTGAGTGATGGGAGTCGAACCCACGACCTTTAGGGCCACAACCTAACGCTCTAACCAACTGAGCTACACCCACCATAGTATCAAATGAAACCAATGGATCAAGTTTGGCGTGCCTTGGGGGATTCGAACCCTCGACCTACTGCTTAGAAGGCAGTTGCTCTATCCAGCTGAGCTAAAGGCACATACTGCGCTGAAAGCTGGAACAACAACTTCTAATGGATCCGTTTGGAGCGGGTGATGGGAATCGAACCCACGTAGCCAGCTTGGAAGGCTGGAACTCTACCATTGAGTTACACCCGCATGATTTGCAACAACTGTCAGCCTCAATATATTAGCATTTTATACGGGATTTGTCAAGTCTTTTTTGAAAATATTTATGATTCCTTTTGGGTTTTGTTTTGTCAATGATTATGAGGGAGCCGCCTGGGCAACACTGAAAGCAGATACATAACGGCAGGGGGGCTTAGTATGAAAAGAATAATTCAAAAGATTTTGCGCGTCGTAGGGGGCGGAGACGACGTAGTAATCAGCGGATATTACGGATATGGAAGTCTGGGGGATGAAGCGGTTTTGGACAGCATCGTGGCCGCCCTTTTAGAGAAAGTTCCTACTTGTAAAATCGGCGTTTTATCTGCGGGTCGTGGGTCTTGCGACGGGCGTTTGATTCGCAGAATCCGGCGAAAAAATCCGCTGGCGATTTTGTGGGCGCTGCTCCGGTGCCGGCTTTTTATCAGCGGCGGCGGCAGCCTGTTTCAGGATACAACCAGCAGACGAAGCTTGTTTTATTATACGACGCTTATTCGGATCGCCGGCTTTTTCGGCGCCCGGGTATTTGTGTATGCCAATGGTATCGGACCTCTTACCAAGTGTAAAAGCGTACAGTCTGCGCTTAGGTGCGCTAACGTAATTTCCGTGCGGGATCCGGATTCCTTTTACGCCGTCCTTGCCATGGGAATTGACAGCGAAAAAGTTTTTCTGCGTGCAGACCCCGTTTTTCTTCTTAGTCCGGCGTTTGCGGCGGCTTCCCCTGTCGTGGCTGAAAACCCGTATTTTGTGGTTTCTTTGCGGACATGCTGCAATGGAAAAATTGAAGAGGAGGTAGTGGCGCGCACATGTAAGGCGTTAAAAGAGCGGGGACTAAAACCGGTGTTTGTTTCCATGCAGGATGCGTTTGACAGGGAATTGTGCATGCGAGTCTGTAGACGCTGCGGCGGCGTGATGGCGGATAAAATGTCTGTACCGGACTTTACCGCGTTTTTGGCTGGCGCCCGGTTTGTAATCAGCATGCGTCTGCACTGTATATTACTGGCCGCGCTCAGTGGAACGCCCGCGGTAGCCTTATCCTATGATTGCAAAATAGACAGCGCAATGGAGTATTTAGGACAATATACTGCGTTAGACGCCTTTTTCTTTACGGAAGAAATGCTTCTGGATGCGTGTGAGGCGATATCCTCTAAAGGGGAGGGGGAGCGCAAAAGATTGCGGGAGCGTTCCAAGGAGTTTTTTCATCTGGCGCAAAAGGACGCCAATATAGCGGCGGGACTTTTGACTGCCGACGCTGCGGTACCGGCAAACAGCGGAAATCCTGTCAGCGCCAAGCTATAAAATACTTGCAACGGACGATACAATATGCTATCATAGTCCAAACAGATTATGTAAACTGAGGATATTATAATGAAATATTGTGTTGTTGATAGCTGTGAGTGGACCTATCCGGATGTGCATGTCTATGAGACAGGAGGCGTGTTTATCCGCCAGACGGCGCTTTGCGGCGGACTGGCCACTTTCCAAATTCACGTATGGGATGTATCTTCCGCTGTGTTTGTTCAAGCCAAGGGACTTTGCGCCGACTTTTATGAGCAAATTCCGATTCCTGTGGAGGATAACCCCAATTTTGAAAAGGAAGTTTTGCCCTCCAGCGGGCTAAAGCGCGCGCCCTTTTGGGTAAATGATTGTCTTTGTCCCTGGCGGGGGCAGGCAGAGCCGCGACGCGGCGCTGTAGGAATCTATGTAACGATATCTGTGCCGACAGATGCGCAGGGGGAATATGCAGGGGAGATTCTGCTGTCCTGCGGAGAGGAGACGGCAGCGATTCCTGTAACGATATCGATCTGTGCCTGCCCTCTGCCGAAAGAAACCTTACAGATTGCCATGGGATACATCCCGTATAATGCTGCAAAATGGCACGGTCTTTTGGAAAATCCGGAGTTGGCTGACGAAATGGATACCCGTTATCTGCAGATGCTGCGCAGGCAGCATCAGAACAGGCTGTATGTGGATCCGCCGGAAATCACCGATGCAGGGCCGGGGCGGTATGCATTTGATTTTACAGCATTCAATCGACGGGTGCGCAAGGGGCTTTCCCTGGGATTTACCGGATTTCACATCAACGGTGTGGGATTTCGAAAAGCATGGGATAGTCCTGTGATCGGAATTCGTGGGATGGACGCGCTTTCCTATGAAGCCTATGTGTATCTTCGGCAGTATCTGGGGGCCCTGCGGGAAAATCTTCGAATCAACGGATGGTTGGAGCGGGATATGTTTTTCATTGGGATTGCCGACGAGCCCAATGAAATCAACGCTCTGCCATATCGGGCCGTCTGCGGCATGGTCCGCCGAATTTTTCCGGAAATTAAGATATTCGATGCGTGTTCCGGAGCTCCAATATACGGAGCGCTGGATGTTTGGGTGCCTAGAAGCGACGAATATGAAAAAAATCAAAGCGTGTTTGACTCCTATAAGGAAACGGGCGATCAAGTTTGGCATTATGTGTGCTTGTATCCTAGAGACGACGGGTATATCAATCGGTTTATGGATATACCTCTTTTGGCTACGCGGTATTTATACTGGGGTAATTACCGGTACGGCCTTTCAGGATATCTCCATTGGGCGGTGAATGTATATGAAAACGATGTGGATCCCTTTACTGCAAGCTGTCCCCGCCATGTGAATGCAGGCAGCGCCAGTGTATTGCCCGCCGGAGACGATAAGTTAATCTATCCGGGAGAGGGAGAACCATGGATGTCTATGCGGTTGGAGGCTCATCGGGAGTCAGCAGAGGAATATGAAATGCTCCTTGCCATTTCCCACAGAGACAAGGCAGCGGCGGATGCTTTGTGTGCGAGGGGATTTCGCAGCTTTCACGACGTTACATATGATGGACGGACATTTCGCGCCCTGCGCAATGAAATTATAGAAACCTACAGCGCGTTGTACAACAAATAACGGGCGAATCCTGTATATCAGCATTTTTGCTGGTATACAGAAATCCGCCCGGGATATAAGACCTGGGATTCAACCGTTTAACATCTCCAGAATTTGTTCTTTTGAGCGTGCGCCAACTGCTTTTGCGGTGAGCTCTCCGTCCTTGAAAACAAGCAGGGTGGGGATGCTCATAATCTGAAAATCTCTGGCGATTTCAGGCTCCGCGTCTACATCTACTTTACAAATTTTCATTTCAGGGTTTTCCGCCGCGATTTCTTCTACAATAGGCGCTACCATCATACAAGGGCCGCACCAGGTTGCATAGAAATCCACCAAAACGGGAATATCGCTGGCGAGAACCTCGCTTTCAAAGCTTTCTTTTGTTAAATGCAGTACAGACATATTTTTTCTCCATTTCTCTGCCGTAATGTGCGGCTGTCGTTTTTATTTTTGAAGCTGTCGGATTGCTTTCGGCAGCTTTTTATTTTTGCGGTTTTACAAAATGTAAATTTTGCGGAGTGTACGTTTTAGAGCAGTTTATGCGTCTTCTCCTGATTTATAATATAGCATACAATGACAGTATCCGGTAAAGTTTGGGTCTTTAATCTGCTCACGAAACTCCTTGCAAATACATTTTGTTTCATCTGTTCGTTCTGTCCGGCAAGGGCAATACCCGCCGTTTTTTTCCAGTCCTTCCTTAATCAGTCGGACGACTTCTTTGTTTTCATTATATTTAACGCCCATAATTTAATCATTCCCTTCTTTATGTGTATTTAGTATATCTAATTAAATTGATTTGATCTGTGACAAGATCACAAAAAAATTTGCTTGTGCGCTTTATTGGGGAGAAGTTTTTCAGAAAGGCTGCTATGATAAATATAATCTTTAGAAAAACAAATCTAAATAACAAAATACGACAAAAGTTGCATGTTTGCAACAAATTCAAAGTTTTTTTGAGGGAAAGACATTGACAAAGTATCAACAAAATGGTAATATTTAAATAATAAGGTAAATTTTACCATGCGAGGAGGTAAAAAATGAATTGTACAGAAGAATTAAAACGAAAAATTGCAGAACAAAACACCACCCTTGAGGCAGTTGCCCATACGCTTGGCGTCAACAGAAGTACGTTGTATAGAAAGCTACGTAGTGGTGGAAACAGGCTCACAGTTTCAGAAGCGTCAAAAATTTGTAAGTTTTTAAATCTACAGCCCGAGGAATCTTTTGATCTTTTTTGGGGTAATGTATGGCATTGATTTGTGTAAACAATGCGGGACCATGCAGCGGTTGCGGTATGTGTTTGGATATGGTTCGCTGTTCTATATGCGGCCTTCCTCTACATGGAATCTATTATTGCATGGGAGGGATACAGGTATGCAGCGCTTGTGCAAAATCCAGGGGAAACGGCAAATGCGTATTGTGCGGCGCGTCCTGCGCGGCGTTAGTTTGCGCTTTCTGCTATAAAAAGCGGCGGAAACGGTTGCATATTATTAGAAGCTGAAAAACAAAAGAAAGGTACAAAAAAGTATGGCAAATAAAACGATAGACGCATTGGCATTTTGTCCGTTTTATGTATGTGAAGCAAAAACAACGATTACATGTGAAGGGATTATAGGAGCTTTCACAATTAGCAAGTTTGCAAACGAGCATACCAAAAGGGAGCATGAGAAGAATTTTTGTATAAGCCGACATTGTCAGGGATGCGGTGTATATTGCGCGCTGATGCAGAACTACAGCTGCACGCGAGAGAGCGTTCATAGAAAAAAGGAAAAAATTCGGCATTGACTTGGATGGAAGGGGTTATAAATATTATATATACACGGCATTTCTGTGATTTTGATATGTTCGTGCCCCAAACAAGCATAACTAAAGATTTTCATACATATGTCCTATCACAGTAAAACTGTTTTACTAAACCAATTTATGATGCTGCAGGATGAAATATGAAAATCTGTCAAATGTGCCATTTGATGATAAGGTCAAAAACGGCCGGTACAGAAGGTGAACAACATCTGTGTACCAGCCATTTTTTACGTTAAAATATTACGCCTTTGTCTTGCCTCCTGTGGCATAAAACGATGACATTTCGCTATTTTATGGTGAGACATCCTTCGTCAATCCGTACTGGACCATCACAGTTTACCGTTTTATCGGCGGCGTGCACTTTTACAGACGCATTCTCTGTGATGGTAACGCCGGTAACTGCTTGTATGCCGTCGTCGGTGCAGTTTAAATCCAGTGTGCCGCCGGAAATAGACACAACCCCTTTGTCCTGTTCTGACTCATTATCAGATTTTACGCCATCGGAGCAAATGACGACGGAAATACTGCCATTTAATATATGTACGCTGTCGTTTCCTTTAAGAGCGTTTTTGCTGGCACTAATCGTAAGATTTCCGCTGACGATTTTTAAATCGTTTTTTGTGCCAATTCCGTTATTGCTGTTGCCATAAACGGTTAGGGAGCCGTCGCCATTAATTGTAAGATCATCTTTAGAAAATAGACAGGCGTTAGGCTCAGCGCCGCTTTCGCGGACATAATCTGCTCCATCACTCAGTATATTTTCTGTTCCTTCTGCCAGGGTGATCACCACTTTATCGGCGCTGGAGATACAGATGGCAGCGGTTTCTTTAGAGCGTATACTGGCGCCGTTAAGTATCAGATGCGCTTTTTCTGTTTTTGCAAGCGCAACCTGCACATTGCCGCTGAATTCCCCTTGTAGTACATATGTGCCTTTTGCGTCTATACGCAGTGTATTTTCTGCGAGCGCCGCGCCCGCCCCGTTTATTTGGGCGGTTTCTCCTGCAAAGACAATTGTGGTGGCAGAATTTTTGTCCCACGTATCAGTGAGATCAAAATCGGAATTTGCCGTCTTTATCTCCTCTGTGGTGGAAACATCCGCGTCGGTAGAGGGTGCGTATACGGCGCCGTCTTGATGCGTACAGGCGGACAATATCAGCAGAACCAAAAGAACATAAAGTTTTTTCACGCTACATTTCCTCCCGGGAAAACTCGGTACGGCTGCAGACGATTTCTAAATTTCCATTTCTGCAGCGAAGGGCGTCGATAAAGCTTTTTTCTCTTGCGGAATCCCGCAGAAGAATTTTATACTCCAATTGAAACAGAGATCCCATATGCACTGTTTTTACCCGGATCAGCTGATACTTTATTGTATACTCCCGAAAGAGATCGTCAAAGACTTCTTCATAATCCAGCGTTTCCGGGATTGTAATTTTCAGCGTTTTCTCTGTACTGCCAAATTTGCCGGACAAAAGGACAGTATACAGCATGCTTGCAAGCAGGACAATACAGCACACGAGAGCCGCGATCCCTACATATCCCATACCGGTGCAGATTCCTACGGTCATGGCCAGGAAAATGCTGCAGATTTCTCTAGCGGTGCCGGGGATGCTTCTAAAGCGGATCAAGCTGAAAGCGCCAGCTACCGCAATACCGGCGCCGATGCTGCCGTTGACCATATGGACGATGGTTTGCGAAATCATGGGAATCAGCGCCAATGCGATCAGAAAACCTGGTGTGGCTCGATTCCGAAAGCAGTGCGCCAGCGCGATCAGTATTCCCAGAATCAGAGAGGTTCCGGTACACAGAAGAAAGGCGGCCGCGCTTATGGATGTATCTATTACGGAGGTGAAAAAAATATTCATATGTAGTTCCTTTCCAATGTACTGTTTGCGTTTTGTTTCAGCATAGCTTCATAAGCTCTGCCATATTTTGAAAAAGAAACAGGGTAACAGGCATTTTGATTTAACAGGTGAGACAGCCAAAGTGGGATTGCTCCGAAAAGCTTTATTTCCATGAGACGCTGCCCTTCATCCAACAGCGGTACACCTGCTGCCGGTATGGACAAATCTATGGGACAGGTCCTCCAGCAAATGTTGGAATCGAAGGTAATACGCAGGGCAGGGTCCTCACGCCCAGCAAAAGAAATGCGGTTAAAGGTCATTGCCATAGCTGGCTGCAGGTGGGGATAGAGGTGCAGCATATATTCGATTTCTTTTGCAATTTGCCCGCCTTTGGCAGGCATTTGAAGAAATGTCAACGCCTTTCGGTAAGGCATAGCAATACGGCGTTTGTACACAATTTTATTATATTTGCGTTTGATTTCAATAAAGGCAGTATCTGCGTCTGTCGGCATTCCATAGGTGCGCAGCCGCAATTTTTCCTTAAAGACAGGCTTTTCTATAGATCGACGGATGAGCAAATAATCCGGAGTATCATAGTAAATTGTATATATGTCTGTTTTGCCATATTCGTCTGACGTGGTATAGTCTGTTAAGGCGCTCAATATTTGGGCATGCTGCACTGCGGACAGAATATATTTTTTTTCGCACCGTTCAAATGTGCTGGTATATCGTTTCATAAGAAAGTACCTATGGGCAATCGTATTTATTACAGTATAGCAAAATATAAGGATTTGGGCAAGGGGGAGATCATTTCTTTATAAAGGAAAAGAGAGGAGACATATCTCCTCTCTTTTCCTTTATATTATGACAGCGGCTGTAGTTCCGAGAGATCGGTTCCAACAAAATAATCGAATCCTCGTTGGGCAAAGCGGTTCAACTGCTTACCCTGCTTTTTACCCCGTTCGCACAGCGTAACATCGTATATGGTTCGCAGCTCGTCTGCCTTCTTGCTGGCGTCTACAAAGGTATCTGCATCATAGAGCACCACTACTTTTTTTCTGCCGTTTGGAATCGCATAGTTTTCTTTATCTTTTAAAATAGAAAAAATACGTTCAAATCCAATGGAAAAGCCTACGGCCGGAATGTCCTCCCCGATAAATTTTCCAATCAGATTGTCATACCGTCCGCCCCCGCCGATAGCGCCGGAAAATTCCTCACTGGCTATTTCAAATACCGTACCGGTATAGTAGCCTTGTCCCCGCACGAGAGAAATATCAAACACGGTTTTAATCTGTCCATCGGAGAGAGTGTTTACAGCATCCATAATATACTGCAGCTTTTGTGCGCTGCCGCTATCCCCTGTTAAAGAAGCTACCGCGTCTAAGGTGACAGTAT
The DNA here is from genome assembly GCA_910586545.1 of uncultured Eubacteriales bacterium. GTDB lineage: Bacteria > Bacillota > Clostridia > Oscillospirales > CAG-272 > Avispirillum. Next base: position 8,430 of record CAJUIQ010000040.1, read on the forward strand.
CCCCTCCGAAAAACTGACAAAAGCGGTCGACGATATCTTGCGGGTGCCCTTTTTCCATCAGTTCTCCGCATACGCCTTCCACGCCGATTTTGTCGAGCTTGTCAAAAGTAACACAAACAGAGTCCAGCGTATCTGCTGAAAAGCCTACAGCAGCCAGCGCACTGCGCAACAGGCTCCGGTCATTAATTCGGATTCGAAAGGCGCCGACGCCTGTTTTTTGCAGCGCTCTTGCGGTGGTTAGAATTAGTTCAATCTCACATTCCGGCGCGTTACTGCCGATGATATCGATATCGCACTGAACAAATTCCCGCAATCTCCCTCGTTGGGCGCGCTCCGCGCGGTATACTCGGTCCATTTGGATAGCCTTGAAAGGCAGCATCAAATTTGCTCGGTTATTTGCAAAGTATCGGCAAAGGGGAAGGGTGAGGTCATAGCGTAGTCCCATATCAGACAGTTCGTTTTCTGCACCCGTTTCCAGTGCACGCTGCAACTTTTCTCCCCGTTTCAGTACTTTGAAAATCAAGTTTAGATTGTCGCCGCCATCGCTTTTGTCTAGATTTTCCGCATCTTCCAAAATGGGGGTGATAATATGTTCAAATCCGGCGTTTTTATATGTGTCCAAAATCACGGACTGCAGATAGTCGCGGATTTCCGCATCCGCCGGCAAATAGTCGTTTGTCCCTTTTACGGTTTTTGTTTTCATGTGTTTTTGAAGCCTTTCCACAGATTGGATCAATTTTATCATGCGCGCTGCTCTTTGTCAAGAGCAGCAGGAGGGCCAGAGCCCTCCTGCTGCCAAGTTATATCGTTTCACTGACAATTCCCAAGATACCGTCTCCAAGATTTGCTCGTAGCGCCATTGTTACGGGGCGCTGGAGTATTTCCGCTTGCGGATACCGCATGCGCAATGTCCGAATCAAATCCCCGGTAACAGCGTCTTTTATTCCATAATGTACAATCAGTCGTCTAGCGGACGAGTGATTGGCACATAGTTCCCGAATCTCTCCAAAGCCGCCTGACACGCTTTTCTTTAATACGATAGCGCCTTTTTCAATAATACAGACGGGCTTTTGATTGAGAATCGGCGCGGCGCTGGTGTGCATCACTCGACTCAACCGCTTTGCGTCTCGCAGGGTGGTAATGGTCTGCATGGAAAAAGAGGTGGCCAGTTTATCCCGTATGCTTTGCAGAATTTGTACGATATCGGTAAAGCCTGCGCCGCTGCGTTCCAGCTCTCTTGCCCGTTGGGCCAGCAGATGAAGCGCGCCGGCTACCCCTTTGGAATCTACTACGATGATTCGGCCTGCCGGATAGGCTTTGGACGCTACAACGGCATTTTCATAGGAAGTAGAAATTTTGGGGGAAGAGGTAAGACAGATCACGTTATATCCTCTTGCTATATATTCTCCAAAGGCTTTGTAATATTGTGCCGCAGTAGGCGCCATAGAAAATGCGCCGGCAGGGCAGCGGTGTCCCTCGGCAATTGTATCGGGATAACTTTTTCCTGACACAACATAAGAAAGCGGCATCAATCGAACCATCAGTTTTACGCAGTCCTGACGGTTCATACAGGAGATCGACTCAGTGATGATTCCGATCATATGCGCCTACCTTTCTGAACTTTTCATACCGGTGGGCCAGCAGTATATCGGTCTGCTTACTTTGCAGTGTGCGAACTTCATCAGTTAGTTCCGCCTGCAGCGAATGGAAGAAAGTATCTTTTTCTGTATCCACAGAAAAATCTTTCGGTTCCGGAATAATTTTTTCGATAATTCCAAGTCCGTACAAACTTTCAGCATCCGGTTTTAATGCCTGTGCGGCCTCGCTGGCTTTTGCGGCATCCTTCCACAAAATGCTGGCGCAGCCTTCCGGAGAAACTACCGAATAGTAGGCGTTTTCCAACATCCATACGGTATCGGCTACGGCAAGGCCTAAGGCCCCGCCGCTGCCGCCTTCACCAATCACCACAGACAAGATTGGCGTTTTCAGGGTCATCATTTCATAGAGATTTTCTGCAATTGCAGACGCTTGCCCGCGTTCTTCCGCACCTATACCGCAGTAGGCGCCGGCAGTATCTACAAAGGTGATAACAGGGCGGTGGAATTTTTCTGCCTGCTTCATCAGACGCAGGGCTTTGCGGTAGCCTTCCGGATTGGCTTGCCCAAAGTTGTGCTGAATTTTGTCTTTGGTATCGCAGCCTTTTTCAATGCCGATTACCGTAACGGGCGTGTTATCCAGCATAGCGATACCGCCGATCACGGCGCTGTCGTCCCCAAACCGTCGGTCTCCGTGCAGCTGAATAAAATCAGTGAACAATGCATCAATATATGCCGCTGCAGTAGGACGCTTGCCACTGCGAGTATATTGTATTTTTTCAAAAATCGTCATGTTCTTCTCCTTGACTGCCGGCTCACGCATGTATACGCAGCATTTTGCCTACATAGCCTTTTAATTCCTGGCGAGGTACGACTGCATCCAAAAAACCGTGGGACAATAAAAAATCGGAACGCTGAAATCCTTTGGGAAGGTTTTCACGAATAGTCTGTTCAATGACCCGCGGACCGGCAAATCCAATAAGAGCTCCCGGTTCTGCGATAATCACATCTCCCAGCATAGCAAAGCTGGCGGTTACGCCGCCTGTTGTGGGATTTGTGACAATGGTCAGATAAAAGCCGCCGTTGTCGCTGTGCTGCTTTACTGCGCCAGAGACTTTGGCCATCTGCATCAGAGAAACGATGCCTTCCTGCATCCGGGCGCCGCCGGATACGGTACAACCAACTACAGGTAAATGCTTTTCCGTGGCATATTCAAACAAGCGGGTAATTTTTTCGCCGATCACACTGCCCATAGATCCCATCATAAAATCCGGTTCCATTACAAAAATGCAGGTATCATATCCGTCAATTTTACAGATACCACACAGTACGCCTTCTTTTTGACCGCATTTTTCTGTCGCTACGGCAAGTTTTTCACTGTAGCCGGGAAAATTCAGTATATCTTTTGAAACCATATCCCGGTCAAATTCCTGAAAGGTGCCCGTGTCACAGAGAAAATGGATCCTGCGGCGTGCGCTCATTCGAAAGTATCCGCCGCAGCGGGGGCAGGCCCAGTGATTTTTCAAAACGCTGTCTTTATCATACTCGCTGCCGCAGCGGGGACAAGCCAAGGTCGTGCTTCTTTTTTTGACAATCCGCACACCGCCTTCCAGCGTGTTGCCCGCTTTTTTAAATAGGGCTTTTAAATCCATATCGCTCTCCTACACTAAGATTTAAAATTTTTTGTCAAATCGTTCATAAAATCGGTGGAATATGTGCCGTTCAGAAATGCGTCCTGAGACAAAATTTCCATATGGAGCTCGCTGTTTTGCCAAATGCCGTCTACTACTAATTCCGACAGGGCGCTGCGCATTTTACGAATGGCTTCTTCCCGCGTATGGGAATATACGATTAGTTTACCAAGCATGGAGTCGTAGCAAGGGGGAACGACATAATTCTGATAAATGGCGGAATCGAAACGCACCCCCATGCCTCCGGGGACATGAAGAATTTTGATTTCTCCGGCACCGGGCATAAAGGTGAAAGGATGCTCGGCACAGATACGGCACTCGATGGCGTGCCCGATTCTGCCGATCTCACTTTCGGAAAAGCTGATGGGCAGTCCTGCTGCAATGCGAATCTGCCATTTTACAATATCGATTCCACACACCATTTCCGTAACAGAATGCTCTACCTGGAGTCTTGTGTTCATTTCCATAAATCGGAAGGTGCCATCAGGGCACAGGAGATATTCAATTGTGCCGGCGCCTTCATATTGCACTGCTTTTGCAGCAGCGACAGACGCTTTGTATAGCTCC
>CAJUIQ010000041.1 GCA_910586545.1 uncultured Eubacteriales bacterium
TCCCGTACGGATATCGCCATATGTTATATGAAAGACAAAGCTGATACCGATTATGTGAAGCTTTTAACAAAAAAGCTGGAGAATATGGATACAGACGCTCTTACCATGGGACATGAAAGCATTGCGGAGACTTTGATTCGTAAACGCTGGTACAATCCTTTTCCGAAAATACGGACAACAGAACGTCCGGATGCGGCTGCGGCTTCTATACTGGAGGGAGATGTGATCCTTCTATGTGATAATAGCCCTGAAGCAATGATTTTGCCTACCTCAATTTTTGATTTTTTGCAGGAAACAGACGACTATTACTTTCCTCCGTTGACCGGAACCTATCTGCGTATTGTGCGGCAGCTTGTTTTTTGGTCTACCATGTTTGTTACGCCAATCTGGTATTTACTGCTGATGCATCAAACAATTCTTCCAGAGTGGATACAATTTATTGTGCCGGCAGATTCAGGAGATTTGCCTATCATCCTACAGCTGTATCTGACGGAATTTATGATTGATGGTCTTAAATTGGCTTCCATGAATACGCCAAGCGTATTGTCTAATTCTCTATCTGTTGTGGGAGGGCTTATGCTCGGAGAATTTGCGGTGCAGGTAGGATGGTTATGCTCCGATGTGATCTTATATATGGCTTTTGTGTCTATTGCAAACTTTACCCAATCATCCTACGAATTGGGATACGCATTCAAGTTTATGCGAATGCTGCTTTTGCTCTTTACGGCGCTTTTCAGCACATGGGGCTTTGTGGGAGGCGTCCTGCTTGTGATTATTTTAATTGCCACAAATAAAACAGTTAACGGGAAACGGAGCTATCTCTATCCGTTTATTCCTTTCGATGGCAGAGCTCTTGCCAGACTGGTCTTTCGACTAAAAAAACGAAATTAGTAAAAAAGGAGAAGATGGTACTCTTCTCCTTTTTCTTTGCAAATTTCCCCTTGGAAAATCTATGTAGCTATGGTATACTGATAAAAAAGATATGTACGAAAGGGGAAGAACCCATGAAAAAATATCTTGCTATTGACCTTGGAGCCTCTAGTGGACGGGGCATTTTGGGAATCATTGAGAACAATAAACTGAAGCTGCAGGAGCAGCACAGATTTTCCAATGATCCGGTAGAAACGCCTACTGGCTTTTTTTGGGATACGTTGCGGCTTTTATTTGAAATAAAGACTTCCATAGCTAAGTGCGCAAGAGAAGGTGGACTGGATTCTATCGGGATTGATACCTGGGGAGTTGATTATGGATACATTGACGCCAGCGGTGCAATGCTTTCTCATTCTTATCAGTATAGAGATTTGCGCACGACTCCTATGATTGATCAGGTGTATGGAAAAATTCCGTATGATGCCCTTTATAGAATTACCGGAATTGAATCTATGTCCTTCAACACCATTTTTCAGTTGGCCGCAGATTTGGAAAATCGTCCATGGCTGTTGAAAGTCGCAGATAAGCTTCTGCTTACGCCAGATCTTTTAGGATACTTTCTCACTGGGAAAATGGCCTCGGAATATACAATTGCCTCAACAACTGCGCTTTTAAACGCTTCTAAAAAAGAATATGATAGGGAAGCGCTGCATGCACTTGGCATTGACAGTGCGCTCTTCCCGCCTGTAGTGATGCCTGGCAGCGTTCTGGGAAAACTTCATGAAAAAATCGATTCCGACACAGGAAATACTGGCGCGACAGTAGTGAATGTCTGCAGCCATGACACCGCAAGCGCGATTTTGGCAGTGCCTGCGAAAGAGGAAGATTTTCTGTACATATCCAGCGGAACTTGGTCCCTCATGGGAATTGAGTCGGAGCGACCGCTGATTACACCTGTATCACAAAAATACAGTTTTACCAATGAGGGCGGCGCATTTGGACGTATTAACGTTATGAAGAACATTATGGGGCTTTGGCTGATTCAAGAATCTCGGCGGCAATGGAGACGGGAAGGAAAAGAATACAGTTTCGATGAAATGTCTTCCGCGGCGTTTGCCGCAAAGCCTTTCCGTTCCATAATAGATCCAGATAACGCCATGTTTTCTCCAGCCGGAGACATGCCTGGTCGTATCCGGGAGTACTGCCGGAAAACTGGACAGCCGGTTCCGGAAAATATGGGCGCCGTCGTTCGCTGCATATTTGAAAGTCTCGCGCTGCGGTATCGCTGGACAGCCGAAAAACTAGAGGAGCTTTCCGGCAAAAAATATACCTCCATTAATATTGTTGGCGGCGGTACAAAGGATAGCCTTCTCTGCCGTTTTGCGGCAGATGGTACCGGCAGAACCGTATATGCCGGTCCGGTGGAGGCCACCGCAATTGGAAATATTATGATGCAGGCCTATGCAACAGGGGAAGTGAAGTCCTGTGAGGAAATTCGGAAAATTGTGCGCAATTCTTTTGATGTACAAGTGTACACGCCCAATCTAGCGCGCCAGGCAGAATGGGATGCGGCATATAAGCAATTTTGTGCGCTTGTAGATAATAATTGATTAAATAGGGATCTTTACATTGTGTTTATACTGAAAAGCGCATCTTTTGCGTGACAAATTCTTGTGCAAGCTGTAGAAAATCGTCTTTTTAGAGAGAACCCCTTCAAAAAAACGTAGAAATCTGTTTCCATTTTTTCTGTTTTATGCTATACTGTTGTTGTATTTCCGCCTTTAGAAGAGCAAGGTGCGGAGCATTTGTTTAGTTATTTTAAAATGGATCAAAAATTAAAGGATGGTACAAAACAAGATGGAAAGTTTGTATGGAGAACTCGGTGTAATTGGAATGCGTGGATGCGAGGGCTTTGTATCTCAAGTAGACGCTTATCTACGGGAATGGAGACGGCACGATGACGATCAGGAATTTATCATGCGCGCCGACTGCCCCCGGTTTGGATCTGGAGAAGCGAAAGCGCTTTTGCACGAATCTGCCCGTGGCCATGACGTATATATCATTTCTGACTGTTTTAACTATGCCGAAAAATACAAAATGCAGGGTATGATGGTTCCCATGAGCCCAGACGACCATTTTGCAGACCTCAAACGGGTAATTGCGGCAATTGCCGGTAAGGCTTCCCGTATCTCCGTAATTATGCCAATGCTATATGAAGGACGGCAACACAGAAAAGCGTCGCGTGAATCTTTGGACTGTGCTCTGGCCCTTCAGGATTTGGTGAATATGGGCGTTTCCAATATTGTTACTTTCGATGCACATGACCCCAGAGTACAAAATGCAATCCCACTCCACGGCTTTGATAATGTTCGGCCTTCCTATCAAATGCTGAAAGCGCTTGTGCGTGCATATCCGGATATTTCTTTGACAAAAGATGATATTATGTTTATCTCTCCAGATGAAGGCGCTATGTCCCGAAGCATGTACTATTCCTCTGTTATGGGCGTAGAACTAGGCATGTTTTATAAACGAAGAAATTATTCCATTATTATAGATGGAAAAAATCCTATTGAGGCCCATGAATATCTGGGAAGAAGTGTAGAGGGGAAGGACGTCATCGTTGTAGACGATATGATTTCCTCTGGCGACTCTATTCTGGATGTATCCGAACAGCTCAAGGAAAAGGGCGCCCGCAGAGTTTTCCTATTTACAACTTTTGGTCTGTTTGTTTCCGGCCCGGAAGTATTCGACAGAGCATATGAAAAAGGAATCTTCAACAAAGTATTTACTACCAACCTAATCTATACCAGTCCTGAGGTTACCTCTAGAGAGTGGTATGAAAGTGTTAATATGTGCAAATATGTAGCATATATTATTGATACCTTAAATCACAATCAGTCTATTTCTTCTCTGCTGGATCCTGTTACTAGAATTCATAAAATTATGGATAGACAGGCTGCGAAAGCTGCCCAGCAATTGAGTATTTCTGAAAAATAAAACCTACGAAAGGAATACAGGTGCATGCTGACATTAAAAAAACACATATCCGAAATCCTTGAACATGCAATTCATGAGCAGTTCGGCGCTGATTCTTTGACAGCGGATGATATTTGTTCTATGCTGGAATATCCTCCGGACAGTGCAATGGGGGACCTGGCGTTGCCTTGCTTCAAGCTAAGCAAGATTTTAAAAATGGCTCCGCCCAAAATCGCCGCATCTTTATGTGACGCTCTGTCTGGACATGAAACGCTTTGCAGCGCTTTGGTACAAGGCGGATACCTGAATATCTGTATTGCACCAGTATATCTCATCGAATCTATTCTTGCACAAATTGAAACGGATGGGGAAAAGTATGGATCCAGCAATCAGGGAGCCGGCAAAACGGTGGTGCTGGATTATGCCTCTCCTAATATAGCCAAGCCCTTTCATATCGGCCATCTTGGAACAACAGTGATTGGCCATTCCCTCAAGCTTCTTCATGAATTTGCGGGATATCATTGTGTAGGTATCAATCATTTGGGAGACTGGGGCACACAGTTTGGCAAGCTGATCGTAGCATATCGTAAGTGGGGTAGTCGTGAAAATATCGAAGCTGGCGGCATTGACGCGTTGGTAGAGCTTTATGTGAAATTTCATGCTGAAGCGGACAAGGATGACAGTCTAAATCAGGCGGCCAGAGACGAATTCAAAAAATTAGAAGAAAACGATGCGGACAATATTGCGCTGTGGAAGTGGTTCATTGATATATCCAACAGGGAATACGACGTTACATTTGCCCAACTGGGTATTACTTTTGACAGCTACGCAGGGGAAAGCTTTTATACAGACAAAATGCCAGAGCAGGTAGAGAAAATGCGGGAGAAAAATCTCCTGGTAATCGACGACGGCGCTTCCATCGTAGACCTTTCTGATTATAATATGCCTCCCTGTTTGATTCTCAAGCGGGATGGCGGGACTTTATATCCTACAAGGGATATTGCTGCAGCCGTATATAGAAAACGCACCTACGACTTTGACAAATGTATCTATATCACCTCGGCCGGACAAAGTTTGCATTTTGCCCAGTGGTTCAAGGTGGTAGAGTTGATGGGATACGACTGGTTTCATCAACTGGTACATGTGCCTTATGGAACAGTGAGCATCGGCGGAGAAAAGCTGGCTACTCGTACCGGTAATGTTGTGCTACTGAAAAAACTGTTTGCACAGGCAATTGAGAAAGTACGTACACGAATCGAAGAAAAAAATCCTGGACTTGCTGATAAAGATGCAGTTGCAGAGGCTGTAGGTGTAGGCGCTGTAGTCTTTCACTATCTTTACAACAGCCGAATCAAGGATATCAACTTTGTAATGGAAGACGCGCTCAGCTTTGAAGGCAATACTGGACCTTATGCGCAGTATACCTATGCCCGTACTTGCAGCGTGTTAGAAAAAGCGGGAGAAATTCCAGAGATAGACGCAAAGATTACTGCAGCGGAGGAAGGGGAGGTTTTGAAGATTCTTTCTCGATTCCCGGAAAAAGTACAGACTGCTTTGGTGGAATATGAGCCTTCTGTGATTACCCGATATGCGATTGAACTTTGCACTGCGTTTAATCGGTTCTACCACAATTGTCCTATTCTTACAGCAGAGGATGAAGCGGTTCGCGCAACACGGCTGCGGATTACTAAGGCATGCGGTATTGTGATCAAAAGTGCGTTGCGTCTCATTTGCCTGCGCACGCCGGAAAAAATATAATTTGTCGCTTTGACGACTGATAGGAGAGCTTTATGTCAGGACATAGTAAATGGAGCAACATAAAAAATAAAAAAGAAAAAACAGACGCCCAGCGGGGGAAGATTTTTACAAAGATTGGCAAAGAAATAGCCATTGCTGTGCGCGCGGGCGGCCCAGATCCTGCATCCAACAATAAGCTGCGGGATGCAATTGCAAAAGCGAAATCCAATAATGTGCCAAACGATAATATTGAGCGGGCAATCAAAAAAGCTTCCGGCGCTGACGCTGTAAGCTATGAAGAAATCACTTATGAAGGATACGGCCCGTCTGGTGTTGCAGTAATCGTTACCACAGCAACGGACAATAGAAATCGTACCGGCGGGGAAGTGCGCCATTTCTTTGACAAATACGGCGGGAATTTGGGACAAAGCGGCTGCGTATCCTTTATGTTTGACGACAAAGGCGTTATTATTATTGAGAAAACGGACAGCATTGATGAGGACGCTCTGATGGAAGCAGCCCTGGAAGCTGGCGCCGCAGATTTTGCAGGAGATGAAGACGTATATGAAATCTATACGGAGCTTTCCGATTTATCTGCTGTTCAGGATGCGTTAGCTGGCGCAGGTTACACGATCCTTTCTGCTGAAATGGATAAGATACCGCAAAACTATATTACTTTGACTGCAGAAGAAGATATTAAAAATATGAATCTGCTTTTGGAGCATTTGGACGACAACGACGATGTACAAAATGTATACCACAACTGGGAAAACTGTGACTAATTGCCATAGGAAGGGAGTCTGTGCGTATGTATGAAATTTCTTTTCCCGGGCTTGGAATAGACGGGTTTACAATTAAGAGTGTTGCTTTTACCATTTTTGGCAAAGATATCATGTGGTATGGGATTTTAATCTGTATCGGTATGATTTTGGCGTATTTGTACGCACATTCCCGCGCCAAATTTGAAGGTGTTAAAACAGACGATTTGTTAGATCTGGGCTTTTTTGTAATACTATTTGGTATTGTGGGCGCAAGACTATACTATGTTCTTTTTGCTCCCACCAGTTTTGTTGCTACAGGCGGCTCCTTCTGGGAAAATATTTGGGATACTATTGTAAATGTTGTTTCTATATGGAACGGGGGACTTGCCATATTCGGAGGCATTCTTGCCGGATTTATTACAGCGCTTGTAGTGGCAAGAATCAAAAAAATTCACTTTCCAGTAATTGCAGATATCCTTGCGCCTTCTGTTATGATTGGCCAAATCATTGGACGTTGGGGCAACTTTATGAATGCGGAGGCGTATGGCGGCGAAACTACCGTTCCTTGGCGTATGGGAATCAAACGAATTTCTGCCGAGGGCTTGTACACTTCCAGTATAGAGGTACATCCTACATTCCTATATGAATCCTTGTGGAATCTAATTGGATTTGTATTGATTGCAATTTTTTATAAAAAGAAAAAATTTAACGGACAGATATTTTACTTTTATATGATTTGGTACGGTCTGGGTCGTACCATGATTGAAGGACTGCGCAGTGACAGTCTGTATATCGCGGGCAATGAAAATCTGCGTGTGTCTCAAATTTTGGCTGCCATTGTATGCGTAATAGGCGTTGCCTTGATGACGATCAACCTTCTAAAGCTTAAGAAAACGGCCTCTATACCTGACGCAGACGACACAGAAGCGCCCGATGATATCTTCACAAAAGATGTGCAGGAAAAGATAGCGTCAGAAACACAGAAAACCAATACTTCACAAGGAGAAATAAAAGATGGCGGCAAGGATCATTGACGGAAAAAAAATTGCAGGTCTGACGCGTGCGGATATTGCGGCAAGAGCCGCAAGGCTGGAAGCAGAAACTGGTGTAAAACCGGGACTTGCTGTGATTATAGTTGGAGACGATCCGGCCTCTCAGGTGTACGTACGCAATAAAAAGCGGGCATGTGAAGAAGCTGGTATGTATTCTGTAGTAATTGAGATGCCTGCAGATACAACCCAGGCGGAATTGATGGAACAAATCGAACAGCTGAAAAAGGATGAAAAAATCCATGGAATTTTGGTTCAACTACCACTTCCGAAGCATCTGGACGAGGATGCCGTTATCGCGGCGATTCCACCGGAAAAGGACGTGGATGCCTTTCATCCGGCCAATACCGGTAAAATCATGATCGGGGACTATGATTTTCTCCCCTGTACTCCTGCCGGCGTTATGAAGCTGCTGGAATATGAAGGTATAGAAATTGCTGGCAAGGAGTGTGTAGTCGTTGGAAGAAGCAATATTGTGGGCAAACCCCAGGCAATGCTTCTGCTTCATGCAAACGGAACAGTTACAGTTTGCCACTCCAAAACAAAGGACTTGGCAGAGGTTACAAGGAGAGCAGACATTCTTGTAGTGGCTATTGGCAGAGCAAACTTTATTACAGGAGATATGATCAAACCTGGCGCTGTAGTCATTGACGTAGGTATGAATCGTTTGGAAGACAAAAAACTTTGTGGAGATGTGGATTTCGCTTCCTGCAGTCAGGTAGCTGGCGCTATCACTCCAGTACCAGGCGGGGTAGGTCCTATGACCATCACTATGCTTTTAGAAAATACCTTGACCGCTGCAAAAAAGGCAGCTAGTAAAAAATTGTAAAATTCCTTGACATTTCATATAGAAATATGCTATTATATAAAATGCCGCGTGGTATGGGTGTTCAATAGCAGTTTTGCTAACCTAATCCAGCGAGACATATAAGAAAGAGAGGTGCTTTTCGTGTACGCAGTAATTGAAACGGGCGGAAAGCAGTACAAGGTCAGCGAAGGAGACGTTATCTTCGTTGAGAAGCTTGCAGCAGAGGAAGGCTCTGATGTAGCGTTTGACAAGATTCTGGTATGTGGAGACGGTAGCAATGTTCAGGTCGGTTCTCCTATCCTGAGCAATGCAAAAGTAACTGGTAAAGTAGTGAAAAACGGTAAGGGTAAGAAAATTACTGTTCTGACCTACAAGCCCAAGAAAAATGAAAAAAGAAAAATGGGCCATCGTCAGCCCTACACCAAAGTTGAGATCGTAAAAATCGAAGCATAAAGTGGTGTCGGCATGACTCACGTCAAGTTTTTTAAAAGAAACGGTTTGTATTTTGGTTTTGAAGAAACCGGCCATACAGGGTTCGGCGAATCAGGGGATGATGTGCTGTGTGCGGCGCTCTCCGCTATGACGATGCTGATCATCAATACCATTGAGATTTCTTACGCCGCCGAGGTGGATTATGAAGTCAATGAAGGCGCTACCACGATTTCCGTGAAAGCGATGGCCGCATTGCCGGAATATGCTGAAGATGAGAAAAAACAGTACGCAATTTCTGGCTTGTTTCAAGGATATTTTTTCCAGCTAAACGATTTGGTGGAAGAATATTATGAATTTTTAGAGGTTGAAGAGGTTGAAGCATAACCGCCTCAAGATTTTATATGGAGGAAAAAATCATGCTTAGAATCGGTTTACAGTTTTTTGCACATAAAAAAGGTGTTGGTTCTACCAAAAACGGCAGAGATAGTGAATCCAAACGCCTTGGCGTTAAGAAAGCTGACGGACAGGCAGTAACTGCAGGAAACATTATTATTCGTCAGCGTGGAACACATATTCACCCCGGCAACAATGTTGGTCGTGGTACGGACGATACTTTGTTTGCCTTGATTGATGGCAAAGTGAAATTTGAGCATATCGCCGGCGGCAGAAAACGCGTCAGTGTATATGCTGCTGAGTAAGTAATACTTTAAAAAAGGGAAATGCCAAGTATGCATTTCCCTTTTTATATTTTCTATTGCAATAGGACATTGTTTATGCTATCATAAAATGAAAAAGGAGTATGGGGGACAATTATACATGCGTATAAAACTATGGGGCGTTCTGGCGGCAATGCTCTTGCTTACATCCTGCGTTTTGCGTTCCACAGATGATGCAGATTCTACAACTGCCGCAGATATGACATCGGCGGCAGCTGCCACCACCGCAGTCCCAGAGTCAACATCTCCCACGAAAGATGTCATACGCACCTTGTCTTTTCTTGGATGCGGCGATAATATTATCTATTATGGCACTTATCGAGATGCGGCAAGTCAAGCGGTACCCGGCGGACGATCCTATAACTTTGCTCCAATTTATGATAATGTACGCGATATTATATCTGTTGCTGATATTGCTTTTATCAATCAGGAGACTCCCGTATCCCAAAGCCACCAGCCCAATTCATATCCGGATTTTAACAGTCCGGTGGAGCTAACATATGATTTGACAGATGCGGGTTTTGACATCATAAACCTTGCAAATAACCATATGTTAGATAAAGGCGCGCTAGGGCTCAAAGAATCTTTTGAAAATTGGAAAGCCCGTGGAGTAACCATTATTGGCTGTTATGAAGAACAGGACAGCGGCAAATATATTACTTATTACGATAAAAATGATATTCGCATTGCGTTTCTCTCCTATACATACGGAACAAATTTGAATAGTGATCCTGCTGAATATGGGTTGTACGCCTCCTATCTTAAGTATGCAGATTTAGAAGGGGAAATCACCGAGGCTAGAAAAAATGCGGACTTTGTAATCGTAAGTGTCCACTGGGGCCAGGAGGGAAACCTTACCCCAAGTGAAGAACAGAAAAGTTATGCCAGAAAAATGGCTGACTTGGGAGCCGATATAATTTTAGGGCATCATCCGCATGTGCTGCAACCTATTGAAGAAATACAGTGTCAGGATGGGAGAACAACTTTGTGTATATATTCTCTAGGTAATTTTGTCCACGAACAGGATCGGTATATCAACGCTGTAGGCGGTATGATTACTTTTGATATCACTAAGATGAATGACGAGCCTGCAAAATGGAGTAATGCGGATTTTACGCCAACTGTGTGTCATTATCCAAAAAGCTTTTACGGAAACAAAGTATATCTGCTGAAGGAATATACAGAGGAACTCGCCAATCAACACGCTGTACGTACATATTATAATAATTCTATGTCGCTTACCGCGCTACAGGAGCTTATAACCAATACTATTGATAAAAAATACCTTACAGGGTATTTACAAGATTGACATGCAACAAGACCTGAAAGATCAGTATTTCAACGAAAAAAACATATAGAAGCGCAAAAAGTTCTTTATCAAAACTAGATAAGGTGGATGTAAAAATCCCCAATGGGTATACTTTATATTTGAATGGTGTAGAAGTATCTCGAGAATATATTATTTAAAAGGGAGTAATAGAGCATGCATTGTACCAATTACGCGTGTCAAAAGGGCAGTCAAATTCTCATACACGACATGAACAGGAATTAAATTAACGGAGGCAATATGGTACCTTTTTTCCCAGAATTCATTCAGTCAACAGACCTTTCTATATTGGAGTGGATACAAACTCACTTAGTAAATCCTTTTTGCGATGGATTTTTTTCTCTAGTTACCCATTTAGGAGATGGCGGCATCCTGTGGATTCTCCTTGCAGTCGGTATGCTATTTTTCAAAAAAACCAGGAAAACGGGACTGATGATGGGAGCTGCACTGGTTCTTGGTCTCATACTTGGCAACGGTATTTTAAAAAATCTTTTTCAAAGAGTTCGGCCATATGACTTGGAAAACGCACTTGTACAAGTTCCAATTATTGCGAAGCCGAAAGATTGGTCTTTTCCTTCCGGTCACACGCTCGCTTCTTTTGAAGCAGCTACCGTGCTCATGATTCGAGACAAGAGATTTGGTATTCCAGCGCTTATTCTTGCTTTCTTGATTGCCTTTTCTCGTTTATACCTGTATGTGCATTTTCCATCAGATGTAGTGGCCGGAGCTATCCTTGGCGTTCTGCTGGGATTTTTGGGCGTCTTCATTGTTGGAAAAATAGCAAAGAAAGTGGACAATAAACTGAAAAAATAAAAAGCAACCGCTTATCTAAGATAAGCGGTTGCTTTACGCAATATTGTTATTTAGTGCGCATTATATTCGGGTTCTCTGCTTCTGAAAAGAAGAGATATGCACCAAAGGCCACCCAGGGCAACCAGCGTATATACAATTCTGCTGACTACTGCTGCGGGGCCGCCACATATCCATGCAACGATGTCAAACTGGAAAAGACCAATACTACCCCAGTTCAGAGCGCCGATAATAACAAGGATCAAAGCAATTCTGTCAAGCACCATGAATATCACCATACCTTTCGGAATAATTTGATGACGCATAAGCGTACTCGCTATTATAATTCCCGTATCTATAAAAATTATTAAGAAATTATGAAAAAACGGTATGTAATACTTCACTCATTTGATTGATTACTGGAAAACCGCAGGCTTGCAGTTTTTCTGCCGACATATGTCCGCCGCTGTACAAAAGACAATCGCAGCCCAGCGTACGTGCAGCCTCTGCGTCGTGATCCGTATCGCCAATCAAAAGCGCCGTAGATAAGTCAATACTGGATTCTTTTACAAATTTTTCTGCAATGGTAGCCTTTCCGCCGCCATATATATCCTGCGCGCCTAAAATTTTTTCAAAATATTCATTTAACGCCATGTTTCTCAGCATATTGCAGAGCATGTTTTTTTCCGAAGCAGACAAAATAATTTGCATGATTCCTGCATTTCGTATCTTCTGCAAAACATTTTGCACACCTATCACCGGTG
>CAJUIQ010000042.1 GCA_910586545.1 uncultured Eubacteriales bacterium
ATTGTTTCCCTTATCAGGCTGTGTCTGGAGCCCCGGCGCCCATTGCGGAATTTCCGAAGAGACAGTTGCAATAATATCCCCGTTCTCGTTAAAACCAATGGGATCATATCCGATGCGGCGTTCATACTCTCCCGCATAGCACATGCAGCAGGTATAAAACGCCCATGTTGTATCGTTCGGACCATCTACAATACAGCCATGCCCAGGGCCCCGCACAAGCCCTGACCGATTTGCCATAAAGGGGCTTGTCTCCATGTATTCCCATGGGCCTAGAGGGGATTTTCCCTTATATGCTCCCATGGCGTAGGTAATCCACTCCGTTCCTGGACCACAGTAGGTAAGATAGTAGGTGTCGCCACGCTTATACATCCAGGCGCCTTCCGTCCAACTATAGGAACCGTCTTCGTTCCAGTCTCCCATCCGCTCCCAGGAATGCTCCGCCGTATTCATAGAAAACATCACTTCCAGCGGAGAGATCAGCTGTACCGGATTGTCCGGATCCAATTTGGCGCCCCTAATGGCGCCGCCGCATCCACAATACAGATATAAACTGCCGTCCGTATCTGAAAACAACATAGGATCGTCTACATAAATATCATGTCCGTCCGTATCCAGCATTGGACCGAGCGCATGGAACGGGCCGAGGGGACTTTCGCTCTCATATAAAACGGATGAGCTTGCCAAAAGAAAAAAACGGCCACCATGCTTCACAACAGTAGGTGCATATCCGCAGTCGTACGGCTCCATTTTTTGATGATTCCAAGTTACAAAATCCTCCGACCAATACACCATTCCACAGGACGGATACAAGTACCATTTTCCATCTTCATAAAGTACAGTGGGATCGGCGGTCTCACGATAGTCCATGCGGGTTTTGCCTTCTATATAACAATTCCTGCCGATTGGATAATCCGGCAACGGAATCGGATTGCAATAAGTTTTTTCAATATCCATGATTTTGCAGCACCTTTCTGTAATACTATGTCTTTTGATTGCACGAAATGCAATTTGCAGCGAAAGCTGCGGCAGCAGCCACGCCACTGCAAAGCAGCTACTATATCATAAAGATGAAATTATTGTATCATAAATCCGCTCGTTTGTAAATGATAAATTTCCCTCCCCTGTGCAGAAAAGGGAGCGTTACCGCTCCCTCTCTACAATAGCACTTACTCCGTAATGCTTTACTTGGATTCAATAATTGTTAAATTATCTGGAACTACATTTGCCTGCTCATAAACAATCTCACTAATCTGCGCTACTTCATTTTCCATAAGGCCTTGTGTTTTTACGATTACTTGAGCAGTTTCCCCGCTTACAACCGCAACGCATTCTTCAAAACCCTTAGCTTTAATAAGGCTTTCGATATTTGCTTCACACTCAATGTCCTTTGCAATTTTTTGAATCTCGTTAATTGCCTCTTCCTTCATTGCGTCTACTGCCGTATCACTCTCAGCAACTGCATTCAGTACTTCCATAGCTTCATCTCTTGCTTGGCGTCTCTCCAGGCTCATCTGTGCAAACTTGTCTTCTGCGTTTGCGTTGTCATTAGATGCGCCTTTAGAATCTCCACTTTCAATTGCGCCGGCTACATCGGACAGATCCACTGCAGGGTCCACTTTTTTCTTATCCTTAGTAGCATCTGTAGGCAACAATAGAAAATTAAGCAGCACCGCCACACCGATGATTACCACCGCCCCAGCGGAAATAATCGCTTTTCGATTTAGCTTTTTAATCATTTCTAATGTCTTTTCACCTAATTCTTTCAGTTTCATATACCGACCTCCGATTTAAATTCATACTATACATATTCAGTCTGTATGCGCTCTATTCCTACCCAGCGACTGTAATTCTACTGGAAGAAATTCCAAGAGACGCGCTGATCAGGTCCGTCACCTTTTTCTGTATCTGCACGTTGTCACCGTCAGTGCATACAATGGCTACGCCGCGAATCTGTGGATATATCTCGTTTACAAGTACCGTTTTCTCGCCTCCTTCCTCCTGCACTACTAGGTAGTCCCCTGTCCTTCCGTCAGAAGATACAGACGTATTCTGTGCGTATACAAACTCGCTGCTCCCGTCCATAGTAAGCAGCACCGCAGCGTCTTCAATCCCCTCTATACGCAGGATTAGCGTCTTGATTTTCTCCTCTAAGATCGTGCTGTAGTAGGAGGGATCGCTCGATTTAGGTTCTGACGCCGTCTTCTCTTTTCCCTCACCCCCGGGAAGAAAGCGCGGAAGCAAAATCAGCGCGACTCCCAGTACCGCCGCTCCAATCAGCCACCATTTCTTTGCAAGCTCCATCAACTTCATGTTACCCCCTTTACTCATTCTGCACCATTACCGTGCAGGAAAACAGCTTGGATAAAGTGTCCGATGCCTTCTCCGTGTCTATTTTCGTACTGGCCGGCAGTGTAACGCATACCTTTTCTGCCGCAAAGGATTCCAGATTATCTTTTGGATATACAGTAACGGATATATCTTCCATCTCTAATGTGTAGAGTTCCGACATGGTCAATGCGATGTTATAAGCCAAATATTGCGCGCTTTGCGCTTGCATTTCTGCGGGAGATTGCTGTTCATCCATATTCCACTGGGTTTCCAGGCCGTCCATCCATTCCTCAATCCCGCCGGTCAGGGGAGATAAGGCAATCAATGCAACGATCAGAGCGCCGGCAAAGCCTACAAACTTGCCTATGCCTTCTTCCTCCGGCGCCGCCGCACAAAGTACTGCAACAAAAATAGACGCGGCCACAATAGATAAGAGATAGTTTGCCATTTTTTACTCCATTACTTTTATCCATATGCTAAGGATGTCCTGCAGAACAGAGACAAGGCGAATATATACATCACCGCTGCCGCTACTGTGATAGCCAGCAGCAACGTACACAAACTTCCTGTCTCCCGGAACAGCGCCTGTTCTCTGTCACAGCCAAGCACGCCCGCCACAGCGCCGGTCATTCCAAGAGCTACTCTGTTTATCAGCAGGCCTGCAAGGGGGGCAAGCATCACAATCACGACTACAACAATTCCTGTAACACCCGCCATCTGCTTGATTACTCCAAGGCTGCTGGAAACCATGGAAAAAGAGTCCGCTACCGTTCCGCCAATGATAGGAAGGTAACTTCCAAGCGCAAATTTAATCGTCTTAGCGGCAAAGGTATCCGCTGCGCTGGCTATTCCGCTCTGCATCGATAAAACGAAAGTCATGAGCGTCATCATCAGCACCAGCGCTCCCGTTACTATTCCCCGCAGCGCTCCCGCCATAAAAGATACGCCTCGATTTCCAGATACGGCGGATGTAATAGATAAAAGAAAGCACACGCTCACGCAAGGAGCAAGCACATTCGCATATAAAGTCTGAATAAATGTAATCATCAGATTAATGCCCGTTCCAGAAACAGCAGCGCCAGTTACGTTGCCGCTTGTAAGATAAACCGCTTCCATCACAGGAACCATCATCAGCATGGTACTGCTTAGCATATCCAGCATTGACTGTACTAGGACAAAAACAGACTTTTGCACTTCATATAAGGTCAACGCCATACACAAGAGACAACACATGGAAAACACAGTCTCAAGGGAACCGTTTTTTACAGTTTTGGAAAGCATACGGAATACGGAAGATAGAATCACCATTCCCATTAGGACAGACAGCGTTTTAAATCCGGGCAGAAGCGCATCGCTAAGCGCGTTTTTGATAAGCGATAAGAAATAGGATACATTATATTTTTCCACCGCACCCCGAGCGTCTCCTGCTTCCCCAACCTGCTGTCGAATTTCTGGAGGCAGCTTGTCAATATATGCTTCATAGGCGCCATCTGCCGCTTCTTCCGGCCTCTCATCAAAGCGAAACTGATACGGCATGTCCTCGGCTGAACCAGATATTGTAAATATAAAAAGCAGAAGCGGCAAAAGCAACAATACAAAAATTTGTCTTTTTCTTTTCATACATCCTGTTCCTGTTCTATTTTACAAAAGCTCTGCCGCAATCTCCAGCAGTTTTGAAATTAAAGGAAGACTCAAAAGAATCAGTTCCCCTTTTCCTGCAAGTACTGCTGCCGAAGCCAGCATTCCTTCCCCTGCGCTTTTACACATTTCCGCTGTAAAGGCAGAAATATACGCGATTCCCAACGCCTTTAGCAGAATCACCGCATAACCGGAAAAAGCCGTCTGCTCTGCGGCGTCTGTAATTGTTTGTACCGCTGTGAGCGCGCTGCCCTCCAAAATATATAAAACCACAGCAACCGCTGCCGCTACCGCGCAAAGCAACGCAAAAACCGCATTTTTTTCCCGTAAAAGCAGCGCTGCGCATAGTCCCAGCACACAGATTCCGCTTAACCGCAATATATCTGCCATTACAGTCCAAACACGGTCTGCACCGTTTCAAACAAGGTACCAATTTCGCCAACCAGCATCAGCAATACTACGACAATGCCCACCACGGTCACCAGCATCGCCTGTTCATCTCGTCCGGCGCGTTGTAGGATCTGGTTAGCCACAGCTACCAAGATTCCCACGCCTACTGTTTTAAGTATCAGTGAAACATCCATAATCTACCTGCTTTTCAATACATTTTCAGTAGAAGGCTACGCCCTAAAGAACGCTGCTATAAAATTAGCAGCAGTATAGAAGCAGCCGCAAGCAGCGGCAGAAGCCTGTACATTTTCAGCCGCTGTGGAAGCTGCGTGCGCATATCCTCCCCGACTTTTCGCAGTCTCTCCTTTGTAAAATCACACAGCTTTGTTTCTTCCGTAGCAGAACCGCCACCGATTGTTCCCGCAAAAGAGCATAACTGATCATAAATCTCTGGTGGAAGTTCTTTTTCCATATTGGAGATTGCCGGCGCCAGCCCATCTCGGCGCAGCGTATTCAGGAAGCCGGTTTCTTCCAGGACGGTATTATGATAATCGTCAAAAATGCGGCCCAGAGGCATTCGGAAGTTTTCTATGCTCCCTCCAATATAGCAAATTAAATCGTCCAATGCCGTTACGATAGCAAGACGCCTTTTCATCTTTTCACACATTCCCCGGCCATATAGGGACGCTGCAATAAAGACCAACGCCGCTCCCGCCAGCTTCAGCATATCGCCGTCTCTCCCGTGCTGATTCGGTTTATATCCAATGTAAATCCGGATTGCGTGCGGGAAAGCCCCACCGCATATGTAAAAGCGCCGGAATCAATCAGCGCACGCATGAATGGACGAACACAAAGTTCTTCCAAACTGCCGGCATGGGCAGTCACTACAGTTGGCACTCCGGCGCCAAAACTTGTGTAAATTGCCTGCGCATCCTCCTCACTGCCAATTTCATCGCATAAAATGAGTTGTGGAGAGAGTGTGCGAACAGCCGTCTCCATACCCTTGGCACGTGGATATCCCGCCAGCGCGTCATAGGTTACATCCCCGCCGAGAGACCCACAAATTTCAAAACGTGTGTCAATGATCGCAATGCGGATATTATAGGGTTTCGCCCCCAGACGTGCGGCAATTTCCCTTAAAGCCGTCGTTTTTCCAACCCCTGGTGGGGAATATAAAATAGCGCCTCGAAATCCTTCTTCCAGTATCAGGCGGCATATCCCATCAGCGACGCCCGGTACTCGATGCGGAATACGAATTGCCACAGACGAAATATCTGTCACAGATAGGATTTTCCCTCCTTCTGTTACAGCACGGCCGCACACCCCTACACGAATGCCGCCTTCCGTACAAATATATCCTTCTTTTATTGTTTCACTATGGCAGTAGAGAGAATTACCGCACAATGATCGAATGATCATGGAAAGCTCATCAGCCGTTGGAGAAACGCCGCAGGAAATATTTTTGCCCCCAACACTTAAAAACATGGGACAACCTGCCCGCAGCCGAATTTCACTAATCATCCCATGATATAAAGCAGCTGATTTTCGTGCGGCCTCCGTCAGTCTGCTTGGCAGATATGCCAATGCCGCTTCTTCGTTAAAGTCCTTCCCTTTTTCCATAAGTCATAAGTCCTTTCCTTTTTCCTCACCCGCGCGCTTTGTGCCGGATCAAGTTTAGTAATATATACTCGGACAAGTGTAACAATATGACCAGCGGAATAGAAATTTAGATAGGAACGAAAAAGGGGACGCAGTCAAATACCTGCGTCCCCTTTTTACGGGTCTGGTCACACATATATTTTTCATAGCGTACTTTTTTCCAAGTCCGCCTTTAGCCCCTCAAAGTCCAGAAAATCTTCTACGAACTGCTTACGCAGTAGAGATTGCGGGATAAACTCGTTATATTTATTTTCTATCTGTACCTTAGCCGGCAGCGGAAAGTCAGCCGGATCCACATTCCATTGGAGGATTTCCCTTATGAGGGTTTCCAATTCGTCCGCGTCTCCTTTATAATATACTTCTAAGTATATACAGGTTTCCCATGGCATTTTGCTCTGGATACCCCGAGCCAGCAACGCATAATGAAGCGCAAACAGCTGACGGGTTCCCACCCAGGGAAAAATGGCAAATTTTCGTTCCGACAAAGGCGTAACGATTTTGTCAAGCAAGCCTGCTCCTCTGGCAAGATACCGAATTTCTCCCAGCCGTTCCACGCAGCTGTCACTCAGATAAGGATAGCTTTCGTTTTCTTTTAATACATACCGGATCTTTTGGACCAAATGCGTATGTAGCTCCGATTTAAAATCCACATCCCAGTCTACAAGGGATACACCCGGTACTCGCTGAACAAACAACACCTTTGCCTTTACATTTACGTCTACCGTTTCCCATGTAATGCCGGCAAGGGAAAAGCGCGTTCCTACAGGATAAATTTTGTCCACCGTGCCAATAGCACGATTTTCGTCCTTTACCAGATAATACTCCGGCACAATAAAGACCGTATAAAACTGATGGTGATTTACCACCCTCTCCCCAGCACGTCCGATAATCAGCCCGCCGCGCTCCGTCTCCTGCAGTTGCTCTGTCTCAACAAGATGGAGCAAAAGCGTTTTATAATCTTTCTTCGATATATTAGAAAAACTCTCCATGGAGAGCATCGCCTGTGCCAATGCCGCCGGAGACGTCTCACCACTGCTTTTCAAATAACTCATTGTTTGATGATACAACAGCGAATACGGATGCAAATGGGGTTCGATAGGCTCAATCCATCGTTCTTTTGTATACAGTTCAATAATAGCGATCAGCCGGATAAACGCCCAATTGATAGGTCCTAGAAAATCTGCCGCCGTAGTCTGTACATCCTCTGTAAAGGTAAAAAGCAGCTGCGGAATCTGTCCGCGTCTGCCACATCTTCCGAGACGCTGGGCAAAGCTGGAAACATTGATAGGTGCCCCCACCTGCACCACCTGATCCAGAGATCCAATATCCATTCCCAATTCCAGCGTCACCGTAGCTCCTGTAACGATTTTCTCCTCCGAGGACTTCATTTCGTCTTCCGTTTGTTCCCGAAGCATGGCAGACACATTTCCATGATGGACCCGGTACACATCCGGCGCCTTATTTTTAGCGGCAATCTGACGCAGATTTGCCATCACAAATTCTGTTTCCTCTCTGGAGTTGGTAAAGATAATCGTTTTTTTATCCAGAGTCATTCGAAACAGGTATTCAAAATGTTCCCGGTCTCCTGCGTCGCCGACCTCGCTGGCTGTCTCTCCCTGTCGAACAAAACGATTGACAAAGAGACGGATGCTCCGCTTTTCTTCGTCACTCACCGGAGCGATGCAGTCCCTGCCGCTTCCTGTATTCAACCAGTTTTTTGCAAGGTTCAGATCACCCAACGTAGCGCTGAGACCGATTCTTCTTGGAATATTTCCTGTGATTCGCTGCAGTCGTTCCAACAAACACAGCACCTGCACACCCCGGCAGTCCCGCATAAAATGGTGTACCTCATCAATGATTACATATCGAAGATCGGAAAACAGCTTTAAACAAGATCCTCGTTTGTTTATAAGGAGGCTCTCCAGAGATTCCGGCGTAATCTGCAAAATCCCCGCAGGGTGTTTCACAAGCGCATTTTTCTTTGTCTGAGAAGCATCTCCATGCCACTTGCAAACAGGAATATCCGATTCCAAAATAAGCTGTTCCAGACGTTTGAACTGATCGTTGATCAGGGCCTTTAGAGGGCTAATGTAGAGCACCCCCACAGAAGCAGACGGATGATTGTACAATTCCGTAAGTACCGGCAGAAACGCCGCTTCCGTTTTCCCTGACGCGGTACCAGAGGAAAGCAGCAAATTGGCATCCGTATCAAAAATCACATCGCAGGCGGCTACCTGGATTCCACGCAGCTCTTTCCAATGATTATTATAAATGTAATCCTGTATAAACGGCGCAAGCCGTGCAAATGCATCCATTATATTTCAAACCCCACAAAATCGCTGTGTATCTCTTCATCCGTGAGACCGCCCTTGGCCAGCGCAAAGCTGTTGCTGCCTAGAATTTCGGCAATGGTTTTATCTGGATTTTGATGCAGAATATTGACCAGTTCTATAAAGTCGCGGATAATCTCTCTAGGGGTAATATGGGTATCGGCACCCACACGGTTATATTCCACATTTAAAAAATAGAGGAGATCTTCATGGGTCAGCATCGGTGCATAATCATATAAGCCAGCATGTATATCCCGCAACTTTTCCACCAAAACGTACATTTCTTCCTGGGTGAGCATGGAAAGTCGGATAATGGGTGCAGATAAATCTCGCATATCTTCTGATGCGAAGTGCCCCTCGGATAAACGGGAACGCAGCGCCTCATAACTAAAAATTCCCTTGTACCGGTCCTCTACACACTGGGGAGTGCATCCCATCAAAAAGCCGATATGCTGGGCTTTTCCCTGAAGCGTATCATTATACATGGTCAGCATTTTTTCATAGTTATTTTGTCGGGTGATAGAATTTGGGATTTTAAAAATATTAACCAGTTCGTCTACCATAACCAAAATTCCTGCATACCCTGCACGTACCATAAATGCGGCAAATACCTTTAAAAAATCATACCAGGTCTCATCCGTAACAATATAATTAATCGCAAGTTCTTCTCGGGCCTCCTTTTTGGAAGTATACTCCCCACGAAACCACTTAAGCACATTGGATTTAGTAGCAACATCGTCGTCCTTGTATGCCCGCCAGTAAGCAGCCACCGCCTTAGCAAATTCAAACCCGCTGACCATTCCTTCGAGCTCTCCCGTCACCCCGTAGATTCTCTTTTCTACCAGGCTGTCAAAGGCAGGATCATTGATATCACATTCCATAGCAACCTGTGTCTGAATCCCAGAAATCCATTTTTCCAGAATTAAAGGCAGGGCGCCTCCGTCCGGCTTAGACTTAACTGACATATTGCGAATTAGCTCTTTATAGGTAGCCAATCCCTGGCCTTTTGTACCGGCAAATCGCCGTTCCGGAGAAAGATCCGCATCCACCACCACAAAGCCCCGTGCCGTAGCATAATTGCGAATAGTCTGCAGAAGAAAGCTTTTGCCGCTGCCATATTTTCCAACAATAAAACGGAAAGTCGCTCCTCCATTTGCAATGATATCGATATCGTGCAGAATTGCATCGATTTCTCTGGCGCGCCCTACAGTGATATATTCCAGCCCTACTCTAGGCACAACGCCCCCTTTCAGGGCGTTTATAATTGTACTCGCGATTCGTTTCGGCACCCGCGTTTCCATCAGTTTTTCACCACTTCCATTAGTTTTTCTTTATATTCATCATACACGACCACTGTGTCTCCCATCTCCAGAATCGTGTCCCCTATAATATCCATAGCCTTTCCATTGATGCCGTCCAGCAAAACTTCCAGCATAATTTTGCTATCCTTTGCCACATCCTTCACACTTTGCCCTACAAGCGCTGCCCGCAATGCTATAGCTTCTATGTTCGTCAAGCTTGAAAAAAACTCCTGCCACGGGTTTCCCTCCATTATCGGCATAGGACTCGCAGAATTGATTGGTTCTTCTATCTTGCTATCTTCTTCCGGAACAATCAGCTTATCCTGGGTTTCCAGCGCTTCCCGACGGATCCGGCCAACAGCCGCCGGGTCTATGCGCACCTCTGTTCGGTTTCGGAGTGCCAAAAAGGCGCGCACTCCCTCCGCAATCTTCTCCGGAAAATGAATTCCCACGCTCTGCAGCCGTTTCAATATTTTAGGACTGCACATGTCTGGAGAGCTGCGAAGCTTGTACCGAAAATGCAGCGCGGTGCGTAGAGCAACCTCCATTTCTTTTATAATATATCCTACTAAGCATTTTCCCTCATCCTTTAGTAGTACTGAACGGTATGTCCACCGATTGTTTGTACATCGATACACCTCCCGCGGGGACAGTTCTATAGCACGCTCTTCCTGTTCCAGATACGGATAAAATAAAGCCCCGGCAAACGGTTTCCAATCTGATTCCTTATGCATAGGATAAAATATAAAGTCCTCAAAAATTTTCTTTTTCTCTTTGCACAGCTTTCGAAAGTAAGAAAGAAGAAAATAAAAGCAATCTCCGATCAACGGCTTGGTTTCCTCTGTATAAAAAATAGACTTCCGAATATCATATTTGGATAAGTCCGCATATACATCCAAGCTGTCTTCTTTTTCAGATGTATAAGCAAACACCTTTGGATAATAGTTTTTTAAATTCTGCTGTGCTGCAAATTCGGCAAAAGATTGTTTCATTGGATAATACACATAAAAATCTTTGATCCATTGAAGCACATATTTATCAATAGTTTTATCCATTTTCCGATACACACGCCAAAAATCCAAAAGCTTGTGTATACTCTCTTCCGGACTTTTTGCTCCGATGCAGGCCAACAGTTCGTATATATACACAAAAGCATAGGAAACCGACGTACTTTGAATATCTCCTGCCCGCACCCGTGTACGCCAAGTAAAATATGTACGAAGCTGTCCATATCCCATCAGCTGATAATAGGGAAAATAAAAAGAGAACGGAGCCGCTCCCGGATAATCGTCCGTAAAGTGCTCCATCATCCGAGCCTGCTCGTAAAAAACTTTTGAAGGGTTGCCCAAACAGGACGGATCTCGGCGAGCGATCTGCCGCATTTCATAAAACAGCGTTCGTTTTTTATCTGGGGCAGCCTGTATATTCTGAGATGGTGGGAGTGTTGCCGCGCCAGCTATTCCCCGGCCCTCCAACGAAATCTCTGCAAATTTTATCTCCCAGGGAAATTTTTCTTCCGATGTCCGTGTTGGTTCTTTTGCTACGGAGCGCATCGCGTTTAACTCATCTCTGCTGGGGATAGGCTGTGGCTCATAATTTTTTCTTTCGTCCATGACAGAGACCTTTCGAAAACATCCAAAGTAAATATAATATTATTGTACCACAGGATTATAAAAAGCGCAATTAAAATGTAGACAAAATCCTAATTCATGAAAATATCTTCTGCATTTTATATGCAAGCAAAAAAAGAAGGCATATTGCCTTCTTTTTTCTTTTCAATGTTAAACACCCTATCTGTGCTATCTGTGCGTGTCCTCTAACTTTATAATGCGCATATTCTGCATTTGCATGGTATTTTCAAATCAGCAATCGTTTCATAAAACGCTTTATGCTCCTGTTTATTCTGGCTTGTCAGATTTGTAGATTTGTAAGTGTGCTATTCAAGTTT
>CAJUIQ010000043.1:0-8151 GCA_910586545.1 uncultured Eubacteriales bacterium
AGTGTATATTTCTCATTTTCCGTGATTTTCAGTTTTCTCGCCATATTCCAGGTCATATCGCCATAGGCATATTTCCCTTCTGCGATTTCTTCATCTATAAAATTGTGAATAAAGTTACTGCTTTCTTCCATACAGCAAAATCTCGTCTTTCTATTTAAGATAGGAGTGTATCAATCGTCTTTTGTATCCGTGTAAGGGTTTGTTCTTTACCTAAAATCTGCATAACTGCAAACAAATCTGGTGCATTCATCTTTCCGGTGACTGCTACCCGCAAGAACATACTAACGTCTCCGATGTGTCCCTTAAATTGGTCTGGAGTTGCTTTATACGCTTTCATATCCGGTGCAAATCCCAAGGAAGCCGCTATAGCCTTTACTTTGTCAAACCAGATTTGCTGATCATCTGCCGGATCGTAGACAGCTGCAAACGCGTCCAATGCGGCTTTGATATCCGTTTGGCTAAAGGTATCCGGATAGGCAGGCGGAACTTCATAAAGGGGATCAAAGAAAAATCCCATATATTCCTTTGCGTCTGCCCAAGTGGTGAGATCCTTGCGGGGTTTGTTCCCGCCTCTCCCGATGGAAAATGCTGCCGCAGCTATATCTGGCTGTGCCGCAAGCAATGCGGCAAAATCTGGGTCATATACCTTAGCCCATGCAAGAACACCATCATAAACCTGTTTTTCCGTCATGCGGGAGATCACATTTTTGGAAACGTCATTCAGCTTGTCAAAGTCGAAGAGTGCACCGGAAATGCTCATTTTCTTTATAGAAAAAGGAAATGCTTCCCAGGGCTTGTCCGGATTGCTCCGCCGCCATTCTTCAAAATTGGAATTGAGCAGAGTAAATACATATTCAATTACAGAAAGCTGTGGATATCCCATTGCTTTATAGTCGGAGAGTGCCGCGCCTTTGTCTCGTTTGGACAGCTTCTTTTTGGAGGTGCCATCCATACGCATCAACTGTGCGATATGCAGATATTTCGGCGGCTTAAATCCCAAATATCGAAATAGCTGGAGATGCTTAGGTAAGCTGGGGAGCCATTCTTCTCCCCGCACAACCACCGTTGTGCGCATCAGGTGATCGTCTACAGCATGGGCAAAATGATATGTGGGAATTCCATCAGATTTTAAAAGGACAAAATCCTCATCGTTTTCTGGAAATTCAACCTTCCCTTTAACCAGATCTGTGAAAAATACCTTTTTTTCTCCATCCCCATCTGCACGGATATATAAAACGAAAGGGCGACCAGAGGATACTGCGGCTTCTGCCGTGTCTATCCAAGCAGTTCTACGCGCAGCCTGCGCATCTTTGGCAGCCTGCGCCTGCGCAGCCCAATCTTTATTTTTATTCTCTTCTTTTTTGTTGGTCTGCCGCAGCGCGGACAGTTCTTCATCTGTTGGAAAATAAGGATAAGCAAGCCCCTCCTGCACCAGTTTCTTTGCAAAAACATGATACAAATTTTTTCGCTGGCTCTGCCAATAGGGACCATATATACCGGACTCGCCTGTAGCATTGGGCCCTTCATCAAATTGTATACCATAATAGGACAGTGTATCAATCAAATCCTGCTCCGCCCCTGGAACATAACGAAGACTGTCCGTATCCTCAATACGCAGATAAAATGTTCCTCCGCTTTGGTGTGCCAATCGCTCAGATACAAATGCAGGAAACAAAGTGCCGAAATGGACAAAGCCGGTAGGTGAAGGAGCTACGCGGGTGACTTTTGCTCCTTCAGGCAGAATACGTGCCGGATACAGGGCCTCTGCTTCTTCTACGGTCATAGTTACATCTGGAAACAGAAGCGCGGCAAGCTCAAATGCATTCATAGTATATATGTGCCTTTCTGTAAAGGTTAAATAGTTTTGAGATAAGGATTATATGTCCGTTGTTTTTGCAGCGTTGTTATAGATCCGTGTCCTGGATAAATGGTATAGTCTTCCTGGAGGGCTGCGATGGTTTGCAAGCTTTTTTGCAGTTGCTCCATACTACCGCCATAGAGGTCTGTGCGACCGATATCCTGATCAAACAAAGTATCTCCGGTAAACATAATGTTTTCTATGATATAGCATACACTTCCCTGTGTATGGCCGGGTGTTGACATTACGCAGATAGTACTGCTTCCCAAAGGGAGACTTTCCCCATCTTGAAGAAGGCGATCTGCCGGCTGCATTGTCAAGTCACGACGGAAAAGAGGTTTATATGCGTTATGTTCCGCATTTGTCAAAAAACTTTCATCCCCTTCATGGATCAATACAGGCGCACCAGTAGCTTCCTTCAAAGCATCTACAGACAAGATGTGATCAAAATGTCCATGGGTAAGGAGGATATATTGCAGATTTTTTTCGTCAAGATTTCTTTGGCGAATGCTTTGCAAAATTTGCTTGATATTAGGGGAAGGGTCAATAACGGCAAAGGCGCCGCTGGACTCCTCCAAAAGAAGCCAGCAGTTGGATTCATATCCCACAGAAGGAATTTTTATAATTTTTATCATATACGCAACCATTCATAAGTTTCAATAAGGTTTTCAATTAGTATAACAGATATTTTCCAGTCTGTCCATAAAAAAGTATACACTTTTTTCCAGAAAATAACCTTTTTTTGAAAAAATCATATACTGATAAATATAAAAACCTAGAAAAGTAGGTGCATTTGTGAAAACACATAGAAAGTCTAAATGGATATATGTATTACTTATAGGATTGCTGCTTTTAAGCATAAGTTACTATTTACTTGACACCGCTTTGTTTGCTTCTATGGGACCTCTTGCAAAAAATAAAGCGGTGTCATCCGCCACGGCAACCATCGAAAATACTGTATATGCTGCAGTCGCCGAAAAAAATACGGAAAGTCTTACCGAAATATTACGTGATTCAGACGGCAAAATTCTTTCTATGGCCACCAATATCAAAGAACTAGCTGGATTTCGTGCAGAGGTGACAGAGCTGCTAACGGAAAAAATGGAGGATTTTCGTGTACAACTGCAAATCCCTATTGGGTCCGTACTGGGCGGCGGTATTTTTTCCGGTAGAGGCATTCCTTTAAAACTGCATGTAATTGGTGCGGGCGGACTTTTAGTGGATACGGAAAGCCTATTTGAATCGGCAGGTTTCAATCAGACTTGTCACAGAGTTTATGTGACGGTTTCCATGGATCTCACAATATTATATCATGGACACACGGAATCGGTAACTGTTTCTACAAAGGTTCTGGCAAGCGAAACCGTCATTGTAGGCGAAGTACCATCAGCATATTTTGGCGCTTATCAAAAAGAGGCGGATTCATAAAATCCGCCTCTTTTTTAAACATCCGTTTCAAATTGGAAAATAGTTGTATAGTCGTAATGCTCTTCTGGGGAAAGCGTAGTATCTGTAAAGTTCGGATGATGGACTGCGTCTGGCATTTTTTGCGTTTCAAAGCAAACGGCGCCGCGCCGCACCTGTTTTATACCGCCCTTGAATGGAACGTCGTCCGGATTCAGCATATTGGCTGTATAGATGCCGATACAGGGTTGGTTGGTAAGCACCTGCATTTTGATGCCGGACATTTTAGAATATAGACTGGCACGCAGACGCATCTGGCCGTCGTAGTTGTTAAAAATAAAGTTGTTGTCGTATCCACCCGCTTGCTTTTCCATATCCGGATCGCTGTCAAAGTCTTTGCCGATTGCTTTAGGTTTAGTGAAATCGTAGGGTGTTCCTTGCACTGGCAGAATTTTGCCGGTTGGAATGATATTTGCATCGTGTTCGTTTATGGTATCTGCATCAATCCATAGAATCTGCTCTGCAATACTGCCCGCCTCATATCCATTCAGATTAAAATAGGCGTGATTAGTCATGTTGATAAGTGTCGTTTTATCTGTGTATGCTTCGTAACGAATAGAAAGGCCGCCTGCAGAAGTAAGCTGATAAGTTACTGTAACAACCAGGGTACCAGGATATCCTTCCTCCATGTCGGGGCTGACATATGTAAGAATGAGGGAAGGTTCCTCTCCATCAATAGGCTTGGCACCCCATACCCTTCGATTAAATCCGATTTTGCCGCCGTGGGCGGAGAAATCACCGAAATTAGGGCAGAGCGTATATGTTTTCTCGTCCAGTTGAAAAGACGCGCCGCTGATTCGATTGGTTACCCGTCCAATCAGCGCGCCTTGATAACCGTCTGCCTGCAGGTATCCGTCCAAATTGTCAAATCCGCAGACTACGTCCCGACGTACACCGCTTTTATCCTTTACCCAAAGATTGATGATAATTCCGCCAAAATTGGTAATTTTGGCAGATACACCAGAGGCATTTTCCAATGTATATGCATATACTTCACTGCCTTGGGGTGATTTTCCAAAGGGTTCTTTTGTAATCATAAATTTCATACTCCTCTATAGTATAACTTGCGGGACGCCTATCTGACGCCCCGCAATGTAGTCTTATTCGTCCGGATATCCGTCCGGGTTCATTTCCTGCCACCGAGCAAGATCTGTACACATTTCTTCAATTCCCCGCTGCGCTTTCCATCCAAGTTCCTGGAGCGCTTTCTTTGGGCTGGCATAACATTCTCCAATATCACCGGCGCGGCGCGGTCCGATTTTATAAGGAACCTTTTTTCCGCTGGCCTTTTCATAAGCCCGAACAATTTCCAAAACGGAATAGCCATTTCCGGTACCAACATTAAACGTGCCAACGCCTTTATTGGCTTTCGTCCAATCTAACGCTTTTAAGTGTGCGAGAGACAAATCTACCACATGAATATAATCTCGCACGCCGGTTCCATCCGGGGTATCATAGTCGTTGCCGTGTACTGTGAGGCATTCCAATTTACCAGCTCCAACTCTGGAAACATACGGCAAAAGGTTGTTGGGGATCCCCTGCGGATCTTCTCCGATCAGACCGCTTTCGTGGGCGCCAATAGGATTGAAATAACGTAGATTGACCACGCTCATATCTGAATCGGATATTGTAATATCGGTGAGAATCTGCTCGATCATCCATTTGGTCCATCCGTATGGATTTGTGCAGATGCCCTTAGGACACTGCTCTGTAATCGGAATTTCAGCGGGAGAACCATAAACAGTAGCAGATGAAGAAAATACGATACGTTTTACTGCATATTTACGCATCAAGCTGCAAAGATGCAGTGTTCCCGTTAGATTATTATGATAGTATTCCAGTGGCTTTTCAACAGATTCGCCCACTGCCTTGAGACCTGCAAAATGGATTACAGAATCAATATCATTTTCCTGAAAAACCTTTTCCGTTGCAGCATAATCCAGCAGATCCGCCTCATAAAATTTCGGCAGCACGCCTGTAATTTTCTCAATACGCTGGAGCACGCATCGTTTGCTGTTTGACAGATTGTCCAGAATTACCACTTCTCTGCCGTCTTTAATCAGTTCCACGACAGTATGGGATCCAATAAAGCCTGTTCCGCCTGTAATTAAAATAGCCATAGCATTCGTTTCCTTTCGCTTTATTTCCAAAGCCCCTTGGGATAAGTTCCGTTTTCGATCATTGTATGCAGCTGTTCTACAACGCCCGGCTTGTCGTCAGCATAGGTAACGCCGTACCATTTGGCTGAGGTCTCGATCACTTTCACAGTACAAAAGCCGTCATTTTTCATCTGGCCGACAACATTTGGCAAAAAGCACTCGCCTTTTAAAGGGTCTCTATCAGGATCATTCAAAAATTCCTGAAAATACTTCTTTGCGCCGGCAAATACGGAAGGTGTAAAACACCAGAAATTCATAGAGACAACAGTATCCGCAGGAAGCTCGATTGTCGCTCCCTTTTCGTCTTCGAAACGGCCGCCTTCTGAAGTTTTATAAATCTTCGTGCGTTCTACAATTTCAGAAAGATATCCGTTTTCTGTTACACATACACCCCTGGCCACACTGCCGTTGTCCGTCAATGTGTTACCAAGTCGGTAGCCAACCATAGCGTACGTGTTTTCAGTACCCGCGGCGGCATCCTTTAAAAACGCCGCTGCTTTGTTGTAGGCATCTCTGCCGTAAAAATCATCTGCGTTAATTACTGCAAAGACATCGTTCCCAACGACATCTTCTGCGCACAGAATTGCCTGGGCAGTTCCCCAAGGCTTACTCCGTTCCGGAAGAATTTTATCAGCGGGCACAAGATGATCCATACTTTGGAAAGCATATTCCACTTTCACTTTGCCTTCCAGACGAACGCCAATGGTTTCCCGGAAATCCTCATAATTTTCTTCTTTTATAATAAACACTACCCGGTCGAACCCGGCTTGTAGTGCGTCAAACACGGAAAAGTCAATAATAAACTCACCGTCTTCTGTAAAAGGATCGATCTGTTTAAGTCCACCGTAACGAGAACCCATTCCGGCAGCCAAGACAAGCAATGTCATTTTGAAACCTCCAATTTTGCCAATAAATATGGCGTTACAATTTTTATATCCGTTTATAACCTTTTATATTCTAGTATATTTTACCCAGAATTTCAATACATTTCCACATGTTTACATATTATTCACATTATTTTTTTCTTTCAGTATTGACGGAATACGCACTTTTTGCTATTATACATTTGTCTCATGTGAGACAAATGTATAACTGGAGATACAGTATGAACGAAACAATTCAAGAAATGCTTTCTTCCCTTTTTCTTTTTCAGGGAATGGATTTTGCTGTGTTGGAGGGGAAATTTCATATTCTAAGCAAAGGAGTCACGCGGGAGTACCATGCGGACGAGATTCTTCTCTCTACGCGTGAAGAGCCGTTAGGGCTTGCTGTTCTAACAGATGGAAGCGCACAGATTTTGTCTGAAGATGAAAAACGTCCTGCTCTTTTGCGCACAATAAACCCAGGTGATTCTTTTGGTGCTGCATCTTTATTCTCGCGGGAACGAAATTATCGCACATGTGTGCGTGCAATAGAAACATGCCGCGTTTTCTATATGCCAACTCCGTTGGTGCAGGAAATATGCCTGCTGGAGCCTGCGGCTGCACAAAATTATATTGCTTTTTTGTCTGATCGGATTTCTTTTTTAAATCGAAAAATTACAGCTTTTACTGCTGGCAGTGCCAGAGAGCGTTTGATACTATATTTGCTGCATTTGCCTCTTGGCCCGGATGGAAGCTGGGAACTTGACGTATCCTATGGAGAGCTTTCCGAACAGCTGGGTGTAGGACGAGCTTCTCTCTACAGAGCTATGGACAGCTTATGTGAAGCCGGGTATATTGAAAGAAATAAGAAAAAGGTAACACCGCTTCAGATGAAAAATCTGGAACTGATGATACAATAAATATTTTTAATGAAAGAAGGTCTTTTTATGAAACGTCTGATTGCGCTTACTCTTGCTATGATTTTGTGCGTTGGAATCTTTGTGTCCTGTTCCAACGATAACGGAAAAGCAGAGGAAACTACAATTGAGGAAGAAAGCACGACAGCATCGGAAACTACGCAGGAATTATCGAAGGATCCGGTACGTGTTTTCGCTCTTCAGGGCCCCACAGGAATGGGATTTGCCAAATTGATGCACGACAGTGCTGCAGGCGATGCAGCGCTCTCCTATGATTTTCAGTTAGCCGCTTCTGCAGAAGAATTTAAAGGTGATATTATCCAGGGTAATTTTGAAATTGCAGCAGTTCCTACCAATCTTGCGGCGGTGTTGTATTCTAAAACAGAAGGCGCTATTTCTATCGCGGCAGTAAATACCATGGGCGTTCTTCATCTAATAGAAAACGGCGACACGGTTCAATCTATTTCCGACCTGAAAGGAAAGACCATATATTCTTCCGGCCAAGGCAGTGTTCCGGAATATGTGCTTAATTATATTTTGGATACCTTTGATATCGACTGTGAAGTAATCTATGAAGCAAATCATGATGTGGTTGCTACCGGAATTGCTGCCGGAACCATTGACGTAGCGGTTCTGCCGGAGCCTAAGGTAACAACGGTGCTGAACAATGCAGATGCGCCAAAAGGAATACGTGCTGCCCTGGATTTGACCAAGGTGTGGGAGGATGCTTGTAAAGAAAAGAATGTGGATCCCGCCTTGTACATGGGTTGTGTAATTGTCAACAATACATGGGCAAAAGAACATCCAGAGGAAGTAAAGGCCTTTTTGAAGGAATATGTAGACCTGCCCTTTGAGAGCCTGACTCCAGCCGGTGGTTATACGGTCGCTGA
>CAJUIQ010000043.1:8161-11237 GCA_910586545.1 uncultured Eubacteriales bacterium
AGAATATATCGACACAGATACAGAGGATGCTGCGCAAATCATCGCAGAGCAAGGAATTATCCCTGCTGCAAAAGTTGCGCAGGCAGCGATTCCAGGCAGCAATATTGTATATGAAGATGGTGAGAAAATGGCTACTGGACTTGCGTCTTTTTATACTATTCTTCATTCCTATGCTCCGGCTTCCGTAGGCGGCGCAGTGCCGGACGAAAACATTTATTATATAGCAAAATAATTTTTACAGAAAGGGGGAGAATCTGAAGATGCATATTTGGGAAAAATTTTTGAAATATGCGGCGGTTGCCTTATTCTGGATCGGAATTTGGTGGATCCTGTCCTTGTTTGTCGGCAAGGAAGTACTTCTTCCCTCCCCTTGGTCTACAGCCGAGAAGCTGCTGTCTCTTATAAGAGACAGCGCTTTTTGGACCAGCTGTGTCTGGTCGCTTATCCGCATTTTGACTGGCCTATTTATCGGCGCAGCTTTAGGTGTATTCCTTGCGGTACTGACGGGGTTCTTTCCTGCGGTACGAATCTTTGTGGCGCCGCTTTTAACGGTAATTCGAAGTACTCCGGTTGCGTCTTTTATTGTTTTGGCACTAGTATGGATCGGCCGGGGGCGGGTTCCTTCTTTTGCATCCGCGTTGATGGTTTTGCCAGTGATATGGAACAGTGTAGTTACTGCAATAGAAAATGCAGACAAATCCCTTTTAGAAATGATGCAAGTTTTTTCTTTTTCACCAGGAAAGAGGCTGCGGGCTTTTTACTTGCCAGCGGTGCTTCCCTCTTTTGCAACTGGATTTCAGACAAGTCTTGGTTTAGCATGGAAGGCAGGGGTAGCCGCAGAGGTGCTTTGTACACCTCGTGCTGCTATTGGCACTTCTCTATATGAATCAAAAGTTTACTTAGAAAGCGCGGAACTTTTTGCTTGGACCATTACGGTGATTTTACTTAGTCTGCTTTTGGAAAATCTTTTTGCTTTTTTGTGCGGCAAACTAAAGAACAGTATGGGACTGCAATCCGGGAGGCGAAAAGATGCTTGAATTATCTCATGTGAGCAAATCCTATGGATCAAAAATTGTGCTGCAGGACTGCAGTGTCTGCTTTTCCCAGGGGATTTATGCGGTGACAGGACCTTCCGGCGTTGGAAAGACGACCCTTCTGCGCATTATTGCGGGACTGGAAAAACATACAGGTACAGTGACAGGAGCAGGCCGTATTTCGTATCTGTTTCAGGAGCCGCGCTTGCTTCCCTGGTATACGGCGGAGGCAAATGTGGCAATTGTATCAGACAAAAATGTAGCGCATACTATGC
The DNA here is from genome assembly GCA_910586545.1 of uncultured Eubacteriales bacterium. Classification (GTDB taxonomy): domain Bacteria; phylum Bacillota; class Clostridia; order Oscillospirales; family CAG-272; genus Avispirillum. Next base: position 9,471 of record CAJUIQ010000043.1, read on the forward strand.
TGAACGCTGTGGGACTAAAGCGGGAATATCTTGCGTACCCCGCGCAGCTTTCCGGCGGCATGCAGCGCAGAGTAGCCTTGGCTAGAGCACTTGCGGCTCCTTTTGATACTCTTTTATTAGACGAGCCGCTTGCAGGCCTGGATGATGAAACAGCCCAATCGGTTTTTTCGCTCATCTTAGAAAAGGCACAAGGTAAAACTGTACTTTTTGTAACCCATAACCAGTGCCTAGCAGAAAAAATGGATGGACAATTTGTATTATAAATAAAAAAAGCGCTTACGGAAAACTGGTTTTCCGTAAGCGCTTTTTTACTAACTGTTATGCTGTTGTATCCCCAAGTTCAAACAATTGGAATTCTACTACGGCGCCATCCATAACAAAAGTAAGTGTATCATCGCTTTGTGTATAATCCAAAGTAACGACAACTCCGCTGGAATATGTAAATGTGATGGTTTTATTTTTTAGTTCGTATGTTCCTGTATCCACAGAGGTACGTTCATCTGCCGCAATATCATATACGGCCCAGATAAATGCGTTTTTCGCAGTGTCTGTTTCGTAAAATTGGATGATATTGCGAACATTGTCTGTATCCACATACCACGTTCCGTACAAATCTTTTACAGAAGCAGAACAGGCTGTCAGCGCTAGCCATACACATAAAAAAAACAGGAATCCGCATTTTTTCATATAGTTCCTCTGCTTTTTCAATTCAGCATTGTCTGTCCGCCTGTGACTGGAAGCGCCTGTCCCGTTTCATACTTCTGCTCAATAATGTAAGCAATTGCCCGGTTTACATCTTCTGCACGGCATCCCCGTCCAAGAGGTACCTTTGCCTCATAAGCGGCACGTACATCGTCCACCGTTTTAGCCCCAGGCACCTTTCCTGCCTTCAGATATTGCACAAACAATCCACGGTCTGGATCAGACCAAAGCGGGCCGTCTAAAAAGTTACCAGGACAAATAGCGTTCACTTTAATGCCAAAAGGCGCAAGCTCCAGCGCAAAAGACTGGGTAAGTCCGATCCCGCCAAATTTTGCACCGGCATAAGCAAAGTTTTTGTTACTGCCTTCCAGACCGGATTTAGAGTTGATTTCAATAATATCGGCCATATAGTCAGGGACACAGGCGCGTTGTATTTTCATAGGCTCTGCTGCATATTTGACACACAGGAAATAGGCGGTATAATCCACAGATGTGACAAGTTCAAAATTCTTTTTTGTCATTTCTTCCAAACTGCCTGCACGAACAATCCCAGCATTGTTTATGAAAATATCCAATCCACCAAAGGATAGAACAACTTTTTGTATCATATTCTGAACAGAGTCTTCATCAGACACATTTGCCATAATGGGGAGCGTAGATGCACCATATGTCTTAGAAAGGATTTCTGCCCTTTCGCATACGCCATCATAATTCATATCTGCCAGGGCAACGCTCGCTCCTTGGCTACAAAGATATTCTGCAATGTGCGCGCCAAATCCCTGGGCGCTTCCGGTAACCACTGCGATTTTTCCAGACAGAGGTTTGCAAGCTTTTTCCCTTGCTATAGTAAAACAACCGATCCCTTCAATTTGAACCGTTTCTTTGTCGGCAGTACTTTTCTCGCAGAAAGTGGTAAATTCTTCCCTCCACCTGCTTTCGTCGGTATGCAGAGAAACGTCTGTGTTCTTTTCGTTAGAATAAGATACATATGCCCTTCCATCGGAGGCATAGATCATACGAAGGACGGGGGCGATTTGTGCCGCTAGCTGCAAATGATTCATATAG
>CAJUIQ010000044.1 GCA_910586545.1 uncultured Eubacteriales bacterium
AGCATCGGTAGCATCGAAGAACTGCGCAGCATGGCTGTAAGCTGCCCGGACGAAATCGAACTCCATCGCCCCTATATTGACGCGGTAAAGCTGAAATGCCCCCAGTGCGGCGGCGAAATGTCCCGCGTTCCAGAAGTCATTGACTGCTGGTTTGACTCCGGCGCCATGCCTTTCGCGCAGCACCACTATCCATTTGAAAATAAAGAATTGTTTGAAGCCCAATTCCCCGCCGACTTTATTTCGGAAGCGGTGGATCAGACCCGCGGTTGGTTCTATTCTCTGCTTGCCATCTCCACCCTACTGTTTGATAAGGCTCCCTATAAAAACGTCATCGTTTTGGGACTGGTGCAGGATGAAGACGGACAAAAAATGTCTAAATCCAAGGGCAATGCAGTAGACCCCTTCAGCGCACTGGCAACACACGGCGCCGATGCCATCCGTTGGTATTTTTATACCAACTCTGCCCCCTGGCTTCCCTCCCGATTCAGCGACCGTGCCGTAACGGAAGGCCAGCGGAAGGTAATGGGCACCCTGCAAAACACCTATGCATTCTGGGTACTATATGCCAACATTGACTCCTTTGATCCTACAAAATATAACCTGGACGACTGTAATCTCACCGTAATGGACCGGTTTATCCTGTCGCGGCTGAACACCATGATCCGGGGCATTGACGAAAATCTTGCAGCTTACCGGATTCCGGAAGCTGCCAAATATCTTTCTTCTTTCATCGACGAACTCTCCAACTGGTATGTACGCCGGTGCCGGGAACGTTTCTGGGCAAGCGACATGAGCGACGACAAGATTGCCGCGTATATGACGCTGTATCATGTATTGGTAGAAACGGCAAAAGCCGCCGCGCCTATGCTCCCCTTCATGGCGGAGGATATATACCGCAATCTGGTTTGCACTGTAGACCAAGCGGCTCCCATCAGCGTGCATTTGTGCGACTTCCCTAAGTGGGACGCCGCCCGCATCGATCCCACCCTGGAAGATATGATGGAATTTGTTTTGAATGTCGTTACTCTAGGGCGCAATGCACGAAATGCCGCCAACATTAAAAACCGGCAGCCGCTGTCTGCTATCTATGTTAAGACAGACCGCACTGTCAGTGATTATTACAGAGATATTGTAAAGGATGAGTTAAACGTAAAAGACGCTGTCTTTACGGAAGATGTGTCCGCACTGTCTTCCTACAGCTTCAAGCCGCAGCTAAAAACCGTCGGCCCCAAATACGGCAAAGTACTGGGCCAAATTCGTCAGAGCCTTCTGGAGTTGCTTCCATATGCAGAAAATACCAGGTTCAGTTTTACGCCCTGCAAAAGGACTCTTCCTATCCATGCGACGGTGCCGGCATGACCCTGCACTTGTGCAGCGAAGTCAAAAATACGGATTTTCTCATTAACATGCCCGTTTTAAAGGCACACTGCGATTCAAAGCCGGGGATACGGAAGTGGAACTTTCTCGAGAGGATCTGCTCATCGATGTGCAGCAAAAAGAAGGGTATTATTCCGTGGCCGACATGGGCGTTACCGTAGCGCTGTGCACCGTACTTACAGAAGAACTGATCCGCGAAGGCTTTGTTCGAGAAGTGATCTCCAAAGTTCAGACTATGCGCAAGGATGCAGACTTTGATGTAATGGATCACATTGCCGTAGAAATTACAGGCAGCGAAAAAATTCAAAATATTCTTTCCGAAGATTCCGAGGCTTTCCGCGAGGCTGTACTGTGCGACGCACTGGCCTTCTCCGTCCAAGACACGTGGGATGCCACAAAAGAATGGAATATTAACGGAGAAAAAGCCACCATTTCTATTCGCCGAATCAAATAACCTGCAAGGGAGACCCCTTTTTTTCAAAGAGGTCTCCCTCTTAAAAAATTGCAGTGGAGAACCCCATGAAAAAAGAAACCCAAGCAGGAATCAATCCCTTTCCTTATAGTGACAGCAATAAGCGTTATCACACCTTTGAATATTATCTGCGCCAAAGATTTGGAGAAAAATGCGCGCGCATCTCTCTAGATGCAGGACTCACCTGTCCCAATATAGACGGCACATGCGGGGTGGGAGGCTGTATATATTGTCTCAATGGCTCTGGAGCTGCACAGGGAGGCGCAACGCTAGCCGAACAGTACGCTGCAGGCATTGCAGCTATGCAGAAAAAATGGAAATGCAGTAAATATATTCCCTATCTTCAGGCTCACACCAATACGTACGCTCCCGCAAAAACGCTGCGCTGTATATATAAGGAAGCGTCCCGTCTTCCAGGCGCGGTCATGCTGGCCATTGCCACTCGCCCGGACTGCTTGGATCCGGAGGTAGTATCCGTTTTGGCCGAAACTTCCCGATCCATTCCTCTTTTAGTGGAATTGGGCCTGCAGACAATTCACGACGATACGGCAAGCCGCATCAATCGCGGTCATTCCTACAGTGTATTTGCAGATGGATATCGCCGACTGCGGAACGCAGGGGGAGATATCAGCATCTGTATCCATTTGATTAACGGCCTGCCGGGAGAAACCAAGGAGCATATGATTGCATCGGCCCGCGCTGTGGCGGCCTTGGAACCGGATATGGTCAAGCTTCACCTCCTCCATGTACTGCGGGGCACACCTTTGCATAAGCTTTATCTGCAAGGCGCATACACGCCTATGGAACAAGCAGCATATGTAAATATTGTATGTGATCAGCTCGAATGCTTTCCACCGCAAACTGTCGTTGCCAGAGTTACAGGAGACGCGCCGGCGGATGTGCTGGCTGCTCCCCTGTGGAGCAGACGAAAAACCGCCGTGTCCAATGATATTGATAAGGAACTTTATAGAAGAAAATCCTTCCAGGGAATGCAATTTTCTCCTTGACAAGAAAGATTTTTTTGATAAAATAAATAAGGTACTTCTTTTTCTGTAGAAAAAGATACGGCAGAAGCCGCTTATAGCTCAAGATTCCACAATGCATCAGATACCACAGGTGTCTTTCTCAAAAGACGCCTGTGGATTTTTATTTGTAGGAGTAGAATGATAGAATGCAAAACGTAAAAGCCCAATCGAAGTCTGCCGTACTGCGGCTATGTACCGCTGCTATGTGCCTGGCCGCAGGAATTTTGCTGCCCCAATTGTTTCACATACCTGGCGTCAGTATCTCCGGACAAGTATTTCTTCCCATGCATCTGCCAGTATTCTTGTGCGGACTGCTGTGCGGCTGGTCCTGGGGCGCCGCTGTTGGCGTAATCCTGCCTTTGATTTCCTCCGCCATTACCAGCATGCCCGTTATGTATCCCATGGGATTTTCCATGATGGGAGAACTATGCGCATACGGCGCTGTATGCGGACTTTTATACACAAAAGTCTTTTCCTCTACCAATAAAGTTTGGTCTATTTACCTTTCTCTGCTTCCCGCAATGCTCGCGGGACGGCTTGTGGCCGGGTTAATTAAGTGGCTGCTGCTTATGGAGCGGAAAATCCCTTAACCTTACATGCTTTTCTAACTTCCTCTTTTATAACCGCATGGCCAGGAATCATCATTCAGTTGATTTTGATTCCCTCCATTATGCTGACATTTCGAAAATTCGGCAATTAACGATTTATTCATTTTTAATAAATATTTAATTCACATATAACAAAATTACGTCGATTTCCGGCGTTTTTTTGTTATATGTTTTTTCATTTTTACGCCATTTCAATCAATTATTTTATTGTTTTGGCAATAAAATAGCCCTATTTTGAATATTTTCAAAATAGTATTGACATAAAGCGTGTTTCGTGATAATATATTGAAAAATGCAAGCATATATCGGCAACAATGCCCAGAAAGGCATGATTATATTATGGGACTGAAAATTATAGGAACCGGCTCCGGTCTGCCAGGCAAGATCGTTACAAATAACGACCTTGCCGAATTTATGGATACCAGCGACGAGTGGATTTCTCAGCGTACCGGTATCCGGCAGCGGCGGATTTTGTCCGGTAGTGAAACCCTGTTGGAATTAAGCACAAAAGCTGCCACAGAAGCGCTGCAGGACGCGAACACGTCTGCGGACGAAATTGATTTGCTGATCGTTACCACAATTGGCGGGGATTATAAAACCCCTGCTCTCTCCTGTTTGCTGGCAGGAGAGCTTGGTATGAACTGCATCACTTTAGATGTCAACATGGCATGCTGCGGTTTTTTGTATGCGATGCATACCGCAAATGCTTATTTTGGTGCAGGTATGGCGAAGAAAGTACTTATCGTATCTGCCGAAGCCCTCTCCAGACTGACGGATTGGAGTGATCGATCCACTTGTGTTTTATTTGGGGACGCGGCGGCAGCGGCAGTTTTAGAACGTGCTGATCATGAACCTGTTTTTTCCATGGAACTGCGTGGAAAAAATGGATGGGAGCACCTGCATGCAACACGAGGAACGGACAACTGCCCCTTCAACGACTTTGAAAACAACGGCTTTTTGCACATGAATGGGCAAGACATATATAAATTTGCAGTATCTTCCATTACAGCGCGCATTCACGCGTTGCTGGATACCTGCAGTCTTACCATAGATGATATAAATACAGTATTGCTCCACCAGGCAAATCTGCGAATCATCAATGGAGCCGTCACCCGTTTCGGTCATCCAGAAAAATTTCCACATAATATGGAAAATTACGGAAATACGTCTTCTGCCAGCGTGCCCCTGCTTCTCCATGAAATCAAGGGCAGCTTTCGGTCAGGTGACAAACTAATCCTATGCGCCTTCGGAGCTGGGCTTGCTTCCGCAGCTTGTCTCCTGGAATGGTAAATAAATAAAATTGGAGGAACAACAAATGAAAGAGAAGGTTTTAGACATTATCGCAGCTTACAAGGGTGTAGATGCGGCAGATATCGCAACCGACAAACCCTTTAACGATATCGGTCTGGATTCTCTGGACGTAGCGGAACTGGTTATGCAGATCGAGGATGCCTGCGGTGTGGAAATTGACATCACACCGGAGCTTAACTGCATTGATAAACTGGTAGAATACATCGAATCCAAGTAATTTTTCCGCGGCCAAAACCGCTCACCAAAGCAAATGAGCCGGTGAGCGGTTCTCTTTTATGAAATGGACTTTCTCCGAAACAATAAAAATTTATTGTTTGTGGGGAAGCAGAAAATAAATAGGACAGGTCTTCATTATGCTAAAAACTAAACTTTGTGAACTTCTTGAAATCGAACACCCAATTATGCAGGGCGGTATGGCCTGGGTGGCAGATGCAAACCTTGCCGCCGCTGTTTCCAATGCCGGCGGACTTGGCATTATTGCCGGTATGAATTCCAACGGTGAACAGCTGCGGGAACAAATCCGTAAAGCAAAAGAAATGACTGACAAACCGTTTGGTGTCAACGTCATGCTTATGAGCCCTTATGTAGAAGAAGCCGCTGCTGTGATCTGCGAAGAAAAAATCTCCGTAGTCACCACCGGCGCAGGGAATCCCACTCGGTTTATGGCAGCTTGGAAAGAGGCAGGCTGTAAAGTCATTCCTGTAGTTCCATCCGCCGCTCTTGCCAAAATGGTAGAGCGGAGAGGCGCCTGTGCAGTTATCGCTGAGGGAGGCGAGTCCGGCGGGCATATCGGAGAACTGAACACTATGGCTTTGGTTCCTCAGATATGCGACGCTGTTACTATCCCCGTCATCGCCGCTGGCGGTATTGCAGACGGACGTGGCCTTGCCGCTGCGTTGATGCTGGGAGCATGCGGCGTGCAGATGGGCACTCGATTCATTGTAGCGGACGAATGTACCGCTCATGATAACTTTAAAGAAAAAGTACTTGCTGCAAAAGATATCGATACCATCGTTACAGGAAAACGATTAGGCCATCCTTGTAGGGCTTTAAAAAATGACTTTTCCAAGAAGTTCGCCCAGATGGAGTATGATATGACTGTCTCCAATGAAGAGCTGGAGCAGTACGGCGCCGGCGCCCTGCGCCGGGCGGTGGTAGAGGGAGATTTGTCCGCCGGTTCTTTCCTGTGCGGGGAATGTGCGGGTCTTGTAAAAGAAAGAATGTCTTGCCGTGAGATTATCGAAGATGTGGTAAGTGGCGCCAAGCGCCTGCTTGGAGGTGCTTCTCAGTGGCTGTAAAAGCATATATGTTTGCCGGTCAGGGCGCGCAGGCTCCCGGCATGGGATTGGATCTGTATGAAAGCAGTCCCGCGGCCAAGGCCATTTTTGATATGGGCGAGAGACTCCGCCCAGGTACTTTAGAGCAGTGCTTTCGCGGTACCGCCGAGGAATTGAATCAAACTGTAAATGCCCAGCCGTGTCTGTTTCTGACCGACCTAGCGGCAGCCGCAGCGCTGGACGAAGCAACCGGACAACAGGCTGATATGTGTGCCGGATTCTCACTAGGAGAAATTGCTGCGCTGGCATATGCCGGCGTACTATCCTATGAAGATGCATTTCGACTGGTAGTCTGCCGCGGGCAGGCTATGGATGCCTGCAGCAAGCAGACACCCGGGGGAATGGCAGCAGTACTGCGTTTGGATGAAAATGCAGTCAAAGCTTTGTGCGCACAGTTTGACGGCGTATATCCCGTTAACTATAACTGCCCGGGCCAAATTGCCTGCGCAGGCAAAGCGGAATCAATTGATCCTTTTTGCGAGGCTGTGAAAAATGCCGGCGGGCGGGCTGTAAAAATCGCCGTCAGCGGGCCATTCCATACGCCTTTCATGCAGGACTGTGCCAATACTCTGCGAGAGATGTTGGACACCCTGGATGTAAAGACGCCGGACATCCCTTTATACGCAAACTGGACGGCACAGCCTTATCCATCAGAAGTTTCCGATATCAAAGAGCATATTGCACAGCAATGTATGAACAGCGTACGCTGGGAAAAAACCATGATCCACATGAACGCCGACATATATATTGAAGTCGGCGCTGGCAAGACATTGTCCGGGCTCTGCAAAAAAACATTGCCTGACATACAAATTTTTAACGTGGCAGACGCTGCCACATTGAATACCACAAAGGAGGCGCTGCAAAATGTCTGACGCAAAAACCGCTCTGGTTACCGGAGCTTCCCGCGGAATCGGCAGAGCCATTGCCGTGGCTCTGGCACGGGAAGGAATGGACGTGGCTGTCATTGCTACCGCAGATTCTCCTGCCGTACAGGAAACAGTACGTCTGATCGAGGAAACCGGCAGAAAAGCATATTTTGCCCCTTGTAACGTATCGGATTTTGCTGCTTGCGGCGATTGTACCGCCAAGCTGCTGGAAGAAGTCGCCACCATTGACGTTTTAGTAAACAATGCCGGCATCACTCGGGATAAGCTGCTGCTGCAAATGCAAGAAAAAGACTTCGACGATGTAATCGCTGTTAATTTAAAAGGCGCTTTTAATATGACAAAAGCCCTGCTGCGGCATTTTTTAAAAAACAAATCCGGAACTATTATCAATATTTCTTCCGTTGTAGGACTCATGGGCAATGCCGGCCAGGCAAATTATGCCGCGTCTAAAGCGGGTTTGATTGGGCTGACCAAATCTATTGCCAAAGAGTATGCCGCCAAGGGAATTGTGTGCAACGCCATTTGTCCCGGCTATATTGAAACGGATATGACCGGCCAGATGCCACAGGCTGCCAGAGAAAAGCTGCAGGCAGCTGTACCCATGCAGCGGCCTGGTCTGCCGGAAGACGTAGCCGCCGCAGCCGTATTTTTAAGCCGCGCCCCATATATTACCGGAGAAGTACTCCGGGTAGACGGCGGCATGTATATTTGATTTACTGGAATGTAAGTCTGAAAGATGATGACAGCGAGAAAAGCGAGTCAGCTTTTTTCAGACCCGATTTGTGTCCCGTGCCCAGTGAGAGACACAAATCCTAAGAAAGGAATGGTCACAAAAATGAACAGAGTCGTTATTACAGGAATGGGTACTATCAACCCCATTGGAAACAATATAGAAACATTTAAAAAGAATCTTTTCGAGGGTGTGTGCGGCATTGGCCCCATCACTAAATTCGATACAACAGGATTTAAAGTTACCTTGGCGGCGGAAGTAAAGGATTTCGATCCCTTAAAGTATTATGATTCCCTGCCGGAAGCACGGCGTGCCGATCTTTTTACCCAATACGCAATCGCCGCTGCAGTCGAAGCAGTAGATGATAGTAAAATTCAGGGAGCTGTTCAGCCGGAGCGCTTTGGCGTTTACGTGGGCAGCGGAATCGGCGGCATGCATACCTTTACCACCGAAACCTTAAAGCTAGATCAACGAGGCCCCTCCAGAGTTTCTCCCCTGTTTATTCCCATGATGATCTCTAATATGGCTGCCGGCGCTATTTCTATGCGATTTGGCGCGAAAGGCCCTTCCCTGCCTGTTGTTACCGCATGCGCTACCTCCACCAATACCATTGGCGAAGCTTTTCGTGCAATTAAGCACGGCTATGCGGATGCAATTATCGCAGGTGGTACGGAAAGCACCATCACCCCGCTGGCGACAGCCGGATTTGACAACTGCAAAGCCCTTTCCGAAGCCACAGACCCTTCCCGCGCTTCTATCCCCTTTGATAAAGAGCGTAATGGTTTTGTAATGGGAGAAGGCGCTACAATATTAGTGCTGGAAGAATACGAGCACGCCGTCTCCAGAGGCGCGCATATCTATGCAGAAATCTGCGGATATGGAAACACTTCTGACGCATACCATATGACGGCGCCGCATCCGGAAGCAGAGGGCGCTGTGCAGGCAATTCTGCTGGCCGCACAGGAAGGCGGCATCACTGCTGATGCGCATTTGTATATCAACGCGCACGGCACCAGCACACCCATGAACGACAAAACAGAAACAATTGCCATAAAAAAAGCCTTTGGCGATGCAGCCTACGCTACGCATATCAGCTCTACAAAGTCTATGACCGGTCATATGCTGGGCGCTACAGGAGCCACAGAAGCGGCTGCCTGTGTGCTTGCTCTGGTAGAACAGATGGTTCCGCCTACCATAAACTATGTGGAAAAGGATCCAGACTGTGACTTAGACTGCACTCCCAATACTGCAGTTTCTGCCCCCCTTCAGGCAGCCCTTTCCAATTCCCTAGGCTTTGGCGGCCATAATGCTGTCATCGCCTTGAAAAAGATCTGATGAATGGAGATATCTCATGGATAAAAAAATATTAAAAGCGGCTGCAGATACCATGCGAGAGCTTGGTCTTTCAGAAGTCCGTATCAAAGACACCGAAACGGAAATCGTTTTAAAGCGTGAAATTGCAGCTACTGTAACCGCTGTACCAGCAGTGCAGCAGTCCGCCGCGCAGATGTCCGCTCCCGAGGAGATTATCATAGAACCCGCTGCAGCAGATTGGGCAGAAGTAAAAAGTCCCCTGATCGGCGTCTTTTATGAAGCTGCCGCTCCTGATGCGCCGCCCTTTGTGCGCCCAGGCGATCAGGTGAAAAAAGGCGACGTGCTCTGTATCGTGGAAGCTATGAAAATGATGAACGAAATATGTGCGGAAACAGACGGCACCATCATTGATGTCTGCGCAGAAAATGGCGCTCTGGTAGAATATGGCCAGTTATTATTTAAAATCGCAGAAGATAAATAATGTAAAACTGCCGTAAAATCAGATTGTATGCTGCTTTACGGCAAAGCCGACACATTTTAAATTGCATTACTATTTTAAAAGCAACTGGAAGACCGTTTTTCGGTCTTCCTCGCTGAATGGAGCTTTTTATGAACAGAGAAGAACTGAAAAACATCCTTCCGCATCGGGAACCTATGCTTCTGGTAGACGATGTGAGTCTGACTGAAGAGGGAGAATGCATCGCTCATTATACTGTACGGGGAGACGAATTCTTCCTGCAGGGACATTTTCCAGGCAACCCTATTGTGCCTGGTGTAATTCTGTGCGAAATGGCAGCGCAATCCTCCGCCGTTCTGCTTACAGACGCAGTGCGTGGTAAAACCCCTATGTACACCGGCATAAATAATGTTAAATTCCGCAAAAGCGCAAAGCCCGGCGACACCCTGGAATTTCGCTGCAGTCTGAGTCGCGCCAAACATCCCTTTTATTTCATTACAGGGGAAGCAACTATAGACGGACAGCGAGTCATGAGCGGGGATTTTTCCTTTGCAATTGTGTAAAGAAAGGCTTCTGAATTATTATGTTTTCAAAAATACTCATTGCAAATCGTGGAGAGATTGCAGTCCGCATTATTCGTGCCTGCAAGGAAATGGGCATTACCACCGTTGCCGTATACTCTGAAGCGGACGCACAAGCCCTGCACACAAATCTGGCCGATGAAAGCTACTGCATTGGCGCAGCGGCTGTGCGGGACAGCTATTTAAATATGGACGCAATCCTCTGTGCGGCAAAAAACAGCCAAGCCCAGGCGATCCATCCAGGATATGGACTTCTATCGGAAAATCCGGAATTTGCCCAGCGCTGTCAGGATAATGGTATTGTCTTTATTGGTCCCGCTGCGCAGACAATTTCCCGCATGGGCGATAAAGATGCGGCGCGGCGCGCTATGATTGGCGCAGGCGTTCCTGTAGTAGAAGGAACGGACCTTTTGTCCAGCGCCGAGGAAGCGCGGGTATCGGCAGAAAAAATCGGATATCCCGTTTTGCTGAAAGCGCGCAGCGGCGGGGGTGGAAGAGGAATCCGCCCCGTTTACAGCGCCGATGGAATCCAGTCCGCCTTTGAATCGGCAAGGGCAGAAGCGATATCCGCCTTTGGAGACGGCGAGCTTTATATGGAAAAATTTCTTAAGCCCGCCAAGCATATTGAAGTACAAATTCTCTGTGACCGGGAAGGTAATGTTGCCGTTCTGGGGGATCGTGACTGTTCCGTCCAACGACGTAACCAAAAACTGATTGAAGAAGCCCCCGCCCCCACCCTGGAAGAATCGGTA
>CAJUIQ010000045.1 GCA_910586545.1 uncultured Eubacteriales bacterium
GTCTGCCGGCTAAAATTCGGGCTGCGCCTTCCGCGGCGGAACGAACAGGGACCATTTCCGACGCAGGAATAGCAGCGGTATGTCCCTTATAAAAGCGGTATACCTGGGTAAGCGTATGTAAATGTCCTTTTGCCTGCTGCCCCAAGCTGTGAAATTGTATCCTTTCCTGACGGTTTTTCGCCTGTTTTTCCAAAGCGGAACAAATATGGATTTCACGGTTTTTACAGCGCATCGCCTTTTCCAGCATACGGATTCTATTTTGCAGTACAGATTCGTTCATAATATAACATCACCCCTTTGCACACAGTGTATGTACAAAGGGGTGAATCCGTTATCTTTATAAGAATTATTCCGCTTTATGTTTTTCCGCATCTTTTGCCCGAATTTCGGTACGACGAATTTTTCCACTGGTAGTCTTAGGCAGTTCCGCTACAAATTCCACAATACGAGGGTATTTATACGGCGCAGTCACTTTCTTTACATGATTTTGCAGTTCCTTTTTCAGTTCATCAGAAGGGGCAAATCCTTTTGCTAAAACAATAGTAGCCTTTACTACCTGACCACGAATCGGATCCGGCGCGGCTGTAACAGCGCATTCCAACACAGAAGGATGTGTCATCAGCGCACTTTCCACCTCAAATGGACCGATTCGATATCCGGAGCACTTGATTACATCGTCTCCTCTTCCCTCAAACCATAAGTATCCGTCCGAATCCCTCCATGCCAGGTCTCCGGTATCGTACATACCGTCTCTCCAGGCCTTTTCCTGTGCCGCCGCATCCTTTCGATAATCGGTAAAAAGACCTACAGGATGTTCTGCGCTGGCGTTCCGTACAACGATTCTTCCAACCGTGCCATCTTCACAGGAGACGCCTTCCTCATCTACAATATCGATATCATATAGAGGAGAGGGCAGACCCGTAGACCCCTGTTTGATTGGATCCCAACCAAAATTCGCTATAATAACAGCCGTTTCTGTCTGTCCGAATCCCTCGTGAATCTCTAAACCGGTGGCTTCCTTAAAGCGATAGAACACCTCTGGATTCAGCGGTTCTCCCGCCGTAGTACAGTGATGGATAGAAGTAAAATCCCCCTTGGACAAATCTTCCTTAATTAAAAATCGATATATCGTAGGCGGTGCGCAAAAGGTGGTGGGACGTACTTCTCCGATTACACGCATGAGAAAGTCCGGATGAAAACGTCCTGTGTCAAAGGCAACCAATGCACTGCCCGCAATCCACTGGCCATAAATTTTGCCCCATCCAAATTTCGCCCATCCGGAGTCGGCCATAGTAAAATGGATACCATCGTCTTCAACCTGCTGCCAATATTTCGCAGTGGTAATATGTCCCAGAGGATATGTAAAGTTATGAGCAATCATTTTGGGCATACCCGTTGTGCCGGAAGAAAAATAAATCAGCATCGTGTCGTCCGTACAGGGCGCATTCTCTCCGGTGGGACGGATAAACTCCGCAGACGCCGCCTGCATCTCAGCGCGGAAATCCAAAAACTCATCGCCATACCGTGCCTGCACATCGTCACCAACAAGGGCAATTGTCCGTACTCCTGGACACGCTTCCCTGCTGGCACGCATATGCTGAATCACTTCGTCGTCCTCAGCCATGCAAACCATTTTTACATCCGCACACTCGCAGCGATATATAATATCCTTAGGAGTAAGCTGATAGGTAGCCGGGATCACAGTAGCGCCAAGCTTCGCCAGCGCAATAATGATCAGCCACGCCTCCGGGCGCTCCTTCATCATCATCATAACCACATCTCCCCGCCCAATTCCGCAGGAAGCAAACATATTTGCGCACTGATCCGACAGACGTTTTATATCCCCAAAACTATAGCGGGTAATAGTATCGCTTTCATCTACATGGATCAGCGCCTGCTTTTCGGGACACAGACGCGCATATTCATCTACAACATCATAACCGAAATTGAAATTTTCCGGAATATTAACCTTATAGTTTTTCTTAAAATCCGCGTAAGAATCAAATTCTATGCGCGGCAAAAATTTGGACAAAAGATTCATTGAACAACCATGCCTTTCTTCGCCTCTGCACATCTGCGCAAAGACAGCGTGAAAACCGTGTATTTGGAGCAAGGTTTTCTCCTTTTTTTCACACCAGACACCTTTTTATTATATTTTAAGGGACAATATTGTCACTCATTGATCACAGTAAGGAATCGAGCAGGCGTATCCACACAATGCTGACCGTGGGGGATGCTCGGATTAAAATAAATGCTGTCGCCGGCGCGGAGTACATGCTCCCTCTGGCCAATGGTTACAACCACAGCGCCTTCCAGCACAAAGTTAAATTCCTGCCCCGCATGCGTGACCAATTCCGGTTTTTCCGCAGACGGCTGAAGCGATACAATCATTGGTTCCATTTCTCTGCTGATAAAATTGTAGGCAAGAGAAGTAAACTGATATCCTGCAAACCGCTCCACGCTGACGCCCTTCCCGCCGCGGACGATTGTATAGTCTGCCATACGCGGATTGTCGCCGCATAATAGAACGGTGGGATCCACACCAAACTCGCTGGCGATTAGATACAATTTTCCCACAGGAATGTCGTCCTGTGCGTTTTCATATGCCAGATACTCCGCCTCGCTGGTTCCGATTTTCTCAGCAATCACCCCTGCGGGGATACCCAAAATCTCCCGCATTTCGCGCACGCGAGATGCGATCATTTTTAATTCGTCAATCATAATCATAATCCTTTCCAAGGTAGATCCCTTATGAATATGGAAGTAGTATAACACAAATTTGCAAAATTGACAATTATTTTTTTATAATACCTTCCTAATTTTAAAAGAAATTCTGCATATTTTGCATGTCCCGCTATTGCTTTTTTCTTCCATGTACCGTATAATAAAAAGGATTTTAATATAGAAAGAATGGCCTTATGAAAACTGAACTACAAAACTTTTTGGATCAATTTCCCTATCCTGCAGAAGCCCAAACGACGCTTTTGCAGGGATTGGACCAAATTCTTGCAAATGCAGACGCCTCTCGTCTGCTGCTCACCCCAATAGAAGCCTACAAAAGCGGTGCAGCGGTAAACTTTGCAACTGCCATACGAGAAGCTGCTGCTGCCGGCGCTGCCGCTGGCGTACACGAATATACTGCTCAGTTTCTTTTGTTTGCCTGTCTGGGAGAACCTTTGCGGCTGCGCTATAAAGAAAAAGGAATAGATGCGTCAATTTGGTATGATTCCATGATGGATCTGCTATACAAACTGAACGAATGTTATGCGGTCCATGGCGTGTGGGGTACCTTTGTCGCTTTTTGGTTCGACCGCTTTTTTGAAATGACCCGATTTGCTCTTGGGCGGCTGCAATTTGAAGAAGCAACGTACCATTTAACCGACTCCTACAGCGGACATGGTATAACCATGAAGCGAGGCGAAAAGAAAGTGCTGAATGTCCACATCCCCTCCAGCGGTCCGCTGTATCGCGATGATGTACTGGATTCCTACAGACGCGCCTATCATTTTTATAACGATTTAACAATTAACGGCTTGCTGCCTATCATATGCGAATCCTGGCTGCTGTACGACAGAATGCAAGAATTTTTGTCTGCCGACTCCAACATCCTTCGTTTTCAGCAAGACTTTGAAATTGTAAAAAGCATTGAAATTGGCGGCTTTGATGACTGCTGGCGCATTTATAATATAAATTATCCCGGTGATCCCGCTCTGCTGCCCAGAAAAACCTCCCTGCAGCGCAGATATGCAGACTGGCTTGCCGCTGGCGGCGTGTCGGGAGTCGGATACGGTATCCTTTGGTTTGATGGAGAAAAAGTTGTAAAATAAATCTATTTAGGAGTAGAAATATGCGAGCAATAATATCTGTAATTGGAAAAGATACCTTTGGAATTTTGGCGAAGGTTAGCTCCGTCTGTTTTGAAAACCGCGCTAACGTGGTAGACGTAAATCAGTCGATTCTTCAAGACATGTTTGTAATGGTCATGATGTTGGACATATCAGATAAGGACTGTGACTTTTCAAGTTTGAAAGGCGATTTAGAAGCGCTGGGCGTACAGCTCGGTATGCAGATCAACATCATGCACGAAGATATCTTCAATTCCATGCATAGAATCTGAAAGGGGTACCCATGCTGAATTTAGGCGATATAATGGAAACCATAAATATGATCCAGAACGAAAATCTGGACATACGTACTATCACTATGGGAATTTCCCTGCTGGACTGCTGCGACAGTGATATTGACGCTTCCTGTAAAAAGGTATATGAGAAAATCCTGCGCAAAGCTGGAGATTTAGTCACCGTAGGAGAGGATATCTCTAAACTGTATGGAATCCCGATTATCAACAAGCGCGTTTCTGTAACTCCGATTGCCATGTTGGTAGCCGTAAGCGGAGGAGATCCTGTAAAGTATGCCAAAACCCTGGATCGGGCCGGCAAAGAAATCGGCGTCAATTTTATCGGCGGCTATTCCGCATTGGTACATAAAGGCTTCTCTGCGGGAGATCTGGAACTGATTCGCTCGATTCCACAAGCCCTCAGCGAAACAGATCAGGTCTGTTCCTCAGTAAACGTAGGTACCACGAAAGCCGGTATTAACATGGATGCAGTCGCACTCATGGGACAGGTAATCACAGACGCTGCAAAATATACAGCGGATAGAAATTGTATCGGCCCTGCAAAATTGGTGGTATTCTGCAACGCACCCGAAGATAATCCCTTCATGGCCGGCGCATTTCATGGGGTCGGTGAATCGGATTGCGTCATCAACGTGGGCGTATCCGGCCCCGGCGTTGTACGGGCAGCCCTTTCCAAATATCCGGATGCAGATTTAAACCGTATTGCGGATATTATCAAGAAAACAGCCTTTAAAATCACCAGAATGGGTCAGTTAGTTGGTACAGAAGCCTCCAAACGGCTGGGCGTTCCGTTTGGTATCGTAGACTTATCTCTGGCGCCTACTCCGGCAGTAGGCGACTCTGTTGCACATATTTTGGAAGAAATGGGACTGGAAATGTGCGGCACCCATGGTACTACGGCAGCATTAGCTCTGTTGAACGACGCAGTAAAAAAAGGCGGCGTCATGGCCTCTTCCAATGTTGGTGGACTCTCCGGCGCCTTTATTCCGGTATCTTAAGATGCGGGGATGATCGCAGCGGCCAAGGCCGGCGTATTAAATATTGAAAAGTTGGAAGCTATGACCAGCGTCTGTTCCGTTGGGTTAGACATGATTGTTGTTCCTGGCGACACGAAGCCAGAAGTACTCTCCGCAATCATTGCGGACGAGGCCGCTATTGGTATGGTAAATACGAAAACCACCGCTGTACGCATTATTCCGGCTATTGGTAAAGATATCGGCGACACACTGGAATTCGGCGGCCTGCTCGGCAGCGGCCCCGTAATGCGGCTAAACAAAAACGAGTCTCCTGCAAAGTTCATTGCAAGAGGCGGGCGGATTCCAGCTCCCCTGCAAAGCTTGAAAAACTGAAGAAATCCCCTGCTGATACATGGAAAAACTGCTTTCAAAAACGGCGCAGCTTGTTAAGCTGCGCCGTTTTTCTCCGTGGTTTATCCTCACAGAATTAAATATTTATATGTCTGAACGGGTGCTTTCTTCACATTGGGTACATATACATTGTAAAGAACCCCGAATGTCGATCCGATGGCGCTTCTTTTCTGTTTGCCAACAAAATTTTAAAGTTTGTTAGATGCTATTTTTCGAGAGTATTTCATAAAAATCCTGCTAAGTCGTTGTATTTTTCCACAATAGATGTTATACTGGTTTTAGTAGTTATTGTTTCTTTTGACAATATATCTTGATTTTTTACAGGAGGACTCCGTACAAAAATACGGGAATGCAAACCTATGAATTTTGACTTTTCCGGAGAAAATGCAAAAGCTTTTGAAGAGGCTAATACTTTGGTGCAATCTCTGATAGCAGAAGTAGAAAAAGTAGTGGTAGGAAAGCACAATGAAATTGTTATGCTGGTTACTTCTATGCTGGCAGGCGGTCATGTCTTGATTGAAGACGTCCCCGGCGTAGGTAAAACTACCTTAGCCGCCGCTCTGTCTAAAGCTGCCGGACTGTCTTTTAATCGAGCCCAGTTTACGCCGGACGTGATGGCCTCGGATATCACCGGCTTCAACATATATAACCGCTCCAAAGAACAATTTGAATTTCGAAGCGGACTTGTAATGTGCAATATTCTTTTAGCAGATGAAATCAACCGCGCTTCTCCCAAAACACAATCTGCTCTGTTAGAAGCCATGGAAGAAGGACAGGTAACCGTAGATGGGCAAACTTACGCGATTCCCACGCCTTTTATGGTCATCGCAACGCAAAACCCCTCCGGCTATATTGGTACATATCCTCTGCCGGAAGCCCAATTAGACCGTTTTATTATGCGTCTGTCTATGGGATACCCGACAGAAGCGGAGGAAATGGCTATCCTGTCCGACAGAAAAACGGAAAATCCGATGGGCCAAATCTCCGCCGTTACAAACACACAGTCTATACAAGAACTGCGCCGCATCGTTTCTACCGTGACGGTATCCGGAGAAGTCAGCCGATACATTGTGCAGCTGGTCAGCGCCACAAGAAGCGCCAAGTCCATTACACTGGGAGCATCCCCGCGCGCTTCCCTTGCATTGATGAAGTTGTCTCAGGCATATGCTTTTATTCGCGGAAGAGACTACGTTTTGGCAGAGGATGTTTCCGCCCTGTACACACCCGCTGTATCCCATCGAATCATGCTCAGCCAGGAGGCGCGTCTAAGTCAAACCACCGCTGCAGAAGTTCTTGCGGAAGTAGCCCGTACAGTGGAAGTTCCCTTTAAAACCCAAAGATAAGAAGGCAACCTATGGCTGATAAAAGAAGACGCAAAAGTGCGCCGGCGCTGCTCCCTCGACCGGGCGTGATTCTATATGGTTTTCTATTCCTTTTTGCACTTGTATTCACCCAATTGCTGCGAAATACCGCTTCTGCCGTATTCTTCTGGTTTCTTGTGATTGTTCCCTTTCTGTCTTTCCTGCTGCTGATGGTCGGAAAGGCATGCATCCAGGTATATGTATCTTCCGCTGTTAATTGCTGCGAAAAATTGACGCCGGTGGAATACGAGATTCGTCTGATCAATACAGGTCCTATTCCGCTTCCCTTTGTAGAAGCAATGATTCATCTTCCTCGTGTAGACGGCGTACGCAGCCTGCATCAAAAGCTGGTACTGTCCTTAATCCCATTCGGCATGCATGTAATTAAGGACACTGTGCGGTTCCGGTATCGGGGATTGTATGAAATCGGCGTAGGTGAGATTTATCTGTATGATTATCTGCGTTTGTTTCGGCTTCGTATTGATATGGGCAACTACAGTAACGTGACCGTACTTCCCCGACGTCTTCTTCTGGATACATCTGTCAAAACCGCTACCTCAGATATTCCCTCCTCTTTTGCTAGGATGCAGTATACTATGGAGCAGTCTGAGCAGGCAAGTATCCGAAACTATCGTTTGGGAGATACTATGAAATCCATTCACTGGAAACTTTCTTCAAAAGCGGAAGACCTGCAAGTACGGGATTTTAACACGAACGACGATCAGCATGTTTATATTTTTGTGGACTTTGCAGAACCCACTCCTCCACCGCAAGTGGAAAAGTCGCGTAAGCAAAAACACATTCGTCTACTTTTGAAAAAGAGAGAGCGCAGGGTTATGCTGCCCGCCATTCGCCTGCATAAAATTGCTGGCAAAGCAGAAGCTTTAGACAGCGCGGTAACCCACGGAATTCAGAATGTAAAAAAGCGGATGCAGGATCGCCGCCAGGCGGCCAAACGGCGGAGAAGATTGCAGGCAGGCAACAGCGCATCTTCCGTGCAATCTATGGATGAAATCGATGCTCTGATTCGGGCAACAGCCAGAAAACGGGCGCACGTTAAAAAAATTGATCCAAAAAAAGAGGAAAAACGAAGCGCCAACGCCCAGCAAAGAGAGCAAGAACAAGCACTGCTACGCGCCCAAATAGAAGCGGAAGATGCCGTAGTACAAAAATTGCTGGAAGAAATTGACGGAGACATGAGAGAAGCGGACGTCGAAGAACTAGACGAATCCATTCGTGTTTGGGGCGGCGCTATTCGGCCGGATTTTGCAGATGAAATGCCTGAATTATGCGCAGATACCGTGGCAGAAATTGCCGTTGCAGAGGTGATGAATGAAATTCGGCACGGGCACCGCTGTACTGTAGCCTGGTTTGATCCTCGCGAAGACAACGGGGTCTGCGTACATCACTCCTCTGATCTTGCTTCTTTTGAAGATATTTACAACCAATTTGCACGCGCTTCTGTAGTGTCAGAAAAACAGCGTGTGTGCAATTTGAGTCGGCTAATATCGGAAACAGCAAATGTGACAATTCGTATTGTTACCGCCAACATGGATCCGGCGTCCATTGCCGAATATAGCCGAATTCCTGCTATGTTTGGCGGAGCTGGGAGCGGTTGTATCACAGAAATATTGTTTTATAGTCCAACAGAAAAGTATCAAACCCCTATGGAACGAGAAGAGTATGTAGCTGCCTGCGCCGCAAAGCTGAGACAGCAAGGCATATTTCCAAGCCGAATGCAGTTAGTCGAACAGCAAGGACGTCAAACGCTCCTCACCGCTATTCAATACTGATGAACTGGAAAGGAGGCCGCTACACAGGCGGAACTATTTCTTTTGAAAAACATAAAACATAAATTGCTTCTTCGAGCGTCTGCCCGTTCGCGGCAAAAAAAGGCGCAGATTCCTAATAGGGAATCTGTAGAAAACATTTTTGATTCTCCAGCAGCTTCCCTAACAAAGGCTACAAAAATTATTGGCTTTGTTTTGCGTGCCCTTTTGTTTTATATTGGCTTGTTTGGTATTGTCACATTCTTATGTGCAGCCAGCGGGCTTTCTATACAGGTTCATTGGCAGGCATGCTACATATCCAGCGGATTTATCGCTCTCATTTGTTTGATTGTCTGTGCAGTTGTGACAATCTCGGCTTTTAATTGCCTTACGAAGCTGCTTGTTCCCTTAGGGTCCGCCGCGGCTATAATCGGTCTGTGTTCTATTTTGTATGGGAATCCCTTTTCCTTTTTATGGGACAGCCTCCTGCGTATCTATAATTTTGCGCTTTATCATATTGCCAGTCTGGGATATGGCTCTCTTGGAAATTTTATGATATCGGACGATTTAGACTACAGCGGCGCAGCCTACATGACAGTGGATCCGAAGCGTTTTTGGGGCGTATTTCTTCTAACTGCTTTTTTCGGTATCCTAATCGGACTGTGTATGTTGAAAAAAGTACGGCTGATTCCGCTGTGTGCACTTCTCTCCCTCATTATCGTTCCCGTTTTCACCTACAACATTTCGAACGGGAATATTGGTATCGGCTGTATTATCGCTTTTTGTCTTGGCTGCGCAGTATTGAAAGTATACGATTACCGCTATGCCGGAACGCGCAACCGCAAGATAGAAAAGAAAAAAAGGCGGCAGGAGCAAAAAAATTTACGAAACAGAAATGCGATCCGTAAAAAAGAAGAAAAAAAAGCGCTGCGGACACAGGCAGAAGAGATTCTCAAAGCGTCTCTGGAAACAGATATGGACAAACGCCGTTCCCGCAT
>CAJUIQ010000046.1:0-1922 GCA_910586545.1 uncultured Eubacteriales bacterium
AATAATTCCTAATTAGTATAACATTTTTTCCTGCGATTGCAATAGCTTTTCCGAAAATCAGACAATTTGACAAAAGGTACGTTAAATGATACTATTATTATGGGAGAGATTTGTAAAATGCTTTTAAAAACGTATCTTATTTGGCTTGGAACCGCAAGCGCGCTTTGCGCTTTTGCTTTTTGGATAGATAAACGCGCAGCGCCTCATCCGCAGCGTCGGCGAATCCCGGAAACAGTGCTTCTATCGTTGATTTCTTTTGGGGGAAGTATTGGGGGGCTTTGGGGTATTTTCTGTCTTAAACATAAGAGCAATTGTCGCACAAAATTTCATTTTCATTTTATTGTTGTGCTGTCGTGCATCGTGCAGATGGGGATACTGATTTTGCTGTTTTTGCGGTGGGGAGGTGCTTTGTAGCATGCCGGTGAATATATGGAAAAGAATTTCTCTCTTGCTGTGGGGAGTTCTTCACATCGCGGTGTTTTTAGGGCTATGGATCGGACTAATATTTTGGAATGCCGCCTGGGGGTCCGTACTTGTATGCGGTTGTGCTATACTGCTTGTTTTTTTCTTGATTCTCCATTTGATCCTCCCAATTTTGCGCCTTTTCCCATAAGGGTTGCCGGTATCTACTTAGATACCGGTTTTTTCATGCATTTCATTGACTTTTATCTGCTTTGCAGGTATAATAATATTTCATAGAAGACGATACTATAGACACAACCCACAGGGAGGTCTTATGTGAAAATCCTTATAAAAAGCACTGCATTTCTGCTGCTAGCAGCAGCGATTTTTTCTACTTTTTGTGCGTGTGGTGGGGAATCAATGCCGGAGTATTATGAAAAATCCTATGATACTGGCACGGATATGCTGTCCCTGCATTTGGCATATGATACAATGGAAAAAGATGCGGACGGCAAAAAGATATATTTTTCAGACAGCGAATTGGAGAAAATTTTTGCGCAGTGCTGTGAAATATATAACGAGGCGATTCAAATAGTAGATCATACCGATGCTTCTACCAATTTATACGAGATAAATCAGCCGGTCAACGCTGTTTTTGATATGGATCCAGAAGTTACTGCCTTATTGGAGCGTACATTTACTATTTCTGAAAATTGTGACGGATATTATCAGCCGGTATATGGAACTGTGACCCGGCTTTTGCAGGAAAATGCACAGCCAGACGCGGCTTCATTAAAAGACGCGCTTGCCCATACCGGAACGGATAAGCTTAGAATAGAGAATACCTCAGTATATAAAACGGATTCTATGTCTCAGGTGGATTTAAGTTCCATTAAAAATGGATATGCTCTGGAAAAGATGATTGCTTATCTGGAAGAGAGCTCGGTGGTATATGGATTTGTCACGTTAGGAGACAGTGCGGGGGTATTTGGTACAAAGCCAGATGCAGCGCCTTATGATATTGGTGTTTTATCAGATACGAAGGCAGAGTCTGTTGACGGGTATGTGCATGTCCAAGATGGCTATGTATTTGTTGCTTCTGCGTCTCTGGGAGGCTATTTGGATTATCTGACAGGGAGTGCGGCAAAATCTGATCTAAAAAAAGTAGTTGTCCGTTCAGAAGATGCGGTGACCGCAAATGCCTTGGCATGCGCTCTGTACGCAATGGGGTATGAAGCAAGTCAGAGACTGTACGATACGGGAACGCTTTCCTTTGAGGCGGTATTTTTCTTAGATGATGGTACGATCGAACTGACAAAAGGCGCGTATCGCACAGGTATGTATGTTCCTGTAGCAGAGGACAAGGAAGAAAAGTAAGCGAAGGGATCAAACGGGAAGCACGGAGACAAAAAATGCAAGATAAAAATGCTAAAATACGCAAGATTGTTCAAATTGTATCGTTAACCGCAGCGATTGTAATTACTGTTTTGTTATGCCTTTATATTATGCGCCTATATGAT
>CAJUIQ010000046.1:1932-9138 GCA_910586545.1 uncultured Eubacteriales bacterium
CAGTCCTTTGAAGAATTGGTGCAATCGCTTGGCGTGTGGGGCGTTGTTTTTATGTTTTTGCTCCAAGTAGTGCAGGTAGTTTTGGCGGTAATTCCCGGCGAACCTGTTGAACTGATTTTTGGGGCTTTATACGGCACGCTTTGGGGAACAATTTTGTGTATTGCGGGAATTGTTTGCGGGACGGCTCTGATTTATGTTTTAGTACAAAAGCTTGGCAAATCCTTTGTGGAAAAAATTATTGATTCCAGACAATTTCAAAAATTAAAATTTTTGAAAAATCCTGTGAAGCGGGATACGTTCATGTTTTTTCTTATGTTTATACCAGGGACACCAAAGGATTTGCTCACATACTTTGCCCCTTTCACGGGAATCTCCTTGCTGCGTATCTTAATGATTGCCGCTGTGGCGCGGATTCCTTCCATTGTAACCTCTACTTATGTAGGTAGCAGCTTCGCGCAGGGAAATCATTTGAAATCGATTATTATTTATGCAGTGGTAGGCGTGGTCAGTTTGGCAGGGATTTTCGTTTACAACAAAA
Source organism: uncultured Eubacteriales bacterium (assembly GCA_910586545.1). Taxonomy (GTDB): domain Bacteria; phylum Bacillota; class Clostridia; order Oscillospirales; family CAG-272; genus Avispirillum. The sequence goes on from CAJUIQ010000046.1 coordinate 2,471, forward strand.
TTATTCGTGGAAAAATGGCAAAAGGGGAGGACAATGATGAAGATGAAAAGTGAAAATATGACTGCTCCTCATATAGAAGAAGCGGAAATTGAGCGGCAGCGCCTCCTTTGCGATACTATAGAGAAGGAACTATTTTCCAGAGGCTTTGGCAAGGAGCGGCGACCAGGATATTATATACAGACCTTTGGATGTCAGCAAAACGAGGCGGATAGCGAGCGCATGGCCGGCATTGCATGGATGATGGGATATCGTCCCGTATCGGATCCGGCAGCGGCAGAACTGATTTTGATAAATACCTGTGCGATTCGTGAGCATGCGGAAAAGAAGGCTCTTTCCATTATTGGCACATATAAGCATGTGAAAGACAAAAATCCTGGTGTGATTATAGGCGTCGGCGGTTGTATGGTTGCGCAGAAGCATCGAGCGGATCAGCTAAAAAACAGTTATCCTTATGTGAATTTTTCCTTTGATCCCGGCGCTCTCCATCTTTTGCCGGAACTGATTTACCATGCGCTTACAGGCGGCAAGCGCCGTTTTGTTTCCAGTGATACATATGCTGTGGCGGAAGGGCTTCCGACGCATCAGAAACAATCGTTTAAAGCATGGCTTTCCATCATGTATGGATGTAATAATTTTTGTTCTTACTGTATTGTCCCCTATGTGCGGGGCAGAGAGCGCAGCCGCACACCGGAGGCAATTTTAGAGGAAGCGCGTCGGTTAATTGATGGCGGTGCGCGAGACATTACATTGCTTGGGCAAAATGTGAACTCTTATGGTAAGGATATTGGTAGCATGGATATTGCTGCTCTGATGCGGCAAATTTGCGCCCTGCCGGGAGATTTCCGGCTGCGGTTTATGACGAGTCATCCAAAAGATGCATCCGACGCGCTGATTGCCGCTATGGCGGAGGAAGAAAAGATTGTTCCGCATTTTCATCTGCCGGTGCAGTCCGGATCAGATACGATCCTGCGCCGAATGAATCGTAAATATACGGCGCAGGAATATCTGCGTATCATCGATAAGCTGAAAAGCAGTGTGCCGGACGTAAGTTTGACTAGTGATATTATTGTAGGATTTCCGGGAGAAACAGATGCAGATTTCCAGGAGACGCTGGACATGCTTGCTGCGGTAGAGTATGATGCTATCTTTTCCTTTATCTATTCCCCCAGAAAGGGAACTCCCGCGGCGACTATGGAAGGACAAATTCCAAGAGAGGTGAGCAGCCGCCGGTTTGAACAGCTGCTCTCGCTCCAGCACGATATATCCAGAGCAAGAAACCAGCGGTTTGTGGGACGAACGATACGTGCCCTTTGTGAAGAAGTGAGCAAGACGGATCCGGACAAAATGACCGCAAGAAGTGATTCTCCGAGGCCGATTCACTTTGAAAATAATAAAGGCGTGCCTGTCGGGGAATATTGTAATTTGGAGATCGTTTCAGCGGATACGTTTAGCCTATATGGTGAATTAAAATAAAAAAATGGAGTTTATAATGGAAAATTTAAATAAAGAAATTGTAGAAACGGTTAAAAGACTTGCCGCGTTGATCAAAGCAGATCCTCGCTATAACGCGGTCATGCAGACACAGGCAGCATATACAGAGGACAGCGAAATTAGTAAACTGCTCACGGAATACAATGTTCAGCAGGCTGCTCTGGCAGAAGCCTGCAAGGGGGAACAGGACGCACAGTTGGCGGAATCCATCCGCAGACGTTTGGGAGAACTGTACAATCAGGTGGTGGAAAATCCGGTGTATCTTGCCTATAAGGAAGCCAGCGACGAATATAATGCTTTTTATCAGGCAGTGAGCCAGGAATTGGAATTTGCACTGAATGGAAAATCCGGATGTACTCATAACTGCTCTACCTGTAGCGGATGCCATTAAAGTCTCGGTGACAATTGCCAAAAGAAAGCAGAGGACGAGTAGACTATGACAGAAATGATGAAGCAGTATTTAAGCATAAAAAGCGAATATCAGGACCATTTTCTGTTTTATCGACTGGGTGACTTTTATGAGATGTTTTTCGATGATGCAAAAAATGCGTCTGCTCTGCTGGGCCTGACCCTAACCGGTAGGGAATGCGGTGAAGCAGAACGGGCTCCCATGTGCGGTGTTCCATATCACTCTGCAGAAACTTATATCGGACAACTGGTAGAGCGAGGATATAAAGTTGCCATTTGCGAGCAGATGGAGGAAGCTGCGGCGGGAAAAGGGCCTGTTCGAAGAGAAGTAATCCGCGTGATCACACCAGGTACTGTGATTGAGTCGGACCTTTTGCCGGACAGCAGAAACAATTATTTGGCAGCCATTTATTTTGGAGATCTTAGTATCGGCGTATGCTTTGCAGATATTTCTACAGGAAAGGTTCGAGCAACCTATTTTGCAGGAATCTGTGCCGAAGAAGAGTTGCTTGGAGAGCTGGCAACCATTGGCCCTGCAGAGGTTATTACAAATGCAGAGCTTGGCAGACACAGTGGACTGCATTCCTTTTTGCAGGAGCGCGGAATCCCATGCACAGATAAGCTGCAAACGTATTTTGCCCCTGAGGCAGCCGCGGAATGGTATACGGAGATTGCCGGTACATACGGAAAAGGACAGGAGTCCTTTCAGCCAGCAATGTATGCTTGTGGTGCGGCTTTTGGATACATTGCGGATATGCAGAAAACAGATCTTTCTTATATTGAGGATATTACTTTCTACGAAAATGCCCAGTATCTAGAGATGGATACCAGCACCCGGCGCAATCTGGAGCTGATGGAAACCATGCTCGATAAAGAGAAGAAAGGTTCTCTCCTAGGCGTTTTGGATAAAACCAATACATCTATGGGCCGTCGTCTCATTCGTTCTTATTTGGAACATCCCCTGCGGGATGTAAAAAAGATAGTTACCCGGCAGCAGTCTGTAGGAGAATTGGTTTCGAATCATATGCTTCGAGATGAACTGCGTCATCTTTTGGCGTCTGTTTTGGATATGGAGCGGATTCTTACAAGGATTCTTTATGGAACGGGGGGAGCGAGAGAACTCCGTGCATTGGCCCAGTCTATTGAAGTTTTGCCACAGATAAAAACACTGCTTCAGGCGGCGGAGTCTAAACAGCTTGCTGCCATTTGGGAAAATATCGACAGCCTTTTTGATGTTTATGAACTATTATCAAAAGCCATCAACGATACGCCACCGTTTTCTATTCGGGAAGGTGGGATGATTCGAGACGGCTACGATTCCAGTGTAGACGAACTGCGTTCCATTCAAAATAATGCAAAGGATTATATTAAAAGACTGGAAGAAAAGGAACGGGAAGCTACAGGGATTAAAAATCTGCGTATTGGAGTAAACCGAGTATTCGGCTATTATATTGAGGTGACGCGTTCTTATAGTGAATTGGTTCCGCCTCACTATATCCGTAAACAAACACTAACCAATTGCGAACGGTACATATCAGAAGAACTTAAGGAACTGGAAAGTACGATTCTTGGCGCGGAGGACAAGCTGAAAAATTTGGAATATCAGCTATTCTGTGAAGTGCGAGATGTAGTAGTGAAAAATGCATCCCGTGTACGCAGAAGCGGGGCTGCTGTAGCGGAATTGGATGTATATGCCAGTCTAGCGCAGGTGGCAGCTCAAAACCAATATGTTTGTCCGGAAGTGGATTACAGTGATGTGCTTATAATTAAGGATGGTCGCCATCCGGTTGTAGAACAGTTTGTGCAGGATTCTTATTTTGTTCCAAACGATGTACAACTAGATACAGACGAAAATCGGCTTATGCTCATTACAGGCCCTAATATGGCCGGTAAATCTACCTATATGCGTCAGACGGCGTTGATTGTGTTGATGGCGCAAATTGGTTCCTTTGTTCCGGCATCGGATGCTCATGTAGGAATTGTGGATCGTCTTTTCACCCGTGTAGGCGCATCCGATGATCTTGCCAGCGGTCAATCTACGTTTATGTTGGAGATGCGGGAAGTAGCGTCGATTTTGCAGCATGCAACAAAGAAAAGTCTTATTATATATGATGAAATTGGCCGCGGAACCAGTACCTTTGACGGTATGTCTATCGCTCGTGCCGTACTGGAATATACAGCGGGAAAAAAGCTGGGTGCAAAGACTTTGTTTGCTACCCACTATCATGAACTTACGGAACTGGAAGGCCAGATTCCCGGCGTAGTCAATTATAATATTGCTGTGAAAAAGCGGGGGGATGATCTGACATTTCTGCGGAAAATTGTGCGGGGGCCGGTGGATGAGAGTTACGGTATACAAGTCGCAAAGCTTGCAGGCGTGCCTGACGAAGTGGTAGAGCATGCCAAGAAGATTCTGGTGGGTCTTGAAGAAAAGCAGGAAAGGATATCTATAGAGAAGGCACCGGAGACGATGGAAAGTGACAATACCGTAGAGGCGACGCCGATTAGTATGATGGATATGTGCCGGGAGAGTGTATGTGAGAGCATACGCAAAACGGATCTCAATACGCTGACGCCAATCGAAGCGATGAATTTAATTTATGAATGGAAACGGACTATTGAATAAAGCAGGGAAGGGAGAATGCCATGGGAAAGATCAACGTATTAAGTTTTGACATTGCTAATTTGATTGCTGCCGGCGAGGTTGTAGAACGGCCTGCATCAGTAGTGAAGGAATTGACAGAAAACGCCATTGATGCGGGTGCGAGCAGTATTACTGTTGAAATCAAGCATGGTGGAATTTCCCTGATTCGCGTATCGGATAATGGAGGCGGTATGGAAGCAGACGACTTACCGTTGGCCGTTCTGCGGCATGCTACCAGTAAAATCGCTACGGCAGAAGATCTGGCAAGTATTGCAACACTGGGATTTCGAGGAGAAGCACTGGCCGCAATTGCTGCCGTTTGTAAAATGCGAATATTATCCAAACCTGCTAGTGCCGAAATGGGTTCTTCCATGGAATGTGATGGCGGAGAGATTATTAATGTAATGGAAACTGGATGCGCCGGAGGCACTACGGTGATTACCTCAGAGCTTTTCTACAATGTACCTGCCCGACGAAAATTTTTGAAAAAGGACGCGACGGAAGGCGCAGCGGTCACTGCGTTGGTAGAGAAAGTCGCCTTGTCCTGTCCCCATGTTGCTGTTAAATATATTGTGGATGGTGACGTTCGATTTATGACCAGTGGTGACGGCGATCTCAAGGGGGCAATCTATTCTGTATTCGGACGGGAGATGGCTTCTAGAATGTCTCCTGTGGACAGAACGGACAGCAGGGGAATCCGTATTCATGGATATATCGGAGAACCGGATTTAGTGCGTTCTAATAAAAATCATGAAATTTTCTTTATCAATGGAAGATATGTAAAATGCAGAACTGCTATGGCAGGACTGGAACAAGCATATATTTCGCAAATACCTGTACAGAAATTTCCCGTATGCGTGCTTAATATGGATTTGAATCCAGAGACGATAGATGTAAATGTTCATCCATCTAAGTTAGAAGTAAAATTTGCAGATGAACGGGCTATATATGAGTCTGTATATTATGCAGTTCTTAACGCTTTGCAAGCGGATTCCAGACCGCAGCTACGCCTGGAAAAGACGATGGAACAGCGTCTACCGCTTCCATTTAAGACTTTTAATGAGCAAATGAAGGATCAAAAGCGATTGTCTTATTTGGAAAGCAATGGCCTTTGTACTGTTAGAACAAAAGAAAATGAAAAAGAACAAATAGTACCAAGCACACCGAATACAGCGGCTTCTGCTGCTACTTGGGAGGCTGAACTGAAGGAAATGACTTTTCCTGCGTTTTCCCCCACGGTTTTAACATCACAGCAATCACAATTTAGTCCGCTTCAGGCTTTTGTTCCAGTGGAGCGCGGCAGTGCTGACACACCCCAGAAAATGCAGCTGCATATTGGAGAAACAATTGAGGAGAAGGCGGCTGTAGTAGATATACAGAAAGCGATGATGCCGGATACAGATATAGTTGGAGACGGTGAGAAGAATTCCGCTTCCGTTGTAGAGGAGACAGGGGATATTCTTGCTTCGCTAAAACAACATGAAGACATTCCGGAGTATACGATTCTTGGAGAAGCATTCAATTGTTATGTGATTGTTCAACTGGAAGATCGTATTTTGCTAATTGATAAACATGCCGCCCATGAACGGATTCTTTTTGATGAACTTTGCAAACGTATGGATGCCAAAGAAAAACATGCTCAGATTTTGATGTTTCCGCTGAAATTGAAGCTGGAAGACGAAGAGCTTTTGGCCTTGGAAGAGTACAAGGAAGACATCAAGGCGACTGGTTTCCAAATTCAGATTAAGAAGCGATCGGGCGAAGTAATTATTTCGGAAATTCCTGAAGAAATCGGGCGGGATGGCGCATCGGATATGATTGCTGAACTGGCAGCGGGATTGTCAAACGGAACGGGAAGTGTGGAAGCGACTAGGCGAAAATTTTTTGAGGCCAAGCTTTTCAGCGCATCTTGTAAAGCTGCTATTAAAGGCGGAAGAGTATATGGTGAGCAGCATTTGCGGTGGATTTGTGATCACCTGCTGCAAACACCTGATAAAGGAGGCAGCGCGGTTAAAACTTGCCCTCATGGAAGGCCTGTAGCCTTTGAAATAACAAAAAATTCATTAGAAAGTCAATTTGAACGAATTACATAATTCGCATAAGGGGAATATATGTTCACTCTATT
>CAJUIQ010000047.1 GCA_910586545.1 uncultured Eubacteriales bacterium
GTTTATCGGTTTTTTAATTGATTTTTTCATGGGTGTTTCCTATACGGAGTCTTTTGGATACACTACGCCGCCAGCGGCACTTTTCTACACAGTGGGAACGATGCTGTTTTCTCTGGCCTTGCCTGTTTTGTCCGCGTCTATTGCGCAGGCTATGGCAGGAAAATGGGCCTTTGCGCCCGGCTTTACCGGCGGTCTTCTGGCGGCGACCGGTACCACTGTATATACAATGGAAGACGGGATTTCCGCCGGGCTGTTCGGCGCGCTGCTGGCTGGTCTTTGTGCTGGTGTGCTGGTAAGGATTTTACAAAAACTATTTTCCAGACTGCCCGATGGCGTATTCGGTTTTTTGTATACCTTTTTGGGCGTTCTTCTTACTGGGGCCGCTGTTTGCGGAGTCAATCCTCTGGCGACAGCGTTGTACGACGGTTCGTATTGGCTGCTTAGTATTGCGGCTGACAACAGCGGCGTTCTGCTTGGTGCGCTGCTTGGAGTATGCGTTGCGCTGGATATGGGCGGTCCCCTTACCCAGGCGGCACATGCGTTCGCCTATGCCCAAGGCGTCCCGGCTGCTCTTGCCGCGTTGACAACGGCAACCATTACGGTGCCGCTGGCGATTGCTTTGGCGTGCGTCGTCTTTCGAGGACGTTTTCCTATGGCCCAACGGCAAGCAGGGCCAATAAACTTTTTCCTTGGAATAGGAGGCATTGTCCAAGGCGGTATTCCTTACGCGGCTGCCGCACCGGTACGGATTATTCTTGGATGCGCCGTAGGCAGCGCGGTTGCCGGTGCGTTGACGGCAGCATTTGCGTGTGCCGCTGCGTCTGCCGGCGGGGGCTTGTTGACTTTTGGTGCTATGACGGGGTGGATCTATGCGCTGCTGTCTGTAACTGCTGGTACGATCATCGGTATGTTTTTGCTGGGCGCGCTGGGGAAAGTACACACGCCGGAGCATGATGTACAGCGCGTTTCTCCTCCAAAGACTGCAGTATTACAGCAGAATTCCGTTTTGTGAAAACACGGTGTGAAGAATATACGCAGATTTGCGTTTTGACGCTTGCGTTCCATTCTTAGATTATTAAGGAAGATTCATATGGTTTTTGAAAATGTGACAATGGAAAATCCACAGGGGCTGCACCTTCGGCCGGCCATGACTTTTGCAAACCGCATGTCTCGGTATGATTCCCACATCCGATTAGAGGTGGGTGAGCGGGTGGCAGATGGAAAAAGCTTAGTAAGTCTTATTTCGGCGGGTATCGGCAGTGAGGCGCAGGTGAAGATTATTTGTGACGGCCCGGATGAGGAAGAAATGCTTTGCCGCGCCACCGCCCTGCTCCGTGGCAAATCCGGGGAACTGTAAAAAGATACGCGATGGGAGCGTCGGGATGCGCCATGCGTGCCGATAGATGGGAAACGGTGTCGAACACAGCTGTCGATAAAAACTTTGGGAAATCCTATTGACATATGCTCCCATCGGTGATATAATAATAAAGTCCAAAAGGAGGAGGCTTCTGCCGGGCATCCTTTCAGAACTGCAACGGTCCTGTAGTGTGCAGCGGGCCAATGCGTATACCGGCGTGCCGGAATGGCGGAATAGGTAGACGCCTTGGACTTAAAATCCAATGCGACGAAAGTCGCGTACCGGTTCGATTCCGGTTTCCGGCACCAGCGGCAGGATTTATGGACAATTTATTATATATCGCGGGGTAGAGCAGTCTGGTAGCTCGTCGGGCTCATAACCCGGAGGCCGTGAGGTTCAAATCCCACCCCCGCAACCAATCAACCCTTGAAAACATGAGGTTTTCAAGGGTTTTTGCTTTTTTAGAGCTGCGTGAAAATATATCCGTACCGCTACCCATACTTTTCACGCATATTCAGCAGATCCTTTCTATGTATTATATAAAAGCAGCCGGTAAACAGGTCAAAAACTGGCCGCTTTGACGTATATAATGTAGACGAAATACAAAAAGAAAGGATTATTAAAAATGAAAACACACATAAGAATGATAGCAGCAATCATGGCGCTCATGATGCTGCTATCAGCTTTGCCGATCATTACCTTTGCACAGGAACAGGAAATAACGGCTAATCCTGAGCGGCCTGCAACGGAAACAGGGATCGACAATGCAAAGATCATTAACGAAAATACTGCCAGAAGAAGTGAAAAGGAAAAGCACTTCAAGTTAAGCGACGGCACGTTCCTCGCTGTGCAGTACGCGTATCCTGTTCATACGCAAAATGAAGCCGGCGAGTGGGAGGATATGGATCTTTCTTTTACTGCCGAAGCTTCTGACGATATCGTCACATACACAAACAAGACAGACGCTCTTGCCGCTGCAATATCCGGCGGTACAGCCATGCAGCTTGCAGCTGATGGCGATGCAAATCCTATATCTCTGATGCTTATGGGATTCGATATGGATCTCACAGAAGAAGCATTCGATGCGCTTGGGGATCAAACGAAAAGCGAATCTGCATATCTTGAAAATATCAAGGTCATAGAAAAAGCAGTCAAATCCTCTGCACTTTGCTTCGCGGATCCTTCTAAAAATGTAACGCTTTCGTACGAAAGAACGTATTCCAGTATCCGACAAAATATTGTCTTTACAGAAGAACTGGAGGACGGCAACCTTTCCTTTGCTCTTGAAACCGGAGACCTGACCGCCATGCTAAATGACAGCGGCAATGTGGAAATAAAGGCAGGGGACGAAATAAAATATATTCTTCCTGCTCCGTACATGTATAACAGTGCGCATAAGAACTTTTCATTTTTAAGTTACGCACTTGAAGAAACAGAAGACGGAGGATATATTCTTACCATTAACGCGGACAGCGAATTGCTAAATCGTGAAGATGCGTCTTACCCTTTAACAATTTCTGCTGCTGTTATTGTTCCCTATAAAAAAGCGAGCAATCTGACAGTGGTATCATCGGAGACTCCCGATATGTCATATACAGGAGAAAATAGCCTGGTTGGCAGAATTGCCGGGGGAAATATAACAAGAGCATTTTTTGATACACAAGAACTGCCGGCTTTGACGGAAGAAGATATCATGCTGTCCGCACAAATGCATGCAGCTCCATATTATTTCCATACGGAAGAAATGGCATTGTTGTTGGAGGCGTATTCCGTCGATGAAGAGTGGGACGCTGAAAGCATCACATGGAATAACCAGCCTGCATATTTTGGTGCGGCAAAAGAATGTACGGTTCACGAAAAAGACAGCGTGTTTGTGCTTTCTGAATGGGACATGACAAAGGAAGTCCGGGACCGGTATGACGGCGCCGCATCACACGGTATTGTATTGGGTTCATCTGATGAAACAGCAGCCGGCGCCGCATTTGTGGGAGAAATTTCTCCTTATCTGCTGGTGAATTATGTGCGTGTCTCTCGAAATCCGAAGGAAGAATCGTCTACCAGTGAAGACATCACTGAGAGGGATGCTGCCGATAATATGCATGATACAATTGCTATGGACAACGCAGCCACTTCTCATGCAGCCACAAAAACATTTGATGAAATTACAGACGAATTAGACGTTCAATATTATTCGAATGACAAACAAGATTTTTGCGGTGTGCGGATCAATACGAACAGTTCTAACTTTTATTTAAAATACAAAAGTATGAATGCCGGAAATAGAAGCTGGCTGGGTTATGTATACAGCACCAAATTAGGTGAAAACGATTATGCGGGAATTTCGGATAAGCCCATGACGCAGCTTGCCATTGAAGTATACACCGCCGGAGGAATGCGGATTTTTGACGATTACGTAGTGATGTACCGTGCCAAAGTTCCAGATCGTGGTTGGCTGAATTGGGTAAGCAATGGCGATTCTGAAGTAATGCATACAATACAGTCAGAGTACCCGGATGAAATTACAGGCGGCTTAGATACGGGATACTATTCTAACTTTGCCGGCTGGGCGCCTTATGGAAATATTCAGGCGTTGGAAATTCGAATGTTCAAGCGAGTCGGCAGCGGTAGCTCCGGCGGTTCATCCGCGCCTGTAGAAGCAGGAGATTTTCAGCTTGCGAGCGGCATTACTATGAAATACCGTCAGACGGGAACTGACACCTGGACTGCATTTGGGGTGAATGATACCGTTTCTTTTTCCGATATAGACGGCATTATGCTGGAAACGGCGGGGAAACCTTATTATTTCCGTTATGCCGCCAAAGACAAAACAACTGGTTGGAATCCATATGTTTCAAGTCGAGACGCCAATGTAAATGATCACAAAAACGGATATGCCGGGTATGGAGGCCGCCCTATTACAAATGTGGCAATTGAGGTTCATACTGCCAGCGGCAGAGTTTATGACGATTATATTGTTATATATCGTGCTAAGGCCGGCGGAAAATGGCTTCCTTGGGTGAGTAACGGCTGGCCTGATATTATGGAAACCCTTATGCCCGACGCCGAACTGGATACAAAATCTACGAACGCGGGAGACGGCAGATATGGTTCCATCCAAGCGTTGGAAATCCGTGTTTATGAGCGCAAAGGCTTGAATCCGACGCCCGGGGCAAACGCAAAAATAATTGACGTTCCGTATATCAATCAACATGCGATAGGTATGCCAAACGGATGCGAAAGCGTCAGCACGGTTATGGCGCTGCAGCATATCGGTGTGAATATCAGCCCCGATACGTTTGTAGACAGATATCTGGACATGGGCAGCGTACCGTATTGGAAAAACGGCGTGCGCTATGGCTTTGATCCGAACAAGGTGTTTGGAGGCAATCCCAGGTTAGCCAGCGGCTGGGGATGCTTTGCACCAGCTATTATGAAAGCCCTGAATAAATTTTCAGACAGCTACGGTTTTACGGCCGAAAATGTATCTGGAAAGTCATTAGAATATTTATGTACAAACTATATCGACAAGGGAATCCCTGTTGTTTTGTGGGGAACTGTCGGTATGACCTCCAGTTATAAAATACATAACTGGACAACACCGGACGGCGCTTCTGTTTCCTATAACAATAAGCTGCATTGTCTGGTGCTTACCGGATATGATGAAAATAATTATTTTTTCAATGACCCGATGTCCAAAAAGACACAGGGATACTCTAGGGCAAGTGTGGATGCGGCATATGCGGCCCTTGGCAAGCAGGCCGTCATTATCACAAAAGGCAGCTCCAGTTCAGGAGGACAAACTGTTGCGCCGCCGAAAAATGAAACGGTCAAAGATCCGGTGGAAATTCCCAAAACACCGTCCCTTCCTGATGAAAAGGTGCAGGACCCGATTGATCTGAGCACCGGCGCACATGTAATCGACCATACTCTGATGACCGTTTTGGGGGCACAGACGCTGCACTTTGACATTAGCTATCGCTCCAATGTGCTGACAGAAGGCTCCGCAGGAAGAGGCTGGTCGCATAATTTTGAAAAGAGAATTGCCGATGACGGCGACGCTCTCTATATTTATGACAGCCCCGCCTACTATGCGGTATATAAAAAGACCGCTTCCGATGCAAACGTATTTAAAAGCGATACGGTTACAAAGCAAAACTACACTGCAACAAGAATTCCGGACGGACAGAATACCAGCTATGTTGTAAACTGTAACGATCAGTTTACGGAATATTACGATTTCCATGGCAGACTTACGAAAATTACAGGCAAAAGCGGGCTGAATACGCTGGTTACATATCCCGACGACAATACTGTAAAAATCACCGATGAAATTTCCGGCAGATATATGCAGATTACAAAAAACAGCGACGGAAAAATCACATCTGTAACGGACAACTCCGGCAGAACCTGTACTTTGGGATATATTGACGGGAACCTTGTTTCCATTACCGATGAAAACGGTGAAATGCTGTCCTATCAGTATAACGAAAAGGGTCAAATTGAATGTGGCCGCGATCAAAACGGGATCATCTATTTTACAGATACCTACGACAGCGTAGGAAGGGTCATCCGGCAAAAGGATGCGATTGCGGACAGTGCCGAAACGGTCATCAGCTACGATGACGCAACCGATCCGGATTATTTGCTGGTCAGCGTTACGGATAGAACCATGCAGACGACTGTATATAAATACAATGATAAAAAACAGCTTGTCAGCAAAACCGATCCCAACGGTGTGGAAATCCAATATGCATATGATAGCCACGGGAACCTGACGAAAAAGACGGACGGACTGGGCAACAGCGTCGTGAACGTATATGACGCCAGGGAGAATCTAATTTCCAGTACCGACAAACGGGGTCAGAAAACCGAATATACTTACGACGCAAAGAACAATCTGACCATGGTTAAGTATCCCGGCGGCGGTACTGTTACAAAGACATATAACAGTAAAAATCTGCTGACTTCCAGTACTGACCTGCGGGGCACTGCCACGACATACGAATATAACAATCAAAATCTGCTCACAAAAGCATCCTGTGCAGGCAGAACCATTACATACGCATATACCAAAGGACAGCCGACTGCTGTTACAGACGCACTGGGCAGAACAACAACCAAAGTGTACAACGATGCCGGATTTTTGATGTCCATCACAGACGCACAGGACAATACCACAAGCTATACCTATGACAACAAAGGCAATGTGCTTACGGTGACAGACCCGGATGGCAACGTGTCCTCCAAAGAGTATGACGCGGGCGGCAGTCTTGTAAAATCTACGGACGCGAATGGAAACGCCACTTCCTATACCTACAACGGCAACCTGAAAATGACTTCCATGACATTGCCTGTAGGCGTCACGATTCTGTATGAATACGACGGAGAAGACAGACTGGTAAAGACGGTATATCCCGACGGCACAGAAGCAGTCAACACCTACGACGCAGGCGGGAGAACGATTCGTCAGACCGACCGTGACGGAAATACAACCACGTACGAGTATGATGCCGCAAATAATGTTGTCCAGATTACCGATCCTATCGGCGGCGTGACAAAAAAGGCATACGACGAAGCGGGCAATCTAATAAAAAATACGCAGCGTATAGATGCCTATGATCCCTACCTCCGCCCTATCCCTGAAAAATTTAAGGAAAATCATACTACGTATACCTATGACGCGGAAGGCAGACTGACCAATATGGAAAACCCGGCAGGCGGTACCACGGTCTATACCTACAACACCGCCGGAGACCTTCTTTCCGTTACGGATCCTGTTGGAAATACTACCCAAAACACCTATGACGCGTTTGGCAATTTGCTCACCGTTACGGATCCGCGGGGATATACCACCGCTTATACCTACGACGCGGCGGATAATCTGCTTACCGTTACAGACGCTCTGGGCCAGATTACCACCAACACATATGACAGCCTGAACCGCCTTATTTCCACCCAGGATCCCGGCGGACATACCATATCG
>CAJUIQ010000048.1 GCA_910586545.1 uncultured Eubacteriales bacterium
GATGGTTTCTGGTTGCGCTTCGGTCACGCCGCGGGCTCTTTTACCGCGGTCATTTTGTTAAACCAGCTATCTCTTGCGTAGTAAATCAGAGGCGTATCGCAGCGCCAGCAGTGGGGATAGCTATGCTCGAATAGAGGCGCATCATAAAGGAGGCCAAGCTCTTCCAGCCGACGTAGCACCAGCTTGTCTGCGTCCTTTACAAATACGCCAGGCCACTCTGTTTCGGCAGTCATTTCCCCTTTGGCATCCACCAACTGTACAAAGGGAAGTCCATAGGCGCGTCCGACCTTTGCGTCGTCTTCACCAAAAGCGGGGGCGATATGAACGACGCCGGTGCCATCTTCCATCGTGACATAATCGTCGCAGGTGACATACCAGCACTTTTCTTTAGGCGATACAAACCGGAACAGCGGCTCGTATTCTTTATGTTCCAGAGATTTTCCCTTTAGCGTTTCCAGAACGGTGTATTCGCCCTCGCCTAGCACCTGATCCGCAAGTGCGTGGGCCAGTATGAATACCTCGTCGCCTTTTTGTGCTCGAATATATTCTGCATCCGGATTGACACACAGAGCCACGTTTGATGGCAGTGTCCAGGGAGTGGTGGTCCACACTAAAAATGCTGCGTCCTCGCCCACCACAGGCATTTTTACAATAGCGGAGCGCTCCTTAACATCCTTATACCCCTGGGCTACCTCATGGGAAGAGAGAGGCGTACCGCAGCGGGGACAGTAGGGCACGATTTTAAATCCCTTATACAAAAGGCCTTTGTCCCAAATTTGCTTTAGCGCCCACCATTCCGATTCAATATAAGTATTATGGTAGGTGACATAAGGATCGTCCATGTCGGCCCAAAAACCTACAGTGCCGGAGAAATCCTCCCACATACCTTTGTATTTCCACACGGATTCTTTGCATTTTTCGATAAAGGGCGCGATGCCGTATTCTTCAATCTGCTCTTTTCCATTGATTCCAAGCAGCTTTTCCACTTCTAATTCTACAGGTAGCCCGTGGGTATCCCATCCGGCTTTACGGGGGACATTACAGCCTTTCATGGCGTGATATCGGGGAATCATATCTTTGATGACCCGGGTGAGCACATGGCCAATGTGAGGCTTTCCGTTAGCGGTGGGAGGCCCGTCATAGAAGGTATAGCTGGGACAGCTTTGCCGTTCTTCCATGCTTCTTTCAAAAATTTTGTTTTCTCTCCAGAAAGAGAGTGTTTCCCGTTCACGGTCTGCGAAGCTGAGGTCTGTTGGCACTTTTTTGTACATGATCGTCCATGCCTTTCTATATATTTTTGAGATTTTGGTGCAGGAGCAAAAAAGAAAATTCCCCTTGCCGCAAGACAAGGGGAAACCCTTACAAACCACCTGCATACTGACATATGCGCCCAAGATAACGGATGGGCACCGGCGGGGGCTACTGATTTCGCCCTGCAGCTCAGGAGTGATGTTCACAAAAAAGCAGACACCGGACTTTCACTGTCGCCGGCTCGCTATGGACTGCGAAAAATTGCTACTGTCTCCGTCATGGCTTTTATATCTTCAAATATTAAATGAAGTATAGCACGAAGCATTTTTTTTGTCAAGAGGCAGAGCCCCACTTTTTCGGTAGAATCTCAAATACAAAATAGCTGAAAAAAGCACTTTTTTCTCTATGTTTTTTATAAAACGAATCTAAATTTCAGAATTTGTGGAAAAGCTCTTGATTTTGTGCCTTTTATTTGCTATAATAAAGCGGTAAACAGCCGTATACCACCGTTTCGGCAATTTTTGAAAGTTCGGGAGTATGGACTATGCTATCACGCGAAGTAACTATAAAGAACAATGTAGGCTTGCATGCAAGACCGGCTACCTTTTTTATCCAAAAAGCGAACTCCTATAAAAGCGCAATTTGGGTGGAAAGAGAAGACCGCAGAATCAATGCAAAAAGTCTGCTGGGCGTTTTGTCTCTAGGTATCGTTAAGGGAATGAATATCACAATCATTGCCGATGGGGCAGATGAGGCGGAAGCAGTTGAGGGCCTTGCTGCGCTGATCGACACAGGGTTCACAGAGTAAGTTCAATAGATCATAGCGGCCGCCCGATTGGGGCGGCTTTTTGCGTACAGTTAGACCGTCGAGGTTTTAGAGAGGAGGGCGTGTATGGAACAGAATATGCAGGTATTGGAATATCTGCAGAAAAAGGCCGCTTTGCTGCCAAGGACTCCCGGCGTTTATATTATGGAAAACAAAGAGGGAACGGTCATCTATGTGGGCAAGTCCAGAGCACTGAGAAACCGTGTCAGTCAGTATTTCCACGGATCTCACGATATCAAAACCTCTCGAATGGTGTCTCATGTGCGGGATTTCCGGTATATTACTTGTGATACGGAAATGGAATCCCTGGTGCTGGAAAACAATCTCATCAAGCAGTACACACCTAAGTATAATATTTTGTTGAAGGATGCCAAATCCTATCCATATATAAAGGTTACAACAGATGAGGAATATCCCCGAATTGTCATGAGTCGCAAACGTGGGGAGAAGGGCTTATATTTCGGCCCGTATTCCAATACTAAAGTGATAGGAAATATCATTTCCACAATAGAAAAAACGCTTGGGATCCCTTCCTGCAAAAAAAAATTTCCCGAAGATATCGGACGGGGAAGGCCATGCATATACCGACAGATCGGACGGTGCTGCGGCGTGTGTACAGGAGCGATCAGCGTACAGGAATATAATGAATTGATCCAATGCGCCATACAGATGCTTCGGGGAAACACCCGTGAGGTGGAACGGGCTTTGGAAGAACGGATGGGACAAGCGGCGCAGCAGGAACGCTTTGAAGAGGCCGCTCGGTGTAGGGATGTCATTGCGGCTCTGCATCGGCTAGGGGATCGGCAGAAAACCCAGCTTTCACCTGATACAGACTGCGATGTGATTGCGTTATCTTCTCACGAGGGATGCGACTGTGCGGCAGCATTGTATATCCGAGGCGGCGCTATCTGCGACAGTGAGTATTTTATGTTTGGCGCGGACGAGATTACCGGGGCGCAGGCGTATAATGAAGAAGAGAACTTACCGGGAAACGCTGGAGAGGATTCTCCTTTTGCAGCCTTTATCGTCAACCTGTATCGGTGCAGAGAATATATACCAAAAGAAATTTACTTTCCTTTTCACTTACGGAAAATGACCGACAAATTACAGAGTCTTATTTGTCTCAGCGTGCAGGGAAAAAGATTCAAATCCGTACACCGGTACGAGGAATCCCGAGGGATTTGTGCAAAATGGCGCAGCGAGACGCAGTGCGGCACAGTATGACCCGCCGCAGACGAGACGACACCGATGAAAAACTCCTTGCCAGTCTTGCTTCTTTGCTGCATTTAGAGGTGCTTCCGGAAAAGATTGAAGCATACGATATCTCCAATATGGGCAGCGAAAATATTACGGCGGGGATGATTGTGGTAGAAAACGGGAAATTTTCGAAGAAGCATTACCGCCATTTTAAAATTAAAGGCAACAACGGACCAGACGATTATCAGGCAATGGAAGAAGCGCTGCGGCGCAGACTGTCCCATGCAGGAGGTGCGGACGAGTCATTTGGCACGCTGCCGGATCTGATTTTGTTGGACGGAGGTGCGGGTCACGTATCAACAATTTGTCAGCTATTGCATACGCTGCATATTTCCGTGCCGGTATTTGGCATGGTAAAAGACGAGCATCATAAAACCAGAACCATTGTATCAGAAGATGGAGAAGTAAGTATTGCGCGGGAACCGGAGGTTTTTCGATTTATTTATCGGATACAGGAAGAAGTGCACCGTTACACCATTTCCCGAATGAGCGCAGCTAAAGGCAAGTCTATGAAGCAGTCTTCTTTGGAAAAGGTACCGGGGATCGGTCCTGCAAAGGCAAAAAAACTGTTACTGCAATTTAAGACGCTGGCCGCGCTGCGCAGTGCTTCTGTAGAAGAGATTGCTGCAGTGCCGACGGTTACCCGTGAAAATGCCGCTGCAGTCCTGGAGTTTTTACAATCAAAATAGACGAATGCAAAATTAAGGAGCTTTATCGATATGAGAATTATTACAGGCAGCGCGCGGGGAATCCCGCTGGAAACCCTTCCGGGCGAAGATACAAGACCGACTTCAGATCGCGTAAAGGAAGCGCTTTTTTCTATGATTCAATTTGAAATTGAGGGCAGAAGGGCGTTGGATTTATTCGCGGGCAGCGGGCAGTTGGGATTGGAGGCGCTTAGCCGCGGGGCGCAGCATTGTGTATTTATTGATAGCGCCAGAGCGGCGTGCGATATGATTGTGGCAAATGCCAAAAAAGCAAAGCTTTACGACAAATGCCGGATTTCTACAGGGGAGTATGCGTCCTTTCTGCGCAATGCTGCGAATCGAGAACAGTTTGATATTATTTTTTTAGATCCCCCGTATGATGCAGACTATATGTCCATTGCTCTTGCATCCATAGCGGAAGGACACTTGCTGGCGCCTGGAGGACGAATCATCTGCGAGACGGACAATGGGGTGCAGCCTGTGTCCAAGCGGCTTTTGAAAAACGATGGGTATCATGATGCGCAGGTTAGCCGGCAGGTATTTGGTGAAAAAACGGTGCTGCAGGAGCAGTTTGAAGTTTTGCGGACAGCATTGTATGGCAGAACGCGGATTACCTTGCTTGCAGGCGCGAAGGAGGCGGCTAAACAGTGAAACGCATTGCGATGATTCCAGGCAGCTTTGATCCGGCCACATTGGGCCATGTAGATATTATTCGTCGGGCAGCCGGAGCCTTTGATGAGGTATATGCTGTGGTGATGGTGAATGCGGAAAAACAGAACACTGGAATGTTTTCTCCTGTACAGCGGAGGCGTATTTTGGAAAGCGCGTGTCGGGACATTTCCAATGTGCAATGTTTGATTTGTGAAGAGCTAGCCGCCGAATTTGCAGATAAGCTTGGCGTTTCCTATGTGGTGAAGGGGCTTCGGAATGGAACGGATTTTGACTATGAATATACCTTGGCTGAGATTATGCATCGGTTTTCTCCACGTCTGGAAACCGTATTTCTGCCGGCCAGGCCTGCCCTTGCTCATGTATCGTCTACCTATGCCAGAGAGCGGCTGCGGTATGGAGCAGATTTAACAGATGTAGCGGATCCTGCAACTGCTGCTTTAATGCTGGAATTTTTGGCAGAGAAATAATAAGAGAAATAATATAGATAAGGCCTTGTGGTATGCAAGGCCTTTGTTTTATATAGATGTTTTTATGAACAAAATATGACAAATTTAACATAGATTTAACAAAACTGCGATTATACATTTAACGTGGAAACGATATGATAGGAAAAGCATGCAGAAAAAATGACCTTTATCTGCAAAATGAAGTTAAAATTAAAGAAAGGCAGAACAGCAAAGCATGGATTTGTTTGACGTTCTCTCGTTATTAGGTGGGCTGGCCTTATTTTTATTTGGCATGAATTTGATGGGGCAGGCTCTGGAAAAGCGCGCTGGAAGCAAGCTGAAAACCTTTCTGGCAAATATTACATCGAATCCCTTTAAGGGATTTTTACTTGGTCTTGGTGTGACAGCAGTAATGCAGTCTTCTTCCGCTACCACGGTTATGGTGGTGGGCTTTGTAAACTCAGGTATTATGACTCTCCGCCAAGCGGTAGGCGTTATTATGGGGGCCAATTTAGGAACGTCTATGACCTCGTGGATTCTAAGTCTTACGGGGATTCAGGGAGAAAATTTCCTCATTCAACTGCTCAAGCCTTCATCTTTTGTACCGATTTTGGCGATGATTGGAATCGTTCTCTATATGTTCCAAAAAAGCGCCAAACGCAGGGATACCGGCATGATCTTAATGGGGTTTGCCGTGCTTATGTTTGGTATGGAAGCGATGTCCGCAGCAGTGGAAGGCCTAAAAGACGTACCGGAGTTTACCCGTGTGCTGGTGTTGTTTTCCAATCCTATACTGGGTGTGCTGGTGGGTACTGTTTTTACAGCAATTATCCAGTCTTCTTCTGCTTCCGTCGGTATTCTTCAGGCTCTAACCGCTACGGGAAGCGTAACATATTCTACGGCAGTGCCGATTATTATGGGACAAAATATAGGAACATGTGTCTCTGCTATGATTTCTTCTGTGGGAGCGTCGAAAAACGCCAAGCGTGCCGCAGTGATCCATTTATCTTTCAACGTGATTGCCACGCTGATTATTTTGCCGTTATATTATCTAATTAGTTGGCTTTTGCAGGATCCTCTGGGAGCTCAGGTTGCGTCTCCGGTGGGAATAGCCATTGTACATACCGTATTTAAACTGATTGCGTTGGCGCTTTTGATGCCGTTTACAAAACAACTGGAGAAGCTGTCCTGCCTTATCGTTTCCGAATCCAGAAAAAATGAGAAAACAGAATTGCTGGACGAGCGTCTGTTTGTAACGCCTTCTGTGGCAATCGCTCGCTGTAAGGAGGTGGCTGTTTCTATGGCACGTCTTGCGGTCGAATCTATTAAAGAATCCGCGGCGTTGCTTGGAGAGTATACCGAAAAGGCAGCTATGCGGGTACGGGAAAAGGAAGACGAGGTAGACTTATACGAGGACAAGCTGGGGTCATACCTGGTTAAACTGTCCGCACACGATTTGTCTGAATCGGATAATGCGGAGGCGAACAAGCTCCTTCATGTAATTGGAGACTTTGAGCGTATATCCGACCATGCAATTAATGTGACGAACAGTGCGGAAGAGATTCACGACAAAAAGCTGGAATTCTCTGGTCAGGCAAAAAAAGAGCTGGGCGTGCTTATAAGTGCTGTGCTGGAAATTCTGGATCTTGCGCTTGCGTCCTTTGAAAAAGATGATTTGGACAGCGCGGTGATGGTGGAACCGTTGGAACAGGTTGTGGACTATCTTCGGGATACGCTGAAAAAGCAGCATATTCGCAGACTGCGCAAACAGGAATGTACGATAGAATTGGGATTTGTGCTGACAGATCTTCTTACAAATCTGGAACGGGTTTCCGACCACTGTTCCAACATTGCGGCTTGTATTTTGGAAATGGATCGGGACGAAATGGATGTGCACGAATATCTGCGCAATGTAAAAGGCGGAGAGATGAAAGAATATAACGACTATTTCGAGTATTTCAAAGTGAAATATTCATTG
>CAJUIQ010000049.1 GCA_910586545.1 uncultured Eubacteriales bacterium
TCATGCCCAGGATTTTAGCGAGAAGCCAAAGTTTTATGCTTTAGTAGAATTCCCATATCCCAGTGGCGCAGGGATGCATGTGGGTCATATTAAGGCATATATCGGCCTGGAGGTTGTTTCCAGAAAACGCCGGATGCAGGGTTATAACGTCCTGTTTCCTATTGGATTTGACGCCTTTGGACTTCCTACCGAAAACTATGCAGTAAAAACAGGCATTCATCCCAGAAAAGTGACAGATGCCAATATTGAAAAGTTTACTCAACAGTTAAAACGAGTAGGTTTTTCCTTGGATTGGAGCCGAGTGGTTGATACCACTGATGAAGACTATTATAAATGGACCCAGTGGATTTTTCTGAAAATGCTGGATCATGGACTGGTCTTCCGAGATAAAGCGCTGGTAAACTACTGCCCAAGCTGTAAGGTAGTTTTATCGAACGAAGACTCGCAGGGAGGAAAATGCGATATCTGCCATAGCGATGTAGTGCAGAAATCGAAGGATGTTTGGTACTTACGGATTACAGAATATGCTGACAAGCTGCTCGAGGGACTGGAAGAGGTAGATTATCTTCCAAATGTTAAACAGCAGCAGATCAACTGGATCGGCAGATCCACAGGCGCTTTTGTGGATTTCTCTATTACGAACATAGACGAGAAACTTACCGTATATACGACTCGCCCCGACACGCTGTTCGGCGTTACATTTATGGTTATGGCTCCGGAGCATCCGATCATTGACGCCAATGTCGATAAGATTTCCAATATGGCTGATATTGAGGCCTATCGTGCAGAGTGTGCCAAAAAGACTGAATTTGAGCGTACCCAACTAAATAAGGACAAAACGGGCGTGCGTATCGAGGGGCTGTACGCCGTGAATCCGGTGAACGGAAAAGAAATCCCCATTTACATTTCCGACTACGTAATGATGGGCTATGGTACCGGTGCAATCATGGCTGTTCCTGCCCATGATCAGCGTGACTATGATTTTGCAAAGAAGTTTGGAATTGAAATTGTTGAGGTAATCAAGGGCGGTGATGTTTCTAGGGAAGCGTATACCGGCGATGGGGAAATGGTAAACTCTGGTTTCTTAAACGGCTATACCAATAAAAAAGAATCTATTGAAAAAGCAATTTCCCAACTGGAAAAGATAGGTAAGGGCAAAGCCGGCGTTCAGTATAAAATGAAAGACTGGGCGTTTAATCGCCAGCGGTACTGGGGCGAACCGATTCCTGTTATTCACTGCGACAAGTGTGGGATTGTAGGCGTCCCCTATGAAGAATTGCCTCTGCGCCTGCCTGAAATGGAAAACTTTGAACCGGGTACAGAAGGAGAAAGTCCTCTGGCAAAAATCGAGTCCTTTGTAAACTGCACATGTCCGAAATGCGGTGGCAAGGCGCGTAGAGAAACAGATACAATGCCTCAATGGGCAGGTTCCTCCTGGTATTTTTTGCGGTATATGGATCCTCACAATCATACGTGTTTGGCTGACCCTGAAAAACTATCATACTGGTCTCCTGTAGACTGGTATAACGGCGGAATGGAGCATGTAACGCGGCACATGATCTATTCTCGTTTCTGGCATCGTTTCTTGTATGATATCGGTGTGGTTCCTACAAAGGAGCCTTATGCCAAACGTACCGCGCAAGGACTTATTTTAGGCCCGGACGGCGATAAGATGAGTAAGTCTAAGGGCAATGTAGTGGATCCTAACGATGTGGTGGACGAATATGGCGCCGATGTCCTGCGATTGTATGTGTTGTTTATGGGAGACTATGAAAAAGCAGCTCCCTGGTCGGAAAAGAGCGTAAAGGGCTGCAAACGCTTTTTGGAGAGAACAGTCGGATTGATGGATCTGGTGCAGGGAACCGGGACAACGCCGGCGCTGGAGTCTTCGTTCCATAAAACGATTAAGAAGGTAACCCGCGATATTGAAGAAATGAAGTTCAATACGGCGATTGCAGCTATGATGGCCCTTATAAATGAAATTTATGACGTAGGCACGTTGACAGTGGATGAGATGAAAACCTTTGCTCGTCTACTGTGTCCTTTTGCGCCGCATATCAGTGAGGAAATCTGGGAGCAATGCGGTGAAAGACAACTGTTGTCTCTTTCTGATTGGCCTGCCTATGATGAGGCTAAAACTATCGACGATACCATTGAAATTGCCGTACAAATTTGTGGAAAATTGCGTGCGACTATACAGATTCCTAGAGAGGCCGATCAAAGCATTGTTCTTGCTGCTGCCAAGGCAGACGGCAAAGTGCAGGCTGCTTTGGCAGGAAAAACTATTGTGAAGGAAATCTATGTGCCTGGCAAAATCGTTAATATCGTGGCAAAATGAGTTTCTTTTGGAAAATATTAAAATAATACTTGACAGAAAAGCGATTTTGCGATAAAATATAAAAGAAGTTTTTTCGCTTCAACGGCACAAGCGAAGGGAGGGAAACAGAATGGCAGAAATTAGAGTAAAAGAGAATGAAACTCTTGACAGTGCGCTCCGTCGCTTTAAGCGTCAGTGCCAGAGATCCGGTATCCAGGCCGAACTTCGCAAGAGAGAATGTTACGAAAAGCCCAGTGTAAAGAGAAAGAAAAAGTCTGAGGCAGCAAGAAAGCGTAAGTATAAGTAAAATACGGATAGGGCTGATCATTGGATCAGCCCTTTTCATTTCAATAGAGTGTTGCGTTCCTACAATACAAAAGAAAGCTGGATGGTATTATGAAAATCGCAATATTAGATGCAAATACATTAGGAAAAGATATTAGTTTTGCCTGCTTACAGAGATTGGGCGAGATAATCACTTATCCCACTACAACACCTTCTCAAGTGGCCGAAAGACTGCGGGAGGTAGATTGCGTTATTGTGAATAAGGTGCGTTTAGAAGAAAGCGTATTGACACATGCAGATCAATTGAAGCTGGTTTGCGTGGCGGCAACCGGATATGATAATATTTGTCTGACCGACATGGAGGCTAGGGGAATCGCTGTTTGCAATGTAGTGGGATATTCCACCCACAGCGTGGCACAGCTCACCGTGTCTATGGTGTTGTCTCTGGCCATGCATCTGCCTGCATACAACCGCTATGTAGAAAGCGGGGCTTATACAAGCAGCGGTGTGGCAAATTGCCTTGTCCCTGTGTATCACGAATTAGCTGGGAAAACTTGGGGGATCGTTGGTTGCGGCAACATTGGCAGGCAGGTAGCCGCCGTGGCAGAGGCGATAGGCTGTCGGGTGATTGTATGCAAAAGACAGCCGGATCCCACGTACTTTTGTGTAGACATCGATACTTTGTGCAAAGAGGCGGACGTGATCACGGTGCATACGCCGCTAACTTCAGAAACGGAAAATCTGATATCCAAGGAACGCATTGCTTTGATGAAGACGGACGCTATTGTGGTAAATGTGGCAAGGGGAGCAGTTTGTGATGAGGAAGCGCTGTGTCAAGCAATTTTAGAAGACAGATTAGGCGGCCTTGGCGTAGATGTGTACACAGAAGAACCTTTTCCCTCGAACAGCGCATACAGCGCTGTAATGCATATGGACAATGTGTGTCTCACACCTCATATGGCTTGGGGCGCCTATGAGGCGCGTAGCCGATGCATGGAGGAGATTTGTGAGAATATAAAAGCCTTTTATCAGGGAAGGCAAAGAAACCGTTTGGTATAGGGCGCTATAAAAGTTTTTGAAAAATTTTTTATTTTTTGCATAAACCTGTATAGCGCGGGGAATACTACCATACCAGCAAAGAAAGGTATGGTTTCATTATGAAGGTAAAAGTTTTGGTTTGTATGTGTGTATCCATTCTTGCAGCGTTTCTGTTTGTGTCTGTTCTTCCAATTCACGGGGAAGAAAAAATATACAGCGATATGATCCGTCTCCACGTAATCGCCGCTTCTGACAGTGAAGAGGATCAGGCGGTAAAACTGTTGGTGCGGGATGCTGTACTGGAGATCGTGGAGCACTCTATGAAAAATGTGGAAAGCCAAGAGGAAGCAGCAGCGGCTATTGAAGCTGCGCATGATGAGATTTGTGCTGCCGCAAAAGCTGTTTTGGAGCGCGAAGGATTTGATTATCCCGTTTGGGCGGAGCTTGGGCTAGAGAATTATCCTGAACGAGTGTATGAGGGATTCACTTTACCGGCGGGTCAGTATACGTCGCTGCGTGTAATCATTGGAAGTGGGGAAGGGCACAACTGGTGGTGCGTGCTGTATCCGCCCCTTTGTACCACTGCTGCTCAGGAACGAGAAAAGGTATTTATCACTGCAGGATTTACAGACGAGCAGTATAAAACTATTACGGAAACCGGAGAAGTGAAGTACAAAGTTAAGTTTAAAATTTTGGAAATATTATCCTCGTTTTTTACCGGAGAAAAAGATTCATAAAAAAATAGAAAAAATTGCATTTAGTTGTTGACAAGCTGGATTCTTTATGATATAATCATAGAGCGCGTGGCGGAATAGCTCAGCTGGCTAGAGCAATCGGTTCATACCCGATAGGTCGTGGGTTCAAGTCCAACTTCCGCTACCACGGCCCGTTGGTCAAGCGGTCAAGACACCGCCCTTTCACGGCGGTAACGGGGGTTCGATTCCCCCACGGGTCACCAGTGGAAGAGTCACTGCGCAAAAAGGTACGCACATTGTGCGTACCTTTTTCCATTACATGTATAAAGGATTAATTATGCATTCCTGTTGCAATACAGCGAAGCTTATGGTACAATAGGATAAAACAATGCAGGAAATAGAGCGACTTCTGTCATTTGCTGTAAAATTTTTATTCCCTTTACCGGATACGGAAAGGAACCGATAGTATTATGTATAAGATTATTTATAAAAAGCGTTTAAATGATTTCGTTACTATGATGGATGTAGAGGCTCCTCTGGTTGCTAGAAAAGCAGAACCAGGGCAATTTATCATCCTGCGGGTAGATGAAAACGGAGAACGAATTCCCCTAACTATTGCCGGCTTTGATCAAGATCAGGGTACGGTGCGGATTATTTTTCAAGTCGTAGGAGCTACGACTACAAAGCTTAATCATAAAAATGTAGGTGAGTATTTGTCTGACTTTGTAGGGCCGCTAGGAACACCTACCCATACCGAGGGACTGAAAAAGGTTTGTATCGTAGGCGGTGGAGTTGGCTGTGCAATTGCTCTTCCTGTAGCACAGAAGCTGCATGCTATGGGATGTGAGGTGCATGGAATCATTGGATTCCGTAACAAGGACCTGCTGATTTTGGAGGACGAATTCCGCGCTTGCTGCAATCAACTTACGGTGATGACGGATGATGGCTCTTATGGAAGGCAGGGAGTAGTGACAGTTCCACTAGAGGAAGCGATTCAGGCAGGTGAGGCATATGATGAGGTTTTGGCGATCGGACCTCTGATTATGATGAAATTTGTCGTTGCTACTACCAAACCTTATCAGGTAAAAACCATCGTGTCTATGAATCCAATTATGATCGATGGCACAGGTATGTGCGGCGGGTGCCGTCTTACCGTAGGCGGAGAAACTAAGTTCGCTTGTGTAGACGGTCCGGATTTCGACGGCTTTGCTGTGGACTTTGACGAGGCTATGCAGCGAGGGTCCATATATAACGATTACGAACGACACGCATATAGCGAAACGTGCAATTTGTTTGCAAAGGAGGTTGAGTAATTTGGCAGTAAATATGAATCCGATAAAGAACCCGATGCCTTCTCAGCCGCCGGAAGTTCGTGCCCGTAATTTTGATGAAGTAGCGCTGGGATATACAAAAGATGCGGCTATGGATGAGGCAATGCGCTGTCTGGGATGTAAAAATATGCCTTGCGTGTCCGGCTGTCCGGTAAACATTCATATTCCTGACTTTATTGCAAAAATAAAAGAAGGGGATTTTGAAGGGGCTTACCAAATTATTGCGCAATCTTCCAGTCTTCCTGCCGTTTGCGGCAGAGTTTGCCCACAAGAAAACCAATGTGAAAAGCATTGTGTCCGGGGGATAAAGGGAGAACCGGTAGGGATTGGCCGTCTGGAGCGATTTGTGGCAGATTGGCATAATACATATGTGCAAGAGCCGCCAAAGTCTCCCATATTTAATGGACATAAAGTGGCGGTAATCGGTGCGGGTCCTGCGGGCCTTGCTTGTGCAGGAGAGCTTGCAAAAAAAGGCTATCAGGTGACGATTTTTGAGGCTTTACACATGCCTGGCGGGGTATTGGTATATGGGATCCCCGAATTTCGGCTTCCAAAGTCTATTGTAGAGAAAGAAGTCGATACGCTACGTGCTCTTGGTGTAAAAATTGAAACAAATGTGGTTATAGGCAAAACAATTACAACAGATGAACTGCTGGGCGAAATGGGATTCGAGGCAGTATTTATTGGCAGTGGTGCAGGATTGCCTCGTTTTATGGGCATTTCTGGCGAGTCGTTAAAAGGGGTTTATTCCGCTAACGAGTACCTTACCCGTAGTAATTTAATGAAGGCATATAAGGAAGACTCCAGCACGCCTATTATGCGATCCAGACGAGTTGCTGTAGTAGGTGGAGGAAACGTTGCTATGGATGCGGCGCGTACCGCTCTGCGGCTGGGAGCAGAGAAGGTATATATTGTATATCGACGTTCTATGGAAGAACTTCCTGCTAGACGGGAAGAGGTGGAGCATGCTATAGAAGAGGGTGTGGAACTGCTGCTTCTCACCAATCCTGCAGAAATTTTGGGATACAATAATCCGGAGGATAAGCGGGATCCTCAAAACGGTTTTGTCACGGGCATTCGGTGCACAAAAATGGAGCTTGGAGAGCCGGACGAGCGAGGAAGACGCAGTCCGATGGAAATTCCCGATTCGTTTTTCACTGTAGAGGTAGACACAGTGATTATGGCCATCGGCACCTCTCCCAATCCTTTGATTAAAAAGACAACTGCGGGGCTGGAAGTAAACGCTAGAGGCGGCATTATTGTACAGGAAGAAACGGGAGCTACCTCCATGGAGGGAGTGTATGCCGGTGAGATGCTGGGACAGGAGCTGCGACTGTCATTCTGGCGATGGGGGCTGGAAAGACTGCTGCATCAGCTATTG
>CAJUIQ010000050.1 GCA_910586545.1 uncultured Eubacteriales bacterium
TATGCGGCATATTTTATAATACGATCCTGCAACGATTCTTCTGTTCCCAAAGAAAACATTCCAGCCCCCGGATGGGCGGTTGCATATTGTTCGTGACCAATCAGTGCGTAAGTTGCATCAATCAAGTGGGGATAATCCCGCATAGCGTCACACAAAAATGATTGGCGAGGTGAGTTGATATCCTCTCCGCTGATTTGGAAAAAGCCGTACTTTTGACACAGCTGCATCACACGTTCCAACTGTGTGCGAGAATTTCTAGATGGCATGTAGGTGACAGCATGAAAGCCAATTTTCTGTAATTCTTCAAACAGCAAATCCAGATAGCTATCTTCAAACTGCTGTGCTTTTTTATCTCCTGTAGGGCTTTGGGTTACATCCCCCAGATACGCATATGCCGCAATGCCGCCGACTTGATTTGCCAACTGAATGAAATCGTGGATATGCAGCAATTCCTCATCGGCGTCTATATAAATTCTGGAAACCAAATGGCTTTTTAGAATTCCCAACACATCATATAAATAAAATTGTTCCGGTGCACGATAAAGCTTTTCCAACGCTATATCCTCAGGCGATATTTGACATAGTGCACTGATTTTTTGAATAGCCGATTTTCTGCTTGTCCCATCAGTAATTTTGACTGCCAATGCATACAGCAGATGTCGCTCTGTTACGCTGCCACCCTGCGCATATGCGGACAGAGGCAGAACATCTTTCTCAAAATCAATAGAAATATGAAAATCTGTCGCAATTTCATTTATTTTTTCACACATTCTGCGATTTCTCATATTACGCTTTTCCCGCAGAGGCCGCAGCACTGCTTCACATACATCCAGATTTTGATGAGGAATCCCGTGCAGGGTCACATAGGCTACGGATTTTTGATCCGGGTTATTCAGCCGCCTGCCAGCAAGAACTGTGTTTGCAACAGAGGTGCGGCATTCAAATCCAACTGTTACCGGCATAGAAAGAATTTCTCCGGCCTGCAAAAATTCCCTGCAGCCGCCTACACTGTCGTGGTCCATAATCCCGGCTGTAGAGAGCCCAGCCCTTTTTGCTGCATATACGGCCGCTGCGGGCGTATATGGAGAAAAAGAGTAAGTGGTGTGGATGTGGTTATTGACATATTCATGGGAAAGTTCCATACTTTCCATTGCTGGCGCTATCGCTTGCAGGGTTTCCAACCGCAACGCCGGATCTGCATTTTTATCAAAAATCTGGGATTGCATAGAATTATCGCTCCTCGTTTTCTGCTACAGGAAGCGCTGTCGCTTCTCTGCCGGTGAGATAGAAATATGCTTCTCTATATCGTTCTTCTTTTGCGCCTTTGTAATTTGTAATACTACTGCGCCGAATTGCCCGAATCAGCACGTTTTTAGGAGTGTCTTCCGGATCTGTAAATTCCAGTGCGTCGCAAACATAGCCACATGCTTCCAGCCGGAGTATGCGCAAAGCGTCTGTTGCGGCGTCGCAGAATTTATATTTTAAAACAGAATGGCGGGCAATAAAAGAAAGAGAAGAACAGTTTAGTTCTCTGCTCAGCTGTCGATGGCAGCACGGTGTTGCCAAAATCACTTTAGCGCCCAAGACGATTCCTCTATCCAGTACAAGATCTGTAGCGGTATCACAAGCATGCAAACTGATAAGCAGATCAATAGAGGTGTCTGTTTGAAATTTTGATACATCCCCTGCTCTAAAATGCATTCCGGTAAAATCACACTGCGCAGCGATTTGTGCGCAATCCTGCATGACGCTTTCTTTTAAGTCTACGCAATCCATAACTACATCGCGTTTTTGAATGTGTGTAAGATAGTGATATACTGCGAAGCTTAGATAACTTTTTCCACAGCATAGATCGGCTACATGCAGCAATCCAGTTTGAGGCAGCTCTTGCACTATGCTCTGTACAAGCTCTAAAAAACGGTTAATCTGCCGAAATTTTGCCTGCTTTTTATCGTGGACCCGTCCTTGTGTGTTTGAAATGCCCAAATGCATTAAAAAAGCCTCGGATCCATCCAGTATATACTGTTTTTTTCTATTATTTCCCATGGCTGTCTGTTTTTCTCCTTGCCCAATAGCTCCATGGGTAATCAATGTAATTTTTCCTTTTTTGGAGCGTAGCAGAGACGCGGATCCGCCGCTGTCGTGGAGGTCCGCTCTGGAAAAGGCGCCCAGCTCCATTTGTATTGCAGACACAAAAGCGTCCGGAGAAAAGTTCTTTTGCCGTACTCTTCCCTCCGTGCATTTATATTCCATCTGTACGCAAAGACTACCAGACAACTGCCGCAACGTACATCGAATTTTTTGCACCTCGCCCTCTTTCGGAGCGGAAAGAACCAGATTCCGCATCGTCTGCATGTCTACTGAACGCTGTATCAATGTTAAAAACTGCACCGATTCTTTGTCAGTCATGTTTGTTGCCTTTATCGTCGCCTGCATCTTTTTTCTTTTTATGCAGTTCCAGTTTACTTTCTGTACCCTTATATAAACGTTTAATATTTTTCCGATGCATAAATACCACAAAAAACGCTACAACAATGGCAATTAATTCTACAGAACGAACAGCATTACCAGTAGCACTGTTGATTCGGTTCAGTACAATAGGATACAGCATAGCGCCGATGACAGATCCTAAAGAAACGAATTTGGTTCCGAGCACAATGATAACAAAAATAATAAATAAAATTAGAAAAACGCGCCAATCCGTCATAAGGACCATAACCGCTAGACATACGATTCCCTTACCGCCTTTAAATTTAAAATAGGCAGGAAACATGTGACCCAAAATGCAAAATAGTCCTGCTAGATACGTACCATAAACTCCATAGATGAGCATACCAAAAGAACAGGCGACCACAGTCTTCAGCGCATCTCCTAAAAGGGTTAGTCCAGCGGCCTTTTTTCCATAATTTCGCAGCATATTTGTAGATCCTGCATTGCCGCTTCCCTTAGAACGTACATCTTCTCGATACAGCTTTCCAGAAAGAATGACGCTGAAATTAAGGCTGCCTAAAAAATATGGGACAATAATAGAAAAAACTACGCAAAGGACTGTCAATAGATAGATGTTGACGTTTTGATGAGAAAAATAATCAAATAGCATACGAATATCTCCATTCCACCGCACATAGCGGCGGCATAATAACAATGGACATGGCTCCTTCCCAAAGAAGCATACTGCCTTAAGACGTTCGGGTGTTATCTTTTACACTATTCCTCTTTGTCACCGCGCTGACGCACTACAATCCGGATAGGCGTTCCTTTAAATCCGAAAGTTTGCCGCAGGTGGTTTTCAATATACCGTTGATAGGAAAAATGGAATAGCTCCGCATTGTTGCAAAACATAATAAATGTTGGGGGCGCTACGGAGGGCTGCGTCATGTAGTAGATTTTCAGACGTTTGCCCCGGTCAGTAGGCGGCTGTACTCGATTGATCGCTTCTGCCAGCACATCATTCAGCATCCCGGTGGATATGCGCATTTTACTTTGATTGTTTACATAATTAATATGCTCAAACAGTTTTGGAATGCGCTGGCCTGTCTGCGCAGAAATAAACAGAAGCGGCGCATAGGTCATATAAGAAAGCGCGTCATACACTTTTTTTGTATACCCGTTTACCGTTTTATTGTCCTTTTCCACCAGATCCCATTTATTTACACAAATTATGGTTGCTTTTCCCGCCTCATGCGCAATACCGGCAATTTTCTCGTCCTGTTCAGTCACGCCTTCCAACGCATCGATAACAAGAAGGCATACATCTGCCCGTTCTACCGCCATTTTGGCACGCAACACGCTAAATTTTTCTACTCTATCTTCAACCCTGCTTTGCCTGCGTATTCCTGCGGTATCAATAAAAATATACTTTCCATGCGCATTCTCAAAAGGCGAGTCGATAGCGTCTCTGGTAGTTCCTGCAATATCCGACACAATCAGTCTATCGTCACCTAAAATACGGTTGATTAAAGAAGATTTGCCCGCGTTAGGTTTGCCGATTACAGCAACGCGAATTACATCATCTTCCTCCTCTTCCTCTTCAAAGGGAGGAAGTACCTCCAAGACCGCATCCAGAAGGTCGCCGCTGCCGCTACCATGGAGTGAGGAAAGCGCAATCGGATCCATAGAAAAGCCCAACTCATAAAATTCGTAAAAGGTAGGATCCACTGTGCCGATTCGGTCCGCTTTATTGATAGCGGGAATCACAGGTTTACCGCTTTTTTTCAGCATGACAGCAATGTCCATATCATCCGCCAGCAGTCCGGTTCGGATGTCGCACATAAACAGGATCACGTCGGCAGTATCAATTGCAATTTGAGCCTGTTCCCGCATTTTTTGCAGTATGGTATCGTCTGTTTTCGGTTCGATACCACCTGTATCAATAACAATCATTTTTTTTCCGCGCCATTCTGTTTCACCATAAATTCGGTCTCGAGTAATACCAGGTGTATCTTCTACAATAGCGCGGCGTTCGCCGATTAATTTATTGAATAAAGTAGATTTGCCCACATTAGGCCGCCCTACAATAGCTATGATCGGTTTTGCCATAATAGTCTCCGTTTTTAAAATACATTCAGATATAAAATTGATAACCTGCAGTTTATTCCTCTATGCCAAGCAAATTACATAGAAAGGATCCGCCATCATCACGATTAAACAGCAGAGGTACGTTCAGTTTTTTTGACAATTCTTCTGGCGTCATACCACACAAAAACAGATCTCCCTCGTTACGCAGCACATTTCTGGAAAGGAGCAGTACATCTCCTAGAGGCTTGTCCTGCAGCTGCTGGGCAATATCTTTGCCGGTAAGCAGTCCTGTCACAGTCACTTCCCCGCCAAAAAAATTATTTTTGATAGGGTATACATATACTTGCAGATTTGGGCAGGCCTCAGAAAGCCTGTCCACCAGCTCCAACATCATATCTGCCGCTGCTTCTCCCGTAGCAATAGAGACGTTTCTGTGAATTTGCCGTTCCGCATCGGTAAGAGAATCCAGCAAACACAAAAACTCGTACATAAAAGAAGATAACATGCCAACGCCATTTTCAATTTGCGTGTATTCACCAAAAAATTCATAATTCGGAAGAGGCGTTTTGCTTTTTACATAAAATTCATCGGCCGGAAAGAAAATTCGCTCTCCAAATTTTTCTATACACTGTTCGCCAAATGCGTTCACCTGATAGATGATACCAGCGCACTCTTCCGGTGTAAAAGGCTCCAGCGGGTAAAGATTTTTACGATGCTTTGTCAGGCCTGCCGGCACAATAGACACGCTGTCCAGGCTGGGATAATACGCGGTGAGATCCTCCATTGTACGATCCAGTTCTCTGCCATCATTCAACCCTTTACAAAGCACTATCTGTCCCCGAATGGTAACGCCGGCATCCGACAGCATTTTTAAATATTCCAATACTTCTCCAGCATGCTTATTATTCATCATTTTGTTCCGAAGCTCAGGATTGGTAGTATGAACCGACACATTTACCGGTGAAATATGCATGTCGATGATCCGCTGTATATCCCGGGGTTTTAAATTGGTCATTGTGATATAATTCCCATGGAGGAAAGACAAGCGGGAGTCATCGTCTTTGAAATAAATACTTTCTCGCATACCCTTGGGGTTTTGATCAATAAAGCAAAACACACATTTGTTTTCGCAGGTATGTTTTTTATCCATTAGCGGTGTTTCAAAGGAAAGTCCGATATCGTCATATTCCTGTTTATGGATGGAAACAGTATATACTTCTCCCCCGCGTGAGAGACATAGCGAAATGTTTTTTTCAGCCAAAAAAAACCGGTAATCTAGTACATCCTGGATCTCATGACCATTGATAGACAGCAAAACATCTCCAGAACAAATACCCTGCCTTGCAGCACGAGAATGCGCTGCAACTTCTGTTATTGGAACCATGACCGCACCCCCTTTGTGCTCCTTATATTATACTGTGCTTTCACGGTCTGGTCAAGGGATTTGATAACATTTTCGTTTATAGACGGCCGCGTTTTAGGTATTCGTGAATTTTTTGAAGCGCTCCCTTTTCTATTCTGGAAACATAAGAACGGGAAATTCCAAGATGCTGAGCAGTTTCACGCTGTGTCAAAGGTTTTTTGCCGCCAATTCCATATCGAAGAATCATTATTTGCCGTTCCCGTTCATCTAAATTATGTCGTATAAAATAAATAGCGCTTTTTACTTGCATACGCACGTCCAAATCGTCTGCAATGGTATCTTCACAGCGGATAATATCCATATATGTAAGAGGATTTCCGTCCCGGTCCGTGTCAATCGTTTCATTGATGGAGACTTCCATGGAGGTTTTCTTTTTTGCTCGAAAATGCATAAGAATTTCATTTTGTATACACTTGGATCCGTAAGTTGCAAATCGGGCTCCATTGGTAATCTTGAAGGTATCTACCGCTTTAATAAGCCCCAAAGTTCCCACAGAAATCAAATCGTCTTGACAATCCCAACTTGCGTAATATTTACGTACAATATGGGCCACTAGGCGAAGATTGTGTTCAATCAAAAGGTTCCTTGCCTCTTCGTCTCCCTCCATCTTCTTAAAAAATAGCTCAGCTTCTCGCTCTTTGGGAAGAGGAGGCGGAAAGTTTTGAGCAGACTGTGCGCTGAGCAGGGCAAAAGACAAGGCGGCCGTGATCATAAAAAGGATTTCCATAAAAAGTATCTTCCTTTCTCCGGTTTTGCCATATCATCCGGAGAAAATTTCTCCCGGCAGAAGGCTCTTACAGCATTATATGCACGATGTGCTTGACTGGCGCTTGTCTTTTGATATAAAATATAGAAAAAGCGTATTTATTTTTTATATAGAAAGGAATTATTTTGAAATATTCATGTATTATATGGGATTTTAACGGCACCATAGCAGATGATCTGACGCTTAGTATTGATGCAATAAATGAAGTATTGAAAAAGCGAGGTCTGCTATGCATAAAAGACGTTGAAGAATATAGAAATGTATTTGGATTTCCGATTTGGAAATACTATAAACGGTTGGGAATTGATTTGGAAGCGGA
>CAJUIQ010000051.1 GCA_910586545.1 uncultured Eubacteriales bacterium
TAAAGCGGGAGACGGCGCAGCAGCCCAGGTAGATTATACACTGGTCAAATATGTGAAAAAGCCGGCGGGCGCAAAACCGGGATTTGTGATCTATCATACAAATTGGTCTGCTGTGGTTGTTCCAAATCGTGAACTTGTTGCTGCATTGCGCGTTTAAATAGGCGGCATGACTGACGTTTCTTCGCATATACTAAATAAAGTAATTCCTTTGGAAAGGTGCGGTAATGTGAAGAAAATTCTTTTTGCGGCGTCGGAAGCGGCGCCTTTTGCCCATACCGGTGGTCTTGGAGATGTAATGGGAGCTCTGCCGCCTGCTTTGCGGAGAGAAAAATCTGATTGGGATGTGCGGGTGGTACTGCCTCTGTATCCGGGAATACGAGAGCGGTTTTCCTCTGAAATCACATATGTTTCCAAAACGACAGTGCACCTTTCCTGGCGAAAGCTGTACTGTGGTATTTGGAAAATTGAAAAGGACAATGTGACCTATTATTTTATTGATAATGAATATTACTTTCGCAGGCCTGTTCCTTACGGAGCCTATGATGATGGAGAGCGTTTTGCCTTTTTTGGGTTGGCTGTTTTAGAATTAATGGGCGCGGTAGGCTTTTTCCCGGATGTTCTGATTGCCAATGA
This sequence comes from uncultured Eubacteriales bacterium, assembly GCA_910586545.1. Lineage (GTDB taxonomy): Bacteria > Bacillota > Clostridia > Oscillospirales > CAG-272 > Avispirillum. The sequence goes on from CAJUIQ010000051.1 coordinate 634, forward strand.
CTGGCAGGCAGCGTTATCTGTAGTATATTTAAAGCTGCAGTATGCCCGATATCCCTTTTATGATCACATTAAAACGCTTTTTGTCATCCATAATATCGCATATCAGGGGCGCTATGGACAATCCGTATTTGATACTATATTGGGTTTGCCGGGGCATCGCCGTTCGGTTTTGGACTGTGACGGGGACATAAATTATATGAAAGCTGCTATTGCTTTGGCGGATCGTGTGGTTACGGTAAGTCCTCGATATGCTGGTGAAATTTTAACCGATCATTTTGGACGGGGGATGCAGCACATTTTGCGCAGTGCGTCTCATAAACTCTCTGGAATTTTAAATGGAATTGATACGGTTTCCTTTAATCCGGAAACGGACTCTGCCATTCCTGCAAATTTTACAGTTGCAAATATGTCCGGCAAAAAAATCTGCAAATCTCATCTACAATCTCTTTGTGGAATGCCCTCGAGAGATGTTCCGCTAATCGTCATGGTGACGCGTCTTGCAAAGGATAAAGGGATAGATCTTGTGCAGCGCATTTTATACGAACTTCTTTCCTCAGATGACGTACAGTTTGTTCTGTTAGGGACCGGCGAGTGGCATTATGAAGATTTTTTTCGGCGAGCAGGAGGGGCGTTTCCTGATAAAACGGGCATTTTTATCGATTTTAATACAGCGCTTTCCCGTCAGATTTACGCAGGTGCGGACATATTTTTAATGCCATCTGCTACAGAAGCGTGCGGCCTTGCACAAATGATCGCTATGCGGTATGGAACGCTGCCGCTGGTACGGGAAACAGGCGGCCTCGCGGATACTGTTTCTCCTTATAATCAGTACGAGGGGAGCGGAAATGGATTTTCATTTGCTAATTATAATGCCCATGAAATGCTGCATACGATTCGATATGCCACAGGTGTCTATCAAGATAAAGAAGCCTGGACGGGACTATGCAGGCGCGCTATGGCATCAGATTTTTCCTGGGGCGCTTCCGCACGAGAATATGGACGGCTGATCGATAAGCTATAACAGAATTTTGGAGAAAAAACGGCAGTGTTCGCTGCCGTTTTTATACTGTTTTTCTATTTGCTTTTTTCTTCCACTTGTGGTATACTGTTGCAGAATGCAAAAGGAGGGAGAACACACCTTGCATATGTTTACATCTGCTGTTATTTTGGCTGCTGGCAATGGCACTCGATTCGGGAGCGACATAAAAAAGCAGTATGCCGCTGTAGGCGGTATACCTGCCGTCGTGCGCAGTTTGCAGACTTTTGCGTCTTGTTCACTAATTGATGAACTAATTTTGGTAGGAAATGTGAATGAACTGCGGGAAGTACTGTCTCCTTATCCCTTGAAAAAACTTGCGGCTGTAGTACCGGGGGGAGCAACGCGTCAAGAATCTGCCTTATGCGGATTTGACGCAATTTCTCCTAAGGCAAAGTATGTTGCAATGCATGACGCAGCCCGCTGCCTTGTAACGGAAAAAAATATTGAAAACACTGTGCGTGCGGCGTATAAGTATCGTGCTGCCGTAGCTGCGGAGAAGACAGTGGATACGGTAAAACAGGCAGATAAAGACGGCTTCATCGACACCACGCTGGAGCGGGAATATATTTGGCTTGTAAAAACCCCGCAGGTATTTCACTGCGACGTATATCGGGTAGCGGCCTATATGGCAAAAAAAGAAAAAGCCGTCGCTACAGACGACAGTATGCTGTGCGAACGCCTTGGCTTTTCTGTAAAACTTGTAGAATGCGGGCCGGATAATATGAAGCTAACGCATCCGCAAGATCTGGAAAGAGCGCAGGCTATTTTAGAAATGCGCAGACGAATGGGAGACGCAAAGCGATGAGAATTGGTCATGGATATGATGTGCATAAGATCGACCCTGAAAAAGAAATTTTGATTTTGGGCGGTGTGGAAATTGCATGTGGATTTGGTATGGTCGCCCATTCAGATGGAGATGTTCTGCTTCACGCGGTTATAGACGCGCTCCTTGGCGCTGCGGGCATGGGTGATATCGGCAGCCTGTTTCCAGATACGGATATGACTTATCGAGATATTTCCAGTATGCTGCTGCTTACGGATGTAATGCGGCGCATTCGCGGCAGCGGGTTGGAAATTGAATATGTGGATGCTACTCTGATCGCACAAAAGCCGAAGCTTTATCCGTACATACAAAAAATTCGTGCATCGTTGGCTGCAGGCATGGGAATAGAGACACGGCAGTGCAATGTAAAAGCTACCACAGAAGAAGGACTGGGCTTCACGGGAAGAGGCGAGGGAATTGCTGCGCATGCAGTATGCCTTTTAAACGGCAAAATATAAGTACCCGCCTGCGCCACTGCCCGGCAGCCGCGATTCTTGTGCGAAGACTGCATCCTGTTTTAGCAACTTTCTTTTTTGTGCTCCAAACGGCTGACCAAGCTGCAGCGAAAGCGGTTAATTTATATTAAAACGGCCTTATACGGCGTCTAATACACATCCTGCTTTTTCAACATCCGTCGCCGTATAAGACCGTGGGTACTGTTTGCGACAGCGTTCGCTGTCATTAGTATCATATGGAAAGGCGTGGGCAGGTGATACTGTGCACAGAGCCTATAGAGACGGCGTGCCGCGTGGATTTTGCGGATCTTTGGGAAAAAGATAATGGACCACAAGATTCTGTGGCTGAAATCAATAGTATTGTTATAAAAATAAAATTTTGGACAAAGGGAAGGATACTCTCAATGAAAATTTTAACGGCTCCAAGTCTATTTGCGTCTGATTTGTTAGAAATAGGCTCCCAGGTCAGAAGAGCGCAGGACAGCGGAGCAGATATTCTGCATTTCGATATTATGGACGGCGTATATGTTCCCAATATTAGTATTGGATTCGATATTTTGAAGGCGGTTCGCGGCTGTACCAATCTGCCGATTGACGCGCATATGATGACGGTGTGCCCGGAAAAATATTTTGAACGGCTGGCGGAATACGGAGCAGATATTGTCACAATCCATAACGACATTGCCGATACGGAAAAGATACGGGTGATGCTTACGGACATCCGATCTTATGGCATGATGTCTGCCATTGCTCTAAAGCCGGCAGTAGACGCAGAGGCTGTTCTACCGTTTTTGGATCTTGTAGATATGATTCTTGTAATGACAGTAGAACCAGGTTTCAGTGGACAAGCTTTTATGGATATGTCAGATAAAATCCGGGAAATAAAAAAACATATTGGCAGCGAACCAATCAGTATTGCTGTGGATGGTGGAATCAAACCGAATACGGCAGCGCTGTGCGCTGCGGCAGGCGCGAATGTTTTTGTGGCGGGAAGCGGCGCTTTTGGTGCGCCTTCTATGCAGGCTGCTCTTGAGGATATTCGCATAGCGGCGCAGGGAGCATACATAGGATAAAATTCGTTTTTGTATAAATAAAGGAGGTATCCGTATGATTCGTGAAGTGAGACATTTGCTGGATGAAAAAAAATTTGCACAGCTGCGAGACCTCCTTTGTTTGCAGGAGGCCGCAGATGTTGCGCAGCTATTTGAGCAATTTCCAATAGAAGAACTTCCGCTGATGTTTCGAATCCTGCAAAAGGATTTTGCCACGGATGTATTTGTGGAAATGGATACGGAACTACAGAAGTCCCTGATTGAGGCCTTTACAGACCAGGAGCTTTTTGAAGTTTTTGATGATCTTTTTATGGACGATACAGTGGACATTATTGAAGAAATGCCGGCAAACGTGGTGAAGCGTATCCTACAGCACACTTCCGCGGAGAAGCGAAAAGAAATCAATCAGCTACTTCAATATAAGACGGATTCCGCTGGTACGATTATGACAACGGAGTTTGTAGATCTAAAAGAGAATATGAGCTGTGAACAGGCACTTGACTTCATCCGTAAAACAGGACTGGAAAAGGAAACAGTATATACCTGTTATGTGATGGACAGCAAGAGAATCCTGATTGGCGTTGTGACGGTAAAGGATATCATTATGGCCGGAAACGATGCCCGCATCGTGGACATTATGGAGAAAAATCCTGTATTCGTATATACGGACGACGACAAAGAAGATGTAATGAACGCCATTACAAAATATGATTTTTTGGCTATGCCGGTAACAGATCGGGAAGGCCGGCTGGTGGGAATTGTTACAATAGATGACGCGATGGATGTGCTTCGGGAAGAGGATACCGAGGATATCGAAATTATGGCGGCAATCACACCTTCAGATAAACCTTACTTTCGCGTTGGTGTGTTTGAAACATGGAAAAACAGAATCCCTTGGCTAATGCTGCTTATGATTTCTGCTACATTTACAAGCAAGGTTCTGACCCATTTTGAAAATGCGTTAAATTCTCTTCCTATTTTAATGGCATTTGTTCCTCAATTGATGGATACTGGTGGAAACGCTGGATCTCAAGCGTCTGTTACCGTGATTCGCGGAATGTCTCTTGGAGATATTCGACTGCGGGACGCACTGCGGGTTTTATGGAAAGAATTGCGGGTTTCTTTATTGTGCGCCGTAACACTCGGATGTATAAATTTTATAAAAATGTATCTTTTTAACGATGTGAGCCGAGACCGATTCGGGCTTGGTCAGTCTCTTCTGATCAGTCTTGTAGTATGTGTTACGATTTCTTGCACGGTAGTCATTGCTAAAATTGTAGGCAGTATGCTGCCTATGCTGGCAAAACGAATGGGATTAGATCCTGCGGTTATGGCAAGCCCATTTATTACTACAATCGTGGATATTCTTAGCTTGCTTATATATTTTGGAATTGCTGCGGCTCTGCTGAATTCTGTGGGAGTTGTTTTGTAGATTCGAAGATGTCACTTTAGTTGGCGAAAATCGACAACTTAAGCATATAAAAATATAAAAGGAGAGTGTGTTATGTTAGGAAAAACACCGCCAATGGGATGGAATTCCTGGAATACCTTTGGGCCAAACATCAGCGAGACAATCATTATGGAAATTGCTGACGCCATGGTAGAAAAGGGATACAAAGACGCCGGATATGAATATGTTGTGATCGATGATGGATGGCAACTGCGGGAGCGGGGAGAAAACGGAGAGCTGGTTGCCGATCCTGAAAAATTTCCTAGAGGAATAAAATATGTGGCGGATTATGTACACGCAAAAGGCTTGAAATTTGGAATATATTCTGCCGCCGGTGTGCGTACCTGTGCTGGATATCCTGGTTCATACGGACATGAATATGAAGATGCCATGCTGTTTGCATCCTGGGGCGCCGATTATTTGAAATATGATAAATGTCATTTTGCAGGCTCGTCGGATCCCAAAAACGCTTATGTAACCATGTCTATGGCATTGCGGGCTACAGGCAGACCGATTATGTATTCTGCCTGTATTGTAGGAGAAAATGATCCGCATAGCTGGATGCGGAGCGTGGGCGCTCATTTGTATCGCTCTACCGGCGATATTTGCGACAGCAGCGAGTCTTTTCGCAGTATCTTTACAGGCCAATATGATAAATTCCATACCAGCTCTCCCGGATGTTTTAACGATATTGATATGTTGGTCGTGGGACTGGGCGGAAACGGAAATGTGGCCCGTCCAGGCGGATGCAGCAAAGACGCTTACAAGATGCATTTTGTGCTGTGGTGTCTCTGGGGAGCGCCTTTGATGATTGGCGCAGATATCAGAAATTTGGATACATACTACCGTGATCTTTTGACAAACAAAGAACTGATCCGTATCAATCAGGATCCGGAGTGCCGCCCGCCTTATTGTGATGAACGGCAGCGGTATCATGCTACACATGCCCGTCTGTCCTGCATCAAAATGCTGGATAACGGCGAGCTGATTCTTGGTCTCTTTAATTATTGGGACGATCAGGATTTGGAAGTGCTGGCTTATTTTGATGATTTTGGAATCCCATCGGGAAGGGGAATAGGGCTGAAGCTGACAGATATCTTTACAGGTGAAACCTTTACCAAATTTGATTTCTTCACACCTAGACTTCCCGCAATGACCTGCAAGGTATATAAGGCAGAGATTATTCAAAGATGACGCCACAGTTATTGTGCGTCCAATGTAATAAGGAAACGGACGTTTTAGACCGAGGGATGTATCGAAAATTTGTATCGCGAACAGAAGAAAGATTTTTATGTCTCCATTGTTTGGCGAGTAAGTTCAAGATACCAG
>CAJUIQ010000052.1 GCA_910586545.1 uncultured Eubacteriales bacterium
GCTCGAACCTATGACCCTCTGCTTGTAAGGCAGATGCTCTCCCAGCTGAGCTATGCTCCCATTTGCCGTGTTTCCCACGCGGCTTTTATATTATAGCAAAGGCCTCGCTCAATGTCAATACCTTTTTCCAATTTTTTTAAAAAGATTTTTCACCTCATAAATCAGCGACTAAAAAGGGCTTTACATCGGCTATTGGACACATAACCGAACAGTCGTCTAAATTCGCCGCGCCGCAATATACCAGCGGTGCGCATTCTCCAAATCCGTTTCCATCTTAAATCCCGTATAGATTCCCTCCACGGAAAAGCCGGCAGTCTCCAAAGCCCGAGTGAGTTTTTGCCGACCGTAGCACCGTTCTCGCTGCAGCGTATCCGTGCGGCGCCACGTTCCATCTTTATTTTCTTCAAATACAGAGAGCAGAAATGTACAAATCTGCCGCCGGACGTCATACTGGTTCTGCCAGCAGCAAACAATTCCCGCATCCTCTAATATATAATCGTGGTCAGCATAAAATTCCCGAAACTTCTTCGGTGTGTTCACATCAAAGACAAACAATCCGCCTGGCTCCAGATAATTGTGCACCAAAGAAAGACATCGCTCCAAATCTTGCACGCCCGTCAAATGATTGATTCCATCCAGGCAGCACACCGCCGCGCTGACAGTGCCGTATAATTCAAAAGAACGCATGTCTTGACACAGCCACAAAATATCTTTTATTCCCTGCTCCTCAGCCTTTTCCGTAGCACAGGAAAGCATTTCCGGGCTCAGATCCAGCGCAGTCATGTCGTATCCCCGCTTGTGAAGTGCAAAAGTCATACTTCCTGTACCACAGGCAAGATCCAGCACGCTGGTCACGGGAATTTCGGAATGTTTCTCGAAAAGAGCGCATAGAAAATCCGCCCACCCATCATAATCCGTTTCCACATTCAGTTTATCATAGCTAGCCCATAGCGCCGCATACAAAGGATCATTCATTCCTCATCTTCCTTTGCAAAAGGATGTGCACCCGCGGCATCCAAACGGTCCAGCACCGCGGTATACCCGTCGCTGCCATATTTCAGGCAACGGTTTACACGGCTGATAGTAGCAGTGGAAAGTCCTGTTTTTTCTATTATGTCCGTATAGGTATTATTGTCCGCAAGCATCTTTGCCGCCGCGAGACGGTTGGACATTTCAATCACTTCCACCACTGTACAAATATCTTCAAAAAAGCGGTTGCAATCTTCTATCGTTTTGAGAGACAAAATCCCTTCAAATAAATACTGCATTTTTGAATCCATTTCTTTTTTTGCCATTTCTTCACCTTCCTGTGTCATTCATTGTCCCAATATAAGCGCAGCCAATTGTTCGCTCGTGCTTTTATATATATACTTCCCGCAATCCGCCAGTGCGGCGGTTAACGCTTCCATCTCCAGACGGCAGCCCACAAGGCGCGCAGCTAGCTGCGCCGGATCTTCCGCACCAAAATAGTCCCCGGAAAAGGCGATGCGCCGAATCACGCCTCTGCAGGCGTCCAGCGACACCGAAACGCTTCCAAAATCAAACCGCTTTTCTCTGCCCACACGATATTCTCCAGACTGGCCAAAAATCCAATCCCACGTGCTATATTTCTTCTCCGCCAGCTGCCGAATTGCAACGGACTCTTCTGATGTATACGCCCGCGCAGTTCCATAGTCAGCGGCAGCACCGTCCACCAAATTCTGCAAAAAAGCCTCCACCGTATCCGGGCCGCTATATCCTGGAAGCTCCCGAATATTTGCCACCCGACTGGCCACGCTTTCGATCCCCTTGCTCTCCATTTTTTCCCGATTCACCTGAAGCGCTCCGGATAGGCGCGAGAGATCCGCCGAAAACAAAAGAGTTCCATGATGCAGCAACCGCCTTCTGCCATCGCCAGCATGATAGACGCATTGCGCGTTTCCAGATATCTTATACCCCGCCGCCAACAAATCATTTCTTCCATTTAAGTTTGCCGCAACTCCAAACCGCCTTAAAATTGCAACCACCGGTGTGGTAAACCGAGCAAAATCGATTGAATCATGCTCCGACGCGTCTGTAATAAAAGTAAAATTTACATTGCCAAGGTCATGAAATACTGCCCCGCCGCCGGTAAGACGCCTGGCAACCTGAATCTGATTGGCCTGCACAAAAGGCAAATGCAGCTGCGCATACGTATTTTGATTTTTTCCAATAATGACAGAAGGACCGTTTCTCCAAAGCAGAAAGGCATCTCCTTGTCCTTTTTCCAAGATATATTCCTCTGCGGCAAGGTTAAAGTAGGGATCGGTTTCCTCGTGACAGATAAAAAGCATAGCCTCCCCTTTCGGGAACTTCGGTATTTGTAAAGCATCCTATATCTGTATTATAGAGGAATTTTTCGCTCTTTTCAATACCAAACAAAAACTTTGTGTCAAGCCCTTCGTCAGAAAACGCACTTTATTTCCTTTATAGAAATATTTTTTGGTTATTCTCCATAAATTTCATAAAAGTATGGAAATTGGTAAAAATACATGATATAATAATGTGTACGGCACCATCCCCCACAGGGACAGCCGTCTATTTCAATTTTGTCAACATATGAAATCAATATTTTGGAGGATGTTTTAATGGGCAAGAAGTATGTTTATCTCTTTTCCGAGGGAAACGCCAGCATGCGGGAGCTTCTCGGCGGTAAGGGAGCAAACCTGGCTGAGATGACCAATATCGGTCTTCCTGTTCCCCAGGGTTTCACAATCTCTACGGAGGCGTGCACCCAGTACTATGAGGACGGCCGTAAAATCAACAGCGAGATTCAAGCGCAAATTATGGAGTATATCGAAAAGATGGAGCAGATTACCGGTAAGAAATTCGGTGATCATGAAAACCCGCTTCTCGTTTCCGTTCGCTCCGGCGCTCGTGCGTCCATGCCCGGTATGATGGATACCATCCTGAATTTGGGTCTGAACGAGGACGTTGTAAAAGTTATCGCTGACAAAAGCGGCAACCCCCGTTGGGCTTGGGACTGCTACAGAAGATTTATCCAGATGTATTCCGACGTAGTTATGGAAGTCGGCAAAAAATACTTCGAAGAGCTCATTGACAAGATGAAGGCGGAAAAGGGCGTCACACAAGACGTGGACCTCACCGCCGACGATTTGGCTGTACTGGCTTCTCAGTTCAAAGCTGAATATAAAGAAAAGATCGGTGCAGATTTCCCCTCCGATCCCAAAGAACAGCTTATGGGCGCCGTTGAAGCCGTATTCCGTTCATGGGATAACCCCCGCGCCAACGTATATCGCCGTGACAACGACATTCCTTATTCCTGGGGTACCGCCGTTAACGTGCAGATGATGGCGTTTGGTAACATGGGCGATACTTCCGGCACAGGCGTTGCATTTACCAGAGATCCTGCTACCGGCGAAAAGAAGCTTATGGGTGAATTTCTTATGAATGCGCAGGGCGAAGACGTGGTTGCCGGCGTACGTACACCTTCTCCCATTGTGAAGCTTGCAGAAGTAATGCCTGAAGTGTATGAGCAGTTCATTGGAATCTGCGCAACCCTGGAGGATCATTACCGCGATATGCAGGACATGGAGTTTACCATTGAAGATAAGAAGCTTTACATGCTGCAGACAAGAAATGGTAAGAGAACCGCAAAGGCCGCCCTCAAAATCGCCTGCGATCTGGTGGACGAGGGCATGATCTCTGAGAAGCAGGCCGTTGCAATGATCGATCCCAGAAACCTGGACACCCTGCTCCATCCTCAGTTTGACGCCAAAGCACTCAAGGCTGCAAATCCTGCAGGCAAGGGACTTGGCGCTTCTCCTGGAGCTGCTTGCGGTAAGGTAGTATTCACCGCCGACGATGCAGTAGCATGGAATGAAAAAGGCGAGAAAGTCGTTCTCGTTCGTTTGGAAACCTCTCCTGAAGATATCACAGGTATGAAGGCTTCCCAGGGTATCCTTACCGTACGCGGCGGTATGACCTCTCACGCTGCCGTTGTCGCTCGTGGAATGGGAACCTGCTGCGTTTCCGGATGCGGCGATATTAAAATGGATGAAGAAAATAAGCAGTTTGAGCTTGCTGGAAAAACCTATCATGAGGGTGACTTCATTTCTATCGACGGGTCCACCGGTAACATCTACGACGGAATTATTCCCACTGTTGATGCTGAAATCGCAGGTGAGTTCGGACGTATCATGGAACTTGCCGATAAATATAGAAAGCTGAAGGTTCGTACAAACGCTGATACTCCTGCAGACGCGAAAAAGGCTCGTGAGCTTGGTGCAGAAGGAATTGGCTTGTGCCGTACGGAGCATATGTTCTTTGAGGCGGACAGAATTGCCGCATTCCGTGAGATGATCTGTGCCGATACAGTTGAAAAGAGAGAAGCCGCGCTGGATAAGATTCTGCCCTATCAGCAGGGAGACTTTGAAGCATTGTATGAGGCGCTGGAAGGCAATCCTGTAACCATCCGCTTCCTGGATCCTCCGCTTCACGAATTTGTTCCTACTGAGGAAGCTGATATTGAAGCACTGGCAAAAGCACAGGGTAAGACTGTTGAAGACATCAAAGCGCTTATCGCATCCCTGCATGAGTTTAACCCTATGATGGGTCATCGCGGCTGCCGTCTTACTGTTACCTATCCTGAAATTGCAAAAATGCAAACCACTGCTGTAATTCGTGCCGCAATCAATGTTTCCAAAGCGCATCCCGATTGGAAAATCGTACCGGAAATTATGATTCCACTGATTGGCGACGTTAAGGAATTGAAGTTTGTTAAGAATGTGGTAGTTGCTACCGCTGATGCTGAGATTGCCGCCGCTGGAGCTGATCTCAAGTATGAAGTAGGTACAATGATCGAAATCCCGAGAGCGGCGCTCACTGCTGACGATATCGCAAAAGAAGCTGAGTTCTTCTGCTTCGGTACCAACGACTTAACGCAGATGACCTTCGGATTTAGCCGCGACGATGCCGGCAAGTTCCTGAATGCTTACTATGACACTAAGATTTACGAAAATGATCCCTTTGCAAAATTGGATCAAACCGGTGTAGGCAAGCTGATGGAAATGGCTGTAAAACTGGGGAAAGATGTTCGTCCCACTATGCACTGCGGTATCTGCGGCGAGCATGGCGGAGATCCGACTTCTGTTGAGTTCTGCCACAAGATCGGCCTGGACTATGTGTCCTGCTCTCCCTTCCGTGTACCGATAGCACGGCTTGCGGCAGCGCAAGCAGCAATCAAAGAGGGCTAAATTCTTTGTATCGTTGTTAAAACCAAACCAATAGAACAAAAGCGTATCATTATTTCTAATGATACGCTTTTTCCATTTTATCGTCAAAATCCTCAGAAAAGGATTTATTTATGAATCTGCCCGCTTAGCATACACAATATAACGCTGCGTATTAGATCCTAGCGGATTGCAACTGCTTAGCGTCACCATATCTTCTCCGGGCTGTATCATAACTTCATGAATTGCGTCCGGCCAAATAATTTTTGTTTCCACAACCTTATATGTAAGCGTCTCCTGAAAGTTTGCAATGTATATTTCATCACCCACCGCAAGCTTGTGTATATTTCGGAACATAACGCCGCTGGGGCTTCCTCTGTGCGCCGCAATGACACAGTTGGTATCCGCCCCCCCAATAGGCAGACTTGTCTGTGAAAGATGTACCGCGCCTTTCTTCATGTTCTCTCTGCTTGCGCCAAGATAAATTGGCAAACGCACTTCAATTTTTGGAATTTCAATATACCCTACGATATTTTCCGCAAATCCAAATTGAGATAAGTCAAAGCTTGGCTGCTCATAGGAAAAAGGATCCACCAGTCCGGATTGACCTGTTTGGAACAGATTTTCATTATATTCCTGCATTCGCCGATATAGCTCTTGTAGCGGATCGTTCCCCAGTGTGGTCTCATCAGCTACATTTTTCTCTTTTTCACGCACCTGCGCCACCGCGCTTTGAAACGTGTCGATTGCGTGATCCGCCTGCCTTTGAAAAAAGTACTGACTGATATGCGGATAGAAAAACAGTCCTATTCCACATATAAGCATCACAATGGCAATTCCTGTAGCAATTTTTCTTCCTATCCTCATAAAAATCCGCCCGGCTCCTTTCTGCTACCACCCAAATCTATAGCATTATATAGATTCACGATCTTTTTTCCTTTTCGTTCGATACTGGGAAATCAGCATAATTATGAAAACAATCGCAATGGCCGCAACTACAATCGACACCTGTAAAATAAGCTTCTGCCGCAGCGACATTCCCGCCTGATCCTCCTGCAGTGCAGTTCTTTCTTCCTCGTTGTAGGGAATGCGAATGCCACGCACCAGCAGACGATGGGTATTTACACCGTAAGGCGTACAGGTAAGCAAAGTAACATGATCTTCTCCCAAAACCGGATCCAGTAGTTCTACCTCTTCCGGCTTTACAACATGAATCGCATCCACTGAATAGGCAAGCGTCTGTCCCAAAATATGCACGTAAAATTTGTCTCCGATTTCCAGACTCGTCAGCCTGTCAAACATTTTTGCATTTGGCAGCCCTGTATGTCCGGTTAATACGGAATGCGTTCCCTCACCTCCGATGGGCAAAGCTGTCTGACGAAGATGCCCCACACCCTTTTCCAAAATTTCCGGATCCGTTCCATGATATATAGGCAAATTTACGGATATTTTGGGAATTTCGGTTTCCAGAGTTTTAAGGCGGGCGAGGTCACGCCAGAGATTGCCCA
>CAJUIQ010000053.1 GCA_910586545.1 uncultured Eubacteriales bacterium
AAGTCGGCGCCCTGTAAGTTAGCGCCCCGTAAGTCGGCACTCCATAAGTTGGCACCCCGTAAGTTGGCACATCGTCCTGAATCTCCGTTCAGCCACTTTTGATGTGATTCAAGTATCTCTTTTATTTTTGTTTGTTCCATTGTCTCCCTCTCCTTGTACATTCATATTTACCTGACAGATCATTGCAGTCTTTATGCTTTTCCTCATTCAAATTCAAATATTTCGTAATGGCCTCAATAGCGGCTCCACATCCATAGCACACCTTGGCTGCGTATCCTTGTTCCTTTAAAGACTGAATCCAGCCTTCTTGTTTTTCGGTTGGCTTATTTTTCCCGGCCTTCATTTCGATAAACAAGCCATGATATTTCCCTCTCGCTATCGGGAGAAACAAATCTGGCACCCCGGCCTTTACTCCTTGCCGTTTTAAATTCGCCGCTTCCCTAGGATGCCTACTTCCACCATTCGGTATGTGAAACAGTAAATCCAACTCCGGAATCCTCCCACGCGAGAGCAATGCCCATCGAAACAAGGCCGCCTGTTCTTCCGCTTCATGCTGCATCATGTACCCTCCTTGTAGCTTCTCTGTACTGCTGCTTCAAAAAAGTCGTCTGTATCAAAGCTGCCCGATATCTTGGTATCTGTAGTCTGATTAAAAAACGCATGTAAGTCTTTATACCGGGCGGATGTAGTATCTGCCCGTCTGTCTTTTCCCGTAACCTTTTCCGGGTGTAGCCCCATTAACCGCGAATACATACGTATCTTTCTTGGGTCTGTCTCGGTACGCAGCTGCCCTGCCGGTATGTTGCTTGTTACAACCATCGGCTTGTTTGTCTCTACTCTGTACTCTAACAGATCATACGCCTGCTGCTGCGCAAATTCCGTTGATCGCTCCACACCAAAATCATCAATCACCAACAAATCACAGTTGCGAATCCGGTATATGGCTTCATCCCGCCTGCCTCCGTATACATCGCCTAGCATATTTGTAAGGGCAGTAACGCCGTCCATGTATACCTTTATACCACGATCCACAAGACGGTTTGCAATTGCTGCGGCCATGTAGGTTTTTCCACTACCAGCATTCCCCCACAAATACAGGCCAATATTTTCTTCCAGCATACGTTCCCAATTGTCTGTATAGTTTTGTACGAGCGGAAGAGGCATGTCCGAATTTTCCAGTGTCATACTCCTGTATTTCTCATTGGGCAGAGCCGTTTTCCGCCTGCCTTCTCTTTCCTCTGTGCGCTTTTGCTCTTCGTTCTTTTGATGTGTTTCTTTGCCGCAGTGGCACATGATCGGCACCTTGTAGATTCTGCCCATGAAAGGCTGTTCCATTTGTTTTGGATTATGGCATCTGCAGCAATATATGATCCCATTTTTCAGATAATCTGCAGCATCCTGTACCTGTCCTGCAGAGGCCATATTTACCGCAAATGCAAAGAAGTCAATAGGCTTCATATCAGCCATACGGACACTCCTCCTCTGTATCATCATAGCTATAGCCATCGCATTGACTGGGAAAAACATATTCATCCTCCCAGCGCTTTTGATTCAGCCAGGTGGAAGGGTTCGGAATGTAGCGTCCGTTGTCCCTCAACCACTGTTCACACTGAACCGCCTTTTGCAACGCCTCCATGATCTGGTCAAAGAGAGCCTTCCCCGGTCTTATACGATTCCATGATTTTTCCGCATTTCCCTTTCCTGTCTTTTTTGGATACGCTTTCCAGAACAAATCGAATCGTTTTTTGATAGTCTCTCGCGCATCGTCTGCCCCTTGGGGGGTATGGGGGGTATTTATTTTGTCTTTTTCTTTGTCTTTGTATTTGTCTTCTACTATACCCCCCGTTCGCTTGCGTTCGCTACCGTTCGCTTGCGTTCGCTTGCGTTCGGTAGCCCTTGCTAATGCATTTTCCCGGTTTTTTTCGCACTTTTGTAAATAGTTCTTTTTTGCCCTATCAATATCATCCGCAATAAAATCAAAGGCTATGCTTTCCCGTCCCGCAAGTTCCTGAGCCTCGCCGGTCGAACTGTATTGTAGTAATGACCGGAATAGTCTCCCTACCTCTTGATCTGAGAGCTTCGCTATTTTCTTGAGATAACTATGATAACAGCAAAAGTATTCTGTATTCATTCACTTTCCCTCCGATTATGTGACATCCATAGCTCACCTAAAAAGGGAAATCATCATCGTTTATTTTAGCAAAAGAACTTTGCGCATCAGCAAACTGTGCATCCATTTCCGATTTGCTTACAGGAACCGCCGCAGGGGGCTGCACAGGAAAAACCGGTGCCGACTCCCCTTTGGAATCTACAAAAAACACTTCATCGGCAACAATTTCTGTTCTATACTGCTTTACATTATTGTTGTCTATCCAAGAACGATTTTGCAGGGTTCCTACCACGCAAATAGAACTTGCCTTATGGAAATACTGGGTTACGAATTCAGCTGTCTGTCTCCAAGCGGTTACATTGAAGAAATCCGTCTGGGTATCTTCTGCGTTTTTAGCCTGAAATCTACGATTTACAGCTACAGAGAAAGATGTTACAGAGACACCAGATGAAGTAGTCTTCAGTTCCGGATCCGCTGTAAGTCTTCCGCCGATTATTACCTTATTAAAATTAAAGTTTGCCATTTTTTAATTCTCCTTCTATAGCACAATTGCATATATACTGTGTACAAAGCGAATTCTTTCCACATCAAAATTTCGTTTTATGCTTGTCCTTGTCTTTTGGGCGGTTGAATACAAGTCCTATTTCCGCTATATTCTGCGCCAGTGTCTCACAATAAATGCACCTCCCAGCATCCCAGATGTAGAATGGACATACTATGTCTTTCATTCTGTCACCTCTCATATGTAGTTCTTTTTAAATACCTGCATAAAGACATCATGTCCATACCGCCTTTCGAATATCTTTTGTGCTTCCCTTTTCAGCCATGCAGCAAATGCCGCATCCGCATGTACTCCCCGAGGCCTGCCTCTGTGATGCTCCAAGCACAAGTATACCTTCATGCCATATGTCTCCGATGCCCTTCTGCGGCTCCCTTCAAATACGTGGTGCTCCTCCACATCCGGAGAGTCGCATACCAGACACCGTTTTTTCTTCTGCAATATGCTTCTTATACCCGTCCCCACCTTTCAAGGGTCAGGGCAATTTCCGCTGCCGTCATTCGCGGCGGAATCCCCTGCTGCCGCGCCTCCTGCAGCGCAAGATCAATCAGCCGGGACATCTGTTCTGTGTCATATGTAGACGATCCGTAGTATGCGATGACATAAGTATATCCCTTTCGCCTGCAGGGCTGCATCACTTCGCATACCCATCCAATCCCTTTGGATTCCCATTTCTCGATCCATATGGGAACACGTTCATCCTTTATGGGCAGAATTTCAAAATTTCCGCCTACATCCCGGACCATCGAACGGTATATGTCTCTTGGAGGAACTCTTATCACTTCGGAAACATCTGATACAGTCGCCCAAAAAAGAGCATTTGCATCCAAAGATCTCTTTTTGCGGTATGGCTTTATCTGTATAGAAAGTTCCTTGTCCTTGTATTGATCATAATACGGACGGAAGTCTGACTGCAGTTCTATGGATAGGATTTGTTTGCCAGTCTTCCAGTCAATATTTAAATCCCGCATATGTCCGCGCAATTCTGCTCCTGTACTCATGAATGATTTTCTGTTCCTCTCTTTTGATAGCATGGAAAGCACATTTTCAATCTTTGTATTACCTCTTCTGGGGGTGCCATTCTGCCGTCTTTGGTAGGCGTTCCATTTACTACCTCGCCACATACAGGACAAATCAACTGATCACTTTCTTGTATAGCCTGTTTTTTTGAAACATAAACATACGGTTCATAGTTGGTACTATTTTCACCAGTGTTTGTACTGTCGCTGTCCTTCTCATTATCAATTGAAAACAGTCCCGCAAGCGCATACTTTCGGGCATACGATGATGATGCTCCCGTTATCTGGCTACCATCCATACCCTTCTTTGCTTCCTCTTCTCTTGCATGAGCGGTGCTTGTAATTTCCTCGCCAGATTCAAGGTCTATTAGCCTTACCACCGCCTCGACATAGTTCCTGTCTCCGATGTTGACAAGATTGTTTGACATGAGTAATATACACCCTTGCTCTTCGCATATTGGCTTGACGGCCTTAAGAATATCCTCGCATGACCGATAATTATACTTACCAAAATTGTTTCGCTGTCCTTTCGGGACAAACAGTTTTTTTTGAATGTTAGATAGTTTTTGATAAACGCTCATCTTTGTTTTTTCCTTCCAATTTGTTTTGTTTCTATAACGCAAGCTTCCTTGCGTCTACGCCTTACTTTTGTGGACAGGGACGGCAGAGCTGGTTCGTCTGGATAGCACATCATACAACCAGTACACTCTGCACCCCCATGTATACACATAAGCGCCATTTTACATCCTTTCTTTTTATGCAGGAACCAGCCCCTTGACAAAAGCTTTCTGCCCTGCTATACTAACTACAGGTTATTTTTCTTTTTGGCCGTTACGCATTGTGGTGATTGCGTAGCGGCCTTTTTCCTTTGATTTATCAGCTTTGATTATGATCTTATTATCTCCGCCCAGTAAATACCCTCTTATGATTTGTAATGCCTTCGGAACGGTGTCCGCACTTGTCTCCCATTTCATTCCTCTTTATCCTCCCTTCTATCCTCAATCAAGTAATATCATCAGCCGACTAATCCCAATACAGCACGCCCATCCAAGCATCCATATGGATGCCGTTTGCACCAGTAGGATTACCGCCTTCCCCAACTTCTTTTTCATATTGCCTCCTCATTCATACGCTTTTGCTAAGCTGACTGCGAATATCAGGTATTTAAATGCCGTTTCCTTGACAAGCCTCCATTGCTGCTGCTCGGACACGCCAGTCACTGTCCTTTAGCCATCGTTCGATTACTTCTAGGGGTATTTGCTTTTTTTGATTCTTTTTCATATTTGTTTCTCCTTTTTCGGTCTCCTATTTTATGTATCTCTCTTGTCTATTTGCACATTTCGCGCGCTAAATCTGTCTTGCAGATTATACGCACATTTCGTCCAATTTTCTGGAACCTGCTACCAAACCTCTTTTCTACTATTCTCCGATCAAGCCCCAGAAACGTAACTACCTCCGGAAATTTCAAAATCTCCTTATCTGGAAATGCTGTATCCAGCCGTGCAAGATTATCCCGATAAGACTCTTTTTCTCGTGCCATTATTATCCCTCCTTTTTTCTACTCCAACACAGTATCTGCAACCACCATACGATAACATTTTGTGCTAAAATTCATATCATATTGTAAGGATCTCCATTGTTGATCCTTTTGTTTTCTGTAAATTTTATAACAAGCCGCAGCAAGGTTTAAAGATACAAATTAAAGAAAATTACATCAGCGTCATTATCGCTGTTTTTTCTCCTTTCTACAACTGATACGCTTGCGCCTCCTCCATTGTGCAAAAAAAGTGAAATCCCGTGCTACATTCGTCATTGCTTGGATCAAAATCGGGAATAAACACTTTATCTCCCTCATAATACGTAGTTTTTTTATCATAATTAGATATGCCTACCTTCTCTCCACAAAAATCACCAAGCATTCCCGTAACAACGGCGGAACTAGCCCTGCATTTTTTACCGAAATCACCCCGCACATGCGCATCTTTCGGGATAGTCGCGCAAACAATTACCGATCCAACACATTTTTTATATACTGTTTCTGGAGGCTCTATTGTACGATTAATCGGTACTGGAATGCCATTTTCTTGACATGCGTTCATTGCTGCTGCTCGGACACGCCAGTCACTGTCCTTTAGCCATCGTTCGATTACT
>CAJUIQ010000054.1 GCA_910586545.1 uncultured Eubacteriales bacterium
GTACGGGAGAATATCCGGTATGGCAAGCTGGACGCCACTGATGAGGAAATTGAGGCCGCGGCTAAGCTGGCCAATGCCGATGGCTTTATTCGCCGGCTGCCCGAGGGCTACGACACCGTGCTTTCTGGGGACGGAGGAAGCCTTTCCCAGGGCCAGCGGCAGCTGCTCTCTATTGCCCGGGCCGCCGTGGCCGACCCGCCGGTAATGGTGCTGGACGAAGCCACCTCCTCTATTGACACCCGCACCGAGCGCCTGGTGCAGCAGGGCATGGACGGCCCCCTGTGACAACTCGCGTAGTTTTATGCCGATTCGTTCTGCAGTTCCGCCAGACACACCCGTATCAATTTCATCAAAAATCACCGTTCCGGCTCCCGCATTTTTCGCTTGGGCACTTTTGAGGGCCAACATTATTCTGGACATTTCCCCTCCAGAAGCCGTTTTTGACAAGGACTGGGGAGCATCCCCTGGATTGGTAACCACAGTAAAATCAACTTCATCTATTCCCAGTGAAGTAAATTTTTCCTTTTCGTTTTCCCGCATAGGACGAATTTCCACATAAAACCGAACCTTTGGCATATCTAAAAAACGAAGGGTATCCATCACGTCATCTCCTAGACGTACCGCCGCTTCCCGCCGATGCGCGCTAAGCGCATCGGCTGCTTCCTTCCCCTTTTTGGCCAGACGTTTGTATTCGTCCTCTAGCTCTTCCAGCCGACTCTCCCCCATCTCGATATCAGACAGTTTTTTCGCGGCGTTTTCCCGAAAAGAAATTACATCCTCCAGACTACCGCCATATTTCTTTTTCAGGCGGGATATAAGACTCAGGCGGCTTTCAATCCGATCAAGCTGACGGTCCGAATCCTCTCCGTCCAGTTCATCCAAATCAATCACATCTCTAGCCCGCTCAGCAATATCTATTAGTTCAATCCGATATTCCATCAGCTGCGCCGCTGCCTCGTTTGCACCGTCCATAATACCGTCTAACTGCTGAAGCGCGGCTGAGGCCCGTTCCAGCAGATACGCGGCTGAGGCCCCCTTATCGGAAGGCGCCAGCGCCCGGTGGACAAGATTTGCATTCTTTGCAATCTGCTCCCGTCCCCGCAGCTTCTCCCGCAGCTTTTCCAGTTTTTCCTCTTCTCCCGCATCCGTAATACGCGCTTTGTCTATCTCAGATATCTGATACTTTAAAATATCGATCATCATAGAGCGTTCTTCCATAGATTGACGTAACTGCGCAATTTCACTGCGCTTTTTGACCATTTCGGAATAAACTGCACTGTAGGCTTGAAGTAAAATGTGGCTCTCCCCGTAATCATCCAAAATACGCACATACGCATGAGGATCATACAGAGAGGCTGTTTCTTCCTGACCATGAAGGGCCAAAAGCCTTTCTGTACACCTTCGCAGTTGGGATAGAGACACACTTTTTCCGTTGATTTTTGCCCCATTTCTTCCGTCAATAGATAGCGTCCTTTTCAGTGTAAGCTCGTCATTCTCATCCGGGTATATATCAATGGCGGACAAATCTTCGCATTCATCTCCTATATCAGAGAAAATGGCTGTCACAGATGCGCCGGTTTCACCGTGACGAATCAGATCTCGCTGCCCTTTTGCACCAAGAAGCAGTGAAATACTATCTATTATAATAGACTTTCCGGCGCCGGTTTCGCCGGTCAGCACTGTAAAACCGCTGCCAAACTCAATATCCAGTGTTTTTGCAACGGCAATATTTTCAATGGACAGAGCGCGCAGCATTTTGTTGCATCTCCTTCACTATAGTAACATGCCTTTCATTATAAAAACAATTATTTCTCTATCATTTTTCGAATATCCGCCGCTACCTGTGCTGCTCCGGGACCACTGCGTACAGCCAAAAACAAGGTATCGTCTCCGGCAACACAGCCTAGTACAGACGGAATATGCATAGCGTCCAAGCCCGCTGCAACCGCCTGCGCCATTCCAGGATATGTTTTTACTACAACCAGATTCATCGCATAGTCAGCGCTGATAATGGAGGCAGCCAACGTATGACTGTATGCAAAATGCCCATTTGTGCTGTTCTGCGGCTTTTGAACGATATATTTATATCGTCCGCTGTCTGTCATGATCTTTTGCAGCTTCATTTCCCGAATATCTCTAGAAACAGTGGCCTGGGTAACATTGAAGCCTTCCCGTTGAAGGGCGTCAATCAATTCCTCCTGGGTCTCGATTTCTCCCATTTCTATTATTTCCAAAATTTTATTTTGCCGGTTCGTTTTCATAGAAATCTCCATTCCGCTTTTTATACAACTCCCAATTCGCTTTTGTATGTCCAGCACCCTGCTTCTTGTTTTTCAATTAGATAATGCCTCAATTTTATGTGCAGTAAAATTGTATAGCTATATGCGTTCACGGTTATTCTGCAATCGTCTACCGTTACATACCAATTTTTTCCCATCCTTTTCATTTTAGCATCTTTATCAAGGATTTGTATTTTGCACCATTGAACAATATCATCTGTTTCAAGCTGTAAGTTCTTTTTTATGCGTTCCACACCCAACTCTGTTGTATGGAGTTTATCAATATTTTCAATTAAGCCGTTCACTTTGATATTACCCCATCTCTAAAATTGTTTCATTGCTGTATTTTCTACTAGATTTTACCGGAAATATAAAGACGAATGGAACTTTCACCACACACATTTTGATCACTATCAATTGCCCGACAGCTTGGAATTTAAAACCTCTACAAAATTCTTCTTTCCTGGCCAGACAAGGGGCACTGTATATGCACTCTTTTTAATACGAATTACATCCCCATCTAAAATTTCCAATACTTCTTTCCCATCAACAGATAAATAAATGGAGTTATTCCTGCAACGCATGTTTCGAATTTCCAAAACAGCATTATCTCCATAAATAATTGGTCTGCTGTTTAAATTGTGGCAGCAGATCGGCGTTGCGCATATGCAGGATAACATTGGATCCAGCACTGGCCCGCCGGCAGACATGGAATATGCGCTGGAGCCGGTGGGTGTCGCAATTACAATTCCATCCGACCGCAGAGACTGGGAAAACCTGTCGCTACAATATACATCAAAATATAAAAGTCTTGGAATGGGTCCATTAGAAAGCACTACATCATTTAGAGCAGGATGGGTAGAAGACATCGTTTGACCATCTCGAATGACCGCAACGTCCAACATCATCCGCCGCTGAATTTCAAAATCCCCCCGAATTACCTGCAAAAGGCTGTCTGTGTCTGCCGCTTCAATTCCCGCCATATACCCCACATGGCCAAAATTTACGCCTACAATGGGAACATGCATACTGGCGGTCACTCTGGAAACATCAATAATCGTTCCGTCCCCGCCAAGCACCACAAGCAAATCTGCCCCCGCATAGGCCTGCAGATCCGCGCCAGTCTCCGGCAGCGGAAGAATCTCAGCCGCGGGACCAAGGCTGCAGATTTTCTCCCGCAACGCTTCAACCACACTTGCTGGTATGTGCTTCTTTGGATTGGGCAACAGAAGTATTTTTTTCATTGCCGACAAACCTCCAAAATTTTTTGTTCATCTATGCGGGTCTCTCCACCTAGTCTGCAATAAAGGAGAAATTCCCGATTTCCATCGCCTCCCTGAACAGGAGAGGGAATCAACCCTGTGGGAGCCAATCCAAGCGCCGCAGCGCATGCAATAACACCACGTATGGCTTCCCGATGAAAACGCCAGTCTTTTACAATTCCATTTTTAGACAGGCCGCTCCGGCCACACTCAAATTGCGGCTTGATTAAGCTGATTAATATTCCATTGTCCTTTATAAGAGACACAAGAGACGGCAAAATCAATTTTTGAGAAATAAAAGAAACATCCATTACACATATGTCACAAGCCTCTCCAATATCTGCAGCTTGCAGCGTGCGCGCGTTGCACCGCTCCATACTGACCACACGGGCATCCTCTGCAAGAGAGGGGGCCAACTGTCCTGCTCCGCTGTCCACGGCATATACCCTGCGCACCCCTCGTCGGAGCAAACAATCTGTGAATCCGCCGCTGGATGCGCCGATATCCAGCGCACACATTCCGGCAGGGTCTATCTGAAAACGATCCAATGCCGCTTCCAACTTTACGCCGCCTCGGCTGACATATGTATAAGGGACACCAGTTACCACCACCGACTCTTCGTCAACAACCTCAAAAGCCGGCTTTTGGATTACCTGCCCTCCCACTTTTACATATCCCTCTGCAATCAACGCTTTCGCAAAGCTTCTGCTCTTTGCAAGTCCCTTCTGCGCTAAATATTGATCCAATCTCATTTTTTCCGATTCAGCAAATACATTGGCAGCTGACAAATACTGTCGCTGTTTTTATAATCTGCAAACAAAGCGGAAGCTTCCTGACTGAGACGGCGGGCCTCTTCAAACGCCTCTTCTTCCGTCAAAAACTTCAATACGGTACACTTCCCGTTTTTGGCGTCGCTTCCAACGGGTTTGCCAAGCACTTCCTCCGTGCTGTTTACATCCAATAAATCATCTATAATCTGAAAGGCCAGACCCAAATTTTGTGCATATGTCTCTAAATTTTTTTCTATATTCACATCTGGCTCACCCTTTGCAGCATAGAATCCTAAAAGACACGCGGCTTCCATCAAAGCGCCCGTTTTTAAACGATGCAGCGTTTTTAAAGTGTCATAATCCTGAGCGTCCATAGCCAGATCCATTTGCTGTCCTGCACACATGCCTAGTGCGCCGGCGCATCGGGAAAGCGCCCGTACAGCCAAAGAATTGGCAGCATACGACTCTTTGGCATCATGGTTGCCGATACAATAAAATGCTTGTGTCAGCAGAGCATCACCTGCAAGAAGTGCCACTGTCTCCCCAAACTTTTTGTGGCAGGACGGCATTCCCCTGCGCATATCATCATTGTCCATACAGGGTAAATCATCGTGTACTAAAGAATATCCGTGCACCATTTCCATTGCACAGGCATAGTCCGCCGCATCCTCAGGAACACCGCCAAACATACAGCAAAATTCTATCGTAAGAAAAGCCCGAATACGCTTGCCTCCTCCAAGAACAGCATACCGCATGGCCTGCGTCATGGGACTTTCCATTGCGAGTATATTTCCAGACAGCCGCCTCTCCAATGCTTCTTCAATAAAGGAAGCGCACCAAGTAAGTCTTTGTTCCAATGGTTTCATAGGATTCTCCTTACGGTGCCGGCGCGTCAAAAGTTGTTTCCACCATAGCGCCCCCCTCTTCCGTTACCATTTTGATTCTCTGCTGCGCCCCGTCCAGTTTTCCGTTACAAAGACGAACCAACGCAACGCCTTCTTCAAAAAGGGCCAGCGAATCATCCAACGCTGCTGTCCCACTCTCCAAAGAGCCAACAATTTCTTCCAGTCTTGCAAGAGCGGTTTCAAAAGTCATCTGCTGCAATTTTTCTTGATCCATATCCACACCGGTCTCCT
>CAJUIQ010000055.1 GCA_910586545.1 uncultured Eubacteriales bacterium
CAGCACGCGCAGCATGTTGGGCGTCCCGGCGTTCTTGCTGCCGTGTGCGCGGATGTCGATGCCGTAGTATTTCTTGCCGATCCCTCCCTCCCGCAAAGGACAGTTGAATCCGGGATGACCGCCGATACAAAACGGCATCCTTTTTGTGTCCGTATTGGTTACCCGGTATGTAGTAGAAAAGCCATCGTTCACCACCCGATGGATGATTTCCAAGGTAAAGTCATAAGGATATGCCTGTTTACTATCCGCACTTTGCTGAAGTTGAAATACAACATAATCCGGTGTCACCTGCGCCGGTGTATACTCCGCCTTTCTGGCAATCCCGTGCTTTGGCATTGGATAAGAGATTCCATCCAGAATCACACGGTCCTCTTTTGCCCTGCATACAACGGGGAACAGGCAAGGCGCCTGCCCGCTCCAATACCTGCTGTCGCCCTGCCATACATATTCAATTCCCTGATGCTGAAAAGATGTCAGTTCTCCGCCTTTTGCACTGCATATGGCCACAGCGTCTCCCTTTTGTATCGTAAAGGTCATTGTGTAGAATCCCCTTTTTTAAAATGCAAGTTTTTCTGCCAAATAGGCGTTTAAATCCGCAATTGCAATCCGCTCCTGCTGCATAGAATCTCGCTCACGTACAGTAACGCAGCCATCTTCTTCCGAATCAAAGTCATAAGTAATGCAGAAAGGTGTGCCGATCTCGTCCTGTCGACGATAGCGCTTACCAATAGAACCTGTTTCATCAAATTCGATACGGTATTCTTTTGCCAGTTGGGTATAGACTTCTTCTGCTTTTTCCGTAAGCTTTTTAGAAAGCGGAAGCACTGCGGCCTTGATAGGCGCCAACGCAGGATGCAGATGAAGTACAACACGAGTATCGTTTTTCTCTGCGTCTACTACTTCCTCATCGTATGCGTCAATCAAAAAGGCAAGCGCCACACGATCCGCACCAAGAGAAGGTTCGATTACATAAGGAATATATTTTTCGCCGGATTCAGGATCAAAATACTCCATAGACTCTCCGGATTCGTTTTGATGTGCTTTCAGGTCAAAATCAGTCCGGTCCGCAATGCCCCAAAGCTCGCCCCAGCCAAAGGGGAACAAATATTCAAAATCAGTTGTGGCGTTAGAATAATGACTCAATTCTGCTTGCTCATGATCCCGCAGACGCAAATTTTCATCGGTAAGGCCAAGAGAAAGGAGAAACTGATGACAGTATTCCTTCCAAAAAGTAAACCACTCCAAATCTTCTCCGGGTTTGCAGAAGAACTCCAATTCCATCTGCTCAAATTCTCTGGTTCGGAAGGTAAAGTTTCCGGGAGTAATCTCATTTCGGAAGCTTTTCCCAATTTGGCAGATACCAAAAGGCATCTTCTTTCTAGCAGTGCGCTGCACATTTTTGAAGTTTACAAAAATTCCCTGCGCCGTCTCCGGACGCAAATACAATTCTGTGGAAGAGTCCTCCGTAACACCTTGAAATGTTTTAAACATCATATTGAATTTACGTATATCGGTAAAATCGCACTTACCACAGCCTGGACATACAATTCCTTTTTCACGAATATATGCGGTCATGTCTTCATTGGAAAGGGCATCTACCACCATTTCAATTCCCTGTTCTGCATTCCAGTCGTCGATCAACTTGTCTGCTCTATGCCGCATTTTGCAAGCTTTGCAGTCAATCAGCGGATCGTTAAAATTTACCACATGGCCTGATGCCACCCATGTTTTTGGGTTCATCAAAATAGCTGCGTCCAGTCCTACATTATACTTGCATTCCTGTACAAACTTTTTCCACCATGCCTTTTTTACATTATTTTTATATTCCACACCCAGCGGACCGTAGTCCCAGGCATTTGCAAGGCCTCCGTATATTTCAGAACCTGCATATACAAAGCCTCTGTTTTTGCAGAGAGCCACAATTTTTTCCATTGTCTTTTCACTATTTTTCATCCGTGCCATGAAGCTGATTCCTTTCGTCCTTTGTTCCAAATAAAATTTATCTGTATTTATAAAAATATTGCACTGCGCCTTCCACATCCGGATTGTAATATGCTCCCTGGGATCCCTTTGCAGGAACAAATCGGCCCGGATATACAAGCGTCTGTACTTCCAGCCAGGAATACGCCTGTATCACCTCAGCGGCGTCTTTTACAACGGATTGATCCAGACTGCTTTCCCGAAATTTATTTTTTAGACCTTCATAATAGGAAAGCAATCCACTTTCTGACGTTTTCGATAGATTTTTCAAAACCCCCTGGGCAAAACTTTGCAAAATCGTCATTTCGTCTCCCACACCGTCTGTATAGTCGCTATACAGCAGCGCCGCCTCCAGCTTAGCAGACAGCTTTGCCACCTCTGTTTTTTCCAGTTCTGCCTTATATACCGGAGCATCTTCAGACGCTGCTTCGTCTTCCTCTGTATCGGACTTTTCGGGGGGCTTTGATACATATAGGGGGCCGTTAGAGTAAATATCTACTGGTATCTTGCAATCTATACCACCAATCACATTGGCCAAAGATACAAGATCCGTACAGTTCAGCACGGTATATTGATCCACTGTCATGCCTGTAAGTCCTTCTATCTTTGACTTTAAGAAATCCATTCCAAAATAAGAATATATTTCACTTAAACTATAGTCCCCGGAGCCAGTTTCCACTCTAGTAATAGGCGGAATCGCCATCACTGTGTATTCCCGCAAATTTACATTGGCATGAACAAGTACAATGCCTGCCGTTCCAACATATCGATAGTTTTTTCCTAAGAGACCAAAAGCATCTTCCTCATTTATATTTTTAATCTCATTTTTATCTGGAAAATAATTATCGTAAACCGAAGGACGTTTATCCGTTATCACCATGAGCCATGTAAAAGAAGAACCTGAAAGTTCTTTTGAAAAACGATCATCCTGCTTTTCTCCGGAAGGATCTGTGGTTTCTACTGGAGTAAGCACCTCGCTTAAATCTTTTGCGCCGTCTCCGGTAAACACCTCACAAACTGTGTTTGCAACAAAACGAGCCGCAAAAATTGCCACGATTCCAAGAATCACAAACGAAATGCCTAAGGTAATCCCAAAATTTCGCAGATTTCGAATCTGTGCCCCGCCTTTTTTAGGCGTGCTCTCCTGATGCTGGTTCGATACCGCATCTTTTTTCATTAGTTTTTTATCGTTCAATTTTGCACACTCACCTTTGATATATCTGTAATCAAAATCTCCGCCATCATTTCTGTGCTGTAAACGGTAAGGGACATATTGGCGGCCAGGTACATCTTATCCTCCAACATAAAGCCCTGCTCTGTCATAATGCCCTCCACTTTTGCGGTTCCTTTTACATCTACCCGCCCACTGGAATTATAACTGGCTACATACTGGCCGTTTTCATCTTCCAAATACTCTCGTGTAGGAGTAAACACGGCATCGCCGGTAAGAGAACCAAACGGAGTTCCATCTTCTAAATAATACTCCATTCCTTCACTGAAATAATCGCTGTACTCGCTGCGCATATCTGTTATCACATATGAAACCAGATATTCTCCTGGCGTTTCCTTAGTAAATATACTACGCGTTCCTGCCGCAATGCGAATCCCAATGCCCACGATACACATCAACAAAAGCAGCCACAAAAACACGTCCGCAGCTGAATATTGCCGCAGCTTCTTCGTACTTTTTTTCATAAATAGTCTTTGATCCTGCCTTTCTCTAAAACTTACGGCAAAACAAATTGCGCCTGTTACTTAGACTGTTTTTCTTGGTCGGCCATTCCGTCTTCTTCTGTCTCCTTTGATTCCACTGTTTTTTTAACTTCCTGCATAGCTCTGGCTTCTTCCAGTCTCTTTTCGCTGATATGTTCAGCCAATCCGGACAAAATTCTTGTACTGGGCTTACGCAGACACAAAAAGTTAAGGACTAAAATTACAATTGCTACCACAGCTATAATCATACTCTTCCATGCACGCGATTCATGGAACATTGCGTCGGTATACGTAACGGCTACCAGCCCCATAATTCCACTGATTGCATACAATAGACGCACTGCTTCCTTATGAGTAAAGCCCATATCTACAAGCTTGTGATGGAGATGCCCCCGGTCCGGATGGAAAGGACTCTGTTTATGAATCAGGCGCCGGCAAATCGCCACCAGCGTGTCCAGCAAAGGAAGGGCAAAAATGGACAGTGGAACCAGGAAAGACAATACCGTGTGCAGTTTAAATACGCCCTGCACCGATATGATTGCCAAGGTATATCCCAAAAACAGAGCTCCCGTATCGCCCATAAATATGCTGGCGGGATTTTTATTATACGGCAAAAAACCTCCACAAGCACCTACAAGAATGGCCGTAATCAGCGCCGAAGTCATGTCGCCGGTAATCAAAACTACACCTAAAATGGAGAGTGAGGTAATCGCACTGACCCCACAGGCAAGTCCGTCCAGCCCATCAATCAAGTTAATGGCGTTAGACAATCCCACAATCCACAAAAGCGTGATGGGAATTGCAAATATTCCAAATTCAATAACTGTACCAAACATGGTTACCTGATCAATTACAACACCAAAGCACACAGCGACCCCCGCCGCACAAATCTGTACAAGCAGCTTGAGCAGCGCGGAAAGACGAAGTATATCGTCTAAAATTCCCAAAATGACCAAAATCGCGCCGCCGGTCCAGATTGCGAACAACTCCGCAGAAAAATCGCAGAACACCAGCGTAGATACAGTAAAACCAATAAATATACCCAGGCCGCCGATGCGAGGAGTAGGCTTTTTGTGCATTCTCCGGGCATCCGTTGGAATATCAACCGCTCCGA
>CAJUIQ010000056.1:0-3294 GCA_910586545.1 uncultured Eubacteriales bacterium
TCGCAGGGGCTTTTTTAGGCGCTTCTGTTTTGATTACAGCGGCTTCTTTTACCAAGTCTACAGCTTTCTTTACTTTAATATCTTCGCTGAGTGCATCCGCTTCAATAGATTCTTTAATCTTATCGCTTTCCATATTATATGCCTCAGCAAGGCGTGTATATTCAGCTTCCAACTCTTCTTCTGAAACAGTGATATTTTCCAGCTCGGCAATTTTTTCCAAAGCCAGACGGGTTTTTACCTGCTTTTCGGCCTGGGGACGCATCTGTGTACGCAGACTATCCAAATCCATTCCAGTGTACTGGAAGTATTTTGCAAGATCCAGTCCTTGCATCCGCAGACGGGTGTCATAATCCCGCACAAAGTTCTCTGTTTCTGTTACAAACATTGCTTCGGGAATATCCGCTTCCAGTTTTTCGATCAGTGTGTTGATTAGCTGTTCTTCTACAGCGTCTTCGGCAGCTTTTTCTTTTCTAGATGTAATATTTGCCCGTACATCGGCTTCATATGCAGCAAATGTATCAAAATCTGAAACATCTTTTGCAAAGTCATCATCCAGCTCCGGTAGCTCCTTACGCTTAATGGCGTTCAGCTTTACTTTAAACACAGCTGCCTTTCCTGCCAGCTCTTCGGCGTGATATTCTGCAGGGAAGGTTACATTTACATCAAAGGCATCTCCGATATTTTTGCCGATTATCTGATCTTCAAAGCCGGGAATAAACTGGCCGGATCCCAAAATCAGTTCGTGGCCTTCTGCTTTGCCGCCTTCAAAAGCTTTTTCATCTACAAAGCCTTCGAAATCAATATTGACTGTATCACCGTTTTCAGCGGCGCGGTCGGTAACGTCAATCATACGGGCGTTACGGTCCCGTACTCTATCAATCTCGTCCTGTACTTCACTGTCTTTCGTCTCTTCAACCGTTTTAACGACCTCAATACCTTTATATCCATCGATAGATACTTCCGGTTTTACATATACTTTTGCGGTGAGAGCAACGCCATTTTCATCTACGCTGTCAATGGAAAAATCGGGCTGACTTACAGCGGCGATACCGGATTCTTTCAGAGCATCCGCATATACCCCCGGCAAAAGTTCATTGATGGCGTCCTCATAGAAAACGCCCTTACCATACATTTTTTCAACAATAGAGCGGGGAGCCTTTCCACGGCGGAATCCGGGAACGGTGATGTTTTTGGCGCGCTTTTTATATATTTTATCTACTGCTTCGGCAAATGCGCCGGGATCAATTTCAATCTTCAACTCGTACAAATTTTTGTCGATGTTTTTAGCTTCCTTCAAACTCATTTCTATTCTCCTCAATCATTTATATTGACCTCTAATTATAATACCGAAAATGCCATGAATTGTCAATAATATTTCCAAAATATTTCCCGGTATCCTATGATTTTATCCTAATAGATAAGAGGCATAGTGATCATAGGAACAAAATCCAGGAAATCTGCTGAAATCATGGTCATGGAAATATCTTCAAACATGGTGGTTCTGGAAACATTATATGTACCATGGATATGTCCGAAGTAGCAGTTTTGGATTCCGTATGCATGCAATGTGTCAATCAATTCGCGGCATACAAAACTGCGGTACACAGGAGGGAAGTGAAAATATACCAAGATTGGGTTCCCGGCATCTGTTTGCAGTTTTTTTGCTGCGTCCAGAGAAAGTTGCAGACGAATATTCTCTCTTGCCACAACTTTAGCGAAATCGGCATTTGAGGCAGTCTGTTGCTTTTCTTCCAAGTACCAGCCTCTGGTACCAGTTATAATATAATCCTCTACGGCAAAGGCATTGTTTTGGAGAAATCGAATACTGGATAAATTATTTTCCGTAATAAAGTTTTCCATTTTACTGATGGTAGACCACCAGTAATCGTGATTCCCCTTGCCAAGAATTTTTTTACCGGGAAGCGCATGGATAAACTGCAGATCTGCTAAGGCCTCTTCTAAATCGATTGCCCAAGAAATATCGCCGGGAACAATGACCGTGTCATCCGCCCCTACCACGGCACGCCAGCGCTTTTCTATTTTTTCGGTATAGTTCGTCCAGCGGCTCCCAAACTTGTCCATAGGCTTGTCCGTGGATAGGGAAAGGTGTAAGTCTGCAATAGAAAACAGAGACATGCATCTCCTCCTTGGAAGGCTTATTTTTTAAAGATAAAGTCTGCCATATTTTTGGCGTCCACCACAGTTTGAAACCGCACTGGTAAGGAAAGCGTGGCAGCCAGGGGCGCGGGAATTTCTGTTTGGCTGATTTGAGACAGCCCTTCCAAAATACAACGAGGTTCGTCGCTTTCCGGAGCTGTGCCAAGAGAAGTACAAACATCCGCTGCAAATTTATAGGGACTTGCAGTAGAGGCGAGGACTGTTTTTGTGGTGTCGCCGCTTGCGGCAATATATTGTTCTACGCATCCGATGCCCACGGCGGTATGGGGATCTGCCAAATATTTTCTATGGGCAAAGGTATCCTGAATTACTTTGGATGTCTGCTCTTCTGTACAGCAGAAGCCCTCCAGAACGGTACGAATTTTCTCCATTACGGAAGCAGGTATGGTATATTTGCCGTCACGGGCCAACTTTTCCATACAATCGGCAGTAATCTGGGGACCGCCCAGGAGATACAACAGCCGTTCCAAATTGGAAGAAATTAAAATATCCATAGAAGGAGACATGGTTTTATAAAATTCTCTGGTACGGTCATAAGTGCCGGTGCGAATAAAGTCGGTGAGCACACAGTTTGCATTAGACGCACAGATCATTTTTGCAATGGGCAATCCCATTTCTCGTGCAATAAATGCGGCAAAAATATTACCGAAGTTGCCTGTAGGTACACATACATTAATTTTATCGCCGTAACAGATTTCGCCGCTGTTTAAAAGATCACAGTAGGCAGAGATATAATATACGATTTGCGGTGCAAGACGGCCCCAGTTGATAGAGTTGGCACTGGAGAAGAAGAATCCATTTTCTTCTGCAAGACGGGCCAGGGAAGCGTCAGCAAAAATTTCTTTTACACCACTTTGGGCATCATCAAAATTGCCGCGAACGGCGCATACATTGACATTGTCGCCAGTTTGGGTAATCATCTGCAGTTTCTGCATAGCGCTTACGCCGTCTACAGGGAAGAAAACAGTAATATCAATACCGGGTACGTTTTTATATCCCTCCAAGGCGGCTTTTCCTGTATCGCCAGAGGTGGCCACAAGAATATGAGCGCGCCGCTTCTCTTCGGTCATTGTCAGGGCAGAGGAAAGCAGCCGGGGCATAATTTGCAGAGCCATA
>CAJUIQ010000056.1:3323-4372 GCA_910586545.1 uncultured Eubacteriales bacterium
CCGATGGGCACAAGAGGAGCGGCGCCGCCGGGAAACCGTGTATCGCTATATGCCTCTTTACAATCAGCCAACAGCTTTTTTGCGTCATAGTCCGTTAGAAACATAGACAGCACCTCTGCCGCACGGCCATAGTAGGGCTTTTTAGCCAGTGCGAGAATATCTTCCTTTGAGAGGCTTGGAATCGCGGTGGGCATATACAAGCCTTTATCCGGAGCGAGTCCTCGCTTGATTGCATAGGCTGCAGAAACTTCTTTCGGTTTTGCGGCTGTGTCTCTGGTGCTGACGTAGTTCATTTTTTACTTCCATACCTTTCTTGGGTTGCTAACCAAATAAATATTTATTGAAGATATATTTATATATTAGATTTTAAAAATTGGAATCCATTATTGAAAAATATTTTGTCTGCAACACTGCTGCCCAGGCGGCGAACAGCTTTCTCGTAAAAGGATTCCATACAAGATATATTATACAGATCCTTCGGCGTTTCGTCAATCCCATCAAAATCACATCCGAGACATATTGCTGATTCTCCCGCTACAGATATATAGTGTTCAATATGACGCAACGCATCGCTGGAGGAGCAATTTTTGCCGGATGTGAGGTGAGCGGGACATAAGCTGATGCCTGTGACGCCGCCATTTTCTGCTACCTCCCGAAAAATTGCGTCGGTAATATTACGTGAGGTGTGCGTAACTGCATACGCATTGCTATGGGTGGCGACTATAGGTCGGCCAGCCTTTTTTGCCATCTTCAGTACATCGTTGCACAGTGTCCAGGATCCGTGGGAAATGTCGGGGACAATGCCAACAGCAAAACATGCTTCTACAACGGAACGGCCGAACGGGGTCAGGCCTTCATCCGTGTCCCAGGCTCCCCCAATAGAGGAATGCCCTTTCCATACCAGAGTAAGTATACGCACGCCTTCCAGATGCAGCTGAAATAATCGATCCATATCTCCACACAAAATTCGGGCATCTTCTACACACAGAATAAATGCTTTTCCGTGAGTAGTCAGTTCTTTTCCGCTGATACACAGCATATCGCCGGCT
>CAJUIQ010000057.1 GCA_910586545.1 uncultured Eubacteriales bacterium
AGATTTATGGAACCGATACAACCGAAGCAGTTGCAGTCAAGGTAAATAACAGCTATCATATCGCAAAGCGGCAATGATGGTTTTTCTGCCCTTAAAGATTATGCTATACTGAAAAAAACAATGAAAGGAGGCGACGATATGGCAGCAATCCTTATGGTTGATGATGAACAGTCTATTTTAGAACTTGTCAAAAACGGGCTACAAAAAGACGGACATCTCGTTACCATTTATACGTCCGCCGCACAGGTGCCGCTTGATAAACTGAATAGATACGATTTGATTATACTGGATATTATGATGCCGGATATAGACGGCTTTTCCTATTGTGATAAAATCCGTTCACTGGTGGACTGTCCGATTCTCTTTCTAACAGCAAAGACAATGGAAAATGATATTACATTTGGGCTGGGTCTGGGGGCGGACGACTATCTGACAAAACCTTTCCGCATTGCAGAACTCAGGGCACGGGTAAACGCCCACTTACGCCGGGAGCACAGAGAACGGCATACGGCTCTTGCTTTTGACAGGATAAAAATAGATTTATCTGCAAAAGAATTACGGGTAGACAATACGCCTGTTTCCCTGACCAAAAGCGAATACCTGATTTGTGAATATCTTGCCCGTAACAAAGGACAGGTATTTTCAAAGGAACAGATTTACGAAGCGGTTTTTAGTTTAGAGGGCGACAGTGATAATTCCACCATTTCCACTCATATCAAAAATATCCGGGCGAAATTAAGTAAGTGGGATATTCAGCCGATTATGACAGTCTGGGGGATTGGGTATAAATGGGAATGAAGAAAACAACATCATTGAAAGCGTCTTTTTGGAAATTTTTATGTATGCTGCTTGTGGGACTGTTGGGGGCGGCAGCCGTCCCCTTCGGCCTTATTTTAGCCGGAACAAATATGGGCTTTATTACTTATGCCAATTATATGGAAAGCAACGTAAAAAACCTCGCACCGGTTATCGCTGCGACGCCGGATCTGGCAGACGTTCAGATTCCTATGGGGTGCAGGTATCTGGTGCTGGATAAGAATTATCGGGTAGTAAAAACGTCCTTAGAGGGTGAAGATTTGGACTCGGCTATGGAATATGCCATATCGGGGAAGGCAAATCAAAATCCGGACAAGCAGTACTTATTTGTTACCCGTGAAAATGAATATGTGGTGCTTCAATACTATGTCGGTTCGCAGTTTACCAACGAATGGCTTTATGAGCATTTCCCATCGCCGGAAATCCTGCTGTATATTCTCATTGCCATAAACTGTATGATGGTGTGCATCATTTTAACAGCTAAATTTTCAAAAAATCTACGGGTGCAGCTTTCCCCGCTTTTTGAAGCGACCAAACAGGTTGCACAGCAAAATCTCGATTTTGAAGTGGGACACTCCAAAATCAAAGAATTTGAAGATGTACTTTGTTCTTTTTCCGATATGAAAAACAATCTGAAATCCTCTTTAGAAAAACAATGGGACGCAGAGCGATTACAAAGGGAACAAATCGCGGCGCTTGCCCATGACTTAAAAACACCGTTGACTGTCATTCAAGGAAATATCGACCTGATAAGTGAAACGGAACTTGACGACGAGCAGCGGTTATATGCTGGGTATATTACAGAAAGCTCCGAACAGATAGGCGTTTATATTAGGACGCTAATAGATATATCCCGGACTGCCTCCGGGTATCAGCTTAATTCAGAAAAATTTGATATGGCTGATTATATGGAGCTGATAGAAGCCCGGGCGAGTTCTATGTGTCTTACGAAAGGAATTTCCTTACACATGGAAACCGGCATAGATTTAGGTGTTTTTAAAGCGGATAAAATGCTGCTGGAACGGGCGATTATGAATGTGGTTGCCAATGCGATAGACTACTCTCCCACGAAAGGAACCATCTATATCGTAACGAAAAAGGCAGACAACTTTCTGCAAATCTCCATAACGGACGAGGGCAGCGGTTTTACACCGGAAGCCCTGCATCATGCACACGAGCAATTTTTCATGAGTGACCATAGCCGGACTTCTAACCTGCATTTTGGTATGGGGCTTTATATTACAAGCTGCATTATCGAGCAACATAACGGGCAGCTCATATTGGAAAATTCTGATATAACAAACGGCGCACAGGTCATTATAAAAATCCCATATTAGAAAGTAATGGGCGGTATTGCGGTATCGCCCATTATAGGTTCAAGTTGACAGCGAAAGAATTTGATGCCACCCATCTTCCCATTGCAAATCGAAAACGGGTATTGCTGTCCTTTTATTTGGAGGCGGCAACCTATAATCAAGCGTTCCAACGGTGCTGGACGTCCAGGGGACGTCTGTTTAGCACGGACCGAAGCGGAGCGTAGACCGCACAGCCATCACCGCAGGTGATGATCTCAAAAGACTTTGAAGAACTTTTGAAGAAGCTGGAGGCGGCTGGGATTGAAGTCAACCAAGAGCGGAAGTACCTCCGTTTTCGCCTGTCACTGGAAGATAGATATACCCGATGTGATACGCTAAAGGGCGACTATACCGAGCAGGCCATCAAAGAACGGATCGCCGGCACCCGGACGGTGAAGCCGCGCCGTACCTCTCCACAAAAGCCAGTCTCCAAAGCCGGGCTGCTGGTGGATATTGAGGCGGCGGTCCGTTCCGGCAAAGGTTCGGGGCATGAACGCTGGGTGAAAGTGTTCAACTTAAAACAGCTTTCCCAGGCGGTGATCTGGCTCAAAGAGCATGGCGATATGAGCTATGAGGATTTGCAGAAAAAATCAGATACCGCTACCGCCAGCTTCAATGCGTTGTCAGTACAGATCAAGGAACTGGAATCACAGATGGCCGCCAACGGGGAGCTGCAGAAACAGATCGTAAATTATGCCAAGACGCGGGCAATCTATGTGGAGTACCGGAAAGCCGGGTACAGCAAAAAATTCGGTGAGGCGTATGAGACGGAAATCCTTCTGCACCAGGCGGCGAAGAAATACTTTGACGAAGTTGGAATCACAAAGCTGCCTCCGTCAAATCTTTGCGGGAGGAATATGCCGGACTTCTGGAACAAAAAAGGAAAGCCTATTCTTCTTACAAACAGGCCAGAGCCGATATGAAAGAGCTTTATAATGTTAAAGCCAATGTGGACTATC
>CAJUIQ010000058.1 GCA_910586545.1 uncultured Eubacteriales bacterium
ACCGTTTTGATGGTACTGTAGCCTTTTTTATCCTCCTGTTGCAGCTTGATCAGGAACAGTTTTGCATCGGATGTCTTTATTTTGGAGATCTTAAGATCGCCAAACGCCTGCTTCTTCAGCAGGTTTTTCACAAAACCGTAATTATTCTTCGTATTATTTTTTGCTCCCGTTTTAGTGGAAAGGTACCTCTCCACCAATTCGTTGACTGTTATGTTCTTTCCCAACGGGTCCAATTGGTTGTCTAGGTCATACCCTATCAGTTTTTCTTTTTCTCTTAAAGAAAGGTCTGGCTTTGTCCCTACTGGCTGCGGATCGGTAGGCTCCAGCCTCCAGCTATACACAAAATGCGGTTTCCCGTTTATGTGGTATTTAAACTGGTATTTCCCGTTTGCACGGATGGATTCTCCCCTGCGGAGAACCCTGTGTTTGGAATCACGTCTCA
Organism: uncultured Eubacteriales bacterium; assembly: GCA_910586545.1. GTDB lineage: Bacteria > Bacillota > Clostridia > Oscillospirales > CAG-272 > Avispirillum. The sequence continues at coordinate 443 of CAJUIQ010000058.1, forward strand.
TCCCTGGCTTTCCTGACATTTTGGTTCCCTCCTCCTTATTTCCGGATGCCCCGCCAGATACTTCACAAATTCTGAACGGAGAATAAGTCTCCGTCCATTAAAGTAAAAGGCAACAAAAGGCAGTCCTTCTTCTTTCAGCAATGCATAAAATTTTCTGCGGCTCAACTTGAAATGTTCTACTGCCTCCTGGACGGTCAGAACATCTTTGTCCTGCAACTGTGGTTTCATCCTCTTAACCTCCAATCCGTATTTCTGCCCCTTCCGAGGTCATAACATATATCACTCTAAAGCCGGTAAATAGCAACTACTTTTGGCAGATAAAAACTATTTATATCTCCGAGGAATCATCAATGAATTTTTCAAATTTGGGGCGGATGATCAGATACTTGTTTCCGCAAAATACAGAAAACCTGCCCGTGTTTTCCTCTGCCATCCTCCGCATTTTTTTAATCCCGATATTAAAATAGGCTGCCGCCTCTTTGATGGTAAGCGTATATTTCTCGCATACCGGCACAAGGCCACCCTTTGCAGTCACTATATTTTCTGCTTCACTTTTTTTATTCTGCATTCCGCCCACCTCCGAATCTATCTTTGATATAACACTCATAGGAACAATATTTCCTGCCCTCATCCGCCGCGGCGCACATCACCCCCGTGACATAGTCCACCACGACAAAAGCGACCAGCGCATACAGCAGGCCGTCACAGCCGCCGAGGAAGTAACCGAGCCATCCCCCGACACCCGCAAAAATGAGTTGAATTGTGTTCCAGAATTCCTTCATAGTGAAACCCTCCTTAAAAAGATTTTTTGTATGATAAAAGGCCGCCCGCCAATCGGCGGACAGCCCTGTATCCATGGAAATATTAAATTTGTTTCGGCAGCCACTCCCAAATCCTCATGTCCTCCTGCCCAAGCGACCACATACACATCCCCCGCAGCTTCCAGCGGTACGCCGCCTGGTTCGCCCAATAGACGAGGGAGTCCACGTCCTGGTAATATTCATCAGCTTTGCGGGATTGTAGGATTTCACCGTATTGTAAATATTTCGGAACATAGCGGTTGACTTCGCCGCCGTGGAGTAATCGTCCCCTTTCTCCAAATCGATGTCCACGCCGTCACACCATGGGTATTTCTCCATGATCCGCACAAGTTCCGAAAGGAACTTATCCTGCGCCCCGTCCGTGTTCTCCCGCAGAGCCTTGAAAATGCTGTTCGTTCCATCATTGGCGACCGTCAGAAGCCACTTAATGTGCGGCCACTTTCTGATATACGTCCGCATGGTGGAGCCCTCCGCAATGGAAACGCCGCTCTCGTAGATTTCCCCCGTCGCCCTGACCTTGAAGGAAAAAAGCCCGATCTGGCTGATGCGGTCGCCGTAATCCCGGAGCGCCTGGTACATCCTCGTATTGCCCATGAACGTCCATACCATGATCTGTTTGCCTTTGAGTGTGTCCATCAGAATTTCCCGCCCCCTTCCTGCATCTCCTGCATCGTAAATAACAGCCGCGCCGTTTTCCCGCTTTCCAGCGTTACCTTGTGCTTGGAATCCCATGCGGCGCTGTACTGGTAAAACCCCTCTTTCTGAAAGGCTGTGCAGTTCCGTGTACACTCCCTGCTTTCAGCAAGCAGCGCGATATCGTCTTCCGCTTTCACGGCATCGGGAAAAGACACCCTCTGGCCGCCCACGCCCTGGGCAAGCCGCACCGTCCCCGCCGCCATATCGGATTTCGGATAGATATGGATATCTAACGGCGCAGAAGTTTTTCCCAGGTTGAAAAGAACCACCGTCTCCTCCGAGCGCACCACGCCGTTGAACCACATGGGAGCCTTAATCCCGCCGTCCTCCCGGAACTTCTGCAGGCAGGTTTCCGTGTGCGGGGCATAGCCTGTAAGGCTCGGACCTTCCTGCAGTTGGAGGTCGGTAAACCAGATACGTCCGGAGCAGTCGGCAATGGTGGGGACCACCGCACGCTCACGACGCGCATATCCTTCTTTTTATTGACCACTTCCGCAAGCCTTACAAACTCAGCCATCCAGCGTCCACCTCAGTTCCGAGGGATGCCCCACCCATCCCATTGCCACCGGCCCGCCCTGCAGGAGGATGTCCGTGATGTAGAAGTCACCCGTGCAGTCCGTGATGCAGACGCGGACGGTGACGGATTTCAGCCTCTCGGATGAGAAGTTTTCCGGCACAATCTTTGCTGTCGTTCTTGAAAAATAAGCCACAAAAATCCCTCCCGTCAGTATAGGTCGATAAACCTTGATTCCGTGCTGCCGTCCTCATACTCCAGCACAATCTCAATGCGATAAGCAGCCGCTTGCCCTTTGCCTCGGCAAGTTCCGGCTTTACGTTCCTCTTACATCCCATCGTCAGCGCATCCGCAGACATATTCCCGCTGTAGGTGCCAAGCACACGGGCTACGGTGTTCCAAAACGTGGATTTGCCGTTGCTTCCCTCCCCATAGGCAATAATCAGCGCCTCCATGTAGACGCGCCCCACCGCCGCCATGCCCACAATCTGCTGCACGTAATCAATCAGTTCCTGGTCTTTGCAGAAAATAGTGTTTAAAGAATCCAGCCACAGTTTCTCCCCTTTATCGCCGGGAGCTGCCGCCGTTATCTTT
>CAJUIQ010000059.1 GCA_910586545.1 uncultured Eubacteriales bacterium
TGATCCTCAAGTAGTCACAGTCGGAGAACGGGACACAGCACTTGCAAATGCAATCGCAGATGACAATAGCACAAATGCTATACAGCTTTCGATTGTGGAGAATTATCATATATTTCTATCATCATCCATGTTTGGAGAACAAAAATAAAGCGGTCTGCATCGGAAAGAACCGGGAGTGTCCAAACAGAGTATTTTATTCCTTTGATGCAAGGCCATGAGGCTTTGCACCACACCCCACGCAAATCGTTGTAAACTGCCTGCAGTCCGCCAAAGAATGGGGAGCGGGCCGCGTATGCCTGGGCGCAACGGAACAGGGCAGGCCGCTTTATGAAAAGCTGGGATTTAAGTCCCTAAATGATGAAATGCAGTTGGACTTCTGATTCAACTGTTTGAAACGGAAAAGTGTACCGAGCCTTTTGGGTGGTACACTTTTCTTTTTATTCGTTTCAGAAGGCGATCGTCCGTGTCATGGGTCCGTTTTAGCTATCCCAAGTAAATTCCATGAAGAAATTGCTCCAATTTTGAAATTTCTCTTGACAACAATGTACGAATTGGTTATAATGTACTCATACAAGCAATACAATTAGAACAACGAGAGGAGCTGCAGCGTGGAAATAATCATCAGCAGCAATAAAGGTCAGCCAATCTACGAGCAGATTACCTCGCAGATTAAAGCGAAGGTTATGAGCGGCGAGCTGCAAACCGGTGACTCCATTCCCTCCATGCGCGCTTTGGCGAAGTCCATTCATGTAAGCGTTACCTCCGTACAGAAGGCATATGAAGACCTGCAGCGGGACGGCTTCATCGAAACAACGGTGGGGCGAGGGAGTTTTATCACGGCAAACAACAAGGATTTCTATCAGGAGGAGCGGCAGAGGCAGATGGAAGAACATCTGCAGGAAGCGGCGGAAATTGCCCGAACCAGCGGCATCTCGCTGGGGAAAACCATAGATTTGCTGCGGATGTTCTATCAGGAGGAATAGATGATGGATAACATTTTAGAAGTCAGAAACCTGACGAAACAATATGCGGATTTCACATTGGATCATGTTTCTTTTTCGATTCCGAAAGGGACGATTATGGGGTTGAACGGTGAAAACGGCGCTGGCAAGAGTACCACAATCAATGCTATTCTGGATCTGATTCATAAGGATGACGGAACTGTGACCTTCTGGGGGCAGGAACTGTCCTCTGCAAAGCAGCTAAAGGAGGATATCGGCGTTGTATTTGACGGTATCAATTTCTACGAAACGCTGACAGCGGCCAAGGTCGGGAAAATCTCTCAGGCGGCATATAAGCAGTGGGAGGACCGTCTGTACAGAGAATACCTGAACCGTTTCCAGCTTCCCACGGATAAAGAGATCAAGACCTTCTCCAAGGGAATGAAGATGAAGCTTTGCATCGCAGTGGCGCTTTCACACAAGCCGAAGCTGCTGATTCTGGATGAGGCCACCAGCGGCCTTGATCCGGTAATGCGGGATGATATTCTGGATGTCTTCCTGGAATTTGTGCAGGACGAGGAGCATTCTATTATGATTTCTTCGCATATCACCACAGACTTGGAAAAGGTTGCGGATAATATAACCTTTATCCACCATGGAAAAGTGCTGTTCTGCAAGGCAAAGGATGAGCTTCGATACCAGTACGGCATAATCCGCTGCGGAGCTGCTGCCTTTGACGAAATTGACAAATCGGAGATCCTTGCGTATCGAAAAGAAGATTACCAGTGGAACGTGCTGGTAGCGGATAAAGAAAAGGCAAGACGGCGATATAAAAACGCTGTGGTGGATGACGCCGCTATTGACGATATTCTGCTTTTGTATGTGAAGGGAGAGAGGACAAAATGAAAAGCTTGATTTTAAAAGACCTATATAATATCGGGCATAACATGAAGTCTATGCTTTTGGTTCTGGTCATTTTGGCAGTCGGACTGATATCCTCTGCCGGTACAGAGAGCTATGTGGTTGCCAGCGGTATTATTTGCGGAACGATGGTTATCACGACATTTTCCTTTGATAATATGTCCAAGTGGCCGCGATATGCCATGATTATGCCGGTGTCAAGAAAAGATCTGGTAGCCTCCAAGTTTATCGTTCTGCTGATTTTTGCGGTTGGCGGCGCTATTGCAGGCCTTGTGCTGGGGGCTGGCGGCGGCGTCCTGCTCCATAAACTCGTGCTGAATACAGATGGAATCGTAACGCTTCTGCAGTTGAGCCTAATTGGTTTGCTGTACACGGCAATCTGTGGCAGTATTTCGATCCCCTTAGTGTTCAAGTTTGGCGCAGAGCGGGCGCGTATGCTGATGATTGCCTCGTTTATCGCCCCGAGTGCAATTTTCTACGGTATATATAAGCTGCTGGAGGGTATAGGAATAGTCTTAACGGAGGATATGATCCCAATGCTGCTCTGTATCGCTCCGGTGATCGTCGTTATATGGGTTGCCGTGATGTTCAAACTAAGCTGTTATATCTTTTCAAAGCAGGAGTTATAAAAGAAGAATAGAGAAATTAAGCCCATCTGATGAAAGGAAAGCTATCATTAGATGGGCTTGAAATGTTGAGCAGAGCCAATGGAAATCTGTTATAATAAGCTACTAAAAAATAGAGTGTTTATTGGGGGAAAGGAGAATCAGGATGGAGCTAAAAGACATAACAAACGGACCAGATTGGATGATATGGGTGGTGTTTGCTGTATTTGTCCTGATAACAATCCTTTTACTGACTGGACATGGATCGAATCTAATAGCCGGTTATAATACAGCCAGCCAACTGAAGAGGGAAAAATATAACGAAAAGAAACTGTGCCGGGTTGTGGGAATGGGGATGCTGGTTATTACGCTTCTTATTTTGATTATGGCGATTGGCCAAAATACGCTTCCCGCTGCTATGGCGTATGTCTTCGGAGCAATTACTTTGCTTGACTGCGGTGTAATGATGGTACTG
>CAJUIQ010000060.1 GCA_910586545.1 uncultured Eubacteriales bacterium
TGTTCGGCTCTGTGCCGTAATACTTTTTCAGGTCGATCGTCTGTAAAATGCTCATGCTTAGAAGCTCCTTTCAAGGCTGTCCGCCTGTTGATAGGGCTATTGTAAACTCCAAATGTCACAGAAATGTCCGCGCCGGAGAAAGTTATTTCTTAAAATTAGGGCGAATTGTTACAAAACGCGGACATTTCAAAAAATTATCGGATAGGCAGGAAAACAGAAAAGACAGACCCTTTTCCAACTTCTGATGATACCTTGATATAGCCGCCTTGCATGGTGATGATTTCCCGCGCAAGGTATAGCCCGATACCAACACCCGGTTTATCGTGTACCCTATCTTCCCGATAGAAACGCCGGAAAATTGCGGCTTGATTGCTTTCAGAAATGCCTTTGCCTGTATCTGCAACATTCACTTTTACATACATTTCCCATTGCTCAACGGTTACAACAATTTTGCCGCCAACAGGAGTGTATTTCACAGCGTTGTCCAACAGGTTAAAGAGTGCTTCCGCTGTCCACTTGCTATCGTGGTACAGGCTCAAATCTTCGGGGCAGTCCACCGATACGGAAATATCCTTTTTTTCCGCGTCATAGACAATCTCGCTACAAGCCATAGCAAGCGTATCAAATAATAAGCTGTCTTTCTTTTCAAGTCGAATTGTTCCCGTTTCCAGCCGGGAAGTCTTGACGAGGGCTTGAAAAAGAAAGTCCAGCTTGTCCGTCTGGCCGCGGATACCCTGTAAAAAGTCTGTCCGTTCCGCTTCGGTTACGGGCTTTGAAAGCAGCGTATCTGTTACCATTTTTAGATTTGCAACAGGCGTTTTGACTTGATGGGAAATATCCGAAACCAGCATTTGAAGCTCGGCGCGTTCTGCGTCTACCTTTCGCCTGTTCTCCTGCATGATATTGTATAGTCGGGAAAGCCTATGGCCGATACGGGCAAAAAGTGTTTCGCTGTCAAGTAATTCTTCGGGTTCTTCGTTCCCGCTTATCATACCGTCCAATATCCGGCACAAGTCATTTGTAAACAGGGATAGCCTTTTCCCAAACAGCAGCACAAGAAAAGCCAGCCCTATGAGCGCACAGGCCGTTAGTCCAGCCCCACATAGCAATATCATTTTGTCGCCTGTCAAAGCAAAGAATAGGCCAGTCAGCAGGAGCATGAGAAAGAGCGTCCCCGCCCCTATGAGCAGACACAGACTTTTCACAGAAAGTCGATTTAGTTTCATTTTTTCTCGCCCCCTGTCCATTGATACCCCATGCCATAAACAGTTTTGATATAAGTGTCGCCGTCCGCTTCAATTTTGGAGCGTATGCGGCTGATCGTCGTCGTCAAAGTATGCTCGTCAACAAAATTCTCGTCTATATCCCACAGCTTTTCTAAAAGCTGTCTGCGGGTAAGTACCTGTTTCGGGTTTTTGCGGAACAGGTTGAGCATTTTGTACTCCATAGGAGAGAGCGTCAACGGCACGCCGTTCAGTTTTGCCGTCTGCTCCAAGAAGTCAAGGAACAATCTGCCATCGTCGTAAATATCCTTTGACGGCTTGTGATGTTCCAGCATAGCGAACATTGCGCTGATTTTCCGCTGTAAAGCTCCGATAGAAAAAGGTTTTGTAATGTAATCCACCGCCCCAACTTCATAGCCGCGTAATTGGTCGCTCTCCTGATCGTTAGCCGTCAGGAAGATCACCAGCGTATCAGGGTGTCCCGGCTTTATGAGTTTGCACAGATCATAGCCGTTGCCGTCCGGCAGGTTAATATCCAGCAGCACAAGATCATATTCTGTTTCGGACAGTAGATTGGCGGCAATTTTGGCGTTTAAGGCCGAAGTGACATTGTAGCCGTCAGAAATCAGATTATAAGTCAGTGTTTTATTCAAAAGGGCGTCGTCCTCGACAATCAATATCTGTTTCATGGCTCGTCCTCCTTTGCGTGTTGAGAATAGTATAACAGGCAAATGTCCGCGAAATGTTACAACAGGCAACTTTTTCAATGTAATTTCATTATAAGAAGCTGGCTGCTGGAAATCAAGGAAGAATTGACGAACTATAAAAGAAAGTAGTGTGCATATCAAATCATTCCCAAGCCATACTATGAACTATACAATGTATATGGGTGATGTAGTATGGCGAAAGTCGAGGATTGCCCCGGCTTTGAAACCTTTGGAGCAGACGTAAGGGCCGGACGGGAAGCACAGGGAATTACCCGCAAGGCGTTAGCGGAAGAAGTGAATATTGCGCCCCGTTATCTTGCCAGCATTGAGTTAGGGGAAGCAATACCCAGCATACCCGTGATACTGCAACTTGTGAAGATATGCCGCCTGCCAGCGGAACGCTATTTTAATCCCGGCCTTATCCGAGGGGACAGCGAACAGCGCAGACGCATAGACCACAAATTGCACCTATGCCCGGAAAAGTATCTGCCTATTGTGGAAGCCACTTTAGACGGGGCAATCAGTATGAAAGAATAAAGGCCGCTTGATTGGAAAATCAGCGGTCTTTATTTTATGCGCTGCCCGTTGATACGGGCATTTTTGCTGCTAAGAAACGCCTTATAGACGAGGGAAAAAGATTCGTAGCAAGCATAAGATTGCGTTTTATTAGGAAAACACACTGTCAAAAGGATTTTATGCTTTGGCGGGGGTCAGCCCGCCTCGGCGGTGTCAGTGGTGTTGATTTCAATATACTCGGCAATCCGGCGGAACTCGTCCGCAAACTTAAAGTGAACACTGATATTGCCGTTTTCGTAAACCTTGATATGGTCTACCAGCTCAATCAGAATTTCGCGGGTCAGCTTTTCGATGTTCTGATATTT
>CAJUIQ010000061.1 GCA_910586545.1 uncultured Eubacteriales bacterium
GCGGGAAATGTCCGGGCGCACAGTCTGCTTTTATCAGGGCAGGGGCAAATCAGCACGGTGCTGACAATAGGACGCATGATGACCTGTTCGGGATGAAGGACTGGATCAGCGTTTTAAAGGATGCCATGCAGACGCAGTATGATGCCGGGAATCTGAAAGGATATCTGGATTATAAGCAGTTCTGGGATTTTCTGGATAAATAGGATTATCAACAAAGTAAATACGTTAAAGGGAATCAACAGGCATATTGCTAAAAGAAAAGACGAAGGGATTTTGCAGGTAGAGAATATATAGAGGGTAGTTTAGAAATAAAGGCGTCTATTGGAAGATACCAATAGATGCCTTTGCACTTTTAAGACGGTACATAAATGATGATTTTTAGATTTGGATGGCTGTTGCGGATGCGGCAGAGAGTGTTATTTCCGCAACAGGCCAAGCAGGTAGCGGATCATAGGTATCAGGTCAGCAGCTTCCTGTTCTGTGCAGTCTTTTTGCAGGGCCAGGAGTTTCTGAAGGTTTGGGGTTTCTTCTTTGTATGCCGGATCAAAGATTTTGTCGGCTGGTATTTTCAGGTATGTAACCAGGGAGGGGGTACAGCTTTTCAAATTTGGGGTTTCCCCGTCCGGCTTCGATACCCCGTATGGTGCGTGAGTCAATATTCAGGATTTCGGCAAGTTTTTCCTGCGAGAGTCCGAGTCCAGTCCGGGCATCACGCACTGCGGCAGCAAGATTTTGTTTTGCTTCATTCACTGTGATTCACCTCGATAGTAGTTTACAATACACTTCGGCGGGCGTGAATTACAGCAGAATACAGTTGGAAAGTGAATTAGAGTACATGAAAGAGCGATATAAGAAAATACATAACATTAAATATGAAGAAGGTCTAAAAACAGGGACTGCCACACACATAAGGGTGTATCGCAATGGAGGACAAAACCTCGTTGGGATACACCCTGAAGTGGTAAACTAAAACTGGACACGGGGGGTGCAAAAACTAGACACGATGGTATAATCTATGTACAAAGGAAATACCATTCATGGACAAGTGGCACCATTCAGTGAACAGGAGGTTTGCCAATGAAGTACACCAAGGAACAACGCTTGGACATCGCCAAGCGCGTATACGATGGGGAACTGACCGTGGAGGAAGCGGCAGTCAAGTATGAACTCAACCCATCCAGTGTGAAAGGCTATCTTCGCCTTTACCGTGCTGAAACGGGACTTCCGCCCAGGACGCACAGGAAGAAAACCGGAAACGTCACACAGCCTGCCCGGGCTCCGAAGGATTCCAGTCTCAAAGAGTATGAATCCATGTCAAAAGAAGAACTCATTGATGCCCTCGTCATGGCACGGATAAACGAAGCCCGCTTAAAAAAAGGATACTCAGTGAAAGGAAGTGGTGTGGAGAAGGAGTATCTTCCTATCGACAGCGGGAATACCAAGTGATATTGGAGCTGTCAGGCGGCTTTCCTGTCAATCTTCTCTGTGAGAAGATGGGAATACAGAGGAGCAGCTTCTACAATTGGAAGCATACCCTCTCCCATCCGGCAGAGCGTACGAAAGCCTTACTCAGCAACCTGGCGCTGTTCGAGGAATACCATCTTCGTTATCCTTCTCATGGATACAGATGGCTGAATGCCAAAATCCGTCTGGATACAGGCACTGTGATGTCGGATCCTTACGCGCACAAATGCTGCAAGACGCTCGGTGTGAAGAGCGGGGCGAAACACTATAAGTACAAGAAGCCCGGAAACCCGTTCAAGATCTATCCGAATCTGCTTATGACCGAGATGCAGATTGACAGGCCATTGCAGTGTATTGTCAGTGATATGACAGCTTTCTATGTGAAGGGTATTTACTATGAGCTTGCGCTGTACATGGATCTCTGGAACAACGAGATTCTCGCCCATGCCCTCTCGTCGAGGCGGGGCGACCGGATGACATACCTGAGCGGCCTGGATGACCTGATCGGGTTAAAGGAACAATATCCGCAGTATGAGATGATCCTCCACAGCGACCAGGGCGCAGTCTATGCATCCAAAGCATTCAACGAGCTGCTGCCGATGTATAGCATTACCCGGTCAATGTCAAGAGCCGGGACCCCAACGGACAATGCGGCAATGGAATCCATCAACGGATGGATCAAAGCAGAAATCTTCATGGATTTCCATGTCACTGGTGAAAGCCCTGTTGAGCAGGAGGTGGCGGCATACATCACATTTTTCAATACTGCACGGCCTGCATATTCGTTGAAATACCTAACGCCGCAACAATACAAGGAGGCTTATGCGCCCAAAGACTTTATTACAGGTGTTAATGCTGGGAGCTGATGCCTGACGGCATAGATCCTTCCTTGTTTGGCTTAGGTGCCAGATATCAGGTATGGAGTGATTGTAAAGCCCGAAGCCGCATAAGCGGTGCGCAAGCAGGCTTTACAATCACTCCATACCTGATACACTCCAGCCAACCAAACAAGGATGTATCAAGACATCCGTAGCATTGCACAAAAAACCAATCTTTGCTGTAAAAAAATTTAAAATTTGTGTCCAGTTTTTGTTGACTAGAGCGTGTCTGAAAATTAAATATTGCACAAAACATATGTTATTACCCCAAAT
>CAJUIQ010000062.1 GCA_910586545.1 uncultured Eubacteriales bacterium
CCGGCTCGGACTGTTTCAAAAGCAGCCCGTACAGGTCTCCCAGGACCGGCATATTTTCCGGGCGCGGGTCCTGCAGGTAATCCCGGTACACCAGCCTTGTACAGCGGTCAATAATGGTCCTCTCAATCGGGGAAAGCCCCTCCTTGCCGCCGATTACCAGGTCGCATAGGGACAGGATAAAATCGCTTTTCAGCGTGATGGGGTTTTCATCATCCGAATAGTCCAGGTTAATGTCCATCGGATTGATATAGTTGGTGGAAGTCGGGGAAATGTCAATGACCTGCCCCTGGGAGCCGAACTGCTGTACTAAAGGCCCGTACTCATTTTCCGGGTCTGCAATGATGATGTCATCCTCCGTTAAAAGGAACACGTTGACGATCTCACGCTTGGCAGAGAAGGACTTGCCGCTGCCGGGCGTTCCCAGGAACAGGCCGTTAGGCTTTTTGTCAAGAGGAACTTTTCAAGGGATGGGAAAAATCAGGCGAAAAAGCCCCGTGGACGGTTAAAAGCCGTTTTCGGGGGCAGGTAGTATAAAACCCTTACCCCGCCCCGCGCCGGGGCTTGGAGCGCCCCAGGAAGCCCGTATTCATGCGGGTTTGGGGGCTGTGCCGCAAGCCTAAATGTCCACGCCCGCCGGTTACGCATTTGCCCTTATCCTGTTCTTTGGGAGAGGCCGGGGGCGCGGGGGCAGAGCCACCGCAAAACCTACCGACAGCCGCCGCACCAGTGCAGACGGTTTTGCCGTTAAAATGAAGCGGACGAAAGCGGGGGCAGGATTGTCAAATCCTGTTCCCCGTTTTCGGCGGCGAAATGGCAACGGCAAAAATCCAGACAGTCAAGGGGGTAAGAGTGGAGATTTTTTCGCGCCCTGTGCGAAAAAATACTACTCGGCCCTTGACCGTCTGGATAGTCGGAACGGGGATTGTTTTCAGTGGGGAAATATGCTATACTTGGTTCGGCAAGCTAACCGACAAACCGTGATTCTTTTTAGTTCCAAAAAATCAAGCAGTTAGAGGAAAATAATGTGAAGTTATATTTTTTTGCAACGCCAACAGATATTAAGTCTCTTTTTCAGAAGATAGAGCAAAGAATTGATATATGCTATATATGGGGATTTAGTGTTCCGTGTCCTGATGCGTTAAAAGTATTCAATTCATGTGATGAAATTGATTGCTTTGGGTACGCCGTTGACTCCGTATATTGGATAGACATACACTTCCGAGATACAACACTTAATTTTGTTCAAAATGCCAATGGTTATTATTATTCCAACGAGAGAGTTCAACTGCATATTTGCAATACTGCTACAAAAGCGCTCCCTGACCGCGCACTGATTATGAATGAATTATATTGCCCGCCGAGGGTGGAAGAACGAAACAAAGAACTTTTCCTAATTATCAAAAAGACAATGCAGAGAGAATGGGAAAAAATTGATGGTATTTTATACAGTCCAGAGGTTTTCCATGAACGGGAGCATTTAGTTTTTTTAGGAGACGAGCCTTTTTCCTTTTCTGGGCAAGAGAGATACTCTACAACATTGGAAACGTGGTGTAATTCACTTCCCCCAGAAATTAAAAATGTGCCGTTTTTATGCTCTCCCCCAGAGCCGGAAATACATTTTTATGCGTCTTCAAGTGATGTGTTGATATTTTTCCAACAGTTGGAGGCACAGACTTCCATGCAGTATTGGTGCGGAAAAGAGAACTTTCGATTTGAACGCTTTCAGCAATTATTTTCTGAGAAATTTTATGATGACAGTCTCCCAAAAACATTTCATGCGATTGATATGGATACGCACAACACGATTGATGTTACCTTGGGTGGATTCAGAGTGGACATGAAAAATGTTGTTGTTCCGGGAATGATTACCTATATGGGAGGTTGTCCCAAATACGGAGGTACGCTGCTGCGAAAGCTGAATAAACTGCTTGAAATGTCATTTAACTCGGTTTCTGTTAAGCACTATGGAACCTATTATTTGGGGCCAGACATATGGGCTGTCAAAGAACATCTTATCTTCGACAATGGTGACCCGCGTTTTAGATGGAATGAAGGAACATTCAAAAATGTTTGGAGAGCGGAATGGGAGGCTATGAAGTAGTCGGTTTATTGTGCTAACTCAAAACAGGGCGGCGGTGACTATCTCCGCCGCCCTGTCTGTTACCGCTCCACATCCTGCGCCCTGCGGGGCTGCTGCTCCCGCTGTTCCTGCCGCAAGATACTGTAAACGCTCCTGCGGATTTGCTCGGCTTCTTTCACTTCCCCTTTCAATGCAAGATACCGCCGGTTGAGCGTTTCCCGTTCAGCGGTCAGCTTGGCATACTCCGCTTTCCATGCCTTTACCGGCAGGGCGGTCTTGCCATTCATCACGCCTTTCAGATAGTCGTGCGCCGCCGTGAATAGGATTTGCTCGGCTTCGGTCAGCGGCTTTTTCCCCTTGTACTTGAAATAAATGTCGGCCTGCTCGATGTGCTTTTTCAGAGTGCCTAACCGCCGTTCAACGGGTTTCAATTTGTGTTGAATGTCCAGTTGTTCCCCTATCATGGACTTGAATTTTTCATCAAGCCCCGCC
>CAJUIQ010000063.1 GCA_910586545.1 uncultured Eubacteriales bacterium
CTCGCCTTACAGATATGTAGGGAGTAGGTTCGTCCAGAAATACACAGTCCCATTGCAATGCAAGGATTTCTTCCCGGCGCAGACCGGAATACAATCCAAGCACAATAAACAAGTGGGGAGGAAGTCCTTTGACCGTATCCAAAAGCACCTCTACCTGCTGATCTGTCAATGCCTCTTTCTTTTTTGCGGCCTTGCCACCCTTGCCCGATATGCCCACACAAGGATTGCTTTGAAGTATTTGGCTGCGCTCTGCCGAGTAAAAAACACATTTGAGGAGCATATTCACCTTACTGTATAATCCCTCTGATTTTTTCGACAGCGGCACAAGTGCCAGCCGAATATCGTCCGCTGTAACTTCCTCCATATACATCTCCCCCAGGGGCTTGATGATATAGTTCTTCATATCAGCGGTATAACCTTTCAATGTAGCAGCGGACACTTTGGCAGACTGCATAAGCAGCCACTTCTCGCAATACTCGGCCACTGTTGGATGCTGCCGATGAAAGATAATCTCCTCCACCTGCCGCCGCGCTTCTAATTGTTTCTCATATAGTTCTTCGCAAGTGGCAGCATACAAACTCACCTGCTTGCCGTCTGCATCCATAATCCGGGTTCTGTAATATTGGATTCCTTTTAACATGATGGTTCCGTACTTTGGAATCTCAGTTTTCTTTTTAGCCATTTTGGACCTTCCTTTCCTGAAATGTGCGGCCTATGTACCTACACTCCCTTTTTATCAGAAAGTCCCAATTTAATCAAAGATACGGCCAGCGTAAAGCAAAGAGCGAGACATCCTTGCCTCGCTCTTTCTGTGTTTTCTGTTTTATCTTATACAGCATCCCATTGGGCAAATGCACCGCCCATAGCTCTCACAAGCTGATCTGGCCTATTGTATTTGACCTTGGCGTAAATGTCCATAGTGATTTTACTGTTTTCATGGCCTGCCAGATATTGGACCGTTTTGGGGTCCACCGATGAATGAATCAGATTTGTGATATAAGTATGACGCAGCTGGTGCGGTGTCACTTCAAAATCCAGGCTGTAAACAACTTTGCCATTATGGGCTGCTTTTTCTCCAAGGACCGGTGTAACCGTATGCTTTACGCGCTTTCCATCTTCATACCGGTAATAGCAGCGCTCCTTAACCGTTCTGGTAACAATATACTGCCAAAGCCGCTTGAACTGCGTATAAGACAGTGGTTCACCATCTCGATTGGCAACCACATAGTCCGAAGTGGAAGTTGCCTTTGCTGCCTTTAAGCACTCTGCCAGACAAATGGGGAGGGGAATGTTTCTCTCCGCAGCCTTTGTCTTTAACTCGGTAAGAATAACCGGCCTGTTATGCTCTGTATGCCATGCCCGTCTTACCGTCAGATATGGGGTGTCCGTATCCAGATATACAGAATCCCATTGTAACGCAAGAATTTCTTCCCGCCGCAATCCGGCATACAAGCCGATCATAACAAACACATAAGGCGGTAAACCCCGGATAGCATCTAAAAGGCGTTCTGCTTGTTCATCTGTCAAAGCCTGCCGTTCCGCTTGAGGAACACCCCCGCCCTTTGCATCCAAATACATAGTCGGATTTTCGTCAATCACATGGCTCTCTTTCGCTGCCCGGAAAATGGACTTATAAAGAATCACCACCGACTTGTAAACCGAAGCTGATTTTTTAGAAACGGGAACAAGTGCCAGCTGAATGTCATCCAATGTTACATCTGCCATCCGTTTCTGCCCCAGCTCTTTGATGATATGCCGCCGCACCTTAGATGTATAATCAGTAAGTGTGGTGGCACGAATATGAACCGACTGCATCAGCAGCCATTTTTCGCAATATTCAGTAACAGTGGGCGATTTCCGATGAAAAGTGGCATTGTCAATCTGCTCCAATGCCTCTATTTCTCTATCGTACAGTTCTTCAGGCGTTCTTGCATAAAGAGCGATGAGCTTTCCATTCGCATCTCTTATCCTGGTTCTGTAATACAGGACACCTCTTTTCATGACAGTGCCATATTCCGGAATTACAACTTTTCTTCTTGCCAATTCCGTCACCTCCTAAAAATAATCTCCAGCGCTGTATCTTTGTTTTACCAGATATACAGGGTTCCAGCAAGGATACGGAATGAGTCATGCTCTGGCACTTCGTGGTTTGCGGTACGTTGTCCCTTTTTCCACCGGCTTCGCACGATGGGTACATTTTGCGATATACTCCTGAAGGCCCGCATCAGTGAAGTATACGCAACCATTCTGCACATACTGAACATAGGCAATCAGACCATTATTGCGGGCAGCATCCAACGTGGCAATACTGATCCCCAAAATCTTTGCAGCTTCTTTTCGTGTAATAAGTTTTT
>CAJUIQ010000064.1 GCA_910586545.1 uncultured Eubacteriales bacterium
GCCCGCTTGACGAGCTGTTTGACCGCTTGGAAATGGTGAACCCAGAGCATATCGGAACTTATGAAAGAGCCGGATTTGAAGAACATGATTCGCCGGGATATACAGTGATTACAAGATCGGATGCAGCCAATACGACAGGGCGTTACAGCCTGTTTATTACTCTTGACAGCCCGAAAAAAGTAACTGCATATATGAAGTGTTTTGCAGGTTCATTGCCTTTTGTCTTGAATGAGGATGTACTGCGTTTTTATGGCGTGTCGGAGAATACCCTGTTTAATGCCATTATGTTTGCAGTCGGAGGGGTATTAATTGCAATTATTATGATTGGATCAGTTTTCCTGATTTACAACTCGTTCAATATTTCCCTGAATGAGCGCATTCATCAGTTTGGCATCCTTATGTCTGTAGGGGCAACTGCCAGACAGTTAAGAAGCTCGGTTTTGTTTGAAGGGATTTGTATTGGTGCGCTTGGCATCCCATTTGGCGTGGCGTGTGGTATTGGGGGCGTTGCCCTGGCGCTGCCGGTCGTCGAAAAAAACTTTGCTACCATTTCCACCAGCAATGTGCCGCTTGATTTGTCTGTGTCTGCACCGGCGCTTGTCGCCGCCATAGCAGTCAGTCTGGTTACGATCTTGATCTCAGCGTATATTCCGGCGAGAAAGGCTGCTGCTATCCCTGTGATGGAGTGTATTCGCCAGATTGGTGAGATCAAAACCGAGGCAAGGGATATTAATATTTCTAAATTATCTAAACGTGTTTATGGTTTGGAAGGGATGCTGGCTCTTAAAAACTTCCGGAGGAATAAGCGCCGTTACCGCAGTGTCATACTGTCCCTGACTTTGAGTGTTGTATTGTTTGTAACAGGCAGTGCTTTTGGCAGTACTCTGAAAGAAATTGCAAAGGAACTGACGGTGGAGGCGGATGGCGATATTTCGTTCTATGCACAGGAAATTCCGCAGGATGAACTGATCATGCTGCATGACAGATTGAAAAATGTGGATGGAGTCCGTAAAAGCACATGGCAGGCCGATCTGCTTTATTCAGGCACAGTGGCAGGTCTTCCTGATGATTTCGCGGGCGGTCAGTTTCACACGACTGATGAAATGCCGGTATATGCCCAGTTTATCGAGGATGCTGTTTATTATGAATTTATAGAAAGCCTTGGGTTTCCCAAAGAAGAATATAGCGGACAGGATGCAAAAGTCCTTGCTGTTATTTTGAATACCTCAGAACATGAAGCTTTTTTCGTGGGGCAGGAGATGGAGTTTACCCTTTATTCTTCTGTAGGGGAACAAACGAAAACGGTCTGTACGACTGTTGTGGATGACTATCCTTTAGATATGCTTCCATTTGATTCTATACCGCAATATTTATTTTTTATGGTGGTTCCCTGGTCAATGAATGCCGATTTTGACGGATTGGAGGAAGCTTCCAAGTCGGGGCTGGCTTTTTGGGCGGATACACCCGCACAGGCAATGGCACAGATTCAGTCCGGGATTACAGATTCAGGGATTGCCTGTGATTATACGCTGGTCAATCTCTCTTCCGCAGTTGACATGTTCCGCAGCATCACTTTTGTTGTGGATGTATTTACTTACGCATTTGGCATCATGATTTCTCTGATTGCGGTTGCAAATGTATTTAATACGATTTCAACGAATATCCGGATCAGGAGGCGGGAACTTGCCATGTTGCGTTCAGTTGGGATGTCGGAACGTGGTTTTAACCGGATGATGAATTTCGAGTGTTTCTTTTATGGGCTGCGTACACTCCTGTTTGGAGTGCCGATTGCAGGCATTCTTTCGTGGCTGATCTACAAAGGAATGGTAGCGAATGAACAGCTTGAAGGATTTGCATATCAATTTCCGTGGCAAAGCATGGCAGCCAGTATACTTGGCGTATTTTGTATCGTTTTCATTACGATGGTGTATGCTACCAGTAAGGTCAGAAAAGAAAATATCATTGATGCACTTAGAGATGATATGGCTTAAAAATAAATACCTGTTAAGCGAAAGCAGGAATTGTTGCTGTTTTGAGAAAATATTTACCATCTTGCAGGCAATCTGATGTTTGTCTGCAAGATGATAATTTAATAAAAGTGGGAGCCACTAAAGGAGAAAGATTGTTATGTGGCAATTTGCGTTTCTTTTATTTTTTGTTTCAGTTTGCATATTTGCAGCAATTATGCTGCATGACTCCAGGACATTACGGAGTGGAGCCTCATTTTTATTCATGATGATGTGTCTGGCGGTTTTACTGTTCTTCATCCTATCTGAATATGCAGAATGGCTGGCAGTGCATGATTTAGTGATTGGAATATTGAT
>CAJUIQ010000065.1 GCA_910586545.1 uncultured Eubacteriales bacterium
AAATTGACGCAGCGTTTATATTTGGAGCTGCCCCATGCGGTATCCACTTCCCAGGCAGCGGCCTTTGTAAAGTTGAAGATGATAAAGGCGGAAAATATCTCTTGAAGGATCAGTTCGGGCCGCTTGGAATGGAGGTGAACCATGCCCACGGTATACTTTAACTGCCGGAAAGATGTTTCAATTCCCCAGCGCCTGGCATAAAGACGCCGAAGCGTCGCCAGAGAGAATTGGGTCTGGTTCAAATTAGTGATGAATGTCTCCATACTTCCGTCTTTCAGCCTCAAACGCACAATTCTGGCAGAAAACAGATAGAAACCGGCACTGCCAGGTTCCAAATAATCAAAGGGCACATTGTTGGGGAGACGGCAGTACGCTTCCGGTATGGGGATGCCCCGCTGCTCCAACTGCCGCCGGGTCAGCCGTCCCAAGGTGATATGCACCGGCAGGTCGAATTCGGGCTGGTCGGGCAGCGTGACCCCGTAAGCGTATGTCCGGTTCCGATCCTTGAGGCGGATCAGGTACTTCCAGCCGGCTTGCTCCAAATGGGCGAAATTGTTGTACGCCTCATAACCCCGGTCAGCCAGCAGGATCACAGGCTCCGATCCCGCAGAACGCTCCGCCATTTCACACAAAGCCGCGTCCTCGCTTTTGGTGTGCTCCTTCTGCACCAGTACATCGGTATAAATCCCGTTTTCCAGGTCGAACAGCGCGTTGAGATGATACAGATTCCAGCCATGCTGCCGCTGTGTGCCGGGCCGGTAGGCATCTGAATCTTCGGGATACGACATGGACTTTAGGGAGGTGCCGTCAACGGCCAGCAAGCGGTAGCCCTGGAACTTTTTCCCGGCGGTCAGGGAGTCGGTAAAACGGTGGAACAAGTCCTCAAACGCCTGAGGCAGCAGCTTTTTCCGCTGCTGAACAAATGCGGACGCCGATGGAGTGCCGATCCCGTTCTGAAAATATCCCAGCAGCCCCTTCCACATACTTTTTTCGTCCATGGTCAGGATGAGGCTGATCAGCGTGGGCAACGTCAGCGACCGCCGCCGGGTAAAGTCCTTGCCCGGGTTCTTTGCATACCGCTCCGGGTGCTCCCCCATTGCTCCGATTATGGATAACAGTCTTTCCTTCAACGCTCCGCCCGTGTTCTTCATTTGTGCGCCCCCCTGAAAATCAATCTCGTTTTCAGGGCCTTGCCGCACATTTTTTCATTTTTGTCAAGTGCTTTTTTGCGCTTTACTTGGGAATATCTGGTTAACTTAATGGCATTGCTCAAATTGAGACGCATTTCAAGAAACCGACAAATGTGATCTTATTGCCCGTTTATTCATTTTTGCGATTGTCCCTTTAGCGCCTCGGCATATCCGATAACTCGTTCCCGATAGTTTTTTGGCAAACTTTCAAATAGAAAGAGCATATAGGAGGATTGATCGTTGGCCGTATATTTTAATGGGGTTTTTACATCGGATACGCCAAGCAAATAATCGGTGGATACTCCGAAGTATTCCGCCAGTTTTAAAAGGATTTCAACCGTTGGAAAATATTTGCCGCATTCATATGAGCTAATCGACGCTTGATCTATCCCTAAATCAATAGCTAACCTTCTCTGCGTTATACTTTTCGCTTTTCTCAATTCCTGTAGTCGATGTTGCATCCAAAATCACCAGTTCTTATTTTACCGCAATCATGACCTCTTAATATGAGAACTTTATATATTTAGATTTATATTTCTTATATTTTGGCCAGTTTATAGTAAAAATAGTGCTATTTTCCATTAAATGTAAGAGTAGAATTTTGATTATAAAAACAATATTACTGGTGATTCAGAGGCAACCCGAGCAGGGATGTCTCTTTTCCATCAAAAAATTCAGAAAGGATATCAAAAATGAGCAAGGGTAAAAAAAGACTGGAGCGCAAGGCTCCAAAAGAAAAAAGCAGTAAAAAGACCACTCGCAGTAAACAGCACAAAAAGGAACCCCAAAATCCTATAATGGGAAAACAAGCCTCCTACATGATGAAACAGAAATATATCCAGAAATTAACGAAACCGTCTGCGCGTGAAGAAGACAAATCTAAGCAGGCCCCGGAACAAGTGGAACAGACCACCCAATGGGCTGTCGAGGAATTGACTTCTGCTAGTGGGCATATTGTACGCAAAGGACGGGAGTACGCAAAAGAGAAAGCTATAGAGGCAGGGAGTGTAAATCATGAAT
>CAJUIQ010000066.1 GCA_910586545.1 uncultured Eubacteriales bacterium
AAGGCCACAGCAACCATGCCAAAATGCTGTAATACGGACAGCTTTCCCTTACGCTTCTCTCCCACAAGCTTCACCAGCTCCATCACCAAAATTGCAAGAAAGACCATTCCGCTGTTGGGCTTAATCATCATGCCGAATCTGCCTAAAAAGCCGATGCAAAACCATAACAACAGCTCTGTCTTTTTGGACTTTGCATTTCCGGACAGAAGATACAGATAAAATACCAGTGACGGGAAAAGTATACTATAGGTATCCGTATAGGGAACCACAATCCACGGGGAAATCCCCACCAAAACCGCATACAAGGCAAAGGCAAGCAGCGCCGCCCTGCCGCTTCCCGTCAGCCTGCGGAGAGACAGCGCGGCAAACACACCGGCCAGATTCACCAGTCCGCAATCTACCATAATACACACGAAATAAGCCCATGTGTTATATCCCAGAAAGCAAGGCAGCTCCTGAATCCATGCCAATACGGCAGTCACCGCTATCTGGTTGGTATACTGGGAATAGTACCAGAAATCCCCTATTGTCTTTTCTCCCGTGGCAATATAATAGGAGCTCCCGACTACAATGCTGGGATCCCAGCCTGCCATAAAGTATATATGATATGAAATGAACCACTGCACACCCAATAACAGGCCTGACGACAGCCACAGCAGCCACAAAAATCTGCGGTCTATGAAATTTCCTGCTTTTTTCATAAAAGCACACTTTTTCCATAACAAGAAAAGCCCCGACACTGCCGCCACAGGAAACAGAATCAAAAGAAGATTGGGCGCTATCGTATGCAATGTGCTGTTGGGCGAAGCTTCAATACGCTTGTCAACAAACAAGACAATGACAAACACCAATGTAAAAACAACACAAAATCCCCACTTTATCCACTTTGCCACCTTATTTTCAAATACAGTTTCCATATATACCCCTTTGCGTGCTTTAGCACACATGCCAATCAATATTTGGATGTTTACTTCCGAACTTCCAGACATGCCGCCATCGGCGGCACAAACAATTTATGAACTGGTGCAAGGCCGGAAGAACGCTGTTCTTGCGTTCTTCCCGGAATGACTTAGATTTTCTTAGGTTGGGTACAAAGAGGGAGTGTTTACACACCCTCTTTCCAACCTTAGAAAATCTTCATTCCGTTCACACTTCTCCTTACGGAAGCAGCACTTCCATCCCTGCCAGTAATGTGATGACGGCCGCCCCATATACCACAGACACTACTGTGACAGCCTTGACTCCGACGGCGCCGGCTCTTCCTGCAGCCGCACCTTTTTTTGACGTCATTTCCTGTATCGCTGTAAGCGCCCCTCCGATTACCAGACATCCGATATAAAACGCTCCCATAATGTAGCGGACGTTCATAGTACAGACATGGGTGTATTTTATGCAGAACTTAAGATAAGAATACAGGCTCACTGCCGCCCCCGTCAACAGGAATGTTTTCTGTATCCCCCTTCCGTCTTTCCGAAAGCACCAGAATACAAGAGCAGCTGCCATAAAGACAAACAGCGCCGCATCCGCCCAGAATATACCCGTTCCCAGAATATTCGTGAGCAGGCTGGAATCATAATAGCTGCTTTCGCCAAAGGTTGCAAATTTAATCAATGTTACGGGAATATTGTAATCCGCAAAATCATGGATATAGTCCAGCCGTACCGCAAGGAATTCAAATGCCCTGTCAAAATCAAAAAAGCGAGCCCACTTGTCATGCTGACCGATATACTGCGCCGAATCCTCCCCAAGAAATGCGGCATATCCCAAAGGCACCTCATATTTCACAAAATTATAAACGGAATGCCACAGTCCCAGAGGAAAGGCAATCAGTCCGAAACAGGCAAACTGCTTCACATAAACCATCCATTGCTTTCTGTCTATCCATGCACGATACAGCATCATAACCGCCATTGCAGGCGCGATTAACGCCGTGGAAATCTTGGTCATCATGGCAAGGCCGATGCACAATGCCATAATTAATATTCCTTTTATATCCGGCTTTTCATACCACTTAAAGGTATAGTAAATACACATGACCATCAACAACACTGCCAGAGTCTCAGATCAGCAACCACACACATATCACCAATGCAGCATCCAAGGCAAC
>CAJUIQ010000067.1 GCA_910586545.1 uncultured Eubacteriales bacterium
CCCTTTACCGCACAGTGGTTTATAACAGCGGAGAAGATGAAAGCGATGCAAAATATTTGGAAATCGCACAGCGCAGCCAGAAACTATTGTCTCTGCTGGAGGAAAAAACAGGTGCGTTTGTCATGGACGCATACAATTATCAGACGGTGGATGATGAGGGTACGCCCCTATATACCATGAATACGCCAGAAGTCCCAATCGAAATCGCTCCCGCTGGAATGTCTATACAGGTGAGCCGGGAATATTTCAAGTGGAATCCTATTGAAACAGAAGATGGTTTGGAATTGGAAAAACAGCTTGTACTGGATGATTTGACACTGAATCTGTTAGTGCCGAACCAGTACCGTGATATGGAACAGGAGATATTGGCTGCCTGGAGGAAATACTTTTATTTTGAAAAAGTGGAAGCCGAGAACAATTACAATGAAATGGCCGGTAGAGAAGAACGTCTGGACATCACAGAAGATCAACTGACTGTAAATATAATATTTGTAAAGGATGGACAGCGGTACTTTACTTATCGGAGTGACTGTGCATCTGCTGACGGAAGTTGGATCACCGATCCTCTGGTACAGATTTATACCGGGAATATTCACTGCAACTATGCTCACAGCTTTCTGACGCAGTGGACATATATTCCTTCGGAAGCAGGTTCGCCAGAAAGGGCTTACGAAGAAATTGCCCCCTATATTTGGGAATGTGGCGCTCAAGAGAGTTTGAAGGAAGTACGTCCTCTGCGGAATTAGTAAGATGAACCAGCGATTTGAGGGCAAAATAATGATAGTGCTATTTGTTGCACCATTTAATAAATCAAAATGACATCGTAGCGGGTACACAAAAACAAGTTGGCAAAAATATTATGCATTTGAAAAGCCGAAGGAATTTTCCTCCGACTTTTCAAATGTCACTGCTTTGTGACATTTCTGCTTGTTATTTTGCCGAAACATGGTGATGCGGTGACGTTTCTGTGATATTTGCAGTTTAGAATAGAAGTCAATAAAGCCAAGTCTGCCACATTGGGAATTATAGGAACAGAAAGGTATATCAGGCACAACTAATCTGGCAGATAGAACTTTAACCTTATTCGGCTGTTTTATGCTCGACTTCTTTTTCATGTCGGCTAAGCATCTGCTCTGCCATGCAATCTAAGGTTTTCAGCAGAAACACCCTTTCATCTTCCGTGCAGACCGCGAACTTGCACAGTAGCTGCTTTGTCTGCTGTTCCAATAGCGGCATATCCGGGTAGAACAAAACATCGGCCGATAATCCAAGCCGGTAGATTACATCAGCAAGGACTTCAATAGATGCATTGACCCGCCCCTTTTCTATGTTTTGGATATGTTGGAGTCCTCTGCCGGTCTGCTGGGCAAGCTGCTGTTGTGTCAGGTGTTCTTCATTCCGCCTGCCGCTGACTATTGCCCCTATGTGCTGTAAGATATTTTTACGCATTTTTAATCACCTCTACTATATTCTATCGTGCGTGTCTGTTTCTATAAATTCCCTAATAGAGCGTATGTAGATGTACTTATAATGCGTTATCAAAACAAATAGATTTTCCTGATTGTGAAACCAATAAAAAAACGGCTTTTCACATCAGGGCTTACTTCTCATGCCATCTGTGTCTGTCCGTAGAAAGGGACAGGTTATGGATGGTTTTGTTTTTAGATATGCGGTGGGAATATCGTCAAAAAAAGCGAGGCTCATTTCTCGCCGCTCCAGCATCTTTTAACCGCATTATCAGACGTATCTAAGTATGTCAATCAAACATTGAATACCACTGCGCAAAAAAACGCCAGACAGTCATTTCCGCTGTCTGGCGTTTTTTGTCTGCGCTGCTGGTTTGACCGCCGGATACGCGCACCGCCGCCATCCCGAAAATCTGAAACCCATTTTCAAATTTTCGGAGGTAGCAATATGCATAATCAGGCCACAAAAATTTTTTTGAACTTTTTTCTTAAAGGGCAAGGTTCACCTGCCCTTTACCCTATACCCTTTATTCCAGAGAGCAAAGGAAAGGGGGTGGACGCATGAATTATGCAGAACGGCGGGAAGCGATTCTGGAAGT
>CAJUIQ010000068.1 GCA_910586545.1 uncultured Eubacteriales bacterium
CAAAAGACCCGCGGCTTTGTTTGTAGTAAACTTACCAAGCAGTGACCGCAGATTCCCTCCGGCACGACGCTCTAATGCCTGCCCCATGATATTCATGCCAAACAGAAACAGACTTAAACCGCCGGCTAGTGTGAGTACATTGAAAATATCCATAAATCTATTATCCTTTCTACTGCAATATGTTTATGGATATTATTTTATCAAATATACATCAAATCTATTATCAGAGTTTTGTAAAATTCTTGTAAACTGGAAAACTAACCTTTATTGTGGTGCCTTCTTTTGCAGCACTGTACAATTCAATCTCTGCATCGTGCAGCTTTGCGGCATGTTTGACAATAGACAGCCCTAATCCTGTGCCGCCTATTTCTTTGGAATGACTTTTATCGACCCGGTAAAACCGTTCAAAAATGCGCTCCTGATGTTCCGCCAAAATCCCGATGCCAGTATCCGCAACGGAAAGAATGACATTATTTTTTTCACCTTTCACAGATACAGAAACCGAACCTCCCTTGTGATTATATTTAACCGCATTATCACAAAGGTTGAAGACAATGCTTTGCAAAAGCTGCCTGACACCATAAACAATAGCGGTTTCTCCGCAAAAATTTATTTGAATGCCGGCGGTTTCTGCCTCTGGCAAAAGAGTCTGTACCGTTTCACCCGCCACCAAAGAAAGGTCAATCTCCTCCCACTTCATGCCATCCACGCCTTCGTCCAGATGAGACAGTCTAATGATATCTTCAACCAAGTGAATCAGCCGCTGCGCCTCCGCATATATCCGCTTTGAAAATTCAGGAATATCCCCCTGTTTTACCATACCGCCTGCAATCAGTTCCGCACTGCCGGAAATGGTATGAAGCGGTGTTTTCAGTTCATGGGACACATTTGCTGTAAACTCGCGGCGCATTCGTTCTGCCTTTTCCTTTTCCGTCACATCCAGCATCAACAGAACAATTCCAGAAACCAGATTTTCTGATAAAACAGGGCTTACATCAAGCTGGTATGTTCCATCCCCAAATTCCATCAGCATTTCGGCACGTTTTCCATCACTGGCTTTTTGTAATAGCTCCTGCAGTTCCAAACTACGATTAACCGAAAATAAATACTTTCCTACACAGGAACGTGCCGTACCAAAGAGGCGCATAGCCGCAGGATTCATGCTTAAAATAATCTTTTTTTCATTAAGAAGGACAATTCCTTCCGCCATTCCTGTAGTGACAGCGTCAAACTCAATTTGTTTCTGTTTCAATTCTTCCCCCTGCTTTCGGATCTGACACTGCTGTGCCGCGA
Source organism: uncultured Eubacteriales bacterium (assembly GCA_910586545.1). GTDB lineage: Bacteria > Bacillota > Clostridia > Oscillospirales > CAG-272 > Avispirillum. The sequence continues at coordinate 1,294 of CAJUIQ010000068.1, forward strand.
TCCTCTTTAGCAAAGGCTTCAATTCGTCATATTCATCATTGCTCAACGGTTCATCTAAATTTAACGCATTGAGCGGCTCTACGATTCCCTTAGCCAGGCGGAATGCCAATACCAACGACATCCCCAACGCTGCCACGAAAATCATGCAAATGGGCTGCATCATCCCAAGAATCAATGTCAGCGGCGTATTCCTCGTTATAGAAAGACGCAGTATGGTTCCGTCCGGTAAACGATGGGCACAATAGACCGCACGTTCCAACAAAGTAATAGAATAACGTGAACTTTCACCAGTCCCTTCTGAAAGCGCCTGTCTGATTTCTTCCCGCTCCATATGATTCTCCATCTCAGCAAAGTCCGATTTACTGTCATACAGAACGGTACCGTCTGTATCAATCCAGGTAATGCGGTAGTCTGTCACGTCAAGTCCTTCAAAATATTTCATCCCCTCATTGGCTGCGCCCTGAGCGGCAAGATTGGTCTGCATCTCTAGCTGACTGCGCTGGACATTTGAAAAATAGTCGTAAAGCACTCCCATAAACAACCCTATGGAAGAAAGAAAAACACTAAGGGCAACGATACAGATTGACCTGAAAATACGTTTCGTCATATCTTATCCCCCATACGATATCCTACACCTCGAACGGTCTCAATATACGCTCCGCAAACGCCAAGTTTCG
>CAJUIQ010000069.1 GCA_910586545.1 uncultured Eubacteriales bacterium
CAAGCTGCAACTTATTCATAAATTTTATCGCTGCTTCTTTGCCCCCTTTGATGACAAAAGAAATAACACCGCTGCATCCGCTCAGATACTTCCTCGCCAATCCATAATTTTCATCGCTCTGCAATCCCGGATAATTTACCTTTTCCACTCTGTCTGACTGCTCTAAATATTCCGCTACTGTCACAGCGTTTTCACAATACTGCTTCATTCTGACCGCCAATGTTTCCAGACCAAGATTCAGTAAAAATGCGGAATGTGCGGCAGGGTAAACGCCAAAATCACGCATGAGCTGCATCCTTGCCTTTACAATATATGCCTTCTTCCCATATGTTTCTGTATAGGAAATCCCATGATACGATTCATCCGGCTCTGTCAAATCCGGGAACTTGCCATTTGACCAGTCAAAATTCCCACTGTCTACAATCACTCCCCCAATCTGTACTGCATGACCGTCCATATACTTTGATGTGGAATGAACGATTATATCTGCCCCAAATTCAAAGGGCTTACACAAGATAGGCGTTGCAAACGTATTATCTACAATCAGCGGAACGCCATGTTTATGTGCAATAGCCGCAAATCGTTCTATATCAAAAACTGTCAATGCAGGGTTCGCAATCGTTTCTCCGAATACCGCCTTTGTATTTGATTGAAACGCTGCATCTATTTCTTCATCTGTTGCGTTTTTATCAATATAAATACACTCAATCCCCATCCGTCTGAGGGTATGTGAAAACAGGTTGACAGAACCTCCGTAAATTTCCATTGTGCTGATAAAACTGTCTCCCGCATTACAAATATTGAGCAGTGACAACAGCACAGCCGCCTGACCTGATGTAGTACACATTGCGCCAATGCCACCTTCCAGCTCTGCAATCTTATCTTCAACCGCCATTACTGTCGGATTTCCAAATCTGGAATAGATCAATGACTTCATTGGATCATCAAACACTGCTGCAACTTCTTCCGTAGAGTCATAAACATATGTGGTGCTTTGCACAATCGGCATAACTCTCGGTTCTGCGTTCTTAGGCTGGTAGCCTGCATGTAAACATTTCGTTTCGTCTTTCAAATCAATTCCTCCTAAAATTACTATCCCTGTTTTTTGATATGAAACAGGCTGTTATGCATCATAATGAATCGGTATCTGAATATTGTTGACTTTGAGTGCCTCATACAGAACAACGAAAAAGTCCTCAATATCCTCCTTTGTGATAGCTCCGAGCGCACAAAGACGAAACGTATTCTGCGCTGATGTCTTTCCGGGATATATCGTAAACCCACGCTCATAGCAATAATCATGTACCTTTTCAAAACTCCAGTTTTCATCATCCGGGTATTTCACTGTAACGCCAAGACCTGCCTGTATATCTCTTTTGATAATATCCTTGAAACCAAGTTTATCAAGCCCTGCATGAATCGCCTCAAACACCTCCAAATGTCTATTCCATTTTGCATCTTCGCCTTCCCTGAAATATTCATCAAGTGCCTGACGGGCAGCATAAATCGTCTGGACAGGAGGCGTAAAATGCATCTGCCCTGTTGTTTCAAAAAAATGATACTGCATAAACAGATTGCAATAATACGAGCGCTTTGGATATGCTGCCGACTTTCTGATCAGTTCTATATTTCCAATAACAAATGAAAGTCCGGTCATCGCCATAAGTCCTTTTTGGGCAGAAGCCATACAGAAGTCAATGTTATCTTTCTCAATATCAATCGGTCTCATCGCATAGGT
>CAJUIQ010000070.1 GCA_910586545.1 uncultured Eubacteriales bacterium
CATATAGAGAAAACGTTTTTCATTATTTGCTAAAAGCTGTTCTTTTAGAGCTTCCTTTTCTGCTTCCGCGCTCGCCTCTTCGATTTCATTGCGGAGTGTAAAGTCTATATAATCCATCAGTTGAATTCGAGAACGGCGTATATTTGCCAGTGAGACGTCATCCTGTGCGGCCGCTTCTGCTTCGTCAAACAGCACAGTCCCTCTACGAACAAATTCTCGCTTCCCGGCAAGCAGACTTTCGCAGCCCTGGATATATACATACTGAGTAGGATCGTCAAAGTAAATGCCGAAGTGAGCGTCTCGGGAATTATCCAGCACCATCTGCAGGTATTGTTCAATAAATTCCGCGCCGGCTCCGTAAAAATCTCGGATAAATTCGCGAATATATTCTATATAAGTTTCTTTAGACATATAAGGATTCCACAAAAGCCTTGCTAAAATATAACCCTTTAACTCACCAAATTCACCGTTCAACGATGCGATGTTTCCTTGCTCAAAGACGCCGTTTGCTCCATTTTTTGCAAAGAAGGCAACATCTTTGCGCAGAGCTTCTAAATTGAGAAAAAGAACAGGGAAGTTTGTAAAGTCGGTTGTATAGTTCCAAATAAAGAGATTGGGGGCGATTGCAGACCATTCCCGAAGATTTTTTGCAAAGCTTTCCATATTTTCATGAGCAGGAGCTACGTCGCATTCCTCCAGGGGATGGCGGAAACAGCATTCAATCGAGCAGAGTCGCACAACTACATTTTTAGCAGGACGAATGGTTTTCGGCGGCTTGCGGGTAAATCGATATGCGAATGTGTCGAACAAGACGTTAGGATACGCATCGCCGAGTTCTTCTGCTATACGGTTTACAAAATGGAGCATGGTACCCATTTCACTTTCTTCCGCCTCGTTGATAGCCCGACACTTGTCGCATTTGCATGCGCCGCCGTCTCCATCATTTTGGGTGATGGAAATAAAATCCGCATTCGGATTTTTCTCCAGCAGACTGCGCACATTGCCTAAAACGGTTTTGTAGGTCTCTTCGCTGGTAAGACAAGGCTGTACCCATGCGCGTTCTCCATAGGGACATTGACCGGACAGCCACCCGATCGTATGCTCAAATCCACCATCATAGTGTACGTCGCCTCCCACTTTTGCGGGGAATCGCTCTCTTCCGTAATCGCCATTGACTTTCAGCTTTGCGCTGATTTCGATATCTGATACGCTGTGCCAGTAGGAATTACGCAGCATAAAAACGGGAATTTGACGATCCTCTTCAATGGCGGGTATTATCAGATTGGAATTGTGGGGGACGCGCTCAAAATCATTTGTATAAAAGCGGCATCCGCAGTATGTTTCCAAGAAGGTATATACTCCGTACAAGGCGCCGCGCACGCCGCTTCCGATAATAAATATTTTTTCTTCTATGGTTTTGATTATAAAGCCTTCTTTGCCTAGCTCCTTTTGATCTTGCTCCGTATATCCGCCTCGATTTGTATAACCGATAACGATTTCTTTTTGCTCAACATGTCGGTTGTCCTGAAATTCCGGGAGCATCGCGCCGGTGATTTGAAACAAATATTTTTTCAGCTGCTTGGCAGCGTACGTTTCCGATTGGGAGGGCGCGAGGGGATAAATAATTTGATAGCCGCTTTCCCTATCTTTTGTAAGCTGTATATTCATATACATACCTTTCCTTACCGTTTGCAATAATTCCTAATT
>CAJUIQ010000071.1 GCA_910586545.1 uncultured Eubacteriales bacterium
ACAAAGCGCCGTGCAGAGCATAATAGTCGAGGATGCCGTCGAGCAGCAGGCGACCCGGCGGTGATGGCCTCGCCGTTTATCACCACCATTGTGGATGCGCTGTCCCTTTTGATCTACTTCCGCTTTGCCTCGGCGATCCTGGGGCTGTGAGCGGAGGGGCAGCGCCGCGAAACGCCGTCCGGTCCCTTAGAGATGTGTCTATAAAACAGTAATCTGAAAAATTACGAGCGCCATCTGTCGGCGCGAAAAATAAGCGGAGGGTGGGCTTTGATCCATTCTTCGCTTATTTTGCGTTTTTGGGAGCAAAATAGTTGCTTTTTATTGCAAAAAGCGCAATATGGACGCGTGAAAGAATGGTTCTCTTTGCCCAGCGCTGCAATCTCATCAAAATGAGAATTGAAAGAGATTGCTTTCCTTCAAATTTGGCTGTCCCAAAAAAGAAAAAGCGTCCGCCAGGGACGCGCGGCCGCACAAAACTTTTGTGCGTTCAAGGGGGTTGGGGCAAGATTGTGTCAAAACGCTATGAAAAGGTCGTTATTATGGTATCAAAGCGCGGAACGGCAGGGACGGGAATTATACGAAAGGAAAAATTCAGGATTGCATTTGCAGGGCAGAGGAAAAGATAGCCGCGTATTTGGAGGAATTGGAACGAACTGATAAAGAAATGGAATCAGAAGACCAGGCCAGAACAATAGAAGCTGCCATTCTGTCTCCTGTGGAACGCAGGATAGAATTGGAAGGGTATCTTGAGCGTATTACCTGGGGAGAAGAAACGCAGGTGTCGCTGACCGATCCGGACAGCCGGCTGATGAAGACGAAGGACAGTATGCCGGTGTGTCTAAATGTCCAGACCGCTGTGGACGGCAAGAATAAAATGGTGGTGGGTCTGCGGTCTGCAATCAGGTACAGGACAAAAATCTGATGTCGCCTATGGCAGAAAAAGCCTCAGAGATACTCGAGGCAGATCACATGACGATCGCAGCGGATAATGGATATGACAGTGTAAGCGATGTGGCACAGGTGCTTGCCGGAAACAACATTCCAGTTGTATGCGGTGGCGATTATGAATTCTGGTATCCAACGACTGCGGAGGAGGCAGAAGTTACAACCGGTTATGATGAGACAATTGCCCGTTCGGTATATATTCCGAGCAGGAACATCTACATTTGCCCGATGGGAAAATTTCTGTATCCGTCCTGCTACATAACAAAAAAGCACATTGCAAAATACGGCAACCCAAGCGCGTGCTCACATTGCCCCAAGAAGTGTACGACGATGCGGTATTTCTATGTGGAACGGATGATAAAGAAGTCTGAATTCAGTAAAAAGTGCGATATGTCGCCAGTTCCGTTAAAGAAGATCCGCATTTTGCAAAATAAGGCCATTTCATCCCAACGGAAATGTATTGTTGAGCATCCTTTCGGGACTGTCAAACATGATATGGGTGTCAGGCAACTTCTGCTTCGCGGTATCCAAAAAGCAGAGGGGGAATTGTCATTGACATTTTTAGCGTTTAATATGAAATGTGCTCTGAATATTGTAGGG